>CAZLWK010000001.1:0-190350 GCA_964563395.1 uncultured Caulobacteraceae bacterium
CAGCGCGATCGGATCGGCGCCGGCTGTCGGCCCGGTCGGCGCGGCGCGCGGCGCGCCGGGATTGAAGAAGCCGCCGCTGGCCACGGGCCGGGCGGGGGCAGGGCGCGGGGCGCCGGTGGCGCGGGCGATCTCGTCGGCCAGGGCGCGCCATCCGGCGAACGTGTCCTCGCCGCGCCAGCCGGTCAGATCGATCGTGGGGGCGGCGGAAAATTCCGCCGGAGCATGCGCGTTCTGCATGCGCGCATTGATCAGCTTGCCATTGTCGAGCGCGAAGGCGGCCTCGGCGGCGATGTCCTCGGCGGTCGCCGATTGCGGCGACCAAAGCGCCACCGCCGCGCTCGCCTGGCCGATCGCCTGGCGCAGCGCGTCGCCCGGCGGCAGCTCGATGATCGGCGTGAGCCCCATGCCGCGCAGCTTCTCCGCCAGCGCGCGGGCCGGCGGCGCGTTCTCCGCCGCGTGGATGATCACCACAGACGCCATGCATTCCCCCGGTCACGCCGCCCAGCGCGCTCTGCGCCTGCGCGCGGCGGACACCTTACGTTCACGCCATCTTTGCCCGCTCGCCTTCGCGATTGGAAGAGCGGGGCGCAGAGACCGGCGCGCGCGGTCCCGGTTTGCACGCTCGGCGACACCTGCTAACGCGAACGCCCTCCAATATGGACGTTCCATGTCGCCCTTCGAAGCCCGCCTCGCCGACGCCGCCAGCCGCATCGCCGCCGGCCTCGACGCGCTCCTGCCCAAGCCGCAAGGGCCCGAGGCCCGCCTCGCGCACGCCATGCGCTATGCCGCGCTCGCGCCGGGCAAGCGTCTGCGTCCCTTCCTGACATTGGAGACGGGGCGGCTGTTCGACGCGGACGAGAACGCGCTTCTTCGCGTCGGCGTCGCCACCGAGTGCGTGCAGACCTATTCGCTCGTCCATGACGATCTGCCCTGCATGGACGATGACGATCTGCGCCGCGGCCAGCCGACAACGCACAAGAAATTCGATGAGGCGACCGCGCTTTTGGCCGGCGACGCGCTCCTGACGCTGGCGTTCGAAATCCTGGCCGATCCGGCCACCCATCCCGATCCGCAGATGCGCTGCCTCCTGATCGCGGGTCTGGCCAGGGCGTCCGGCCCCGCCGGCATGGTGGCTGGGCAGATGATCGATCTGGCCGGCGAGGCGATCGGCGACGATCTCATCCAGATCACGCGGATGAACCGGCTGAAAACCGGGGCGCTGATCGCCTATTCGGTGGATTCCGGCGCGCTCCTGGGCGGCGCCTCGGAGGATGCGCGCGGGGCGCTCACCCGCTACGCCCACGATCTGGGCCTCGCCTTCCAGATGGCCGACGATCTGCTCGACGCCGAGGGCGATCCCGCCCTCATGGGCAAGGCGGCCGGCAAGGACCGGGAGGCGGGGAAGAACAATTTCGTCACGCTCCTGGGCGTCGACCAGACGCGCGAGCGCGTGAAGATCCTGGCCGATCAGGCGAAACGCCACCTTGGTCTCTTCGGTCCCCGGGGCAAGGTCTTGTCAGAGGTCGTCGATTTCGTCCTAGATCGCCGGTACTGATAGGGAAGGCGCTCGGAAAGCGGCGCGACAATAAGGAAACACCGCGCGCATGAGCCCGCCCACACCGCTGCTCGACAAGGTTCAATGGCCCGCCGATCTGCGCGCCCTGCCTGAGAGCGACCTGCCCCAGCTCGCCGAGGAGCTGCGCGCCGAAACGATCGACGCCGTCTCGCAGACCGGGGGCCATCTCGGCGCCGGCCTCGGCGTCGTCGAGCTCACCGTGGCGCTGCACTATAATTTCGAAACGCCCAAGGACATCGTCATCTGGGACGTGGGCCATCAGGCCTATCCGCACAAAATCCTCACCGGCCGGCGCGACCGTATCCGCACGCTGCGCCAGGGCGGGGGATTGTCCGGCTTCACCAAGCGCAGCGAGAGCGCATACGACCCGTTCGGCGCCGCGCATGCCGGCACCTCGATCAGCGCCGCCCTCGGCTTCTGCGCCGCGCGCGACGCGGCGGGGCGCGACAATCACGTCATCGCCGTGATCGGCGACGGCTCGCTCTCATCCGGCATGGCCTATGAGGCGATGAACAATGCGGCGGAGACCACAAAGCGCCTCATCGTCATCTTGAACGACAACGACATGTCGATCTCGCCGCCCGTCGGCGGCATGAGCTCTTATCTCGGACGGCTCGTTTCCTCGAAAACCTATCGCCGCATCCGCAAGGCGGCGAAAAGCGTCGCCGAGCATCTGCCCCAGCCGATCCATGACGTGGCGAAGAAGGCCGAGGAATATGCGCGCACGATGGTGACGGGCGGCACGTTCTTCCAGGAACTCGGCTTTCATTATCTCGGCCCGTTCGACGGCCACGATCTCTCGGTGCTGAATTTCGTTCTGCGCAACGCCAAGGAGATCAATGACCGCCCGGTGCTGATCCA
Source organism: uncultured Caulobacteraceae bacterium (assembly GCA_964563395.1). Taxonomy (GTDB): domain Bacteria; phylum Pseudomonadota; class Alphaproteobacteria; order Caulobacterales; family Aquidulcibacteraceae; genus JBEVOS01. The sequence continues at coordinate 2,438 of CAZLWK010000001.1, forward strand.
TGTCGTCACCAAGAAGGGCAAGGGATATGGCCCGGCCGAGGCGGCGGCGGACAAATATCACGGCGTGTCGAAATTCGACGTGATCACCGGCGAGCAGGCGAAAGCGAAGCCCGGCCCGCCGCAATACACAAAGGTGTTCGCGCAGAGCCTCATCAAGATCGCCGAGACCGATCCCAAGATCGTCGCCATCACCGCCGCGATGCCGACCGGCACCGGGCTCGATCTCTTCGCGCAGAAATTTCCCGAGCGTTCGTTCGATGTCGGCATCGCCGAACAGCACGCGGTGACGTTCGCCGCCGGCCTCGCCGCCGATGGGATGAAGCCGTTCGCGGCGATCTATTCCACGTTCCTGCAGCGCGGCTACGACCAGGTCGTCCATGACGTGGCGATCCAGAAGCTGCCCGTGCGCTTCGCGATCGACCGGGCGGGCCTCGTCGGCGCCGATGGCGCGACGCATGCGGGCTCGTTCGACATCGGCTATCTCGGCGCGCTGCCGGGCTTTGTGCTGATGGCGGCGAGCGATGAAGCGGAATTGGCGCGCATGGTCGCCACCTGCGCGGCGATCGACGATTGCCCCAGCGGCGTGCGCTTTCCGCGCGGCGAAGCGGCTGGCGTGGAGATTCCCAAGGAGCTCGCCCCGCTCGAGATCGGGCGCGGGCGCATCGTGCGCGAAGGCACGAGCGTGGCGATCCTCTCCTTCGGCGCGCGCCTCGGCGATGCGCTCAAAGCCGCCGATCGTCTGGGCGCGATGGGGCTTTCAACCACGGTCGCGGACGCGCGCTTCGCCAAGCCGCTCGATGAGGGTCTCATCCGCCGTCTCGCGGCCGAGCATGAAGTGATGATCACGCTCGAAGAAGGCGCGGTCGGCGGTTTCGGCGCGTTCGTGCTGCATTATTTGGCGAAGGAGGGCGCGCTCGATCGCGGCCTCAAAATCCGCACGCTGACGCTGCCGGACGTGTTCCAGGATCAGGACACCCCCGCCGCCATGATCCGCGCCGCCGGCCTCGACGCCGACGCGATCCTCGCCGCCGCGCTCGCGGCGCTGGGGCGGAATGATTTGCGGGGGGAAGTGGCGGGGCGGGGTTAGCGCTTTTCGCAACCTGTCGTTATCATTGCACGTGGGTAATGGGGACCTACGATGCAGTATGCAGCTTTCATAAGCTATTCAAAGAAAGACAGACCAAAGGCGCGACGACTTCATGCAGCGCTCGAGAAAGCTGGTCTGCGCTGCTGGATGGACGATAGTCAAATCCAGGTCGGCGATGAACTTACGCCAGCCATCAAGCAAGCAATCTCTGATTCAGCCTGCTTTGTGGTTCTTCTGAGCCAGCATTCAAACGTCTCTGATTGGGTGCGCAAGGAGTGTCAGTTCGCACTTGAACTGCAGAAGCGTCGCTACATCATTGCGATTGGAGGCACCGAGCCATCTGATCAATTCGATGAGCAGTTCCGCGATCTCGTTAGAATCGATGCGGGTCAGCGTCTAACGGGCGGCGCTAAAGCGCGGATCATTGCCGATGTTTGGGCGTCGCATCGCAACAGAATTCCGGTAGTGTCAGTTTTGAACATGAAAGGAGGCGTCGGCAAAACGACGCTTTCTTACCATCTCTTTGGATGCATGCATGATCGTCGGAAGGTGAGCACATTGCTTGTCGACCTGGACCCGCAGCACAACCTTTCGCAGCTCATGGTGCCATTGCCCCAAATGGAGCAGGCATGGAGCCTGGGAAAATCCGTAATGAGCATGTTTGAGCCTTCGCAAGTTCAAGGATTTCCACCCCCTGATATCGACCTTCAAAATTTCTCGTTTTCTGGTGAACTCGCCATCCCGGATCAAATCACCATTCCAGTGAAGCCGCGCCATCCTCGTAGGCCTCGTCTTGACCTGTTGTTGGGTCATTTTGAGATCATCAAATACAGCCTGACCTCCGCAGCGCCGCATCGCGAAGCGCTGATCAAAAATTTCAAAGGGTTCATCGAGGCCGCGAAAAAGCACTACGGTTTAGTCGTGATCGATCTCAATCCCGGTGCATCCTTTCTTACGGAACTCGCTCTTTCAGTTTCGACCCATATCCTCGCCCCTGTCCGGCCGGACAGGTACAGTCGTCGAGGGCTGGTTCTCTTGGATAGGCTGATCGATAAGGCATTCCGTTTGTCCGCTGCGCCACAGCGCATTGCCCTCGTCAACGGCTACCATCGGTCCGGCAATCAGGCGCTACTTGAAGGAGAGAACGAAGTAATCGCGGACATCGCCACTTCATGGCCGCGTGTCCTCGAATCAAAGATTGGCATAAGCGATCTTTTGCAAGCTCGGCCGCGTCCGGCGAGGGAGGACAACGACCTTACTTATTGGATGGCTCATAAAAGCTTTCATCCGGGCGGCATCGCCATTCGTCGCGAACTTGAAAAAGCGGCAGACGAACTAGCTAGAGAATTGGAGGTTGCATGAACCCCGAATCTATTGCGGCTTTGAAGAAGCTTATGAGGGGCAAGACAGGGCTATCACTGGAAGATGTACTTGCAATCAGTGACGATCTACGGCGCACCAGCCGAGATGAGTTAAGGTCTGCGCTGGAAACCAAGCCAAAGTCCAAAGGTCGGGGGCCAGTTACCAAGCCGGACTGGCTCCTCGCGATGGAGCTCGCTAAGTCGCGTCTGAGGTGGTCGGCGTCTGAATCCGTGCATAAACTGGTTCAGGTCGCCGCCGATGAAGGTCTCATCGAAGAAGACATCCTAGCCGGAAAGAAAAAGACACCGAGTTTTCAGGTGGTGGCAAAAAAGATCGCCGCAAATGACAACGGCGAGCGTCTTTGTCGAGTGTTCGTGCGCGAGGTCGACCGAATTGAACGGGAATACCGCCTCGGCTAACCCCCCACCAACTCCCGCAAACTCTTCCTCCTCCGCCTTGGCTTCGCCGGCTTCGCGCTCAAAATCCGCACCATCGCCTTGTCGATGAATTCATCGCCGTGGCCGCGCGCGGCGAGGAAATCCATCAGCGCGATCGGGCTCATGCGGCGCAGCGGCGGATAGCTGAGCGCGTTGCGCAGGTGCAGCGCTTCGGTGCGGGCGCGGAGCGTTTCCACGAGATCGGGGCTCATGTGGAGAAGCTAGCCGATTCGAGCGGGCGCGGGCGAGCGTCAGGCGTAAAGATTTGGTGAAGCCGAACCCGCGCCCTCCGGCGTGACAGACCGGCGATTTCGCCCGCGCGCGGCGCCTTGAATCCGTCCAAGAACAGGGAAAACCTATGTCCAGCGCCACACGCAGCGGGCGCGAAGGAGGCGATCATGGCCAAGGGTCAAATGCGCAAGACCAAGGAAGCGCGCAAACCGAAAAAGGAAAAAGCCGCAAAGACCGCCGCCGGCAAGAAATAGGCGCGCGCGGCGTCGGACCAAGCGCGGCGCGCTGGCCTTGGGCGCCGCCCATGCTAAACCGCGCCCATGACGGTCTTCATCGCGCACGCGCCGCAGGACAAGGACACCGCCGAGGCGCTTGAGCGCTTCCTGGAGCGGCGCGGCCTTTTCGTGGAGCTGGAGAACGGCGAGCAGGCGTTCCGGCCGCTGCAATTCAATGACACCGTGGTCGCGCTCGTCTCCAAGGACAGCGTGTTCTCGCCCTGGCGGTTGCGCTTCGAGCAGCGCACGCTCGGCGCCTGGGCCGAGCAGAAACTGATCCTCGTCAAGCTCGACCATCATTTCGCGCCGGTGGGCCTGCGCGATCTGCCCTTCATCGACGCCAGCTTCGAGGCCCAGCGCGAGTTCGCCTGGGGCAAGGTCCATAAGGAGATCGCCGACCAGCAGATGCGCGCGCGCACGCCGCCGCCCGCGCCGTCGAGTGCGCCGTCCAGCGTTCCGCCCACAGGCGGCGTGGACGCTGAAGGCGACGACGCGTTCGCCCGCTCCGCGCCGCAGGCGCCGCCATCGGCGCCGCCGCAAGCGCGCGGCGGCGGCGGGCTTTGGGCCGCGCTCTTCGCGCTCGCGCTCATGCTGCCGGGAATCGCCGCCGGCGCGCTGATCGGCGCGATCTGGCTGGTGAACCGGATCGGGCCCGCGCCCGGCACGTTCGCGCGTACGCTGGAGGACGTCGACGCTTTCGGCGTGCGCTATGGCATGGCGCCGGGCCTGCTCGCGCCGCTGGCGCTCGCCGCGCTCGCGCTCGCCGGGGCCGCCTTCGCCTTCATCCTGGCGCGCGCCATCGCCGCGCTCCTGCCGCGCCGCGCAAGCCCGTGCGCCCGCGCGAAAGCCGCGCCCGCGCCGCAAGCCGAGGCCGGCGCCGAAGCCGAGCGCGACATCGTCTTCGTCTCCTACGCCCGCGCCAACGCCCCCCTGGTTTTGCCCGTGGTCAAGGAAATCCAGAAGCAGGGCGGCAATCTCTGGGTCGATCAGGACAATCTCGGCGGCGGCGAAAGCTGGGCCGGCGAGATCGTCCGCGCCATCCGCACCGCCGAGGGCGTGTGCGTGATGTGCTCGGCCGCCGCCTTCGAGAGCGATCATGTGAAGCGCGAAGTCTATCTCGCCGACCGCTACAAGAAGCGGCTCCTGCCGGTGTTCATCGAGGCGGCCGAGCCGCCGGAGGATTTCGAATATTTCTTCGCCGGCGTGCAGCATCTGAAATTGTTCGAAACGCCAGAGGCCGAACGCGCCGCCGCTCTGTCGCGCGCCATCGGCGCGGCTTGAGGAGAACCCCATGACGCTCGCGCCCGATCCCGTCGTGCTCGATGTTTCGCCCGAGGGCGTGGCCGTCGTGCTGATCAACCGCCCCGCCAAGCGCAACGCCTTCGACGAATTGGTCATCGCCGGCCTCAAGGACGCGTTCGAGACGCTGAAGGGCGCCGACCATGTGCGCATCGTCTTCCTGAAGGGCGCGGGCGATACGTTCAGCGCCGGCGCCGATCTCGATTGGATGCGCCGCCAGGGCGAACGCTCCACCCATGACAACGAGGTCGACGCGCTCGACCTCGCGCGCATGCTGAAGGCGCTGCACGACCTGCCGCATTTCACCGTCGCCCTGGTGGACGGCGCCGCCATGGGCGGGGGCGCGGGGCTCGTCGCCGCCGCCGATTGGGCCGTCGCCACCGCGCGCGCCCAGTTCCGCTTCAGCGAGGTGCGCCTCGGCCTCACCCCGGCGACGATCAGCCCCTACGTTGTGGAGGCGATCGGCGCACGCCACGCGCGCGCCCTCTTTGCATCGGCGCTGCCGTTTGACGCGGCGGCGGCCTTGCGCTTCGGGCTGATTCACGAAATCGTCGAAGATGCGAGCGGACTGGACGGCGCCATGAAGCGCCTCGGCGGGCTCGCCTTCGAGAACGCGCCCGGGGCGGTGGCCGATGCCAAACGCCTCGTCGCCGCGGTCGCGCATAGGGAGATCGACGAGTCCGTGCTGAAGGACACCGCAAAGCGCATCGCGGCCCGCAGAGCCTCTCCGGAGGGGCGCGAAGGGCTCGCCGCCTTCCTGGAACGGCGCAAGCCGTCCTGGGACCGGTGAAGCTCGCGCGTCGCCCCCGGCGTGGTCCGAGCCGCTTTTGGGCGGCGCTCTATCGCCTGCGCGTCATCCGCTATCACATGCCGTTCTGGCGCGTCGTCGCCGAGTGCCGACCGATGCGCATGCTCCGACATTGGCCCGCCGACGCCGAGACGGCGGTGACGGCCGTGTTCGTCTGGGCGCGCACCAGCGAGGAGGCGGAAGGCCTCGCCGCCCTGGCGCTGGAGCGGGAAGGGCTCGCCATCGTCACCGCCGACGCGGTGAAGGCCGCGCCCGGCGCGCGTCCGCGCAAGGCGCCCGCCGCGATCGCCCGCACCGATTATTCGTTCCTGGCGCGCATGCACGGGCCGGAGCCCGCCGCGCCGCCGCCGCGCCGCGGCGCGCGCGCCTGAAGCCATGACGCAGCTCATCGTTCTGGGCGCCTCCGCCGCTGCGGTGGCGCTGCTGGTGCTGTTCGCCGCCTTGATGGGGTTTCGCGGCCGCGCGCGCGTCGCGGATGACGCAGCGCTCGCCGCCGAGATCGCGCGCGCCGAGCCCGACGCGCGGATCACCGCCAGCCTCATCGATGCGCGCGGGCGCGCGGGCGTGGCGCGCCTCGGCGATGGGCGCTTCGCGATCGCTCGCGCGCTGGGCGACAAGATCGCGGTGCGGGTCTACCCCAGGCTGGCCGCGCGCGCGGGCAAAGGCCGCGTCACGCTGCGGTTTGATGATGCAGGTTTTCCCGATCTACACTTGCGCCATGAGGGGGCCGCGCCGGACTGGCTCGGCGTGAAAGAAGCAAAGTCATGACACGCGAGCCGCCGCAGCCGCCGTTCGACCTGCCCGACATCGTCACCTACGCCATCCCGGCGTTCGTGATCCTGATCATCGCGGAGATCGTCTTCACGCGCGTGACCCGGCGCGGCGCCTATGATGCAGCCGATAGCGCCGCCAGCCTCTCAATGGGGCTCGGCAACACCGTGTTCAAGGCGCTGTTCGGCGCGCTCGCCTTGGGCGCCTATCTCTGGGCCTACGAGTATCGCCTGTTCGACATCGGCTGGACGTGGGCCTCGATGCTGGCCTGCTTCTTCCTGGAGGACCTTGCTTATTATTGGTTCCACCGCATCAGCCATGAGCGGCGTTTCTTCTGGGCGAGCCATGTCGTCCATCATTCCTCGCAGCACTACAATCTGACGACGGCGCTGCGCCAAACCTGGACCGGCGCGCTCGGTCTTACCTTCATCTTCTGGCTGCCGCTCGTCTTCATCGGCTTCCCGCCGGCGATGGTGGTGCTCTTTTCCGGGATCAGCCTCGTCTATCAATTCTGGATTCACACCGAAGCCATCGGCCGCCTGGGCCCGCTCGAATGGGTGCTCAACACGCCCTCGCACCACCGCGTCCATCACGCCACCAATGCGCGCTATCTCGACGCCAATTATGCCGGCGTGCTGATCATCTGGGATCGCCTGTTCGGCACCTTCGTGCCCGAGGACGCGGCGGAGAAGCCGCGCTATGGCATCATCGCCAATCTGGCCACGTTCAATCCGCTGCGAATCGCGTTTCATGAATGGATGGCGATCGGCAAGGATCTCGTGCGCGCGCGCAGCTTCAAGGAAGCCTGGCTCTACCTGTTCGGCCCGCCGGGCTGGAGCCCGGACGGTTCGCGTAAGACCAGCCGCGCCATCAAGGACGCCTTCGCCGCGCGCGCGGCCGCGCCGGTGGCGGCGGAATGAGCCTCAACATCGTGAAGCTCTGCGTCGGCGCCGACAGCGTCGACGATCTCGCCGCGTGGCAGAAGGCGCATTATGCCCGGCGTACGCCGGTGTGCGGCACGCGCATGTGGCCCAAGCGCGCCGAGGAGGTGCTGGCCGGCGGCTCGCTCTATTGGATCGTCAAGGGCGTCATCGCCGCGCGCCAGCGCATCATCAAGATCGCGCCCGTGCGCGATGAATTCGGCGAGCGCTGCGGCCTCTATCTGGGCCGCGAGATCGTACGCACCGCGCCCCAGCCGCGCCGCGCCTTTCAGGGCTGGCGCTATCTGGACGCGAAGGACGCGCCCGCGGATTTGTCGGCCACGCCGGGCGGAGAAAACCTGCCGGACGATCTGCGCCGCCAGCTGGTTGAACTCGGCGCCTGGTGAGCGAACCTTACTGCATTGCTCATGCGGGTCTAAACCGGCTCTTAACCGCAATGACCGATCCAGGGATCATGTTGCGGCGCAGTGCGTCCCTGTTGATTCTGCGCGTGTTCGCGAAGGCGGCGCGCGCATGAGTCTTGAAGCGCTCTATGAAGAGCCGCTGCGCGTCGTGGAGCCGCGCACCGCGCATGTGATCGTGATCGGCAATCAGAAAGGCGGGGCGGGCAAGTCCACCGTCGCCATGCATCTCGTTGTGGCGCTCATGCGCATGGGCCGGCGCGTGGGCGCGCTCGACATCGACACACGCCAGCGCTCCCTGACGCGTTATGTCGAAAATCGCGCGCGATTCGTCTCCGCGCGGGGCGGCGCGCTGCCAGTGCCGCAAATGCTCGATCTCACCGAAAGCCAGGCGCGCTCGCGCGACGAGGCGGACGCGGCCGACGAAGCCGCCTTCGAGGCCGCCGTGCGCCGGCTGTCCGAAACCTGCGATTTCATCGTCATCGACGCGCCGGGCGGGGAGAGCTGTCTTTCGCGCTGCGCCCATGCCCGCGCCGATACGCTGATCACGCCGCTCAACGACAGCTTCATCGATTTCGATCTCCTGGGCGATATCGACGACAGCGCCCAGGTGGTGCGGCCCAGCATCTACAGCGAAATGGTCTGGGCGAGCCGCAAGCGCAAAGCCCAAGCCACGCGCCGCCCGATCGACTGGATCGTGATGCGCAACCGCACCTCCACGAGCCGCATCGAAGCCAAGAACAAGCAGCGCGTGGGCGATGCGCTGAAAATGTTGTCCACGCGGATAGGCTTTCGCATGGCGCCGGGCCTTTCGGAGCGGGTGATCTTCCGCGAGCTCTTCCCGCAGGGACTGACGCTGCTCGATCTCGACGTCGACGGCGCGCATGGGGCGCTGCAGATGACGCACGTTGCCGCGCGCCAGGAATTGCGCGACCTCTTCATCGCGCTGAAGCTGCCGGGCTTGGAAGGCGAGCCGCTTCGCTTCTAGGCACGCGTACGCTAAGCGCTGCGCGTGACCTTGGTGCTCCTGATCCTCTTGGGCGTGTTCGCCGCCCTGACGCTGGCGCGGATCGGCTTCGCCCGCCGGGCGCAGCTGCAGCCCTATTGGCCGGCCTTCTTGGCGGGGCTTATCGCCCTCGTGCTGGCGCTGCGCGGCCTGCCTGGGCCGGCTCTGGCCGCTGGCGCGGTCGCCGCGCTCTTGGCGGCCGCGCGACTGGGCGGGCGGCTCAATCGGCGCGCGGCGGCGGCCCAGGCGGGCATGAGCGAGGCCGATGCGCGCGCGATCCTGGGCGTCGGCCGCGACGCGGACGCCCGCGCGATTCGCGAAGCCTATCGGCGGCGCATGCGGGAGGCGCACCCCGATCGGGGCGGCAGCCATGAGCGCGCGGCGCGGCTCAATGCGGCGAAGGATTTATTGCTGCGGGGCCGGCCCGCGCGCTGAGATCTCGTGCCGCGCTATTGCGCGCCGAGATCGCCGATTTCCTCGATCGCGGCGGCGTCGCCTTCCGATTCGGCGCTCGGGACCGGCGCGCTGAGCGGCGCGCCGTTCGGCCCGAATTGCTGCGAGACGGTGGAGACGACCGCGCCATTGGGCAGGATCGAGCCCTGCACCCGATTGACCGGCAGATTGACGAAATTCGTGCCGCTCGAATCGAGCGTGCGGCGGCGCTCATATTCGTCGAACGCGCCCTCGATCAGATACGCCACCTGGGCGTCGCGCGCGGCGGCCGTGGCGCCGCCCATGACGACGGCGATCACGCGGCGGCCTTCACGCTCGGCGGCGGAGGCGAGGTTGAAGCCCGAGGCGCGGGTATAGCCCGTCTTGATGCCGTCCACGCCCTCGACCTGGCCGAGCAGGCGGTTGTGGTTGCGGCCATAATGGTTGCGCCAGGCGAAATCCGGCGTCTGGAAATAATGGTAGTGTTCCGGGAAATCCCGCCACAGCGCTTGGCTCAGAATGGCCATGTCGCGCGCGGTGGAGCGCTGATTGGGGTTGGGCAGGCCGCTGGCGTTGGCGAAATTGGTGTTGGTCATGCCCAATTCGCGCGCGCGGGCCGTCATCCGGGCGGCGAAGCGGGCTTCGGTGCCGCCGAGCCGCTCGGCCAGCACGACCGCCACGTCATTGGCCGATTGCACGCAGAGCGCGCGAATCGCGTCGTCCACCGTGATCGTGCCGCCCCGGCGCAGGCCCAGCCGGGAGGGAGGCTGCGCGGCCGCGTGGCGGGACGCGGTGAGCACCGTATCGGTGGTGATATTGCCGCGCTCCATGGCCTCGAACAGCATGTAGAGCGTCATCATCTTGGTGAGCGAGGCGGGAAAGCGGGCCTCGTCCGCCGCCTCTTCGTGCAGCACCTCGTTGGTGCGCGCGTCGATCACGATGGCCGCGTAGCGCTCCTGCGCCTCCGCTTTGAGCGGCGAGGCGGTCACCGCCATCGCGGCGCCAAGGCCGATCATCCAGGTTTTCATCCCGAGGGCGGATCGCTTCATTTCTGTCCGTTCCCGCACAAAGACGGAGATTTGTAGGCAAACACTGTGCCGTGCAGCTTACAGAGTCGTCATAGCCGGTTAAGCGAGTGTTGCTGTTGCGGGAGCGGTACGGCCGCACCCTCCCTTGCACACGAAAGAGGCGCCGCCGGCGTCATGTTGCGCTGCAGCATTTTGGCCTTGACTTCGCACATGCAGCATGACATTTCCCCATTGTCGGCTTCACGGCCGCATCCGGGCCCCTCCCGGGACGAACAACAAAATCGGCGCGCCCGCCCGCGCCAGCTTGGAGAGAGACCTAATGACCACTGTGAAGACCGCCGCCCGGCCGGCCAAGGCCGCCGCCAACGCTTTTGAGCAGGTCAGCGCCGCTTCTTCAGACGCCGTGCGCGAAAACATCGACCGCAGCATGGCCGCGATGTCGGAAATGAGCGCGTTCGGCAAGGAAAACATGGAGGCGTTCATGGCCTCCGCCCAAACCGCGCAAAAGGGCTTCGAGACGCTCTCGGCCCGCGCCGTCGCCTTCACCAAGGCCGCCATGGAGAACCACATGGCCGTCACGAAGAGCCTGATGACCTCCAAGAGCGTCCAGGAATTCGTCGAGAAGCAGTCGGAATACGCCAAGACCTCGTTCGACGCCTATGTCGCCGAGCTGAACACGGTCTCGGACCTGATGGCCGGCATGGCCAAGGACGCGATCAAGCCGATCAATGAGCGCATGACCGCCGTCGGCTCGCTCATGCAGACGGGCATGTCGCGCTAAGCGGCTCGGGGCGCCCCCGGGCGTCCCCCAGTGCGGAAATCGGAAGGCCCGGCTCGCGCGAGCCGGGCCTTTTCTTTTGGCGCCGGCGCGGCCGATCGCCCGCCCGCGCATGTCAAGGGCTTCCATCCGGTAAACGAGTCCATAGATTAGGTCGTCCAAGGGCGCGGCCGGTTCGCGCCCCAAGGTCACGAGGCGATGCCGGACGAGCGTTGGGACGACGATGGCGACGGGAGAGGGGGCGACACCGGGCTCGTCACCAAAACCCGTACGCGCACCAAGAAGCCCTCGCTCTACCGCGTCCTGCTTCTGAACGACGATTACACGCCGATGGAATTCGTCGTGTACGTGCTCGAGCGGTTCTTCCAGAAATCGCCCGAGGAGGCCACGCGCATCATGCTGCATGTGCATCAGCATGGCGTGGGGGTGTGCGGCGTCTTCACCTATGAGGTGGCCGAAACCAAGGTCGCCCAGGTGATGGATCTGGCGCGCCGCAATCAGCATCCCCTTCAGTGCACGATGGAAAAGGATTGAACCGCTCATGGCGACTTTTTCGCGGACCCTGGAACAGACCCTGCGTCGGGCGCTCTCTTCGGCCAATGAGCACCGCCACGAATATGTGACGCTGGAGCATCTCCTCTTGTCGCTGATCGACGACGACGACGCCGCCCAGGTGATGACGGCGTGCAAGGTCGATCTCGATAAGCTGCGCCAGAATCTCGACACCTATCTCGAGGAAGAGCTCGACAATCTCGTCGTCGACAGCCGCGACCATGAGGAGGCGCGCCCCACGGCTGGCTTCCAGCGCGTGCTGCAGCGGGCGATGCTGCATGTGGACAGCTCGAACGGGCGCGAAGTGACCGGCGCCAACGTGCTCGTCGCGCTCTTCTCCGAGCGCGAGAGCCACGCCGCCTATTTCCTGCAAGAGCAGGACATGACCCGCTATGACGCGGTCAATTATATCAGCCACGGCCTCGCCAAGCGGCCGGGCCAGAGCCAGCCGCGCCCGGCGCGCGGCGCCCAGGAAGGCGAGGACGGCGAGCGCGTCGTCAAGCAGGGCTCTGAGGCGCTGCAGGCCTATTGCGTCAACCTCAACAAGAAGGCCAAGGACGGCAAGATCGATCCCTTGATCGGGCGCGAGAATGAGGTGCTGCGCTCGATCCAGATTCTTTGCCGTCGCCAGAAGAACAATCCGCTGCTCGTCGGCGATCCGGGCGTGGGCAAGACCGCGATCGCGGAGGGCCTGGCGCGAAAGATCGTCGAAAAGCAGGTGCCCGAGGTGTTGGCCGACGCCACCATCTTCTCGCTCGACATGGGCTCGCTCCTGGCCGGCACGCGCTATCGCGGCGATTTCGAGGAGCGCTTGAAAAGCGTGATGAAGGAATTGGAGAACCACCCCAAGGCGATCCTCTTCATCGACGAAATCCACACCGTGATCGGCGCGGGCGCCACGAGCGGCGGGGCGATGGACGCGTCCAATCTCTTGAAGCCCGCGCTGCAGAGCGGCCAGCTGCGCTGCATGGGCTCGACCACCTACAAGGAATATCGCCAGCATTTCGAGAAGGACCGCGCGCTCGCGCGTCGCTTCCAGAAGATCGACGTGAACGAGCCGTCCGTGCCGGACGCGATCAAGATCCTCTCGGGCCTCAAGCCCTATTATGAGGATTATCACAAGGTGAAATACACCGACGAAGCGGTGAAGGCCGCCGTCGAGCTTTCATCGCGGCACATGGGCGACAAGAAGCTCCCCGATAAGGCGATCGACGTGATCGACGAGGCCGGCGCTTCGATGATGCTTTTGAAGCCCGAAGAGCGCAAAGCCATGATCGACGTCGAGGAGGTCGAGGCGGTGGTCGCGCGCATGGCGCGCATCCCCCCTAAATCGGTCTCCAAGAACGACGCCGAGATGATGCAGAGCCTCGAGACCGATCTGAAGCGGGTCGTGTTCGGTCAGGACAAGCCGATCGAGGCGCTCGCCGCCGCGATCAAGATGAGCCGCGCGGGTCTGCGCGAGCCGCAAAAGCCGATCGGCTCTTATCTCTTCGCCGGCCCCACCGGCGTCGGCAAGACCGAGGTCGCCCGCTCGCTCGCCAAGATCATGGGCATCGAGCTTTTGCGCTTCGACATGTCCGAATACATGGAGCGGCATACGGTTTCGCGTCTCATCGGCGCGCCGCCCGGCTATGTCGGCTTCGATCAAGGCGGCCTCCTCACCGACGGCGTCGATCAGCATCCCCATTGCGTGCTGCTGCTCGATGAAATCGAAAAGGCCCATCCGGACCTGTTCAACATCCTGTTGCAGGTGATGGATCACGGCACGCTGACCGATGCGAACGGCAAGAAGGTCGATTTCAGGAACGTCATCCTGATCATGACCACGAACGCCGGCGCCTCGGACGCCGCCAAGCAAGGCATCGGCTTCGGCGCCGGAAAGAAGGAGCACGAGAATGAAGAGGCGATCAAACGCCTGTTCACGCCCGAATTCCGCAACCGGCTCGACGCGGTGATTCAGTTCAACGGCCTCCAGCCGGAGATCGTGCGCAACGTCGTGCAGAAATTCATCATCCAGCTCGAAGCCCAGCTGTCCGAGCGCAACGTGCAGATCGAGCTGACCGACAAGGCCGCCGATTGGCTCGCCAAGCGCGGCTATGACGAAAGCTTCGGCGCGCGCCCGCTCGCGCGGATCATCCAGGAGCAGGTGAAGAAGCCGATGGCGGACGAACTCTTGTTCGGCGCCTTGAAGCATGGCGGCCTCGTCAAGATCGACATCGATCCCGCCGACGAGGAAAAGTTGAAATTCGCCTATTTCCCGGAGCAGCCGCCCGCGGCCCCGCCGCCGGCGAAAAAGGAAAAGGCGTAAGCGATCTGGGGCGGCCTTCGGGCCGCCCCATTTGCATTGGAAGACGGCCCATCTTTCGGGAGCGCCGATGCGCCGCACGCTGATCTGCCTTTGCCTTCTCGCGCTCGCCGCGCCGGCCCTCGCCCAACCCAGCGTGACGCCGGATGAGCCGGTGGTGCGCGCGCCCGCCGCGCCGGCCCCGCGTCCCTATTCGCCGCCCGCGCCAAGCGCCTCGGCGGCGGAGATCGAGGCGGCGATTATCGCCTTCGAAAGCCCGCGCTTTCCCGGCTGCGCCGACCGCGCGCTCACGCGCCAATCCGGCGGGCTTGCGCCGCCGCGCCTCGTCACCGAGCGGCAGCTGCGCGAAGGCGGCGTGACCACCTATCGCTATGTCTACCAAGCGCGCGGCTGCGCCGCCGCGCCGCGCACGCACAATGTCGAGGTGCTCGCCCATCAAGGGCTTCAGCCCATGGTGCTGGTGCTGCCGCCGGGGGACAACCCGCTGACCTCGCGCGTCATGCAGGGGATCGTCTCCTCGATCTTCACCCCGATGATGCGCGCGCGTTATCCCGCATGCGCGCCGCGCGATCTGAAAATCCTTGAGGCCAACGTGTCGGCGGGCAGTCCCTATGTGCGCGGACAGACCTGGAGCGAAACCTGGTCCTACGATGCGTGCGGCGGCGTCGGGCGCGCGGAAATCACCTACGCGTATGACGGCGAAGGCTTGCGCACGACGGCCAATGTCATGCCCGCGTCTTGAGCGCCTAGGGACGATCCAAACCCTAAAGGCGTTGCGTCGGCGCGATCTTATCCGACCTGATCGCATCCGCGCTTAAGCTCGGCGCGAATGTCATCACACAGCGCCCCCGTTTCAGACCTGCCGGAATCGACCCAGTCCTTTTGGGGCTGGCCGCTTCTGCGCCTGATCCTCGGCGCGCTCGCGTTCTTCAATCGCGTCGATGGGCGGCGTCATCATCCGATGATCACGACGCTCGCACGCTTCTTGTTTTTCATCGATGCGTCCGCGCTTGTGTCGTCGGCGGTCGCCGTCCCGCCGCATGCGCGCGGGCGCTTGGAGTCCTTCCGGACCTTGCTGCGCGCCAGCGACAGCCTTTGGCGGCGCGGCGGCATCGCCGCGCTCGCCCGCATCGCGCGCGATCCGCGCGCCGCCATTCGTAAACTCGCACGGCGCCTTGAGCGCATGATCCGGCGCATGCTTCAGGATGCGCCGCCCACGCCCGACGCGCCGCGCTTCGAGCGCCTCGACTTCGCGCGCATGACGCTTGACGTGCTCCGCACGCATGCCGCCATCCGCGCGCCGCCTTAAATCCCGATCGCCGGCCGCGCGCCGGCCCCTGGCTTCATGCACCGGCGCCGCTTCACGCGGCGACCGGCCAAACGTGCTGGAATTTTCTCAACGCTCCCAAAAGGCGGCACGAATTTGCGCGGCGAGCGCGTTGAGTTCGTCCATGTCGGCCTTGGCGCCGCCCGCGTGCGGCTTCTCCGCCGCGCCCGCGAACACCGGCAGGATATGAAAATGCAGATGATAGATCGTCTGCCCCGAGGGCGCGCCATTGAACGTGAGCACGCGCACGCCGTCGGGCTTCAGCGCCGCCGTCACCGCCCGCGCCACCTTCTGCACCCGCGCCATGTAGGCGCCGAGCGCCTCGGCGGGCATTTCCAGGAAATTGCGCGCGCGCACGCCTTTCGGAATGACCAGCGTGTGGCCCCGCATCTGGGGGAAGATGTCCATGAAGGCGAGCGCGATCTCGTCCTCGTACACGGTCACGGCGGGCATTTCTCCGCGCAGGATTTTCGCGAAGATGTTGTCGTCGTCATAGGCGCCGTGAAGGCTCATCGTGCGTCTCCGGCCTAAAGCTCTTTCTTGAACGGCGTGTGCTCGCCCTGCGCCTCGATCTCCTCGATCATCGCCGGGGTCTCCGCGTCGAGATAGCGCGCCACCGCGTCGCTGAGGCCGGGATGGGCGATCAGGTGCGCGGAAAAGGTGGGCGTGGGCGCATAGCCGCGCGCCAGCTTGTGCGCGCCTTGCGCGCCGGCCTCCACGCGCGTGAGGCCATGCGCGATCGCGTATTGGATCGCCTGATAATAGCAGAGTTCGAAATGCAGGCAGTCCTTGTGCGCGAGCGCGCCCCAATAGCGGCCATAGAGCGTATCGTCCCCACGAAAATTCAGCGCCGCCGCGATCGGGCGGCCATCCTCCTCGGCGATGAAGAGCACGATGCGCGCGGCCATGCGCTCGCCGATCAGATGGAAGAAGGCGCGATTGAGATAGGGCTGGCCCCATTTGCGCGCGCCGGTGTCCATGTAGCAGCGGAAGAAAAAGTCCCAATCCTTGGATTTTATGTCGTCGCCTTCGAGGCGGCGGATCGTCAGCCCCTCCTGGGCGCGGGCGCGCTCCTTCCTGATGTTCTTGCGCTTCTGATTGGAGAGCGCGGCGAGGAAGGCGTCGAACGTCTGGTAACGATCATTGGACCAATGATATTGCAGGCCCGTGCGCAGGAGCATGCCGGCCCGTTTGAGGCGCTCCGCCTGCGCGGGCTCCACGAACGTCACATGCACGGAGGAGGCGCGCGCCTCGTCCATCAACGCTTCCGCGCCGCGCAGGAGCGCGATCTCGCCCGTCTCGTTCTTTGCGAAGAAGCGCCGTCCCGTCGCCGGCGTGAACGGCACGGCGCATTGCAGTTTCGGATAATAGCGCCCGCCCGCCCGGTGCAGCGCATCGGCCCAGGCATGGTCGAACACGTATTCGCCCTGCGAATGGGTTTTCAGATAGAAGGGCGCGGCCGCTTCGAGCGCGCCGTTCGCGCCGCGCACGATCAGATGCGCCGGCGCCCATCCCGTCTCGGCGGCGGCGCAGCGCGTCTCCTCCAGCGCCTGCAGAAAGTCCCAGGAGAGAAACGGATTGTGCGGCGCGTCCGGCGGATTGGCGAGCGCGTCCCATTCCTCGCGCGCGATCTCGTCCAATCCGCGCGCCACGCTGATCTCGATGCGGCGCTCGCCGTCATCGGCCATCAGGCGATCTCGAACACGCCGTCGGCCTCGACCGCGAAGCCGAGCGGCAGATTTGCGACGCCCACGGCCGCGCGCGCATGGCGCCCCGCCTCGCCGAACACCCGCACCATGAGATCGGAGCACCCATTCATCACCGCCGGTATCGGATCGAAATCGGGCGTCACATTGACGAAGCCGCCAATCTTCACCACGCGGCGCACGCGGTCGAGATTGCCCTCGCACGCGGCGCGCACCTGCGCGATCAGATTGAGCCCGCACAGCATGGCCGCTTCCTGGCCGTCGGCGAGATCGAGTTCGCCGCCGAGCTTGCCCTTGATGCCGCCGCTGGCGTCCACCGAAACCTGGCCCGACACATGAACCAGCGTTCCGCCCGCGATCACGTAAGGAACGTAGGACGCCACCGGCGCCGGCGGCGTCGGCAGCACGATGCCCAATTCCTTCAAGCGCGCGTCGATATTGCCCATGACCCTCAGCCCCATGTCATTTCAGCGGACCCGCCGCCCACCTTCGTCGTGCGGCCGTGCCGGATCAAGCCTCGTCACTCGTCCTTCGCGTCGAGGCGCACGCCGCGCCCCGTGCGCACGGCGCCGCGCCCGAATTTCGCCCGCGCCTTGGCCACGGCCTCCTCGGCGGCGGCGCGCTTGGGCGTCGCCTGGTCCATCAGATCGCCCCGGTCGGCCGCGCTCGCGGGGCCAAGATCGGAGAGGCCCACGCCGATCAGCCGGAACGCGGTCGCTCCGTCCACTTCGGCGGCGAGGAGGGCGCGCGCCTCGGCGAAGATGCGCGCGGCCAGGAGCGTCGGCTCGTTGAGCTGGCGGCGGCGCGTGATCGTGTGGAAACGCTGGTCGCGCAGCTTCAGCGTCAGCGTGCGCCCGGCGATATCGCTGGCGCGGCAGCGCGTGGCCACCTTTTCGCACAGCGGCCAGAGCTGGTCCTCCAGCGCGGCGATGTCGCGGATGTCGTCGAAGAAGGTCGTTTCGGCCGAAACGCTCTTGCGCTCGCCCTCGGGATCCACGCGGCGGCGATCCTCCGCGATGGAGAGCGCGAACAGGCGCTCGCCCCATTCGCCGAACAGGGCGCGCATCCGCGCGGGGCCGGCGGCGCGGATGTCGCCCACGCGGCGAAGCCCCTGGCGTTCCAAGGCCGCCGCGCCCGCGGGCCCCACGCCGGGCAGCGTGGCCACGAGGCGCGGCGCCAGAAATTCGAGCGCCTCGGCGCGCCCGATCACGCTGAAACCCATCGGCTTGTCGAGATCGGAGGCGGTCTTCGCCAGGAATTTGTTGAAGGAGAGACCGATTGAAACGGTGAGGCCGCGCGCCTCCGCGATGTGGTTTTGCAGCTTTTGCAGCGTCCGCGCGGGCGGGCCGCCATGCAGCGCTTCCAGCCCGCTCAAGTCCATGAACGCCTCGTCGATCGAGATCGGTTCGATCAGCGGCGTCAGATCCTGCATCAGCCGGCGGATGATGCGCGCCTCGGCGACATAGGCGTCCATGCGCGGGCGCACCACGACAGCGTGCGGACAAAGCTTGAGCGCCTTGAACATCGGCATGGCCGAGCGCACGCCGAAGGCCCGCGCCAGATAGCAGGCGGTGGAGACGACGCCGCGCTTGCCCCCGCCGACGATCACCGGCTTGGCTGCGAGCGATGGATCGTCGCGCTTTTCGATGGCGGCGTAGAAGGCGTCGCAATCGAGATGGGCGATATGGAGCCGCGTCAGTTCGTCGTGCGCGAGGGCGCGGTCTTCGCCGCATCGGCCGCAGCGCGCGCCGGCTTCGCGCAGCGCGGCGCAGGCGCGGCACAGGATCACGCGGCCGCCTCCGCCTCGGCGGCGGTGAACAGCCAGGCCGCGCCCCGCACGCCGGAGGAATCGCCATGCGCGTTGCGCACGAGCCGCGTCGTCAGCACGTCGGAGAACACGTACTGCGCCAGCTTCGCGCGTACGCCCGCATAGAGCCGATCCACATTGGAGAGCCCGCCGCCGAACACGATCACGTCCGGATCGAGAATGTCGACGACGACCGCCAATCCGCGCGCGATGCGGTCCTCCAGCGCCTCCATCACAGCCTGCGCGCGCACCTCGCCAGCCTCGGACGCCGCAACGATCTCGCGCGCGCTCATCGTCCGCCCGAGCGCCGCCGATCCCCAACGCGCGAGGCCTGAACCGGATATCCAGGTCTCCAGGCAGCCTTGGCGTCCGCACCAGCAGGGCGGCGCCTCACGCTCGGCCTGGCTCGGCCAGGGCAGGGGCGTATGGCCCCATTCGCCCGCGATGCGGTTCGCGCCCTCGATGACGCGCCCGTTCACGACGACGCCGCCGCCGCAGCCGGTGCCAAGGATGATCCCGAACACGACACCCGCCCCCGCCGCGGCGCCGTCGACGGCCTCGGAGAGGGCGAAGCAATTGGCGTCGTTGGCCGCGCGCACGGATCGGGCCAACAGGCGCTGCACATCCTCCAGGAAGGGCTTGCCGTTCAGCCAGACGGAATTGGAATTGCGCACCAGCCCGCTTAGCGGAGACAGAGACCCCGGCATGCCAAGGCCCACGGTTGCGGCGCGCACGCCGGCCGCCCGCTCGACCGCCGACACCAGCTCGCCCACGGCGGTGAGCGCGCTGGGATAATCGCCAGGATTAGGCGTACGCAGACGAGCCTTGATCGCACCGCCCGCATCGAGCAGGGCGGCTTCGATCTTGGTGCCGCCGAAATCTAATCCGACACGCATCGTGGCGCCTTAAAGTGTGGGCTCATCCCAGTCTGACAGCTTGTGAATAGGTCTTCACCATCGTTTGGACGCAATGCGAGGCCCCACTTTCTCAACAAGGCCCTAAGATTCGGGGCCTCTCACAAGGGCTTATTAAACCCTTTGGGATACGAAGCGCGGGAGCTTCGGGCGGCGGGGATGCGCCAACCGGCCTCCGCGCACGGCGTTGAGACCGTGATCGCTTTTGGCTGCATGAGCCAAGCGCGATGGGCGCGTCCTAAGTGTTGGATTTAGAGCGCGTTTTTCGCGGCGGATCATTTCATCCGAGGCGGGCGCGCTCTGAGAGCGAAGTTCAGGGCGAATGGCCAAGACGGTCCTCATCGTTGAAGACAATGAGTTGAACATGCGCCTGTTCAACGACCTCTTGACGGCCTTCGGCTACAAGACGTTGAAGACGCGCGATGGGCGCGAGGCGCTGCCCCTTGCGCGTCAGCACAAGCCCGACCTCATCGTGATGGATATTCAGCTGCCGGAAATCTCTGGGCTGGACGTCACCAAGATGCTGAAGGACGACCCGGGCCTTCGCGCCATCCCGGTGCTCGCGGTGACCGCCTTCGCCATGCGCGGCGATGAAGCGAAAATCCGCGCCGGCGGCTGCGACGCCTATCTGTCCAAGCCAATTTCCGTGACCACCTTCCTTGAAACGGTGCGGAGGTTCATTGGCGCATGACCGCACGCATCCTCGTCGTCGACGACATCGAAGCGAATGTGCGCCTGCTCCAGGCCAAGCTGCAGGTTGAATATTTCGAGGTCCTCACCGCCGCGCGCGGCGAGGAGGCGATCGAGAAGGCGCGCGCCGAGCGGCCGGACATCGTTCTTTTGGATGTGATGATGCCGGGCATAGACGGCTTCGAGACCTGCCGGCGCCTCAAGGGCGCGGAGGAGACGCGCCACATTCCCGTGCTCATGGTGACGACGCTCGACGGGCGCGAGGATCGCCTGCGCGGGCTGAAGGCCGGCGCGGAGGATTTTCTCACCAAGCCCATCGACGACGTGCAGCTGATGGCGCGCGTGAAAAGCCTCGTGCGCCTCAAAATGGTGACCGATGAATTGCGCGCCCGCGAAGCCAGCGGCATGCGGCTCGGCGTAATCGGCGAGGATATGCGGCCAGACCCCGTGGCCGCGCACCGCGTGCCCACCGGCCAGGTGCTGATAGTGGACGACAATCCCCGTCAGGCCGAGCGCGCGCGCGAGGCGCTTTCGGTGGAGCATCGCATCACCATGCTCGGCGAGGAGGATCGCGGCGCCGCGCCCGATCTCGCTATCGTCAGCTTGGTCGCGCGCCAATTCGACGGCTGCAAGGTGATCGCCAAGATGCGCTCGGCCAGCGCGACGCGAAATCTGCCGATCCTGGCCATCTCCGATCCCGACGCGCCGGATCGGGCGTTGCGCGCGCTCGATCTCGGCGCGCACGACATCATCTCGCGCCCGCTCGACGAGGATGAGCTTGTCGCCCGCGTGCGCACGCTGATGCGCCGCAAGCGTTATGTCGACGCGCTGCGCGCGCGGCTCGATCACAGCATGGAATTGGCCGTCACCGACCAGCTGACGGGTCTATATAATCGCCGCTTCCTGCAGGCTCAGCTCGGGCCCTTGGTGCAGCGCGCGGCGTGCGGGGGCAGCCCGGTTTCGGTCGTGGCGTTCGACATCGACCATTTCAAACGCATCAACGACACGTTCGGCCACGATATCGGCGACGCGGTGCTGCAGGAATTCGCCGCCCGCCTCGCCTCGAACACGCGTCCGATCGATTTCGCCTGCCGGATGGGCGGAGAGGAATTCATCGTCATCATGCCGGCGACGGCAGGCGATGTGGCCTGCCTGGCGGCCGAGCGTGTGCGCCGCAACGTTGCGGGCGCGCCGTTCTCCACGCCTGGCCTGTCCGAGCCATTAGCGGTGACGGTGAGCGTGGGCGTGGCGCAGAGCGAGGGCGGCGAGGAGAGCGCCGAAACTTTGCTGAAGCGGGCCGACGAAGCGCTGTACGAGGCCAAGCGCGCCGGGCGCAACCGCGTGGTCGGCCGGGCGGGGCCGCAGGCGGCGTGACGCCGCCGGCCCGTCCTATTTGATCTTGCCTTCGACGAATTCGACGTGCTTGCGCACGACGGGGTCGTACTTCTTCATCTTGAGCTTTTCGGTCTTGGTGCGCGGGTTCTTCTTCGTCACGTAGAAGAAGCCCGTGTCCGCCGTCGAATTGAGACGGATCTTGATGGTGGTCGGCTTGGCCATGGGGCGCCCACATGAAAGGTCGGGAAATGGAAGGCGCGGACCATAGCGGCGGCCCTTGCCCTGTCAAGCCGGGCTTCCGCTGCGTTAAGAAGCGCTGGGGCCGGACAGCGCCCCGCCCTGGCCGCGTTGCCAGCGCAGAAATTGGAGCGTGGTCGGCTCGCCGGCGAGGCGCTTTTGGGTTTCGGCGATGACGAAGCGCGTCACGGTCGGCAGGTCGAGCCGGGCCGCTTCCTCCAGGTCGAACCATTTGACGTGCAAAAGCTCGTCGCCTTCGGCGCGCGGCTCGAAATCGAGCAGCACGTCCTCGGCATAGGCGAAGAAGAAGCGCGCATCGAAGCGGCGCGCGCGGTGCGGCGGCGTGATGGCGCGGCAGACATAGGCGAATTTGTCGAGTTCCGGCGCGGCGTGGTGCTTGGAATAATCGGCCCAGCTTGCCGGGGCGGGGCCGTGCAGCGCGCCGCTCTTGCCGACGATGAGGCCTGTCTCCTCGAAGGTTTCGCGCACGGCGGCGAGCGCAAAGGCGCGCGGGCGGCGGCGCACATTGCCGGCGGCGAGCAGCGTCTCCACTTCGTCGGTCAGTTCGCTGGCGGCGGGGCCGAGCGCGTCGGTGCGGTCGACGCGACCGCCGGGGAACACCCATTTGTTGGGCATGAAGAGGTGGCCCTTGGCGCGCTGTCCCATCAGCACGCGCGGGCGCGGCCCATCGCGCCGCACCAGAATGAGCGTGGCCGCATCCTTCGGACGCGGCGTCTTCGCGTGCGTCTCGATTTCAGGCGGATCGCTTGGCGGCGGATCGAAATTTGCGTTTGTCATCCCGCGCTGATTGTCGGGCGCCTTTCGCCGCGCGCGCAAGTGCGCAAAATCAGCGTCGCTTTCCGCGACGTATATTGCCGGGTTTGCCGGGCGGACGGCGGCGTAGATGTTGCGCGAGGCGTTGTCTTTGACCGGGCTCGGGCGGGCGCGGCTCGCTGAGCACGGTGAAGAGCAAGCCGCCTGAAATGGGCGTCGCTTCCTCAAGACGCACGATCACATTCATGCCAAGCGGAAAGCGCTTGCCGCTGGCTTCGCCGACGAGCGCATGCGCGGCCTCGTCATGAATCCAGCGCTCGGCGCCCAGCGATGAGATCGGCGCCAGGCCATCGGCCTGCGTCTCGTCGAGACGAATGAACAAACCAAAGCGCGTGACGCCGGTGATGCGCCCTTCAAACTCCGCGCCGACGCGGTCAGCGAGAAAAGCTGCGATATAGCGGCTGATCGCGTCGCGTTCCGCGGCCATGGAGCGGCGCTCGCACATGGTGATGTGCTCGGCCGTTTCATCGAGCTTGGCGATGTCCGCTTCGCTCAGGCCGTCCTCGCCGAGCCTCAAGGCGCGGATGAGCGCGCGATGGACGACGAGATCGGCGTAACGGCGAATGGGCGAGGTGAAATGCGCATAGCGCGCCAGATTGAGGCCGAAATGGCCGACATTGTCGGCGCTGTAGATCGCCTGCGATTGCGTGCGCAGGATCACTTCATTGACGATCTCGGCGTGCGGGCCTTCGGCGGCGAGTTGAAGGATGCGGTTGAAGCGCGCCGGCGTCACCGCCTGTCCCTTCGACCAGCTCATGCCCACCGTGGGCAGAAAATCCATCAGCGCCGCGATCTTTGTGTCGGAGGGCGGCTCGTGCACGCGAAAGAGCAGCGGCGTGCGTTTTTCCTCCAGCGTTTCCGCCGCCGCCACATTGGCCTGGATCATGAATTCTTCGATCAGCTTGTGCGCATCGAAGCGCTTGCGCCGTTTGACGCCGACAATACGGCCCTTGTCGAACACGATGCGATGCTCGGCGGCGTCGATGTCGAGCGGGCTGCGCCCGTCACGTCCCTTTTTAAGGCAGGCATAGGCGGCCCAGAGCGGCTTCAAGATCGGATCGAGGAGCGGCGCGGTCTTGGCGTCGGGCTTGCCGTCGATCGCGGCCTGCGCCTGTTCATAGGAAAGCTTCGCCGCCGAGCGCATGAGCCCGCGCACGAAGCGATGGCGCTTCTTCTTGCCGTTCGCGTCGAACACCATTTCCACGGCGAGGCAGGCGCGGTCCTCGTTTTCGCGCAGCGAGCACAGATCAGCGGAAAGCGTCTCGGGCAGCATCGGCGCCACGCGATCGGGAAAATAGGTGGAATTGCCGCGCTTCAGCGCGCCGCGATCGAGCGGAGAACCGGGCGTCACATAATGCGCCACGTCCGCGATAGCCACGAAGACGCGCCAGCCGCCTGGATTGTTCGCATCGTCATCAGGCGCGGCGAACACCGCATCGTCATGGTCGCGCGCATCCTCGGGATCGATGGTGAGGAGCGGAATCTTGCGCAAATCCTCGCGGCCTTTAAGCGAAGCCGGCCTTGCATCGGCGGCTTGCTTTTCCTCTTCCGGGGTGAACCCCATCGGCACGCCGTGCGTGTGAATCGCGAGGATCGAGGCCGCGCGCGGATCGTTTTCGCGCCCGACGATTTCGCGGATCAGGCCGCGCTTCGGCCCATGCGGATTGCGACCATGCTGCAATTCGGCGAGCACCAGATCGCCGTCCTTTGCAGCGCCCGCATGTTCGGGAAAGACGATGAGATCGTGGCGCGCCTTGCGGTCCGCCGGCACGATGCGGCCTCCGCCATTGGGCCCTTCTCGGTAGACGCCGAGAATGCGATGCGCGCTCTGACCAAGACGTTTCAGCACGCGCGCGACCGCCGCGCCGTCTTCATCGCGCGTGACGCGCGCGAGCACGCGGTCGCCCACGCCGATCGCCGCCTCGCCGCGCATGGCGCGCGCATCGCCGGGCGCCAGACGAATGGCGGGGCCGAACAGCCCGTCCTCGCCGCGCATGCGTCCGATCAATTCGCCGTCGCCGTCGCGGTCGACTATGTCGATGACGCCGGTTTCGGGAAGCGCATTGGCGCTGGCGAAGCGGCGCCGGGCCGTGCGGCCGAGCGCGCCATCTTCCTCCAATTCGCGCAGGATACGGCGCAGCTCTTTCTTTTCGTCGGGCTTGACGTTCAGAACGCGCGCCAGATCGCGCTTGGCCCCCGCGCCGCCGATTTTCTCCAACGCCTCCAGCACGCGCGCCTTGGTGAGCGGCTGTTGCTGCGGCGGCGGCTTCTTCGTCACTCGCGCGCCTTCTTGGGCGCGGATTTCTTGGCGGGCGCTTTCTTCGCGGCCTTCTTGGCGGGCGCGGCTTTGGCTGTCGGCGCTTCTTTCTTCGGCGCGGCCTTTCTCACGGCGCGGCCCTTCTTTTTCGGTCCCGCTTCCGCGCGCTTGGCCAAGAGCTCGAGCGCCGTCTCCGCGCTCACCTCTTCGGGTTTCACGTCTTTCGGCAGCGTGGCGTTGGTTTCGCCGTCCGTGACGTAGGGCCCATAGCGCCCGCTCATCACCTTGACGGTCTTGCCCGTCACCGGGCTTTCGCCCAATTCCTTCAGCGCCGCGGGCGCGGCGCGTCCAAATCTTCCCTTGCCGCCGCCATTCTTCTTTTCATCGATCAGGGCTACAGCGCGGTTCATCTGAATTTCGAGCGCGTCATCAATGCCGGGCAGGTTCGCATAGAGCTTGCCCATTTGCAGATAGGGCCCATAGCGCCCGAGCCCCGCCAGGATCGGCTCGTTCTCGGTGGGGTGCACGCCCACCATGCGCGGCAGTGAGAGCAGGCGCAGCGCGCGCTCAAGATCGATGCTGTCGACGTCCCATCCTTTCGGCAGCGAGGAGCGCTTGGGCTTTTCGCCCTCGCCAAGCTGCACGTAAGGGCCGAAACGGCCGGTCTTCAGCGCCACGATCTCCTGCGTTTCCGGATCGACGCCGAGGACTTTTCCGGCGCCGGAAAGGCTCGCATCCTCGCCATTATCCGACGGGGCCAGCTGTCTTGTATATTTGCACTCAGGATAATTGGAGCAGCCGATGAACGCGCCGAACTTGCCGAGCCGCAATGAGAGCGTACCTGAGCCGCACGCTTGGCACGCGCGCGGATCGCCGCCGTCCTCGCGCGGCGGGAAGATGTGCGGGCCCAGAACCTCGTTGAGCGTGTCGATCACCTGGCCGACGCGCAGATCGCCAATATCGTCCACGGCGCCGCGAAAATCGGTCCAGAATTCGCGCATCAGCTTCTTCCAGGGCAGATCGCCCGCCGAGACGAGATCGAGCTTCTCTTCAAGATCGGCGGTGAAATCGTATTCCACATAGCGCTGGAAGAAATTCTCCAGAAACGCGGTGACGATGCGGCCGCGATCGTCGGGAATGAATCGGTTCTTGTCCACGCGCACATAATTGCGTTCGCGCAGCTTCTCCAGGATCGCCGCATAGGTGGAGGGCCGCCCGATGCCGAGCTCCTCCAGCTTCTTGACGAGACTGGCTTCCGAATAGCGCGGCGGCGGCTCGGTGAAATGCTGATCGGCCTTGGCCGATTGCACCTTCATCGCCTCGCCCTGACGCATCGCGGGCAGGCGGCGGTTCTCTTCGTCTTCCTCGTCGTCGCGGCCTTCCTGATAGAGTTTGAGGAAGCCGTCGAAGAGGATCACCTGCCCGGTCGCGCGCAGCTTGGTGCCGCCGTCCTCGAAATCGACGCTAGTGCGCTCGATGCTCGCGGCCTCCATCTGCGAGGCCATCGCGCGCTTCCAAATCAGCTCGTAGAGCCGCGCCATGTCGTCCTGCAGGCGGAGCCTGCCAGGGCGGCGCGTGGGGTCGGTGGGGCGGATCGCTTCGTGCGCTTCCTGGGCGTTCTTGGCCTTGGAGGCGTAGCGGCGCGGATTTTCCGGCACGTACGTATCGCCAAAGTCGGCGCCGATCGTGCGGCGCAGATCGCGCAGCGCGCCTTCATCCATCTGCACGCCGTCGGTGCGCATGTACGTGATGAGGCCAACCGTCTCGCCGCCAATATCGACGCCTTCATAAAGGCGCTGCGCCACCTGCATGGTGCGCGTGGCGGAAAAGCCGAGCTTGCGGGCGGCTTCCTGTTGCAGCGTGGAGGTGGTGAAGGGCGGGGGCGGATTGCGCTTGGTGGGCTTGGCCTCCACTGCGCTCACCTTGAAGCGCCCCGCGCGCACCGCCGCGAGCGCGGAATCGGCCTCCGCCTTCGTGGCGATATCGAGCCTACGCACCTGCTTGCCTTGAAAGCCGGAGAGGCGCGCAAGAACCGGCTCGCCGCGCGGCGTCTCCAGCATCGCCTCGACGCTCCAATATTCCTGCGGGCGGAAGCGCTCGATCTCCATCTCGCGATCGCAGACGAGGCGCAGCGCCACCGATTGCACGCGCCCGGCCGAGCGCGCGCCCGGCAATTTGCGCCACAAGACCGGCGAGAGCGTGAAGCCGACCAGGTAATCGAGCGCGCGGCGCGCCAGATAGGCGTCGACCAGCTCCATGTCGATGTCGCGCGGCTTGGCCATCGCGGCGCGCACGGCGTCCTTGGTGATCGCGTTGAACGTGACGCGGCTCACCGCCTTGTCCTTGATCGCCTTCTTCTGGCGCAGCGCTTCGAGCACGTGCCAGGAGATCGCCTCGCCCTCGCGGTCGGGGTCGGTGGCGAGGATGAGCGAGGAGGCGCCCTTCAGCGCGTCGGCGATGTCCTTGATGCGCTTGTTCGATTGGGAATCCATTTCCCAATCGAGCGCGAAATCCTCGTCCGGCCGCACCGAGCCGTCCTTGGAGGGCAGGTCGCGGATATGCCCATAGCTCGCCAGAACCTTGTAGTCCGAGCCCAGATATTTGTTGATCGTCTTGGCTTTCGCCGGGGATTCCACGACGACGACATGCATGAGGCGGGAGCTCTCCGGGGGTTCGAAGCGGCGCGGAACGTGGGCAGGGGGCGCGCGCTTGTCAATTCCGGCCCCGCCGCCGCGTTTCTTTCCGATACTGCTTTTCAAGCGTGAAGAATGCCTCTATTTCGTCTTAAGGTTGCATAATCGAGAAGGGTCCACGCCCGGATGAGCCTAGAGCCGGATTTTCCCTCCTCCTTCGAGCGGCTGGACTATATTGTTGATATGCTTGAGCAATTGCGCCTGCTTGCGGCCGGGTCAGGGGATCGGCTGGACGCCGCGCTGGCTGCGGCGGCCGATGCGGCGCTGGCGGAGCGGGCGCGGCGCGCTCAGCCGCCCAGGCGCACCGCGTAACCCCCGCTCAAGGTCGCGGCGCGGCCGTCCAGCTCCAATTCGGTGAGCGCCGCCGCCACCGCGCCGGTCCCCGCGCCGAGCAGGCGGGCGAGATCGTTGACGTGAACCGGGGCGGGCGAAAGCCGCTGCAGCAGCCGGTCCGCGAGGTCGGCGTCCGGGGGCGGCTCCGGCTCCAGAGGCGGGGCCGGCGCGCGGCGGATGTGCTCAGGGGCCGCGCCGAGAACGGCGAGCACGTCTTCGGCGTCCTCCACCAGCGCCGCGCCCGTCTTAATGAGTGCGTTCGCGCCGCGCGCGCGCGGATCGAGGGGCGAACCCGGCGCGGCCATCACGTCGCGGCCTTGCTCGGCGGCGGCGCGTGCGGTGATCAACGATCCCGATCGCAGCGCCGCTTCGATCACCACCACGCCGCGCGCGAGGCCCGAGACGATATGATTGCGGCGCGGAAAATCCTTCGCCCGCGCCACCGCGCCCAGCGGCGCCTCGCTCAGCACGAGGCCGGAGCCGATGATGTCCTGGTGCAGCGCCAGATTTTGCGGCGGATAGGGCTTGTCGAGGCCGCCGGCCAGCACGGCGATGGTGCCCGTTTCGAGCGCGGCGCGATGCGCGGCGGCGTCGATCCCGCGTGCGAGACCGGAGACGATCGTCCAACCGCGCGCGCCCAGATCGGCGGCAAAGCGTTCGGCCAGAAGCAGCCCCGCCGCCGAGGCTTCGCGCGCGCCGACGATCGCCACGCACGGGCGGTGCGCGAGCGTAAGGTCGCCCCGCGCGGACAGGACGGGCGGCGGCGCCTCCAATTGCGCCAGGAGCGGGGGATAATCCTCCTCGCACGAACACACGAAGACGCCGCCGAGCGCATGAAGCGCATCGATTTCGCGTTGGATCGTCTCCACGGACGGCGGCGCGACATCCGGCGTGTGGCGCGCCAGCGCCTCAAGCGCCGCGCGCGGCCCGCCCCATTTGGTCAGCAGGCGATGAAAGCTGATCGGCCCCACGCGCGGCGTGCGCGCCAGGCGCAGCCAATCCAAGCGTTCGCCGCGCGACAGCGGCCGCGCGCTCACGCGCCGCTGGTCGTGTCGTCGGCGGCGGGCGCGGCCGCCTTGCCCGCGCCGATCTTCGGCTCCGTGCCGGACATGAGCCGCTCGATATTGGCGCTGTGGCGCCAATAGATCAGGGCGGCGAGGACGACGCAGAAGAGGATCGCCGGCATGTCCCAGCCGCCAATAATCGCGGCGAGCGGGGCGACAGCGGCGGCGGCGAGCGCGGCGAGCGAGGAAAAGCGAAAGATCGCCGCGACCGCGAGCCACGTCGCGCCGGCGAGAAGCCCGATCGGCCAGAGCCCGCAGAGCAGCACGCCGAAGAACGTGGCCACGCCCTTGCCGCCCTTGAACTTGAGCCAGACCGGAAAACAATGGCCGATGAAGGCGCTGGCGCCGGCCACAAGGCCCGCATCCTCGCCCCACAAGGCGCCCGCCGCGATCAGCGCGATTCCAGCCTTGGCCGCATCGAGCAGAAGCGTCGCGAGCGCGATGTCGCGGCGGCCGGTGCGCAGCACGTTCGTCGCGCCGATATTGCCCGAGCCGACGGCGCGAATATCGCCCAGACCCGCCCAGCGCGTCAGCAGGAGCCCGAACGGAATGGAGCCCAGCAAATACCCGCCGAGCGCCGCCACGATGTATGAGAATGCATCAGCCACGGCGGCTGCTTAGCAGGCATGATCGGCATTGGGGAAGCATGTCCCGCCTTGCGCGCGCGATTGCGGTCTCCATACTGGATGTACGAAGAGAAACGAGACTTGGGAGCGCGGCGTGCCGGAACAGATCGATGCTTTTCGCGACGAGGCGCGCGCTTGGCTTGAGGCGCATTTTCCGCCTTCGCTGAAGGGCGACGACGCGGCCTATGCCGCCTTGTTCACCGGCCAGCCGGCGTCCGCGGATGCGCTGAAATGGCGTGACGCGATGGGCGCCAAGGGATGGGGCACGCCGACCTGGCCGAAGGACTACGGCGGCGGCGGTCTCACGCCCGCCGAAGCGCGCGTGCTCAATCAGGAAATGGCGCGCATCGGCGCGCGCAGCCCGATCGGCGGCATGGGCGTGATGATGTTCGGCCCCACGCTGCTCGAATATGGGTCCGAGGCGCAAAAGCGGCGCCATCTGCCCGGCATCATCAAGGGAATTGAGCGATGGTGCCAAGGCTATTCCGAGCCCGGCGCCGGCTCCGACCTCGCCGCGCTCTCAACGCGCGCGGAGGACAAGGGCGATCATTATCTCGTCAACGGCCAGAAGATTTGGACCTCCGGCGCGCAATACGCGACATGGTGCTTCTGCCTCGTGCGCACAGACACGAGCAGGAAGCATGAAGGCATCTCCTTCCTGCTGATCGACATGGCCTCGCCGGGCATTGAGGTGCGCCCGATCAAACTCATCTCCGGCAATTCTCCCTTCTGCGAGACGTTCTTCACCGATGTGAAAGTGCCGAAGGAAAATCTGATGGGCCCGCTCAATGGCGGCTGGACCATCGGCAAGCGGCTGCTGCAATTCGAACGCGCGGGGCTTTCGGGCGGCGCCGGCCAAGCCGTCTCCCGTCCCATCGAGGAGATGGCGCGCGATTATGTCGGCCTCGATGAGAAGGGCCGCTTGAGCGACCGCGATCTGCGCGCGCGCCTCGCCGCGCACATGATCGATCAAAAGGCGATGGCGATGACGCTGGCGCGCGTCGCCGCGGAATCGCGCGGCGCGAATTCGCCCTCCACGGCGAGTTCGATCATGAAGAATGCGGGCTCGACGATCGCCCAGCAGAAGGCCGAATTGCTGATCGAGATCATGGGCGATCGCGCTTTTGGCTGGGAAGGCGAAGGGTTCAGCCAGGAGGAAATCGATCTCGTGCGCCTGTGGCTCGGCGGAAAGGCCTATACGATCTATGGCGGCTCGCAGGAGATTCAGAACAACATCATCTCCAAGCGGATCTTGGGCCTGCCCGATCCGCTGGGCCAAGCGCACTGACGGGTCAGCTCATTCAGCGGGCGTGGCCGCCGCGCGCAGCTTGCGCAGGTTCTCTTCGTGGGCGGCGCGGTCGATCTTGTAGAAGCACAGGCAGGTGATCGAAATCGCGTAGAGCGTGACGATGGCGGGCACGTAATAGAGGGCCATCGAGCGCAGCGTCTCTTCATCCACCGCGCCCGGCCGCGCCTCGCTCGGGAACGCGACGAGCGAGAGGATGATTCCGGCGACGAACACGCCCACGCCCGAGGTGAGCTTCTTGAAGAAATTGTCGGCCGCGAACAAAAGCCCTTCCGAGCGGCGCCCGGTGCGCACCTCATTGTCCTCCACCACGTCGGCGATCATGGAGGTGACGATGATCGCCGTCATGATGCCGAGCGTTGAATAGATGATCTGTTCGGTGAACACGATCCAGAAGACGGCCGGGTGGCCGTTCTCCGGCATGAGCCCCAAGAGCCGGCCAAGGATCGGCACGATCGAGACGCTCACCGCCAGGAAAAACATCACCAAGGCGGCGGGCTTCTTGCCGAACCGCGCCGAGATCGGCGTGGCGAGCGTGACGCCCGCCACGCTCGCGCCGATGGAGCCCACGGTCAAAAGCGCCAATTGGTTTTGGTCGAATTCCCAGAAATAAAGGCCGAAATAGATGGAGAGACCGCCGGCGATGCCGAGCGAGACCGCCGCCAGCATGCCCGTCGCCGCCACGAATGCGAAATTCGGATTGGAGAGCGTGGCGGCCATTTCGCGCGCCATCTGCGCGATGCCGATGGTGCGCTCCGGCGCGCGGCGCAGATGCGGAATCTGGCTGTGCGTGCCGAGCGTTGAAATGAGAATGGCGCAGAAGATGATCGCCGCGCCGGTGATGGAGAAGGCCAGATATCCCTCGCGCGCGAGGATGCCGCCCGAACCGTCCGCCTCCGGCCGCATGAACACTTGATAGGCCAGAAGCGCGATGACGATGCCGCTCATCAGGCCGAAGAACCAGCGGATCGAGATCAGGGTGGTGCGCTCATTGTAATCGGCGGCGAGTTCTGGCGCGAGCGCGGCGGACGGCAATTCGTAGAAGGAATCGAACAGCCGGATCATCAGCAGCATCGCCAGCATGTAGGCGAAGAGCGCGCCGTCGCCCAAGCCGGCGGGCGGATTCCACAAGAGGAAGAAGCCGAGCGCGTAGGGAATCGCCGAGGCGTACATGAAGGGATGGCGCCGGCCCCAGTTTGAGCGAAAATTGTCCGACGCCTGGCCCACGCTCGGATCGAAAAACGCATCGAAGATGAGCGCGACCATGATGCCGGCCGAGACCAGCGCCGGCGAAAGACCGATGACCTGATTATAATAGATCATCAGAAAGCCGCTGAGCGCGCGCGTCTTAACGCCGTTCGCGGCCGAGCCGACGCCGTAAAGCACCTTGACCGACCAGGGGATGCGGCGCGCTTCGCTCATGCGCTCAATCGACCATCGAGGAATAGATGATGTTTTTCAGTTGGCCGCGGAAATTGAACGTGCCGGACGGCATGAATTGCGTGAGGAACACGACGCTCATGTCTTCGATCGGGTCGATCCAGAAAATCGTGGAGGCGGCGCCGCCCCAATAGAAATCGCCCGCGCCGAGCGCGCCGGTCGCCACCTCGTCCTTCGTCACCGCGAAGCCGAGCCCAAAGCCGACGCCCTCATTGGCGGTCTCGGAAAAGCCGCCGATCGCGAGGCTGGCGAGATCGCCGTCATTGGCGAGGTGGTTGCGCCGCATCAGGCGCAGCGTGCGCGGGCCGATGATGCGCGCCCCGTCCAATTCGCCGCCGCGCCGCAGCGCCTCGGTGAAGCGCAGATAATCGGCCATCGTGCCGACAAGGCCGCCGCCGCCCGAAAAGAAGGTGGGTTCGGCGCGGTAGGGGCTTTGCTCTGGATCGTCGAGGAGTTTGAGCTGCTTATCGGGACCGCGCCGATAATTGGCGGCGAAGCGCGCGATCTTTTCGGGCGGCACGACAAAGCCGGTGTCCTTCATGCCGAGCGGCTCGAAAATGCGCGTGCGGAAATACTCGTCGAGCCGCTGGCCGGAGATGCGTTCGACCAGCGCGCCGCAGACGTCGGTGGAGAGCGAATACATCCAACGCTCGCCTGGTTCGTAATAGAGCGGCACGCGCGCGAGCTTCTCCATGAAATCGCTCAGCGTCTCACCCGGCGCGCGGCGCACGCCCGCCTCCACGTAGGCGCGGTCCACCGGGTGCTTGCTGGGCGGCATGCCGAGCGCGACGAGCTGATCGCCATAGGTGAGCCCGCCCGTATGGCAGAGCATGTCGCGCATCGATGGTGGCCGCTTCGGCTTGGCGAGCCGCATGTCCTCGAACGGGCCGGACACATAAAGCTGCTGGCCCTTCCATGACGGAAAGAAGCGCGAGACCGGATCGTTCAGCTGGAACGCGCCCTGTTCATAGAGCTGCATCAGCGCGATGGAGGTGATCGGCTTGGTCATGGAATAGAGGCGCACGATGGTGTCGTGGCCCCATGCCTTGCCGCGCTCGCGATCCATCTGGCCGAAGGATTTGAAATAGGCCGGGCGGTCCTTGCGCATCACCGCGATCTGCGCGCCGGCGATCTTGCCGGCGTCGATATAGCGCCGTTCGAGATGATCCTCGATGCGGGCGAGGCGGTCGGCGGCGAATCCAGCCCCCGACGGATCGACATCCATCGTGTTTCCTCCGTCCCTCTTGTGGGGCGCTCTTTCGGCGCGCTTTTCGGGATTTGACCGGCAAGTTTGCGTGCGCGCAAGCGGTTTCGAAATCACGGTATCGCGTTCAGGGCGCGTGCACGACGGAACCGCGACAAGCGCGCTGCGGTTTTGCGCGTACGCAGGAGAACATCATGCCGCGCGGAGATAAGTCGAAATATACGCCCAAGCAGGCGCGCAAGGCCGAGCACATCGCCGAAAGCTATGAGAAGCGGGGCGTGCCGGAGAGCGAGGCCGAGCGACGCGCCTGGGCGAGCGTGAACAAGGACGACGGCGGCGGCAAGGCGCCCGGCGGCTCGGGACGCGGGCGCGCCTCCCCGAAAACGGCCACCAAGAAAGGCGCGCGCAAGGGCGGGCAGGCCAGCGCCGAGCGACCGCCGGCGGCGCGCAAGGCCTCGGCCAAGAAAGCCGCCGCCACGCGCAAGCGGAAAGCCGCGCCGAAAAAGAAATCGCGTTAGGAGCCGCGGCAAGTGACGGGCGCGGCGCGCCCGCGAGCCCAGGACGCGGCCGCGCCCGCGCCGCGCAGCGTGTAGCGCCCGTTCGAGTAATAGTCAGCGCCCATCACCGGGAGCACCATGGTCACGCCGCCGACGATGGCGACGGCGACGCGGTCTCCTTGATAATCGGCGGTGAATTGCGTGCCGTCGTCGCAGCTATAGAGGATCGGCCCTTGCGGCGGCAGCGGCGGGGAAGGCCCGCTCTCCGGCGCGAGCGCGCAAGACGCCACAAGCATCGTCATGCAAACCGCTCCCGCCCATTTGCGCATGATGGTCTCCCCCTAGGCTTCGTAAACGCGCCGACCGCCCACAAAGGTGGCCAGCACCTTGCCTTGCATCAGCTTCTCATCGAACGGCGAATTCTTGCACTTGGACAGAAAGCCCTCGCTGTCGAGGCGGTATGGCTTGTCGAGATCCACGAGAATGAGATCGGCCGGCGCGCCCGGCGTGAGCCGCCCCTGCGGGAGACCCAGAAGCTGTGCGGGATTGAGCGTCATGGCGCGGATCAAAGTCATCAGCGGGACGAGCCCGTTATGGTGCAGCGTCAAGGCGCCGGAGAGCAGCGTCTCCAGGGCGGAGGCGCCGAACGCGGCCTCGTCGAACGGCAGGCGCTTTTCCTCCGCCGGACGGGGCTGATGGCCTGAGACAATGACATCGATCACGCCGTCGGCGAGCGCGTGCGCGAGCGCCGCGCGGTCCTCCTCGCGGCGCAACGGCGGGGCGAGCTTGGCGAAGGTGCGATAT
The DNA here is from genome assembly GCA_964563395.1 of uncultured Caulobacteraceae bacterium. Classification (GTDB taxonomy): domain Bacteria; phylum Pseudomonadota; class Alphaproteobacteria; order Caulobacterales; family Aquidulcibacteraceae; genus JBEVOS01. The sequence goes on from CAZLWK010000001.1 coordinate 37,225, forward strand.
TCGTTGAGGTCGAATTCATTGAGCGCCAGATGATGCACGCTGACGCTCGCGCTGGCCCGCACGCCCTTGTCCTTGGCGCGCTTCAGCGGCTCAAGCGTTTCGGCGGCGGAGATCATGTCGAGCAGCAGGCGTCCGCCGGTGATTTCGGCGAGCGCGAGATCGCGCTCGGCCATGATCCTTTCGGCGGCCGCCGGAATGCCCGGCAGGCCAAGCCGCGCGGCGAGCGGGCCTTCATGCATGCATCCGCCCGCCGCGAGCCATGGATCTTCAGGACGATGCGCCACCAGCGCGTCGAAGGCGGTGGAATAGGCGAGCGCGCGGCGCAAAAGGCGCGAATCCGCGATCGGCTTGTCGCCATTTGAGAACATCACCGCGCCGGCTTCGCTCAGAAGGCCGATCTCGGTCATGTGCGCGCCGTCGAAGCCGCGCGTCAGCGCCGCGCAGGGCAGCACGCGCACCTGGGCGCGCGCATTGCCCCGCCGCAACACGTAATCGACGAGGCTTTGATCGTCGATCGCGGGCTCGGTGTCCGGCGTCATCACCATGGTGGTGACGCCGCCCGCCGCCGCGGCCCGCCCCGCGCTCTTGAATGTCTCGCGATGTTCGGCGCCCGGTTCGCCGATGGAGACCCGCATGTCGATTAGGCCGGGAAACACGGCCTTGCCGCGCGCGTCGATGATCGTCACATCGGCCGGCGCATCGACGCGCGCGCCCATGGCGACGATCATTTCGCCGAACAGAATTTCCCCCGGTCCGTCAAAGCCGGATGCGGGATCGAGGATACGGGCGTTGCGGATAAGGATCGAGCTCATGACGCGGGCGCCTCGTTCGAGGCCGAAGCGGCCAGCGCCTCCAGCACCGCCATGCGCATCGCCACGCCCATGCGCACCTGCTTTTCAATCAGCGAGACGGCCGCGTCGTCGGCGACCATGCTGTCGATCTCCACGCCGCGATTCATCGGTCCTGGATGCATGACGAGCGCGCCGGGCTTGGCGGCGGCGAGTTTTTCCTCATCGAGCCCATAGAACCAGAAGAATTCGCGCGGGCTCGGCACGAAGCCGCCCTGCATGCGCTCGCGCTGCAGGCGTAGCATCATCACCACGTCCGCGCCCTTAAGGCCCGCGCGCATGTCGGTGAAGACGGCCGCGCCCCAATCGGCGGCGCCGGCCGGCATCAAGGTTGGCGGGCCGATCAGATGCACGCGCGCGCCCAGCATGGTCAGGAGCTGGACGTTCGAGCGGGCGACGCGCGAATGCAGGACGTCGCCGCAGATCGCCACGGTGAGCCCTTCGACCATGCCGCGCTCGCGTTTGATGGTGAGCGCGTCGAGCAGCGCCTGGGTGGGGTGTTCATGCGCGCCGTCGCCGGCGTTGATCACCGAGCAACCCACCTTGCGCGCCAAGAGCGCGGCCGCGCCCGATGAGGCGTGGCGGATGACCAGAAGATCCGGGCTCATCGCATTGAGCGTGGCGGCGGTGTCGATCAGCGTCTCGCCCTTCGCCACCGACGAGGATTTGACGCTCATGTTCACGACATCAGCGCCCATGCGCTTGCCGGCGAGTTCGAACGAGCTTTGCGTGCGCGTCGAATTCTCGAAGAACAGATTGATCAGCGTACGCCCGCGCAGCGTGGCGAGCTTTTTCTCCCGGCTTTCCAGCAACGGAATGTAGGTCTCGGCCCGCGCGAAAAGGTGGGCGACGTCATCGCGCGAAAGATCGCCGACGGACAAAAGATGCTTATGGCGGAAGGGCGCTTGTCCGTGAGCGTCGGGAATCGACCGTTCAGCCATGCGCCCCTGTTAAGCCCTGTGGCGGAACCGCCGCAAGAATGGCGAGAGCACGGCGAAGTTTTTTCCACACCGCCGCAATCACGTCCAAGACTCCCTCTTGTATCTGTTTTGTTCTCAATGGTAAGAGAACATTAACCATGCTGGGCAGGAGGCCGCACATGAGCCGGTTTCGGGACGAGGGCGCGTTGAAGCCGATTGGGCTTGCTTTGTCGGCCGTGGTCGCGGGGCTTGGCGCAGCCGCGGGCGCAGCGCCCGCCGAGATCGTGCGTCCCCATGCGCCCGAGCCGGAAGCGTCGGAAGCGGATGCCGGCTTGGCGCTCGGCCCGGGCGCCGCACTGGAGCCGTTCGCCGAGGCGCCGGAGGCGGCGCCGTCCAATCCGTTCGGGCTTTAGGGCGCGGCGGGCCGATGGCGCAGCGCGTTCAGCACGCCCTCGAGCACGTGCGCGGCGGCCAGCTTATCGACCAGCGCGGCGCGTTTGGCGCGGCTGGCGTCGGCTTCGATCAGAGCCCGCGAGACTGCGGCGGTGGAGAGCCGCTCATCCCATAAGAGGATCGGGACGGGCCGCACCGCCTCCAGATTGCGGGCGAAGGCGCGGGCGGCCTGCGCGGCGGGGCCGCTTGAGCCGTCCATGTTGAGCGGCAGGCCGATCACGAGCCCGGCGCAGGCGCGCGAATCGTAAAGCGCGAAGATGCGCGCCGCATCGGCCTGAAATTTCGTGCGCGCGATTGTGTCCACCGCGCTCGCCAGCGTGCGCGTGGGGTCGCTCGCCGCCACGCCAATCCGTTTCGATCCCGGATCGAGCCCCATCAGCGCGCCGGTGGGCGCCAGGAGGGCGGCGAAGGCGGTCAGGTCCGTGGCGATCACGCGCGAGCCTGTCGCCCCGGGCGGGCGCGCGGTCAAGGACGCCTTGAAAGGGCGTGCGCCCGCTGGTAGCGCTCCGCCATCCCTTCAGCGCGAGCTTTCGATGGCCATCGACGAGAAGACAGTGCGGAAAGTGGCGCGCCTGTCGCGCCTCGCCTTGCCGGAGGCGCGTGTCGCGCCGATGGCGCAGGAGCTGAACGGGATTTTGGCCTGGATCGAGCAGCTCAACGAGGTTGACGTGGAGGGCGTTGAGCCCATGACGAGCGCCGTCGCGGCCACGCTGCCGATGCGCGCGGACGTGGTCACCGAAGGCGAGGACGCCGCGCGCGTGCTGAAGAACGCGCCGCGCAGCGCCGACGGCTTTTTCATCGTGCCCAAGGTCGTCGAGTAGAGATGAGCGCGCTCACCGCACTGACGCTCGAAGACGCGCTGGAGGGGCTTTCCAAGAAGCGCTTCTCCGCGCGCGAGCTGACCGACGCCTTTATCGCCGCGATCGACGCCGCCAATCCCGCGCTCAACGCTTTCGTGCTGACGACGCCCGACAAGGCGCGCGCCATGGCGGACGCCTCCGATGCGCGCCGCGCCAAGGGAGAGGCCGGCGCGCTGGAAGGCGCCCCGCTCGGCATCAAGGATTTGTTCTGCACCGAGGGCGTGCGCACGACGGCGTGCTCGCGCGTGCTCGGTGAGTTCACCCCACCTTATGAAAGCACCGTTACCGCCAAACTGTTCGGCGACGGCGCGGTGATGCTGGGCAAGCTCAATCTCGACGAATTCGCGATGGGCTCCTCCAACGAGACGAGCGCGTTCGGGCCGGTCGTCTCGCCCTGGCGGCGCGGCAATAGCGACGCCAAGCTCACGCCCGGGGGATCCTCCGGAGGATCGGCCGCCGCCGTGGCCGCCGATCTTTGCCTCGGCGCCACCGCGACGGATACGGGCGGCTCCATTCGTCAGCCGGCGGCCTTCACCGGCACGGTCGGGATCAAGCCGACTTATGGGCGCTGCTCGCGCTGGGGCATCGTCGCGTTCGCGTCATCGCTCGATCAGGCCGGCCCGATCGCCAAGAGCGTGAAGGATTGCGCAATCCTGCTTAAAAGCATGGCCGGGCACGATCCCAAGGATTCTACTTCGCTGCCCGTTCCCGTACCGGATTTCGCCGCGGCCTGCGGTCGCTCGCTCAAGGGCATGCGCATCGGCGTGCCGGACGAATATCGCATCGACGGCATGCCGGGAGAAATTCAAAAGCTGTGGGACGATGGCGTCGCCTGGCTCAAGGATGCGGGCGCGCAGATCAAGCGCGTATCGCTGAAGCATACCAAATACGCGCTGCCCGCCTATTACATCGTCGCGCCTGCGGAGGCCTCATCCAATCTCGCGCGCTATGACGGCATGCGCTACGGCGCGCGCGCCCAGGGCAAGGATCTCGTCGACACCTATGAGCAGACGCGCGCGAAGGGCTTCGGCGCGGAGGTGCAGCGCCGCATCATGATCGGCACCTATGTGCTGAGCGCGGGCTATTACGACGCGTATTATTTGCGGGCGCAGAAAGTGCGCGCGCGCATTGCGGAGGATTTTCGCCTCGCCTTTGAAGAGGTCGACGCGATCCTTACGCCGGCCACGCCGTCCGCCGCGTTCGCGCTCGGTGAAAAGAGCGGCGATCCGGTGGAGATGTATTTGAACGACATCTTCACCGTGACCGCCAATCTCGCGGGCTTGCCGGCGCTTGCGCTGCCCGCCGCGCAGGACGCGAACGGGCTGCCGCTCGGCCTGCAGGTGATCGGCAAGGCGCTCGACGAGGAAAGCGTGTTCGCGGTTTCATCGGCGCTGGAAAAAGCCGCGGGCTTCACCGCCAAGCCGGCGAAATGGTGGGGAGGGATATGATGCGTCAGCTTTTCGCGATGTTGGCGTTCGCACTGATGCTGGTCGCGGGCGGGCCAGCGGCCTTGGCGCAATCGGGGAATCTCAGCGGTCGATGGCAGGGCGTCTATGCCAATGGCGGCCAGAATGTGCCGTTCGAGCTGACGCTTGAACAGGTCGGCCAGCAGATCATGGGCACGACGACGGAGCCGAACACGTTCGGAACGCCGGACGCTGCCTTCCTGCTCGGCGCAGTCCATGGCGAGGTTCGAAACGGCCGGGTCTCCTTCACGAAGACGTATGACGGCACGGGCGGGCAGTCGCATTCGGTGAATTATGCCGGCGATGTGGCACCGAACGGGCGGCGCATCGTGGGCCGCTGGACATTGGCGGGCGGCGCCTCCGGCGGTTTCGAAATGGTGCGGTGAGGCGGCCGGCGACTCGCGCTATGCGGAATGCATGAGCAAGCGCAGCAAGTCCGCGCCAAAGCCGCAGCGCCGGCCACGCGGCGAGATCGACCGGAACTATTTCTTCGGCGATATCCTCATCAAGACGGGCGTCGCCGTCGGCGTCGCGCTGGGCATGATCGCGCTGTTCACGCCCTTCACCCTGTTCGACGCCTTCCGCCAAGGCATGAACGATTACGTGCTGGTGCTGGGCGTGTTCGCGGCCTTGGGGCTTTCCGCCTTCCTGTTCGGGCGCCATCTGCGCCGCCAGGCCACGCATTGGGATTTCGATTAGGGCCGCATCGGCCGCGCGGGCTTGACCTGCCGCGCCGGACGGTCGAGGGTCCGCTCAATTTTGAAGGAGCGGGCCTTGGACGCCGCAGAATGCACGCGCCTTGGCGCCTATTTGAGCACATTGCTCGGCGCCCCGAGCGTCGTGGTGAAATCGAAATCGGCCGACGAAGCGGACGTGCTGATCGGCGGCGCCCGCGTCGCCAATTTGTTTCGCGACGAAGACGAAGGCGAGCTGAGCTATTCCATCAGCCTGGCCATGCCGCGCGCGGCCGGCGCCAAGAAAAACGCACCCATCGACGAAGCGGAGCGGACGCGGCTGCAAAGCGCCTTGCGCACCACTTTGGGCGCGGCGCAGCTGAGCGTGCGCGCGCGTCCCCGCAAGGCCGATTCCGCGGAAGTCTATGTCGGTGAGGAATTCATCGGCACCATTTCCGCCGATGAGGATGAAGGCCAGGTGCTCACCATGACCATCCTCGACATCGACCTCGACGGCCAATAGCGCGCTTGCGATTGCGAGGGCGATGAAGCTCGGGCAGGCTCTTGAGGGGGCGGCCTTGGGGGACATCATGCCGACATTCACGGGAACGGCTGGGAACGACACGCTGTCGGGCGGCGCGGGCGCCGATCTTCTGATCGGTCTCGCGGGGAACGATTCCTATGTCGTGAACAATCTCGGCGACGTTGTTCAGGAACAGACGAATGGCGGCGTCGACACCGTGTCCACGTCCGTTTTGGACGCCAATGGCGGCTTCAGCCTGGAGACGTGGGGCGCGGTTGAAAACCTCACCTATACGGGCGCGCTCGCCGCAATTCTCTCGGGCAACGCGCTGAACAACATTCTGCGCGCCAGCGCCGTGGGCGCGGCCAGCGACACCTTGTTCGGCGGCGCGGGAAACGATTCCCTGTTCGGTTTCGGCGGCGACGATTTCCTGATCGGCGGCCTTGGCAACGATCAGCTCGACGGCGGCTTGGGCGATGATTCCATGTTCGGCGGCCTCGGCGACGACACCTATATCGTCAACACGACCGGCGACCGGGTGTTCGAGAATTTCGGCGCCGGCTTCGATACGATCCGCTCAAGCGTGCTGCTCGATTTGCGCCAGGGCTGGACGCAGCATGTTGAGGCGCTTGTCTATACGGGCGTCGCCGGCGTCTCGCTCTTCGGCAACGCGCAGGCGAACACGCTCACCTCTCTCTCGACTGGCGCCGATACGCTGAACGGCCTCGGCGGCGACGATGTTCTCAATGGCGGAGGCGGCGCCAACACGCTCATTGGCGGGCGCGGCAACGACACCTATTTCGTCTCCGCGCTCGACATCGTCTCGGAGGCCGCGAACGAAGGCGTGGATACGCTTGTCGGCGCGGTGACGAATTTGGCCCTCCCCGCCTTCGCGACCAGCGTTGAGAATTTGTTCTATACCGGCGCGGCCGGCGCCGTACTGAGCGGCAATGCGCTGAAAAACCTGATCAGCGGCGCCGGCGGAAATGACACCATCAATGGCGGAGCGGGGCGCGACGTTCTCATCGGCGGCGCCGGCGCCGATACGCTGAATGGCGGGATCGGCAATGACGAATTGGCCGGTGGGCGCATCAATGGCCGGGTGTTCACCGGCGCTGTGATCGAAGACGCGTCGATCGACACGCTTGTCGGCGGCGCTGGGAACGATCGCTATCACATCGGCTCGCTGAATGATGTCGTCACCGAACAGGTCGGCGGGGGCGATCTCGATGTGATCCTTGCTTCGGTCAACACATCGCTCGCACGGTACGCCAATGTCGAGGCGCTCTTGATCAAGCGCGGCGCGGCGGCATGGTCGGCGACGGGCTCGGCCGGCGCCGACATCATCGTTGGCAATGAGCGCGATAATTTCATATCGGGCGGCGGCGGCGCGGACATCTTGTCGGCATGGGGCGTTCACGCAGGCGCGCCGGGTCAATCGGATATCGTCGAGGGCGGCGGCGGCGATGACGTGATCGTGGCCTATGAGTTTCTCGTCAATCAGGTGGGCGCCCTGCTGACGCTGAATGGCGGGCTCGGCGACGACATCTACATCATCAACACCGACGCACACATAACGGGCTTCGATTCCGGCGGCACGGATACGGCGGTGTTCCTGGGCGCTGGCGGCGTCGGCGGCCCGACAGGGGTTGAGAATTTTGTTCTGTTCGACGCGGGCACACCGCTCGGCGCGACGGTATTGGCGGCGCTGCAAGCCGTTTATGGCGTGGCGGTGGCCGACGGCATCTTCTCCGGCGCCGTCGCCGCGACGACGCTGTCCGGCAATGATGCGGACAACACGATAAACGGCAACGGTCTGGACAACAGCCTCAACGGCCAGTTCGGCGACGATATCATCAACGGCTTCGGCGGCGACGACACGCTCTTCGGCGGCGGCGGCGACGATACGCTCGATGGCGCCGGCAATTTCGACACGCTGTATGGCGGCGCCGGCGACGACGTGCTGATCGGCGGCGCGGGCCAGGATACGCTCGAAGGCGGCGATGGCGCCGATACATTGTCAGGCGATGGCGAGCAGAACCTTTTGATCGGCGGCGCGGGCGACGACACGATCAATATCGGACAAGCGGGTAGCGATGTGGGAACGCCCGCCGCGGCGGTGGGCGATATCGTCTGGGGCGATGATACCGGCGGGTCCGGCGCCGCCGGGGCCGATAGATTCGTGTTTTCGCTCGTGGGCGCGACAAGCGGCCTTTCGGAATCGCCGATCGGTTCGGGAATGTTTTATTTCGCCAATGGAGCGACGATACAGGATTTCGTGCGCGAAACCGATCTGATCGGAATTTCAGCGCTCTTCGCCGGCAATGGCGATCTGATCATCGATGGCGCCGAAATCGTTGAATCCGGCGGCTCGGGCGATTTTCTCGCCACGTCCGAACTTGTGATCTTCCGAGCGGACATGGCCGGCTCGTTCACGCCGAGCGCGCCTGGCGAGCGCTTTACTCCGTTCCTGGCAATGCTCGTGGACGACGTCATCGGCGCCGCTTCCGCGCCCATCGGCGTCAACGACACGCGCATCTTCGTCGTCGACGACGGCGTAAGCTCGGCGCTGTTCCTCTACTTGTCGACCGACGGCAATGCGGCGGTGACGATAGACGAATTATATCTGCTCGGCGTGGTCGCGGGCGAAGCGTCGCTCACGCCCGAGGATTTCTTCCTGGTCTAGGGGCTTACAAAACCCCCAACATGCTCGCCACCAGCGGGTGGCGCACGATGTCGGCTTCGCCGAGCCGCACGACCGCGATGTTCTTCACCGCTTCGAGTTTTTCGGCGACGGCGGCGAGGCCCGATAATTCTGGCAGGAGGTCGGTCTGCGCGGGGTCTCCGGTGACGACCATCGTGGAGTGCCAGCCAAGGCGCGTCAGCAGCATCTTGATCTGACCATAGGTGCAATTCTGCGCCTCATCGATCACCACGAAGGCGTTGTTGAGCGTACGCCCGCGCATGAAGCCCACGGGCGCGATCTCGATCAGCCCTTCGGCCATCAGCGCCTTGAGGCGCTTGGCGCTCAAGCGGTCCTGCAGCGCGTCATAGAGCGGGCGCAGATAGGGCGCGAGCTTGTCCTCCATCGCGCCGGGCAGAAACCCGAGCGATTCGCCGGCTTCCACCGCCGGGCGCGAAAGCACGATGCGCCCGCACTTGCCGCTTTCCAGCGCTTCCACCGCCTTGGCGATGGCGAGATAGGTTTTGCCAGTGCCGGCCGGACCGAGCGCGAGCACCAGGGCGTGCGCGTCGATCGCGCTCATCAGGGCTTTTTGTCCCTCGCTCTGGGCGCGCAGACTTTTGACGAAACGCTGTTCGCGGGAATCGTTGGCCGGCGAATAGCCGCCTTCGAGCACCTGCAGATTGCGGCCGTCGCGTTGGAAATCCTGGACATTGAGAACGCCCTCGCGGGCGCTGCGACGGGCTGCGCGTTTCGCCATGTATTTCCCCTTCTTGGAGTGAGGCGACAAAAAAGCCGCCGATTGGGAATCGGCGGCTGACGGGTCGTTGAATCGAATCTGGGAGCGGGCGGGGCGGTCATCGCGGGATGGACCGTCGCGCCCCAAGGCGTTTGCTGGATGAGCGCTCTTCCTGCGCCGTGCCGTCACGCGGCCCCCCGATTTCCGACGCCGCGAGATTCGCCGTGCGTCATGCTTTTCATATCGCGCCGGGAGCGTTAACGACCAGTTTCGCGGGTGCGAAACAAATGTGAAGCCTGCGATGCGGCCGAAGGGAGCGCTCAGCGATGACGATTTATGCCTTGGCGGACGCCGACCTCGAAGTGGAGGAGGACGGCGCGTGGTGGGTGGCGCCGAACGCCATTCTCGTCGGCAAAATCGTGCTGAAGAAGAATGCGTCGGTCTGGTTCGGCGCGGTGCTGCGCGGCGACAACGAGCCGATCGTGATCGGCGAGAATTCAAACGTGCAGGACAATTCCGTGCTGCACACCGATATCGGCGCGCCGCTGATCATCGGCAAGAACGTGACGATCGGCCATCAGGCGATGCTGCATGGCTGCACGGTGAAGGACGAATCGCTGATTGGCATCAAGGCGACCGTGCTCAATCATGCGGTGATTGACACCCATTGCCTCGTCGGCGCGCACGCGCTGGTGACCGAGCGCAAGACGTTCCCCGCCGGACAGCTCATCACCGGCGCGCCGGCGCGCGCCGTGCGCCCCTTGGACGAGGCGCAGATCGGCGTGCTGCGCGGTTCGGCGCAGGTTTACGTGGCGAATTGGAAGCGGTTCGCGCGGGACATGCGGCCCAGTCGCTACGAAGGTTAGAGCTGCGGCCCGCCGGCGGGCACATCGCCGTTCCACACGTCCTTGATGCGCACGTCCGTCTCCGGGCCGAGATTGTACCAGGCGAGGCGGTCGCGCGAGGCGTCGACGACGATGAAGCGGTCGCCCATGTGCAGCGTCTGCGAGAGCATGCCGCGCACCCTGCCCACGCCATGGCGCGTGCGCAAAAGCCACGCGCCTTGGGCGAGATCGACGACCAGCCCAAGGCTGGACAACGCGCCCATGAAGGCGGGATAGGCGCCCGAATTGATTTCGGCGTGCACGAACATGTTCGCCGCCGTATCGGAGCCGGCATTCGCCGCCGGGCCGGGCGGGGTCACGCGCATTGCGCGATTGGATTTCAGGTGCGCCATCAGCGCGCTGACCTCGCGCGCTTCGATCCATGGGCCGTCCTTGTCGTGCGCCACGAGCGTATCGGGCCGCACCCGCCCCTCGGCGACATAGCGCTCCATGCTGGCGTCGCCATAGGGGCCGTAAGGGGCCGCGCCGACCTTCACCCACCAGCGTGGGGTTTGCGGCGGATCGGGTTCAATACTCACCTGGCGCTCCCTTTTTGGGCCAGAAGGCGCATGCCCGCGCGCGCGCGGACTGGCCCGTCAGGAGCTCTGCAAGGACGGCGCCGGCATGGTTCGCCGACGGTTCACCATGAAGGTTCGCTTTATGAGTTTTGGCGACGCGGATTTTCGAAATCGATCGCAAAGCCGTTCTCGAACCAGCGCGCCACGCGGCCATGCACATTGCCGATGCGCACCCAATCGCCGATCGCGGGGCGCTGGCCCTTCGATCCGATCGCCATGCCAACGAGCGAGAAATCGAGAATCTCGCCCAGGATCACGCCGCCATCATCGAGCAGGATTTCCGTCGGCCCGCCCAGGGCGCGCGCCGCCTGCCGTTTCGGCGCAAGCGGCTCATCGCCGATCGTGTCCTTCGCCATGAGCCAGGTGAGGGTTTCGGCAAGCTTCTCACGCTTATGGGGCGTGGCCGCCAGCACGACGGCGAATTCGCCCTCGCTCATGCGGCGCACGACGAGGCCTTCAAGACGGCCCAGCGCATCGGAATAGAAGACGATCCGGTCGCCCACGCGCACGGCGGCCAACGCCATGAAGCGAGCGTCGCCGGGAGAGATGTCGGCGGTGCGGCAATCGTGCTCGCGTCCGTAGGGATCGAGCATCCGCCCGCTCACCTCCATCGGCACGCGGCGAAAGCGGCGGCGCTCGCGAGGGCGAGGGTTCAGCGCCTGCAATTTGGCGCTGGCTTCGGGCAGGGTCAAAGCGGGGGCGCGCGCGATGGCGTTCATGGGAAAAGCGAATAGCGCGTTAATCTAAACGAATGCTTTCCCGGCGCGCCCGCTTGCACTTCGGTGACGCTGGCGTCACATAGCGGCGAACGGGAGAAACGTATGGCCGAAACGCAAGACAGGGCCGAGTTCGATTACGTGATCGTGGGCGCCGGAAGCGCCGGCTGCGCGCTGGCCAATCGCTTGAGCGCCGAGCCGGGCGTGCGCGTGGCGCTGTTGGAAGCTGGCCCGCCGGACAAATCTCTTCTGGTGCGGATGCCGGCCGGCGTGGGCAATCTTATCGCCAACAAGGGCGCCTATAATTGGGGCTTCTGGACCGCCCCGCAAAAGCACATGGATGAGCGCAGCCTGTGGTGGCCGCGCGGGCGCGGCTGGGGCGGCTCCTCCTCGATCAACGGCATGATCTACATTCGCGGCCACGCCCGCGATTACGATCAATGGCGCCAGATGGGCCTCACCGGCTGGGGCTATCGGGACGTGCTGCCTTATTTCAAGCGCAGCGAGCACAACGAGGACGGGGCCGACGCATGGCGCGGCCAGGGCGGGCCGCTGTGGGTGTCGCGCGGCGCGCCGGGCAATCCGCTGTTCCGCGCCTTCATCCAGGCGGGCGCGGCCGCCGGCTATCCGGTGACGCGCGACTTCAACGGCTTCCAGCAAGAAGGCATGGGGCCCTACCACCTCACCATCAAGGATGGCGAGCGGTGGAGCGCGGCGGCGGCCTATTTGCGCCCCATCGCCGGCGTGCGTTCAAACCTCACCATCATCTCGAACGCGCGCGCGACCAGGCTGATCATCGAGAACGGCGCGGCCAAGGGCGTTGAATACGCCAGCGGGCGCAGCCTGCGCCGCGTGTTCGCGGGCGCGGAGATCATTCTCTGTCTCGGCGCGGTGCAGAGCCCGCATCTGCTGCAATTGTCGGGCGTGGGTCCGGCCGATCATTTGCAGGCGAACGGCGTGCCTGTGGTGCTCGATGCCCCGGAGGTGGGCGCCAATCTGCAAGATCATCTCGACGTGTCGATGATCTATGAATGCACCAAGCCGGTGACGGTCTATTCCAAGATCAAGGGGTGGCGGCGCGGCGCCGTGGGCGTCGAATACATTTTGCGCAAGCAAGGACCCGGACGTTCGAACCAGTTGGAATCGGGCGCATTCCTGAAATCGCGCGGCGAACTCGACCGTCCCGATATCCAGCTGCATTTCGTCAACGCCGCCATGATCAATCACGCCAAGGAAAGCGTGGACATGGACGCCTTCACCATTCACGCCTGTCAGCTGCGGCCCGAAAGCCGCGGCACAGTGCGTCTGGCTTCAAGCGATCCGCTCGCCGATCCGCTGATCGACCCGAATTATCTGGAGGCCGAGATTGATCGGCGCACGCTGCGCGACAGCGTGCGCATGGTGCGTGACATCGTCGGACGTGGGCCGATGGACGTCTATCGCGGGCCTGAGATGCGGCCGGGCGCGACTGTCGTCAGCGACAAGGATATTGATTCCTGGATCCGCGCGAACGGCGAGACGATCTATCATCCTGTCGGCACGGTGCGCATGGGTGCGGATACGCGCGCGCCAGTGGATGCGGAGCTGCGCGTGCGCGGGATCGCTGGGCTGCGCGTAGTGGACGCTTCAGTGATGCCGACGCTGATCGGCGGCAACACCAACGCGCCTACGATCATGATCGCAGAGAAAGCGTCGGACATGATCCTCGGCAAGGCGCCCTTGCCGGCGGAGGATGCGCCGATCGCGGAAGATGGGCTGCGCGAAGCGGTGTGAGGCGCCTTAGCTCAGCGTGTGCACCAGCCGCACATGCGCCGGCGCCTTGGCGAGCGGGGGATGCAGCGAGCCGACGCGCAAGCGCATCACGGGCCGCCCATCGAGAAACGCTTCGCCGCCCAGCGGCTGGAACATGCCGAGAAAGCGCTCGCCGAATTCTGGTTCGAGCTTGAGCGGCGTCAGTAGAATTTCCGCGCCAAGCCGCGCGCCGCCTGCGCCATCCGCGGCGAGACGCGCTATGGCCGGCTCATTCGCGGCGAGCGCGGACTCCATGAGCGCGTCGAGCAGGCGCACGTCCGGCGCGGTGAAGAAGAGCGCAAAATCCTGCTCCTTAAGGTCGCGGCCGAACAGGCGCACGAGCTCGGCTCCAAAGCTGCGCAGCGGCCAGCGACCGCCCACGCGTTCGAGCACGAAGAGGCGGTCGAGAACCTGATCGGCGGCAGTCTCGCGCGGGCGCGCCGTCCCGCCCGCGAGCGTGCGCCCATAGGCGAGCAGCGCCCGCGTATCTGGATGGAATGTCTCTTCGCCGATCATGGCGGCGGCTTCGCAAGGGCCGCGCCGGCCCTCGGTGCGCGAACCGGGCTGGGAAGGGGCGCTTGACGCGCGAACGCTTCGCATGGCGCGCGAGGAGCCGGGGGCGGACCTGCCTGCGACGCGACCGACGCGTTCCAGGCCGGGACAGGGCGTAGGGCGCCGGCGAGGTTGGACGCGGCGGCGGGGCGCCTTATATCGCGCCCTCATGGCAAACCTCGACGTGCGCGCGGCGCGCAAAGATCAATTGGTCCCCGGCATGAAGGGCGAATGGGAGGTCATTGTCGGCCTCGAAGTGCACGCCCAGGTGCGCTCCAACGCCAAGCTCTTCTCCGGCGCGTCGGCCGCCTATGGCGGCGAGCCGAACGCGCATGTGAGCCTCGTCGACGCCGCGATGCCGGGCATGCTGCCCGTGATCAATGAATTCTGCGTGGAGCAGGCGGTCCGCACCGGACTTGGCCTCAATGCGCAGATCAATCTCAAGAGCCGCTTCGACCGGAAGAATTATTTCTATCCCGACCTGCCGCAGGGCTATCAGATTTCGCAATACCAGCACCCCATCGTGGGCGAGGGCGCGATCGAGGTGGAGCCCGAGGGCGAAGCGCCGGTGACGATCCGCATCGAACGGCTTCACCTGGAGCAGGACGCCGGCAAGTCCATCCACGACCTCTCCCCTACCGAGACCTATGTCGATCTCAACCGCGCGGGCGTCGCCTTGATGGAAATCGTCTCGCGCCCGGACATGCGCTCGGCGAAGGAGGCGGGCGCCTATTTCAATAAGCTGCGCGCGATCTTGCGCGCGCTCGGCACGTGCGACGGCAATATGGAGGAAGGCTCCATGCGCGCGGACGTCAACGTCTCCGTGCGACGCCCGGGCGCGCCGTTCGGCACGCGGTGCGAAATCAAGAACGTCAATTCCGTGCGCTTCATGGCGCAGGCGATCGAGTACGAATCGCGGCGCCAGATCGCCATTCTCGAGGATGGCGGCGTGATCGATCAGGAGACACGCCTGTTCGATCCCAACGCCGGCGAAACGCGCACAATGCGCTCCAAGGAAGACGCGCACGATTACCGCTATTTTCCAGATCCCGATCTTTTACCGCTCGAGCTCGATCCGGCCTGGGTGGACGAGATCAAGCGCACCCTGCCGGAACTGCCGGACGCAAAGAAGAAGCGCTTCATGGACGCCTATGGCCTCAATGCGTACGACGCGGGCGTGTTGTCAGGCGATGCTGAAGCCGCGGCGTATTTCGAGGCGGTGGCGAAAGGGCGCGACGCCAAGCTCGCCGCCAATTGGGTGAGCCAGGAATTGTTCGGCGCGCTTAATAAGGCCGGCCTCGACCTCGCCGCCTCGCCGATCTCCACCGAAGCGCTCGGCGCGCTGATCGACCTCATCAAGGACGGCACGATCAACGGCAAGATCGCCAAGGACGTGTTCGCCAAGATGTTCGAAAGCGGTGATGCGCCGGGCGCGATCGTGGAGCGCGAAGGGCTGCGTCAAGTCACCGATACGGGCGCGATCGAGCAAGCCATCGACGCGCTGATCGCCGCCAATCCCGACAAGCTCGCCGAGGTGAAGGAAAAGCCGAAGGCGTTCGGCTGGTGGGTAGGCCAGGTGATGAAGGCGACGGGCGGCAAGGCCAATCCCGCGGCCGTCAACGATCTCTTGAAGCAGAAGCTTGGGCTCTGATCAGCGCGCGAAGCCGGAGGCCGCGCCGATGGCGAGCCCCGGCTTGCGCAGGCTCGATTGCTCGATCGTTTCAAGTTGGCTGCGCATGTGCGCGTCGATCGCGGCCGCGTGGCTCTTCGCGAAATGCGCGCCGCCCGGCATGAACGCCGCGGCCATCACATAGACCCAAAATAACATCAGCATGGCGCACTCCCCTGCCGCGCGCTGCGCGTGATGCAGGAGGGTGCGCCCAAGGCGTTGACGAGCGATTAAGCACGACGCCCCGGTTGGAAACCGGGGCGTCGGCATGGACATGCGGTCAGTGCGCGAGAATGGCGCCGAGGATCACACCCGTGGCCAGACCGACGAGCAGGTAATCGCCGCGATCGTCCTCGACCCAATGATAGCCGCGCGGCGGCGGATAGAGTCGGTGATGGTGGCGATAGTCCACGCGCCGCCAATGCTCATAGACATGACGCGGCACGCGATGGCCTTCACGCCACGCCACATAGCCGGGGCGATAGCTGTGATGGCCGTAATAGTGGGACGGCGGCGGGCCCCAATGCCACGTATCGCGGTAGTAATAGCCATTGTGCTGTCGCCCGTCCCAATAGCCTTCGCGGTAGCCTTCCCGGTAGGCGCGCCGCTCGTCGCGGCGATCGTCGCGCCAATCGTCATAATGGCGGCTGTGATGGCCGTGGCGCCAATGGCGGTCGTCGTCGTCGGCGAAGGCCGGCGCCGCCAGGAAGGGGCTCAGCGCGGCCGCGGCCGCGACCGCCAGAATTGCGTTCTTCTTCATCCTCGTCTCCGTGCTGCGCCTCGGCGCCCGCCGTGCGCTCCGCATCCCTCAGTGCGCGACAGAAGACGGCGCCTCGGCTGAACTGGCGCTGAATGAACAGATGCGGCGGCAGGCGAGCTAAAGGATTGCGAAACCTTGGTTCATCACCGCTTCATCTTCGCTGATCCAAGGTGAACGCGAAAAAACCAGGTCATGGCTTTTCGTTTTTAACGTTATTTCAAGTCAAGCACGAGAATTTGCTCATCGACGGCGCGAATAATGCACGTCGGTGGGGCGGGAGCGGCGAGGACGCCAAAACGGCGCATCGTCACCCGCAAAGGACAAGGGAGCGGCCAAAATGGCCTTTACGGACGTTGAAATCGCGGAAGTGCGTCAGGCTGCGGCCGCCGCTGGGGCTTGTGATGATCTCTACAAGCTCGGCCTGATCTATTCGACGGGTCAGGGCGGCGAGGTGGACCTGGTGCAAGCGCACATGTGGTTCAATCTCGCGGCGATGCGCGGCTCGATGGCGGCCCGCGAGTGCCGCAAGGAATTGTCGGACCTGATGAGCCCGACCGAGATCGCGACGGCCCAACGCGCCGCGCGCGAATGGCTCGAAACCCGCCATTGATTTCCGGGCGGCGGTTTAAGCGGGGCGCTCCGCGTGCGCCGCATACGCCGCCTTGTAGGCGAGAGCCGGTTGCGAGGTCGCCGCGCATCCGGCGAAGCCCGCGACGATGATGAGGGCGAACAAGCCCACCAAGGATCGGGACATCAGCACCACCTCGTTCGAACCGCGGCCGCATCAGCAAGGATTGCGCCGCCAGTCTCGACGGAAGCGTGGGCGCGTTTGGTAAAGAGAGCGTTCACCATGTTCGTCTCAGCGACGGAGCATGGCGGGCGCGCTGACGAGCAGCACCCAAAGATCGAGCCAGAAAGAGCGGCGCGCGACATAGGCGCAGTCGCGCGCGCAGCGATACGCCGGATCGGCGGCTTTGGCCGGCGGGGCGATTTGCGCGAGGCCGGTGAGGCCGGGTTTGACCGCGAAGCGGCGTGCATATGCGCCCGGTGCATGCTCCTCGCCAAGGCGCGGGGTGCGCGCGCCGTGCGGCGCGGGCCCCACGAGGCTGAGCTCTCCCGTCAAGACGTGCGCCAGATACGGCAGCCGATCGAGTCCGAGGCGGCGGACGGCCGCGCCCACGGGCGCCGCATGCGTTACGTCGCGGTCCGTCCTGAACGCAAGGAGCGCGAGCGGGCGGCGATGGCGGCCGAGCCGCGATCGCCGGCGCAGCAGCGGCCCGGCGCTTTCGCATCGCAAGGCGAGCGCCGTCAGCGCCATGGCCGGCGCCATGAGGCCAAGCAGCGCCGCGCCTAATACAAGATCAACGCAGCGCTTGGCGAGCGCGCTCGCCGGCGCCGCGTCAGCACCCGCGATTGTGATCGGGTTGAGCGCGCCTTCGCCATGCTGAAACACCAGATCGATGCGCTGCGGCAGCGCACTCAAGCGCGCCAGGATCGCGTCGATGCGCGTCTGCGCCGCGGGCGGCAGGCAGATCATCACGCGATCGACGGCGGGCAGGCCGGGCCAGTCGAGCAAGGCTTCGATCCCGGCGGCGACCGGCGTTTGACCGATCTGCATGGGCGCGCGCTGCGTGCGATCATCGGCGATGGCGAGCACGCGCCATGCGCGCGTGCGCGCGGCGCGTTCCAGCACGCGGGCGGCCATGTCGGTGGCGCCGATCAGCACGACGCGCTCGGCGAAGGCGTAACGGCGCCAGGCGGCGTGGCGCAGCCAGCCGAAAGCGGCGTGCGCGACGCCCAGCGTCAGCGCGCCGAGCGGCAAGGTGGCCGCGATCGCGGCGGCCGCGCGTGCATTGGGCGCGGCGAGCCCGGCCAGCAGAACGCCGGCGATGGCGCCGAGCGCCAGCCCGCCCAGCGCGGTCTCGGCCCGCACCCGATAGGCCGGAGTCTCGTAGAAGCCGGTCAGCCAAAGCCCGGCCTTAAGCATCAGCGCTGCACCGACGAGCCCCGCGCTCTCCCCTGCCGGCAGCGACAGGAGACCCGCCCCGTGCGCCCAGCGCGACGCGATCTCGGCGACAACCGCGACCACGATCCAATCCAACGCGGCGAGCGCGCCGCCGATGAGGCGGTTGTTCCAGGGACCGCGCGGCGGCAGGGGCGCGGGAAACGGCCGCTCATGCTCGTTCGCCGCCTCCAAGCCGCCCGGCGCGACATAGCGCCAGAGCGCCTCGGACCGGATCGGCTCCCAATCCATGGGGACGCCGCCCTCCGGAGCGCCTTGTCTCGACTTGACGCCGAATTGCTCGAACGCGCTCAGCGACATGGTTTTCGCCCCGTTTGGGAAAGTTGACGTCCCATTAAGCGCAAGAGCCGTGCCGCGGGCGGCGCGGCGCGCTTGATTGGGGACGCCAGGGGCTGATAAGCCCAGCCGGGCCGGAGACGTGGCCGAGTGGCTGAAGGCGGCGCCTTGCTAAGGCGTTATACGGGAACACTGTATCGAGGGTTCGAATCCCTCCGTCTCCGCCAGCATCCGCCTAGGGCACAGTCGGCGTCGGGCTCGCGGCTGGGCCGGGATCGCTCACGGGCGGGGGCTCAGGCGTATTATCGATCGGCCCGCCGGGCGGTCCCATCGTGGTTTCCGGCGAGCTATAGCCGCTGCCGGCGCCGGGGGCTGCGGGGCTGTCGGCGGCGGGCGGCGCGCACGCGGCGAGCGCGCACAGCGCGCCAAACAAGGTGAGGGTGGTCTTCATCGCTGATCTCCGGAACTATGCTCCGCCGAAGGCGTGAACGTGACCCGGACGGGCGCGTTCCTGAACGAGGACGCGCCGATGGATAAAACGGTTTTGGTGGTGGGCGCCTCGGGCGTCGTTGGGGAGGCCGCGCTGCAGCGGCTGGCCGAGGCGGGCGCGAAGGTCGTTTCGGTGTCGCGCCGATCGCCATTGGCCAACACAGGCGCGCCGCATCTGGCGCTGGATCTCATGGACGGCGCGGCCTGCGCGCACGCCATCGCGGCGCTGAGCCCGATCACCCATGTCGTCTATGCCGCGCTTTTCGAGAAGCCCGGCCTGATCGCGGGCTGGTTCGAGGCCGATCAGATCGACACCAATGACCGCATGTTTCAAAATCTGATGGCCGCCGTGCTCGCGCATCATGGCGCGAGCCTGCGTCACGTCACGCTGCTTCAAGGCACGAAAGCCTATGGCATGATGCGGCCTACGCCCGTCGCCGCGCGCGAGAACCGCGACGAAGCGCATCATGAGCCGAACTTCTATTGGCGTCAGGAAGAGCGTCTGCGGGCGGCGCGTCAGGGCGCGTTCTGGACCTTCACGATTCTGCGTCCGCAAATCATTTATGGCCTGTCGATCGGCGGAGCCATGAATCTCATTCCCGTGCTGGGCGCCTATGGCGCCTTGCTCAAACTGGCGCGCGAGCCTCTGCATTTTCCCGGCGCGCTCAACAGTTTCGTGCAAGAGGCCGTGGACGCCGATCTGCTGGCGCGCGTGATCGCTTGGGCGCAAGAGGCGCCCGCCGCGCGGGATGAAATTTTCAATGTCACGAACGGCGATGTCTATTCCTGGCCCAGCGTTTGGCCGGACATCGCGGATGCGCTTGGCATGGACAGCGGCGCGCACATACCCACGCGCATCGCGCATTTCATGCAAGAACACGCGGCGGACTGGGATATGCTGCGCGCGAGTCACGGCCTCGCAGCGCCGGCCTTGCCCGATTTTCTGGGCGAGAGTCCGCACTATGCGGACATGCTGTTCAATTTCGGCCCTCGCGAGGGCGAGCCAGAGCGCGGCCCTTCGCTTGTATCCACGATAAAGCTGAGGCGCGCCGGCTTTCACGACGTCGTCGACACGCGCGACATGTTCGTCAAATGGCTTGGCGCACTGCGCGCGCGCGCCCTCATTCCCGCCTGATCAGGCCGCGTCCGCCGTGCTCTCGAAGAAGAGCGCCTGACTGACGGCGGCCTGCACCGTCTGCTCCAAAAACGGCTTGGTGATGAGGAAAGTGGGTTCAGGCCGCTCTCCCGTTAAAAGGCGGTCCGGAAACGCGGTGATGAACACGACGGGCACCGAGAAGCGGGTCAAAATTTCCTTCACCGCGTCGATGCCGGAGGAGCCGTCGGCCAATTGAATGTCCGCGAGGATGAGATCGGGACGATGCTGGGCGGCCGCCTGCACGGCCTTCGCGGCGGTGTCCACCGACGCAACGACCTTATGGCCGAGCTTCTCGACGATGTCGCTGAGATCGACAGCGATCAGGATTTCATCCTCGATGATGAGAATACGCGCGCGCGTTTGGCGGTCGATTTCGTCGCGTGCGCCGGCGATGAGCGCGGCCGTTTCATCGCGATCGCGGTCGATGATCCGCGCGGTCTCATCGACGGTGAAGCCTTCGATCGTGGTCAGCAGCAGCGCCTGGCGACCGATCGGCGTGAGCAGGCGCAGACGCTGTTGCGCCTTCGCGGCGAGACCGGTCTCCTCTCCATGCGCGCCGTCCAATTGCACGGTCGACCAGATGGCGTGGAAGACGCGATAGAGCGCCACGCGCGGCGCAAGGCTTTGATCGAGCGCCTCCTGATCCGACAGCAAGGCCTGCAGCGTGGCGGCCACGTAGGCGTCGCCGCTGCGCTGCGATCCGGTCAAGGCCCGCGCATAGCGCCGCAGGAGCGGCAAATGCGGGGCCAAAATCGCTGTCATTCCCATGCTCAAGCTCCCTGCCTGCGCCCAGCCCTATAGCCCCCACGCTCCACGCAATCGGGGCCAATCTCAGGCGCAACGCCGGCAGAGCGGCGCGAGTTCCAAATCGGGAACCAAATCGCGCTGAAGCGATTTAGCCACATTAGCATGCATGGATGGATTAAGAGGAAGTCATGACGCCGGCCGGCGGGGTGTTGAAGGAGCGGCTGATGGGCGAAAAGCCTCAACGAGAACAGGGGCTTGCGCGTGATGCGCGTTTGGAGCCTTCGCCCGGTCTCGACAAGGCCGTGTCGGCGCCTGAGGAGTTCAAGCCCGCTGGCGGGCCGAACGACGATCTGCTGACGCGCAATCTCAAGCGCGTTTATGAGCAAGTCGCGGCCGAGCCTATTCCAGACGATTGGATCGAGCTTCTCAACCAGATCGAACGGAAGGCCGGCAAGACCGGCGATGGTCGCGATGGCTGAGGCCGCCAGCAAACCGGCTCACCCGCCTGCGTCGAGCTCGCAGGGCGCCGCGCTCGATATTCGAGACGCGATGGTCGAGCTGATGCCCAGCCTTCGCGCGTTCGCCCGCTCCTTGTGTCCCAATCCGGCGCGGGCGGACGATCTTGTGCAGGACGCGCTGGTGAAGGCCTTGGCGAATATCGAGCGCTTCGAGCCGGGCTCCAATCTGCGCGCGTGGATGTTCACGATCCTGCGCAACACGTATTATTCGGATTTGCGCAAACGCCGCCGCGAGGTGGAAGATGCGGAAGGCGCGCACGCGGCGCGCCTCGCGGAGCGGCCGAACCAGAATGGCGTGGCCGATCTGGAGGACTTCAAGATCGCCTTCGCGCAATTGCGCGAGGATCATCGGGAGGTGCTTACCTTGGTGGGCGCGTTCGGGGTTTCGTACGAGGAGGCGGCCGAAATTTGCGGCTGCGCCGTCGGTACGGTCAAAAGCCGGGTCAATCGCGCGCGGGCGCGCTTGATGAAATTGCTGGATCTGCCGGAAGACGGCCATGTTCAGCTTGCGGACGAATTGCTTCCCGAGGGATTGATCGCCGGCCGTCCTTGATATGCGTCCGCCTGCCCTGTGGCCGCGAGAACTCTCGATCCAGTCGCTTCGAGGGCGTTTAGCGCTGTTGCTCGCTTTGGCGTTTTTGCCCGCCGGCGCTTTGGCGCTGCAATCGGGCCTGGCCTCGATGTCGGCGCGCCATGCCGCGGTGCAAGGCGCGGAAGGCGTGCAGGTGCTGCAATCCTTGAGCGGCGTGCGTGACGAGGTCACGCAGATGCGGGAAATGGCGCGTTCCCTGGCCGCCAATGAGCGGCTTTTGACTCAGGACCCGCAGACGTGCGTTGAAACGTTGAGTCGTATCTCGGTCGACAGGCCCATGTTGATCGCGGTCATGGACCGCGACGGCCAAGTGCTGTGCGAAAACCTCCCGAGCGACTACGAGACGTCCGCCGCGGGGGAGCGCCTGATCTTGACGGCGCTTCGCCGCAACGATGCGGTGATTGGCTTCATCGCGCGGCCCGCGCTTACTTCCGAGCCGGTGCTGGCGTCATTGGCGCCGGCGCAATTCGCCGCGCGGCGCGATCCTTTGTTCGTCACCGCGCAGCAGCCTTCACGCGCGCTGTTGCAGCGCGTCGAGGATGTGCAGCGCCCTGGCGGTTTCACCGCGCTCGTCGATCGCAACGGAACGATCCTGCAGGGCGTCAATCTCGATCTTTATCGAGGCGATGCGGAACGATTGAGCGCGATCGTCCGCGAAGCGCCGCTCTCCGCGCTCGGCGCCGCGTTCCGTCTCGACCGGCGCTGGGCGGTGGCGACGGAATTGCAGGAGGGCGAACTCTACCTCGTCAAGGCATGGGCCCCCGCCCCGCAAGGCTGGCGCGGCGGCCTGCGCGCCGCATGGGCGCTCGCCGCGCCGATCCTGCTGTGGCTCGCCGCCGTCGGGGCCACGTGGTACGCGGTGGAGGTCTATGTGGCGCGTCCGCTCCTCGTGGTGGAAAGCCTGTCGCGCGCCTATGCGCGGGGCGAAGACAGCGAGGAAGAAGAGCAATTGCTGAGCGGCGCGCCGGCTGAAATCGCCAGCCTGCGGCGCGCGCTCGCGGCGATGGCGAAAACCCTGCGCCGACGTGAGACGCGCCTCGCCGAAGCGCTGCGCGAAGAGCGCGCGCTGCTGCTTGAGGTCAATCATCGGGTGAAGAACAATCTTCAATTGGTGGCCAGCATCCTGTCGATCCAGTCGCGCGGCACGGAGAATGCGGATGAGGCGCGCGGCCTCTCTCGCGCGCAAGATCGTGTACAGCTTCTCGCGCTCGCGCATGCGCGCATCTATGCTTCCGGCGAGGTGCGCGATATCGCGCTCGATCAATTGGCCGCCGAGATCGCGCGCACCCTGATCAGCGCCCGGGGCGCCGAGACCGCCCACCTCAAGCTCGACATGGATTTGAGCCCGTTGCGCATGGGCGTCGACCAAGCCATGCCGCTCGCCTTCCTCATCGGGGAGCGCATCGGCCTCATATTGGATCATGCGCGCCATGGCGGGCGTATCGATGCGCTGAGCCTAACCCTCGCACCGCACGGCGAGACTGGTTTCAGCATCGAGATCGATGCGGACGGCGCCCCCTCTCCGGAGGTCCACTCCGCCACCACGCTGCGTTTGATGGCGGCCTTCGCGCGCCAGATCGAGGCAGAGGTGGAGAGCGAGGCTGCGCGGCCATTCTGGGTTCGCATCCTCGCGCACGGCCGCGCGGAGGAGGCGCCGGTGTCGCGAGACCGGCAATCCGAGGAATCCGAGGATCAGAACAAAGCGCACGAATAAGCGGTTTCGCGCGGCTGCGCTCCTGGGTCGAAATCCCTGCCATCTCCACGTGGAATATCGCGCTCTTTCAGAACGATGCGCGCCGGAACGCAAGCCGGTGATCGGCGTTTGCAAAAGGCAAAGGGCTCATGGTGAGCCGCTTAAAGAAGGAGCCAGGCTGTGCTGAGCTGGGCGCTTATCTTTTTCGTAGTTGCGATCATCGCGGCGATATTTGGGTTCGGCGGCGTGGCCGCCGCGTCCTCGGGCATCGCTCAGATCCTCTTTTTCATCTTCCTGGTTCTCTTTGTGGTGAGCCTGATCATGGCCGTCGTGCGCGGCCGGTCTCCGCCCTCGCTGTAACCAGGTTCAAACCAAGAAAGGAAGGAAAGGCACATGCCGACACCGAGCGGACATACGCGCGCCATCACCGCCAAGCGTGCGATCGGCACCACCATCAAGGATGCAAGCGGCGAGCGCATCGGCAAAGTCGAAGACCTGGTGCTCGACAAGATGTCGAGCGAGATTCTCTTCGCCGTCGCCGGGTTCGGCGGCGTCATGGGCGTGGGCGAAAAGTATCACCCCATTCCCTGGGCGCTGCTCGACTACGATCCTGACGACGAAAGCTATCGTGTGAATCTCACCAAGGATGAGATCAAGGCTGCGCCGTGCGACACGATCGATGAACTGACGGCGAATGACGGCGCGGCCTTCCGCGATAAGTCGTTCGCGCATTTCGGCGTAGAGCGGCGCTGGTCATCCTAAGCATAAAACTAGTCGATCGGCGGGCCGCGGCGCGCCGATCGCCTTATGCCGGGCTTTGTCAGGCCGGGCCTTGTCATGCTTGGCCTGGGTTCGCGCTTGAGACGGCTTCGCCGATATGCAGATAGCCGGCGTCAAAGCCAGCGAAATCCGCCAGCTTTCTCCTGTCCAAAAGATTGACGGCGCCGTCCGACACGCGGATGAGACCCATGCGCTTGAGGGCCGACAAAGAGCGCGAAACGTGAACGGGCGATAGGCCTAAAAGATCGGCCAACAATTCGCGTGTCAGCGGAAAATCGAAGGATGCGCTTTGCGCGACGCCGGCGAGATTGAGGCGCCGATGCAGTTCCAACAATAGATGCGCGATGCGCTGGCGTCCCGAGCGACGGCCAAGCCGAACGATTTGTTCGCGGAGAATGGATTCCTCTTGGATAGCCGCCCACCAGAACGCCGTCGCCAAGCGTCCAGAGGATCGGATGGCGTTGAGGAATTCGTCGCGCTGCATGCGATAGAGGCTCACCGGCGTGATCGCCTCCACGCCATGATCGGCGCCGGTGTCGATCATCGCTTGAAGATCGAAGCAATCGCCTGGCAGCATGATGTTGACGATCTGGCGCCCCCCGTCGTCCAGCGCGCGCGTGCGCATCGCCCAGCCTTGAACGATCACGAAAACATGGCGCACCGGCGCCCCCACCTCAATCAGCACGGCGCCCTTCGGCTTCTGCGTCAGCTCAATCTCGAACCGCGCGAGCGGGGCGAAATCCTCCTCGGTCAGATGCGAATAATGGCGCAGGCGTGCAAAAAGTGGTTTCACCGCTGGTGCTCCCATATCACAACCTAACGCTTGAGGTTGAGTTCCAGGTGCGCGGCGAGCAGCAGGGAGAGCGCGGCCCCCACCGGCCGCTGCAGCCAGTGGCCGAACGTGGGCGAATTCGGCGGATCATCGCTCAGCCAAAACAATCGATCGGCGAAAGCACCGAGTTGAGCACGCTGAGCCGGATCATACGCCGTGTCCGCGTCAATGATCAGAACAATCCGCTCATCCGCCTGCAGCGCGCGCAAGGCTTCGGCCAGATGAATCATCTGAATGATTTCCAAGCGCTCTACGATCGTGTGCTGCAGCAGGAGCTCCAACTCGAGCCCACGTACGGCGCTGCTTTCCAATATCAGCACGCGCAGGCGCTGCGCGTCCGCGTTGTTCATCAGCTTCCCCGCAGTCACCGCGATTGTCATTGACGGACCTAGCCGCTGCGGGTGCGCCGGCGCGCTAACATTTGTTACGAAACATGCGTCCATCACTGCGGAACTCGGCTTCGGTGGAGGCGTTTGCTGCTTTCCCCACCAATCCGAGGAGAGAATTATGAGCATACGGATGATATCCGCGGCGGGCGTGGCCGCGCTTGCGCTCGTCGCGTGCACGAGCACGGGCAATGTGGAACGCAACGCGGTCGGCGGCGCGGCCGTCGGGGCGCTTGCCGGCGCCGCCATCGGCAACAATGTCGGCGAGGGCGATGCAGGTCAGGGCGCGGCGATCGGCGCGGCGGTTGGCGGCGCGGCGGGCGCGGCGCGCGGTCTCAGCCAAGACCAACGTCTGCGGGAGTGCTCGAGCACGGCGCAGCAGCCCGTCTACAGGGATCCGCAAACCGGCGGTTATTTCTATTACGTGCCTGGCACGAACCGCACTTGTTGGACGGATGGTCGTCCGCGCGGCTGAGGCGCCAATGAGACAAAGAGAAGCGCCGCCTGAAGGCGGCGCTTTTTCTTGTCCTGACCGGGAAGATGGGAGGCGCCGGACCCCTGCGGTACGGGGGGCGGGAGCTTGGGGGCCCGGCGCTACTCCTACGTCCCGGGTGGGACGCGGTGTGATAACGGCGCCGCACCTTGTTCGGTTCCGCCGCTTGAAAAATTCCCGCCAGGAACTGGCGCGCCCCCTTCGCGCTTGTTGTGCCGATAGGGATGGATTGGTGCGAACCGTGTCAAATCAAGCAGATACATTGACGGGCGTGCTGGATGCGATGGAGGCGACGGCGCGGCCCGCCTCGCGCGCGCCGCGTCGATTGACGCTTGGACGCACGCTCGCCGCTCTCGGGGGCCGCGCATTTGGCCCGGTGCTATTGTTGCTAGGGCTTGTTTCGATTTCGCCTCTGACAGCGCCGCCTGGCGCCACATGGGCGGTCGCCGCGCTTGAGCTGATGATCGGCGTGCAATTGCTCTTGCAAAAGCGGAAGCCGTGGTTACCGCGCGTGGCGCTGAAGATGCCGATGCCGCGTCGCCTGCTTTCCGCCTTCATCAAGAGCGCGCGGCCCGTGGCTCGGCGGGTCGACAAGATCGTGCAGCCGCGCCTGGCCGTGCTCGCGGAACCGCCCTGGGCGGCTGGCGCGGGCTTGGTGTGCGTGCTCGCGGCGCTCGCGACTTTCCCGCTGTCGCTGCTGCCCTTCGGCCCGGTCGTGCCGGGCGTGGCCATTTGTCTTGTCGGTCTTGGGCTCACCGCCAAGGACGGCCTTGCGCTTCTGCTGAGCGCGACACCGATCGTGATCGCGGCGGTCGCGATCTTTTTGCATATGGGCTGATCGTGAAAAGCCGGACGCGGATTTTTTCCGCGTCCGGCTTCTTGAATACATGCGTCGAGCGCGTTTACGGCGTCGTCACGGGCGGCGTGGCGGGCGTGTTGGTCGCGTCGTCGGCGGCGTCGGCGGCGTCCTCATTGGCTTCGTCCATCGCTTCGCCGGCGTTTTCCATCGGGCCGTCCATCATATCGGTCGATCCTTGGGTGGATTCCTCGATCGCCGAATCCATGTTCTCGCCGGTTTTTTCCGCGGGGCCCGCGCCGCACGCGGTCACCAGAAGCAGGCAGGCCGTCGCGCC
Organism: uncultured Caulobacteraceae bacterium; assembly: GCA_964563395.1. Classification (GTDB taxonomy): domain Bacteria; phylum Pseudomonadota; class Alphaproteobacteria; order Caulobacterales; family Aquidulcibacteraceae; genus JBEVOS01. The sequence continues at coordinate 64,459 of CAZLWK010000001.1, forward strand.
CGCGCTCATGATCTGCTTGAGCATTATCGTCTCCTCTCGTCCCTGACCCCGCGAGTGCGGGCAGATTTACAATTGCTAGCCTTACGGCTGGTTCCCGCCGGAATTGCGCGTGGAACGGGAACCGGGAGCGCGATCATCCGGTTGGCCGAGAGCGCGCGCGGCGATCTTTCGCTCGCCGCGCGCTGGAGGTTCAATGCACGGCATGGGCAAAGGCTGCATTCTCTGGGCGATCGGGATACCGCTGCCCATCATCCTGTTGCTCTATTTCCTTGGCTTTCTGAATTGAGCGCCAAGCCAGGAAGGCTGTCGCCGCCGAGACTGCAATCAGGCTTGCCGTGGCCGCGGGATGGAGGCGCGCGGCGGTGTAGAGGCTGAAGCGGGCTTTCTGGCTGTGATCGCTGTAGATGCGGTTATCGCCGGAGGGCGCATGCAAGCTGTCGCGCGGGGCTTTGGGCGCGTTTTCATCTTGCTGCATCCGATAGAGCGTACGCGGCAGCACGCGATCAGCCGCGCCAGGCGCCGCCTTGGCGAACAAGGTGATTTGCTTGCCGCTCCAACCCACAGTGATTTCACGCACCGCATGCGTGGCGGCGTGAAGAATCGTCCGCGCGACGAGGTCTGGGCTGTAAAGCGGATCGGGCAATTTGGCCGCGTGCGGCAAATAATTCTTGGCGTGCGCATCGAATGGCGTGTCGACGCCGCTCGGCTTGATCAGCGTGACGCGGATGGGGTCTCCAGCGTGCAAGAGCTCCATGCGCAACGTGTCGGTGAAGCCCTTCACCGCGTGCTTGGACGCCGCGTACGCGCCAAGGAGCGGCGCGCCCACGTCCGAGACGATCGATCCGATATTGATCAACGTTCCGGCGACGCCCCGCGCGCGAAAATGCGCGATGGCGGCGAGAGAGCCGTTCACCACGCCCCAATAATTGGTTTGGAAGACCCGCATCTGATCTTCAAGCGGCACGTTCGTGAGTTCGCCATAGACGCCGACGCCCGCATTGTTCACCCATGTGTCGAAGCCGCCAAAGCGCGTTTGCGCGAGGTTCACGATCCGCGCCACATCGGCTTCAACGCCGACATCCGCGCAGATATAGACGCAGGCCGCGCCCTGCGCTTCGAGCGATCCGTGCAGCTCGCGCAAGAGCCCCTCGTCTCGCGCGGCGAGAACGAGATTGGCGCCCATGCGGGCGGCGCGTTCGGCTGTCGCCTTGCCGATGCCGGAGCTCGCGCCTGTGATGACGATGGTTTGGTCGCGAAGCGGCTTATGGCGCGGCCGCGCCTGAAGCGTTTCGCGTTCATGCGTTGGGTTGGTCTCAGTGGCGAGCGTCATCGTGCGGATCTCCTGGCTGTGCGCGAAGGGCGCGTGTCGCCAACCGCACCGCGCTGCACCGGTTCCTGCAGGGAGCGGGGGCTTATGCGGCGGAGAGCTTGCGTCGCGCGGCGGCCAGACTGCCGGCGGCCGCGTCATAATCGCGCCAGGGATCATTCTTTTTCAAAAGCGCGAACGCCGTTCTAATCGTAAACCGGCTTACATCCAGGCCCGCGCGCACTTGCGACCAATTGAGCGGCATTGACACCGGCGCGTGCGCCCGCGCGCGGGGCGACAGCGGCGCGACCGCCGTCGCCATGCGATCATTGCGCAGATAATCGAGAAAAATTTTCCCGGTTCGCTTTTCCTTCGACATGTTGATCAGATAGCGAGACGGCGAATCTGCAGCCATGCGGGCGCAAACGGCTTGCGCGAACGACTTTGCGTCGGCCCACGAGATTTGCGTGCGCGAGGCCTTCAAGGGCGCCGTCACATGCAGCCCCTTTCCGCCCGTGCTTTTGCAGAAACTCTCAAGGCCAAGCGCGGAGAGACGCTCACGCATTTCCTTGGCCGCTTCGATGACGGCGTCGAACCCAAGATCGGGAGCGGGATCGAGGTCGAACACGAGCCTGCCTGGGATGTCGGGGCTGTCAGGGCGGCAATTCGAAGGATGGAGTTCAACAACGGCGATTTGCGCGGCGGCCAGCAGGGAATCGATGCTGTCGAATTGCAGATAGGGTTGCTTTTCGCTTCGCATCTTCACGCGTGTGATCAGGGGCGAGGCGCCCTGCATTGGGTGGCGTTGAAAGAAGCGTTCGCCGTCGATGCCGTCCGGCGCGCGCACGATCGAACAGGGGCGTCCACGCACATGCGGCTCCATCCAGGGACCGACCACTTCGTAATAGGCGGCGAGTTCGGCTTTGGTGATCGGCGGGTCCGTTTCGGGCGCGGGCCAGAGCGGCTTTTCCGCGTTCGTCAGCGTGACCGCGCCAATTTGCACGCTGCTGGAGGCGCGCGAGCGGGGCGCTGGCTTCGCCGCCTTCTTCGCGGACGTGCTGCGCCACACCGCATCCGCGGCCGCGCCTTTGGACAGCATGAAGGGTTTTGGGCGCTTGCCGGCGCCGGCTTGAATCTCGGCCATGGTCCGGCCAGACGCGGCGGATTTTTCTTCGCCGTCGTCCGCGTCCGCGTGCGCAAAGGCGTCGCGATGCTTGATGAGCAGCCAATTGTCGCGCTGTTCGCGACCGCGCCGCGCCATGCGCACAAGCACGTAGCCCCCTTCCATCTTTTCACCCATGAGAATGAGTTTGAGCTCACCCTTGCGCAGCGCGGCGGCGGGATCGCCGTTTTGCGGCGCCCAGAATCCACGATCCCACAGCATAACCGTGCCGCCGCCATATTGGCCTTTAGGGATCGTGCCCTCGAAGTCCCCGTAATCGAGCGGATGATCCTCGGTTTCGACAGCGAGGCGTTTGATCTTCGGATCGGCGGAGGGCCTGTTGGTCACGGCCCAGGATTTGAACACGCCGTCGATCTCAAGACGGAAATCATAATGCAGGCGTGTGGCGGCATGTTTTTGCACGACAAAGCGCGGATGCGGCGCGGGAAGAATGATCGCTTCGCCCGCAGGCTCTGACGTACGGGCGAAATCCCGCATCGCGCGATAGCGCTGGAGCTGCTTCGATGGCGAGGCTGCTCGCGCCAATCTTGCCCCCCGGTTCAGGTTGGCGGCGGACTAACCCACATAGCGGTCAAATTCTTCCAAATACCTGGTGGTCAGCAGGTCCTGGTTTCGACCGTCCTTCTTGAGGTCGAGAAACCAATTGTTCTCTTCCTCATACATGTGGTGCAGCACCGCGCCTTCGATGTGCTCAAGCTTCTCGCGCCATTCCTTCGACGACGGATCGAGCCGCTCAAGCTCCGCCATCTGCATTTTGGTTGCGGTTTGCTCTGTATAGGCCATGTTCGCGTGGCCTTTTTCGTGCGCCTTGGCCATTGCGGGGTAGAGCACGATCTCCTCCGCAAGCGCGTGGCCGTTGAGGATAAGCGCGAGATCCTTCATCGCGGCCAGGCGCTCCTCGGTATCCGCGGCGATGCGCGCTTCCGCGAAGGCCGCGCGAATTTGCTCATGATGATCCAAGGCGGCGGAGAGCCAGTCGCCCGGCGTCGCGGCGGCGCGCGCCTTCGCCGTAGCCTTCATTCGGGCCTCTTCGCTTTCCGGCGGCGTGACCGCCGCGATCGCTTTATCGACGATGGACATGGAATTGCTCCTTCAAGCCTTTGCCTGAAGGCAATGCGTCCGCGCTGCGCCTGGTTCCGGCCACGACGGTAAGGCGGCGCCGAAGACCAAGGTGAAAACGTCCGACCTCGGATGGAACGCATCAGCTCGTGCGCGCTTCAATCATCGTTGTCCAAGGAGAAGTGCGATGGCGAAGAAATGCAAATGCCGGCCCGTGAACGGCTTGCCGAAAAGGATTGCGGGCATGCGAATTCCCAAAAGCGTGCGGCGCGCTGCGGGCACGCCGCTCGGGTCCGCGCTGATCGCGGAATTCGTGGTGTCGTTCGCGCGCGACGCCGCGGCGAGCCAGCCGGTGCGACGCGCGGCCGCTGATTTGCGCGCCCAATTCGCGCGAGCTGCGTTGGGCGTCGCGGAAGGCGTGCAAGACGCCGCCAACGCCGCTGGCGATTCACTGGTCGACGCCGCGCGCGAGCGTCCGCGCCGGGCGCGCGCGCTGCGCGACGATGAAATGACGCACTAGCGCGTCAGCGTCCGGCGCCGCGCGGGCCGTTGAGCTGGAGGATGCGCGCGTTCAACGCCACCGCGACCGTGACCCAGAGGAGGTACGGCGCAAGCAGCCAGGCGGCGAGCGGCGAGATCGGCGCGAACGCGAAGATGAGGGCGAGCGTGGAGGCCCAGAGCGCGCAGGCCTCCACGAGCGCCAAATCGATCCGCTTCAATCCGAAGAAAAGCGGCGACCAGCTCGCATTGAGCACGAGGTTCAGCGCATAGAGCGTGAGTGCAGGCGCTGCCGCCGCACCGGCCGCGCGCCAAACCAACCAGCCCGTGATGGCGATCGCCACGTAAAGCAGTGTCCACACCAACGGGAACGCCCACATCGGGGGCGTCCAAGGCGGCTTCTTCAGTCCCCGATACCAGTGCAAGGGCCGAAAAACGCTGCTCGGCAGCGCCGCCGCGAAGTTCAAACCCGCGAAGGCGAGAAAGGAAGCGTCATCCATGGCGCGAGGCGGTCCGTTTCAAGGCGAACCGCCTCGCCGCGACAACGTTCCTTACGTCTATTGCGCGACCACGGGTTCAGGAGTCGGCGCGGGTGTGACCGGCGCGGGGGCGGCCGCTTCTGCCGCGGCTGGCGCGGGCGCGGCGGCGGCCACGGTCGCGGCCGGGGCAGGTTCGCGCGGCGCCGGCACGCCCGCGCTCGGCGCGAGCTGTGCGAGACGCGCAAGGTCGCCGTTCACGAGATAAAAGATGTCCCGGCTGGCGGAGCCGCCCACTTGGGTGGGATCGTCATAATAGACCTCGAACGAACGCCCTTGCTCCAGACGCGCGGCGGCGATCATGGCCTCCATCTGGGTATAGATGGGCAGCACGTTCTCTTCCGGCCCGTCGAAACGCACGCGGATGGCCGCGCCCGCGGGGGTCTGCCCGGCGCGAACGCCCACGAGCACGCGCGGCGTCTCGCCCGTGAAGGGCACGCCGGCCTGGAACGAATATTGGCCGTTCTCCCAGGCCGTCTCCACCGCGATCGGCGGGCCGGACGGCGTGAGATTGTAACGGCGCATGATGGGGTTCACGAGCACCAGGCTCTGCGCGACGGCTTCCTTGATGGCGGCGGCGTCCTGCGGAACCGTGGCCTCAATGAACAGGAAGGGCCGCGCCTCCACTTGCACCACTTCATAGACGAGACCGGTGAACGCGCCTTCGGGAAGGGCGTTCAGGTCCGCTGAGATCGTGGCGAGGGCGGCCTCCAGATACGGCGCCGCCGGGGCGCCGGTGAGGCCCTGGATGCGGTCGATCGGATTGGCCCCAAGCGGAGATTCGATGCGCACCTCGACGTTCGAGGCGTTCTCGCCGTTCGGCGTCACCGTATAGACGGCGCGGCCCTGGCCGCCATCGGCGAAGGCGAGCGTGGCGATGATCTGATTTTCACTGGTTTCCGTGACGGTCTGCGTCACCCCTTCGGCCACCGGCGCGCCGGCCGGCAGCGTCGACAGGCGCGCGATCACGCTTGCCGCTGGGCGTTGAATTTCAACGGTTTCTACTTTGCTGGCCTTGCTCGGCAGCGCGAAGAAGGAGGCGCCCGCGAGAACCGCCAGCACCGCAACCACAATCAGCAGAATTCGAACGACGCCGCCCATGGAACTCTCCCCTGTCGAGTTTTGCGTGTTCCCCAACGCGGGGGCATCCTTAACACTCGTTCGCCGCGGAGGGTACTCCTTATCGCGCCGGCCCCGCCGCCTCTCGGGCGCACGCCGCTTGCTTGACCGGCGACGGCGCTTGTCCTAATCCCCGCGCTCCGCAGATGCGGGTGTAGCTCAGTCGGTTAGAGCGTCGGCCTGTCACGCCGAAGGTCGCGGGTTCGAGCCCCGTCACTCGCGCCATGCGGCGGCGGATCAAAAAGACCTGCTTAGATCCATCACCACGATCTCGTGCCCCCAGAGCGGCTGCGTGAGGAAGGGATCGCGATCGGACACGATTTTCCGCATGGCGTCCGCGATTTTCGCGGCCGCGCGCGCCTCCTCCAAGAAGACGGTCTTGTAGGCCTGCGCGTTTTGCGGGGCGCAGAGGAACAATTTGTTCGCGGCGAAGCCGAACGGTGCGATGGGTCGGGGCTTCTGAAAAAAGCGGTGCGCGCCTTCATTGACGCCCAGCGCCACTGGATTGAGAAAATCGTCGAGGGCGACGATCCCGCCCGGCGCAAGGAGATCGCTGGCGAGCTCCAAGTCCCACAGCACGTCCGCGACGCCGTGCGAGCCGTCAATGCTGATGAAGCGGGCCGGACCGCCGAGCTTGCCGCGCAAGGCGGCCGCGGTCGTGTTGGTCGATTTTCCTTCAATCAATTCATAGCTCTGCGGTTCTGCTAGGAAACTCAAGGCGTCCTTGACCGTGGGTTGATCGACGAATTCAAACGTGTCGAGGCCGACGATTTTGTCGCCGCGCCGCAGCGCCGAGCGCAGCAACACGGCGAAATATTTGCCCTTGAACACGCCGATCTCGAGAAGCCCGCCCGCGCTTGCGCCTGCTTCCTGCGCGTCCAGAAGGCCGATTGTGACCATCGCGGCCGGCGGATTGAGCCAGCCGGCGATGGGCGACACGTGTCGGGTGATGAAATCGATGGGAGGCAGATCCAGCACCTCGCCGCGGGGGTCAGTATTGCCAGCCATGTTCCGCTCCCGGGGTGCAGACGCGCGCACCGCGCTTAGCGCGGCGGCGCGCACCGGCCAAGCGCTGGTTGTCGGGGTGCGAATCGCGCGGAAACTCCGGGCGTATGGAGCGGCGCATGGACGCTCCGCGAAGGGCTGCCGCGCCATTGCGCGTCCGCGCGACCGCGACTAGGGTCCGCGCCGCTTTCGCACTTGCGGCATGAAGGGACCCGTAATGGGGCTCGACCTCACGGAATATCTGCCAATTCTCATGTTTCTCGGCATCGCGGCGGCCCTCGGCTCGGCCTTCATGCTCGCGGCCTGGGTGATCGCGCCAAAATCGCCCGACCGGGAAAAGACCTCGGCTTATGAATGCGGTTTCAACGCGTTCGATGATGCGCGGATGAAATTCGACGTTCGCTTCTATCTGGTGTCGATCCTTTTCATCATCTTCGATCTCGAGGTTGCGTTCCTGTTCCCCTGGGCGCTGGCTCTCGATGAGATCGGCGTGTTCGGCTTCTGGTCGATGATGGCGTTCCTCGGCGTTCTCACCATCGGCTTCGTCTATGAATGGCGCAAAGGGGCGCTCGAATGGGAGTGAGCCTGGGCACTGCGGCCGGTGTTGAGGGCGGCTTTCCGGTCAAGGAAGACGACCCCTTTTATACGGGCCTGTCGAATCAATTGGCCGATAAAGGGTTCCTCGTCGCAGCCGCGGACGACCTGATCACCTGGGCGCGCACCGGCTCGCTGATGTGGATGACGTTCGGCCTCGCCTGCTGCGCGGTGGAGATGATGCAGGCGTCGATGCCGCGTTACGATCTGGAGCGGTTCGGCTTCGCGCCCCGCGCCAGCCCGCGCCAGAGCGACGTGATGATCGTCGCTGGCACGCTGACCAACAAAATGGCCCCTGCGCTGCGCAAGGTCTACGATCAAATGCCCGAGCCGCGCTACGTGATCTCGATGGGATCGTGCGCCAATGGCGGGGGCTATTATCATTATAGCTACGCCGTCGTGCGCGGCTGCGACCGCATCGTGCCGGTGGATATTTACATTCCCGGCTGCCCGCCCACGGCCGAGGCGCTGGTTTATGGCGTGCTGCAATTGCAGCGCAAGATCCGCCGCGAAGGGAACATCCAGCGATGACCGAAGCGCTTACATCGCTGGGCGCGCATATCGCGGCGAGCATGCCTGGTTCCGTGACCGGCCACGACGTCCGCGTGGGTGAACTGACCATCGCCGCGCGCGCCGATCAGATCGTCAGCGTGGTGACGTTCCTGCGCGACGATCCGCGCTGCCTGTTTCAAACGCTCATCGATCTCTGCGGCGTCGATTATCCTGAGCGCGCGCGTCGCTTCGACGTGGTCTATCATTTTCTGTCGATGCGCCTCAATCAACGCATTCGGGTGAAGATTGAGACGGACGAGCAGGCCGCCGTGCCCTCGATCGCCACGATCCATCCGTGCGCGGATTGGTTCGAGCGCGAGGCGTTCGACATGTACGGCATTCTGTTCTCGGGCCATCCCGATCTGCGCCGCATCCTCACCGATTACGGCTTTCAAGGGTTCCCGCTTCGCAAGGATTTCCCGCTCTCGGGCCATGTCGAGGTGCGCTACGATCCCGAGCAGGAGCGGGTGGTGTACGAGCCCGTGAAGCTGCAGCAAGCCTATCGCAATTTCGATTTCTTGAGCCCCTGGGAAGGCATGATCCCGGGCGATGAAAAGGCCAAGCAATCATGAACCCGCGCTCCGGAGGATGCCTCTGCGGCGCGACGCGCTTCAAGGCGACGCCCGCCTCCACCGATATGACGGCGTGCCATTGCGGGATGTGTCGCCGTTGGGCTGGCGGGGTGTGGTTCACCATCGCATGCACGGACCTGACGCTCGACGAGGGCGCGGCGGCGGCGACGACGGCTTCCTCCGAATGGGCCGAACGCGGCTTTTGCGCCAAGTGCGGCGCGACGCTGTTCTGGCGCATGCGCGACGGGTCGCTCATCACCGTCTCCGCCTATGCCTTCGACGATCAACCCGGCTTCGTTTTCAATGAGGAGATCTTCATCGAGGAGAAGCCCGCGCATTACACTTTCGCCGACGCGACCAAGAAGATGACGGGCGCGGAGGTGATCGCCTCATTCAGTCAGAGCCAGCCATGAGTATTTTGGCATGAGCGATCTCGCAGCGCCCGAGGGCGAGCGCAAATTCACGATCAATTTCGGCCCGCAGCACCCGGCGGCGCACGGCGTGTTGCGTCTTGTGCTCGAATTGGACGGCGAGGTGGTCGAGCGCGTCGATCCGCATATCGGTCTTCTGCATCGCGGCACCGAGAAGTTGATCGAATACAAGACCTACTTGCAGGCCATGCCTTATTTCGATCGGCTCGATTATGTCGCGCCGATGAATCAGGAGCACGCCTTCTGCCTCGCGATCGAAAAGCTCGCCGGCATCGAGGTCCCCCGCCGCGCCAAGATCATCCGCGTGCTCTATTCCGAGATCGGGCGCATCTTAAGCCACCTTCTGAACACGACCACCCAGGCGCTCGATGTCGGCGCGCTCACGCCCCCGCTCTGGGGCTTTGAAGAGCGCGAAAAGCTGATGATCTTCTACGAGCGCGCTTCGGGGTCGCGGATGCACGCCGCTTATTTCCGGCCCGGCGGCGTGCACCAGGATTTGCCGCCCGCCTTGATCGACGACATCGAGCGCTTCTGCGCGGAGTTTCCGAAGGCGGTGCGCGACATCGAAGCGCTCGTCACCGAGAACCGCATCTTCAAGCAGCGGAACGTGGATATCGGCGTCGTCTCCAAGCAGGACGTGCTCGATTGGGGCATGAGCGGGGTGATGGCGCGCGGATCGGGCCTCGCCTGGGACCTGCGGCGCAGCCAGCCTTACGAAATCTATTCGGAACTCGATTTCAAGATCCCGGTCGGCAAGAACGGCGATTGCTGGGATCGCTATCTGTGCCGCATCGAGGAGATGTACGAGTCCAACAAGATCATGCAGCAATGCATCGATCTTCTGCGCAAGACGCCTGGCCCTGTCCTGCCGGAGCATTCCAAGGTCGCGCCGCCGCGCCGCGCGGAAATGAAAAATTCGATGGAAGCGCTGATCCATCATTTCAAACTCTATACGGAGGGCTTCCACGTGCCCGCGGGCGAGGCCTATGCCTGCGTCGAGGCGCCGAAGGGAGAATTCGGCGTCTATCTCGTCGCGGACGGCGGCAATCGTCCTTATCGCCTCAAGATACGCGCGCCCGGCTTTCCGCATCTGCAGGCGATGGATTATCTGTGCAAGGGCCACATGCTCGCCGATGTGAGCGCGATCCTTGGCTCGCTCGATATCGTGTTCGGCGAGATCGATCGATGAGCCCTCACGACATCGCCCAAGGCCAGCTGGACGCCTATAACGCGCAAGACCTCGAACGCTACATGTCCTTCTTCACCGAGGATTGCGTGATCGCGGATCTGAACGGGGCGGTGACGTCACCGAATGCGGCCGCCATTCGCGCGCGCTATGAAAAGGCCTTCGCGCAATTCCCGCAAAACAAGGCCTATTTGAAGAACCGCATTGTGGTCGGCGCCGTCGTTATCGACCACGAGCACGTCGTGCGCGCGCCGGGCGGGGAAGAATTCGAGATCATCGCCATCTACACGCTGCGTGACGGCAAGATCGCGCGCGTCGATTTCGCAAGGTAGGTCATGAGCGTCCGCCGCCTCGCCGCTGAGCAGCCTGCTGGCTTTGCCTTCACCCCCGCCTCCATGGAGACGGTGCGATTCTGGTTGGCGAAATATCCCGCCGAACGGAAAGCCTCCGCCGTCATTCCGCTCCTCTGGATCGCGCAGAAGCAGGAGGGCTGGGTCAGCGAGCCAGCCATTCGGGTCATCGCCGGCATGTTGGGAATGGCGGTGATCCGCGTGCTAGAGGTCGCCACCTTCTACACGATGTTCCATCTGCAGCCGGTGGGGCGCCATCATTTGCAGGTGTGTGGCACCACGCCCTGCATGCTGCGCGGCGCGGAGGCGCTGAAAGAGGTGTGCAAGCGCCGCATCGGCGGCAAATTCGCAGTGACGCAGGATGGCCTGTTTTCCTGGGAGGAGGTCGAATGCGTCGGCGCGTGCGTGAATGCGCCGGTGGTGGCGATCCATGATTATTATCACGAGGATCTGACGCCCGAGGCGCTGGAAGCGCTGATCGATCAGTTGTCGCGCGGCGAGGCCATAGAGCCCGGAAGCGCGGCCGGGCGGATCAATTCCGCGCCGGAGGGCGGGCCTGACGTGCTCACCGATCCCGCGCTCCATGACGGATCGCTGGCGCGGAAGATCGTTCTGCCGAATTTGCCGGAGCCGGCCGCCTCATGAGCGAGGAAAAACCTCCCCCGCCGCTCGGTGGGCGCACGCGCCTGCCGTTCGAAACGAAGGAGCTGCGCGCCCATCCGGGGTTTCGCGCGGCCGCCGCGCTTTATGCGTTCGCCGCCATCATCATGGGCGGCGTGGCCGCCTACATGGCGTTCGCGGTCGGCCATCCCTGGATGAGTATTCCCGTCATGGGGCCCGCGCTTGGCGCGCTCTATTTCGTGGTGCGCTTCGCCATGGTCATGCGGCCGAGGATGTGAGGATCTTTTATGCTCGCCGATAAGGACCGCATCTTTCTCAACCTCTATGGCCAGCACGATTGGCGCCTTGAGGGCGCAAAGCGGCGCGGCGCGTGGAACGCCACCGCCGACATGATCGGCGCTGGGCGCGACTGGATCATCCAACAGATCAAGGATTCAGGCTTGCGCGGGCGCGGCGGCGCGGGCTTTCCCACGGCGCTGAAATGGACCTTCATGCCCAAGGAGGTGAAGGAGCGTCCGCACTATCTCGTCGTCAACGCCGACGAGAGCGAGCCGGGCACGTGCAAGGATCGCGAGATCATGCGCCACGATCCCCACCTCTTCATCGAAGGATGCCTGATCGCCTCGTACTGCATCCGTGCGAACGCCTGCTACATCTATATTCGCGGCGAATACGTTCTTGAGCGCGAGCGCATGGAGGCCGCGATCAAGGAGGCTTATGAGGCCAAGCTCATCGGCAAGAACAATGTGCATGGCTGGGATTTCGATCTCTACATCCATCATGGCGGGGGCGCTTACATTTGCGGCGAGGAGACCGCGCTCCTGGAAAGCCTTGAAGGCAAGAAGGGCCAGCCGCGCCTGAAGCCGCCCTTTCCCGCCAATGCCGGCCTCTATGGCTGCCCGACGACCGTGAACAACGTGGAATCCATCGCCGTCGTGCCGACCATTCTGCGCCGCGGCGCCAAATGGTTCGCCGGCTTTGGCCGCGCCAACAATACCGGCACGAAAATCTTCTGCATCTCGGGCCACGTGAACCGGCCGTGCAATGTGGAAGAGGCGATGAGCATCCCCTTGAAGGAGCTGATCGAGGGCTATGCCGGCGGCGTGCGCGGCGGCTGGGGCAATCTCAAGGCGGTGATCCCCGGCGGCTCGTCCGTGCGCATGATTCCGGCGCAGGAGGCCGAAACGGCGTTGATGGATTTCGATTCGCTGCTGGCGCTGAAATCCGGCTTGGGCACCGCCGCCGTGATCGTGATGGATCAATCGACTGATCTCATCCGTGCGATCGCGCGGCTCGCCTATTTCTACAAGCACGAAAGCTGCGGCCAGTGCACGCCATGCCGCGAGGGCACAGGCTGGATGTGGCGCGTGCTCGAGCGCATGGCGATCGGCGACGCCGAGCACGAAGAGATCGATCTTTTGCTCGATGTGGCGAGCCAGGTTGAGGGCCACACGATTTGCGGCCTGGGCGACGCCGCCGCCTGGCCGATCCAGGGTCTGATCCGCCATTTTCGCGGTGAAATCGAGCAGCGGATCGACCGCTATCGTTCCGCCAAGGGGCTGCACCAGGTGCGCACGGCCGTGGCTGCAGAATGAAGCAGCATCTGGCCCAGCTGAATGTCGCGCGCCTGCGCCATCCGTTGGATGATCCGCGTTCGGCGGGCTTCCGCGACAATCTCGACCTCGTGAACAGCGCGGCCAAGCGCATGCCCGGCTTTGTCTGGGCGCTGGAGGATGCGGGCGGCACGGCCACCAGCTTTCGCATCGACGATGATCCTCAGATGCTGGTGAATCTCAGCGTGTGGGAGAGCGCGGCGCATTTGCGCCGCTTCGTGCTTGGACCGGTGCATGGAGCGTTCCTGAAGCGGCGGGCCGAATGGTTCGAGCCGGCGCCGGGCCGGATCGATCTGGTTCTGTGGCATGTCACGGCGGGCGAGCGGCCTACTTTGGCCGATGCGCACGAAAGGCTTCTGAAACTGCGCCGAGAGGGGCCGTCTGAGGCCGCGTTCGGCTGGCGCGAGGCGATGGCCGGAGAGAACGCGTGAAGCATTTCCTGCTGATCTACGACTATCGCGACGATTACATGGACGCGCGCACGGCGCTGCGCCCAGCCCATTTGAAGCTGGCTTACGCCGCGCTGGACGCCGGCGAAATGGTTCTGGCGGGTGCGTTTCCCGATGCGCCTTATGGCGGGGTGCTGGTGTTTCAAGGCGAGGGGCCGGAAGTGGCGGAGAAATTCGCCAGGGCCGACCCCTATGTGCGCAACGGTCTCGTCACCCGCTGGCAGGTGCGCGAATGGACCACGGTGGTCGGCGCGCTCGCGCTCAATCCGGTGGCGCGCCCTGTGGATTAAGGCGTTTCGCCGCACTGCACGCGTGCAAGCGGTTGGGATTGCGGCTCAAAGTCGGGACCCATTGATTTAGGCTGCGGAATGAGCCGCCGCCGCGCCTGCTCGCCTCTTGCGGCGGCGCAATAAATCGGCCACCACCACGCCCAATTTGGATCGAGGCGATGACGAAGATTCTCGTCGACGGTGCGGAGATCGACGTCCCGCCGGATTTTACGTTGCTCCAGGCCTGCGAAGCGGCCGGCGCCGAGATTCCGCGCTTCTGTTACCATGAGCGCTTGTCGATCGCCGGCAATTGCCGGATGTGCCTCATTGAGGTGAAGGTGGGCGGGCGGCCCGGCCCAAAGCCCGTGGCGTCCTGCGCGCAGCAAGTCCGCGATCTGCCGCCGCCGCGCGAGGACATGCTCAACGAGCTCGTGACGAAGAGCCCCGCCGTCAAGAAGGCGCGCAACGGGGTGATGGAATTCCTGTTGCTCAATCATCCCCTCGATTGCCCGATCTGCGATCAGGGCGGGGAGTGCGATTTGCAGGATCAAGCGGTGGCCTTTGGCCGCGGCGGCTCGCGCTATGAGGAGAATAAGCGCGCGGTCGAAGAGAAATTCATGGGGCCGCTGGTCAAGACGGTGATGACGCGCTGCATCCAGTGCACGAGGTGCGTGCGCTTCGTGACGGAGATCGCGGGCGTGCCCGAAATCGGCGCCACGGGCCGTGGCGAGGACATGGAGATCACCACCTATCTCGAAGCCGCGCTGACGAGCGAATTGTCGGCCAATGTGATCGATCTTTGCCCCGTCGGCGCACTCACCTCCAAACCCTATGCGTTCAACGCCCGGCCCTGGGAGCTAAAAAAGACCGAGGGCGTGGACGTGATGGATGCGCTCGGCTCGAACATCCGCATCGATGCGCGCGGCGATGAAGTCTTGCGCGTGCTGCCGCGCGTGAACGACGAGATCAACGAGGAATGGATCTCCGACAAGACGCGCTACGCCGTCGACGGCTTGCGCCGTCAGCGTTTGGACCGTCCTTATATCCGCGAGAACGGCAAGCTGCGCGCCGTCACGTGGCCCGAGGCGCTTGAGGCGACGGCGAAGGCGCTGTCGAAGGATCCGCGCAAGATCGGCGCGCTCGCCGGCGATCTCGCCTGCGCCGAAAGCATGAAGGCGACGCTCGATTTGTTCCGCGCGCTCGGCTCGCCCAATCTCGATTGCCGGGTGGACGGCGCCAAGATCGGCGGCGGCCCACGCCAAGGCTATCTGTTCAATTCCACCATCGCAGGCATCGAGGACGCCGACGTTCTCCTGCTCATAGGGACCAATCCACGGCTTGAGGCGCCCATCCTCAATGCGCGCATCCGCAAGGCATGGCTGCGGGGCGGATTGCGTGTGGGCCTGATCGGCGCGCCGGCCGATCTCACCTACGCCTATGAGCATCTGGGCGAATGCGCAGATACGCTTTCGCGCCTACCTGAGGGCTTCGCCGATGCGCTGGCGCGCGCGGAACGCCCGATGGTCGTGCTCGGCATGGGCGCGTTGGCGCGCGCCGACGGCGCCGCCATCCTCCGCCGCGCGGGCGCGCTCGCCAAATCCGTTGAAGGCTGGAACGGCTTCAACGTGCTGCACATGGCCGCCGCGCGTGTCGGCGGGCTCGATCTCGGCTTCCTGCCGGGCGAAGGCGGACAGGACGCGCCCACGATGCTCGCGGGCGGACTTGAGACGCTGTTTTTGCTCGGCGTGGATGAGGCCGCGCTGCCGAAGGACGGCACGATCATCTATCTCGGCAGCCATGGCGATGCCGGCGCCCACCGCGCCGACATCATCCTCCCCGCCGCCGCCTACACGGAAAAGAACGCCACATGGGTGAATACGGAAGGCCGCGTGCAATATAGCGCCCGCGCCGCCTTTCCGAAGGGCGAGGCGCGCGAGGATTGGACCATTTTGCGCGCGCTGTCCGCGCTTTTGGGCAAGACGTTGCCTTATGACGACCTCGCCGGATTGCGCGCGCGCATGATTTCCGATCATCCGAGTTTCGGGCAGGTCGATTACGCGCCCGGCGCGATGGACGCGGCGCTCTTCGATCCGGGCGCGCTTGGCGTTGAGGGCGCCTTGTCGACCGCGCCGCTCACGAGCCCGATCGTGGACTTTTATTTCACCAATCCGATCGCGCGCGCGTCGCGCACCATGGCGGAATGCTCCGCGCTGGCGGCGTCGCGGCGCGCGATGAAGGTGGCCGCCGAATGAGCGATCTCATCCGCGATTGGGGCCCGATCTGGGGATTTTGGGGCGGCGTTGGGCAAATCCTGCTCATCACCGTCATGCTGCTCTTGTCGCTCGCCTTTCTGCTCTTGTTCGACCGCAAGGTCTGGGCGGCGGTGATGATGCGGAAGGGGCCGAACGTCGTGGGCCCCTTCGGCCTGCTGCAGAGCTTCGCCGATCTCTTCAAGTTCGTGTTCAAGGAGATCGTGATCCCGGCCGGGGCGAACAAGACGGTGTTCATCCTCGCGCCGCTGATCACGTTCACGCTCGCCTTGGCGGCCTATGCGGTGGTGCCGTTCGCGCCGGGCTGGGTAATTTCGGACATCAATGTCGGCATCCTCTACCTGTTCGCGATCTCCTCGCTCGGCGTCTATGGCATCATCATGGGCGGGTGGGCGTCGAACTCGAAATATCCGTTCCTCGGCGCGCTGCGCAGCGCGGCGCAGATGGTGAGCTATGAGGTCTCCATCGGCTTCGTGATCATCACCGTGCTGTTGCTGGTGGGCTCGCTCAATCTCACCACCATCGTGGAGAACCAGCGCGAAGGCATTTGGGCCTGGCACGCCTTCGCTTGGCCGACCGTCTTCGTCATGTTCCCGATGTTCGTGATCTTCTTCGTCTCGGCGCTGGCGGAAACGAACCGTCCGCCCTTCGATCTGCCGGAAGCGGAGTCCGAATTGGTGGCGGGCTATCAGGTCGAGTATTCGTCCACGCCGTACCTGCTGTTCATGATCGGCGAATATCTCGCGATCGTGCTGATGTGCGCGCTGATTTCGTTGTTGTTCCTTGGCGGGTGGCATCTGCCCTGGGGGCCGGTGGACAATCCGTTCCTCGGCTTCCTCGTCTTCTACGCCAAGATCTGGATCATCTTCTTCATGTTCGCGATGGTGAAGGCGATCGTGCCGCGCTACCGCTACGATCAGCTGATGCGGCTGGGCTGGAAAATCTTCCTGCCGACCTCTCTTGTCGCGGTCGTGCTCATCGCCGCCTATGTCACCTTCCATGGAAGGGGCGCTTGATGGGCATTCTTCAAGCTGCGCGCGGCGCGCTCATGCTCGATTTCATCGGCGGCTTCGCCGTGGGCATGAAGAAGTTCATGGGCCGCAAGGTCACCATCAATTACCCCTTCGAGAAGGGGCCGCTTTCGCCGCGCTTTCGCGGCGAGCACGCGCTGCGCCGCTATCCCAATGGCGAGGAGCGCTGCATCGCCTGCAAGCTCTGCGAGGCGATTTGCCCGGCGCAGGCCATCACCATCGAGGCCGAGCCTCGGGCGGACGGTTCGCGGCGCACCACGCGTTATGACATCGACATGGTCAAATGCATCTATTGCGGCTTCTGCCAGGAGGCGTGCCCGGTGGATGCGATCGTGGAGGGGCCGAACTTCGAATTCGCCGTCGAAACGCGTGAGGAGCTCTATTACGACAAGGAGCGCCTGCTCGCGAACGGGGACCGCTGGGAGCGCGAGATCGCAAAAAATCTCGAACTCGACGCACCGTATCGGTAGAGGGGCGGGGGCAGGGGCATGATCGGGGCAATCGCCTTCTACGCGCTCGCGGCCGTGGCCGTGGCCGCCGCGTTCGCGGTGATCAGCGCACGCAATCCCGTGCATTCTGTTTTGTTTTTGATCCTCACCTTCTTCAGCGCGGCGGGCCTCTTCGTGCTGCTGGGCGCCGAGTTTTTGGCGATGCTGCTCGTGGTCGTCTATGTCGGGGCGGTCGCGGTCTTGTTCCTGTTCGTGGTGATGATGCTTGACGTCGATTTCGTCGAGCTAAAGCAGGGCTTTCTGAATTATCTGCCCGTCGGCGCGCTCGTCGCGCTGGCGCTGCTCGCCGAACTCGTGCTCGTTGCGTCCGCGGCGATGAGCGCCCCTGGACGCGCGAGCGCGCCCAGCGTGCCCGCCGCCAGCGAAGGGCTCACCAACGCCGAAGCGATCGGGCGGGTGCTCTACACCGATTACATCGTGCTCTTTCAGTTGGCCGGGCTTGTGCTTTTCGTGGCGATGGTCGGCGCGATCGTGCTCACCTTGCGCCATCGTCCCGGTGTGCGTCGTCAGAACGTCGCCGCGCAGGTCGGCCGCAAACGGGCCGATGGCGTGGAATTGAAGGATGTGCGCCCGGGCGAGGGGCTGGGGTGATGGAGATCGGCCTTCCCCATTATCTCTTTGTGGCCGCTGCGCTCTTCACGATCGGCGTGTTCGGCATCTTCGTGAACCGTAAGAACGTCATCATCATCTTGATGTCGATCGAGCTGATCCTCCTGGCCGTGAACATCAATCTGGTGGCGTTCTCCAGCTTCCTGGGCGATCTGCAGGGTCAGATTTTCGCGCTGATGGTGCTCACAGTCGCGGCCGCGGAGGCCGCGATCGGGCTCGCCATTCTCGTCACCTATTTCCGCAACCGCGGCGGCATCGCGGTTGAGGACATCAATCTGATGAAGGGCTAGGAAAGTGGCTTTCCACTACGAAGTCCTCATCGTCCTTCTGCCGCTCTTCGCATCGGCGATCGCGGGCCTGCTGCAAAAGCAGATCGGCGACAGGGCCGCGATGGCGTTGACCACCGGATCGGTGGGCGTGGCGCTGGCGCTGTCGATCTATACGTTCATCACCTTCGTCTGGGGCGGCGCGCCCGAGCGCGTGATCGAGCTCTTCCGCTTCATCGATGTGGCGGGCTTTTCCTCCACCTGGTCGGTGGCGATCAACACGCTCTCCGTGGTCATGCTCGTCGTGGTCACGAGCGTGTCCTTCCTGGTGCACGTCTATTCGATCGGCTACATGGCCGATGATCCGCACCGGGCGCGATTTTTCTCGTACCTATCGTTCTTCACCTTCGCGATGCTGTCGCTGGTGACGGCCAATGATCTCTTGCAGCTCTTCTTCGGCTGGGAGGGCGTCGGCGTTGCGTCCTATCTGCTGATCGGGTTTTGGTACGAGAAGCGCTCCGCCAACGACGCGGCGATCAAGGCGTTCGTCGTCAATCGCGTCGGCGATTTCGGGTTCGCGCTCGGCATCATGGCGGCCTATTTCGCCTATGGCTCGATCCGCTTCGAAGACATTTTCCACGCGATCGAGGCGCAACCGCATCTGATGCTCGGCGTGGGCGCCTTGACCGCGCCCGCGACGGAGGTGGTCGCGGTTCTCCTGTTCATCGGGGCGATGGGCAAGAGCGCGCAATTCTTTCTGCACGTTTGGCTGCCGGATGCGATGGAGGGCCCCACGCCGGTCTCGGCGCTCATTCACGCCGCGACGATGGTGACGGCGGGCGTCTTCATGGTCTGCCGCATGTCCGAATTGTTCGAGCATGCGCCGATCGCCGCCGGCATCGTGACTCTGGTGGGGGCGGTTACGGCCTTGTTCGCGGCGACGGTCGGCCTCGCTCAGAACGACATCAAACGTGTCGTGGCCTATTCCACGTGCTCGCAGCTGGGCTACATGTTCTTCGCGGCGGGCTCAGGCGCCTATGGCGCGGCCATGTTTCACTTGTTCACACACGCTTTCTTCAAGGCGCTGCTCTTCCTGGGGGCGGGGTCGGTGATTCACGGCCTCCATCATGAGCAGGACATGCGCAACATGGGCGGCGTGCGCAAACCCATGACGATCACGTGGGCGATGATGCTGATCGGCACTTTGGCGCTGATCGGATTTGGCCTGCCGATCGAAGGGTTCAAGCTCGGCTTCGCCGGCTTCTATTCGAAGGACGCGGCGATCGAGGCGGCTTATGCGGCGGGCGAGGCGGGCCGCTTGTTTGGCATGTTCGCCTTCTGGTGCGGCATCGCGGCGGCGCTGCTCACCAGCTTCTATTCCTGGCGACTGCTGTTCATGACGTTCGAAGGCGCCTATCGCGGCGCGGCGCACAGCCACGGGCACGGCGCGCACGGGGACGATCATGCGCACGACGCCCACGGCGAGGCGCACGCGTACGAGTCGCCCGCCGGCAAGGGTGGCGGAGCGCCCGCCCATGAATCGCCGATGATCATGCTCGCCCCGTTGTTCGTGCTGGCGTTCGGCGCGGTGTTCGCGGGCGCGGCCTTCTACCCTTATTTCATCGGCGAATTGGCGACGCCGTTCTGGCGCGAGATCATTCACCTGCCGCATGGCGGGCATCATCATTTTCCAGATTGGGTGATTTGGGCGCCGCTCGCCGTCACCGGGCTCGGCTTCGTGCTTGCGGTGTTCTTCTATCTTTGGAATGCGGGCCTTGGCGCGCGCATCGCGGCCGCGGGGGGACCGCTCCACGGCTTCCTCTACAACAAATGGTTCTTCGACGAGATCTACGATTTCATCTTCGTCAAAGGCGCGCGTGCTCTGGGCGATCTCTTCTGGAAGCAGGGCGATCAGAAGGTGATCGATGGTCTTGGGCCGAATGGCTTCGCCGCGGCGGCGCGCTTCGGCGGGCGTCAATTGCGCCGTCTGCAGAGCGGCCTCGTCTATCATTATAGCTTCCTGATGCTCGCGGCCGCCGTCGCCTTTGGCGCTTACGCGCTGTGGGCGGGGGCTAATCCGGCGGGAGCGGCGCCATGAACGGCGTGCCGCTTCTCTCCATCGTGACGTTCTTGCCTCTGGCGGGCGCGGCTTTGATCCTTGCGGCGCGCTGGTCCGCCGCGGGGCAAAATCCCGGGCTCGACCGCGGCGTGCGCCTCATCACGCTGGGCGTCACGATCGCCACTTTCGTGGTCTCGCTCGTTCTGTTCGCGAATTTCGATCCGCAGGCGCCGGGATATCAATTCGTCGAGTACGTCCCTTGGGCGTTCGGCACGGCCTATCATGTGGGCGTGGACGGCCTATCGCTGTCGCTCATTCTGCTGACCACCTTCCTGATGCCGATCTGCATTCTGGCCAGCCGCGCGATCGAGCGGCAGGTCACGTCTTACATGATCCTCTTCCTGGTGCTCGAGACGCTGATGATCGGCGTCTTCACCGCGCTCGATCTCGTTCTCTTTTATTTGTTCTTCGAAGGCGGCCTCATCCCGATGTTCATCTTGATCGGGGTGTGGGGCGGTGCGAACCGCCTCTACGCCGCGTTCAAGTTTTTTCTCTACACCTTCCTCGGCTCGATCCTGATGCTCGTCGCCATCGTGGCGATGATCTTGACGGCGGGCACGTCGAGCATCCCAGCGCTGACGGACTATGCGTTCGATCCGGCGTTGCAGACTTGGCTGTGGCTTGCCTTCTTCGCGTCTTTCGCGGTGAAGATGCCGATGTGGCCGGTCCATACCTGGCTTCCGGACGCGCACGTCGAGGCGCCGACGGCGGGCTCCGTCGTGCTGGCCGCGATCCTCCTCAAGATGGGCGGCTATGGGTTCCTGCGGTTCTCGTTGCCCATGTTCCCCGATGCGAGCGCCTATTTCACGCCGCTCGTGTTCGCGCTTAGCGTCGTCGCCATTCTTTACGCCTCGCTCGTCGCGTTCCGGCAGACGGATATCAAGAAGCTCATCGCTTATTCCTCAGTGGCGCACATGGGCTTCGTCACGATTGGGATCTTTTCCGGCACGATGCAGGGCGTGCAGGGCGCGATCTATCAGATGCTGTCCCACGGCGTGATTTCCGGCGCGCTCTTCCTGTGCGTGGGCGTCATTTATGACCGGATGCACACCCGTGAGATCGCCTTCTATGGCGGGCTTGTGCATCGCATGCCGGTCTATGCGGCGATCTTCCTCCTGTTCACGATGGGCAATGTGGGCCTGCCCGGAACAAGCGGGTTTCCCGGCGAAATCCTCACTATGGTGGGCGCGTTCCAGATCAATGCCTGGGTGGCGGCCGGCGCGGCGGGCGGCGTGATCCTCTCGGCTGTCTATGCGTTGACGCTGTATCGCAAGGTCGCCTTCGGCACACTCGACAATCCCAAACTCGCCGACATTCACGATCTCGACGGCCGCGAATGGCTGTTCTTCGTCCCGCTCGTGATCGCCACTTTGGTCATGGGGATCGCGCCATCCCTCATTCTCGATTTCACGCGCGTGTCGGCTGAAGCGGTGGTCGCCGCATTCGGAAGGGCCGCGCTATGATGTCGTTGGCGGCTGATCTGCCCTGGGTGCAGGCCGAGCTTCTGATGGCCGGCTTCGCGATGGTAGGGGCGCTGATTGGGGCATGGAGCGGCGATGCGAGCGCGCGCCTGCTTTCCGTGTTGGGCGCGGCGGTGCTGGTGGCGGCCGGCGTGTTCGGCCTCATCTTCAATCCGGCGACGCCACAAATCTTGTTCGGCGGCGCGCTGGTGATCGACGGCTTCTCCGCCTTCGCGAAGGCGCTCATCGCCTTCTCGGCGGCCGCGACGCTGCTGCTCGGCGCGGATACGTTCTCACGCACGCGGGAGAACCGCTTCGAGTTTCCGGTGATGGTGGTTTTGGCCACGCTCGGCATGTTCGTGATGGTGTCGGCGCGCGATCTCATCACGCTTTATGTCGGCGTTGAGCTGCAAAGCTTGGCCGCCTACGTGCTCGCCGCCTGGCGGCGCGACGATGCGCGTTCGTCGGAGGCCGGGCTCAAATATTTCGTGCTCGGCGCGATTTCGTCGGGCCTGCTGCTCTATGGCGCCTCGTTCGTCTATGGCTTCACGGGCTCGATCCGTTTCGACGCCATTGCTGCGCATGTCGCGGATGGGGGCGTGGGGCTGCTGTTCGGCCTGGTGCTGATCCTGTGCGCGCTCGGCTTCAAAATGGCCGCCGCGCCGTTCCATATGTGGACGCCCGACGTCTATGAGGGCGCGCCCACGCCTATCACGGCCTTCTTCGCAGCGGCGCCTAAAGTGGCGGCCATCGTTCTGATGGCGCGGCTCTTGTTCGATCCCTTCGCCGCCATGATCGATCAATGGCGCCAGGTGGTGATGGCGCTCGCCGCGATCTCGATGTTGGTCGGCGGGCTCGCCGCCCTGGTGCAGACGAATTTGAAGCGTCTGATGGCGTATTCCTCGATCAACAATGTTGGCTTTGCGCTGATGGCGCTGGCGGGCGGGCAGGCGGGCGCTTCGGCGGCGCTCTTATTCCTGGCGATCTATCTGCCTTCCACCATTGGCGTGTTCGCGCTGATGCTGGCGATGCGGCGCGACGGCCAGCCGGCGGAAACATTGGACGATCTTGGCGGGCTCGCCAGCCGCAAGCCCTGGATGGCCGCTTTGCTGACGGCGCTCATGTTCTCGCTCGCGGGCGTGCCCCCGCTCGCCGGCTTCTTCGGCAAGCTCGCGGCTTTCATCGCGGCCGTGGAGGCGGGACTGATCTGGCTCGCCATCGTCGGCGGGATCGCGGCCGTTATCGCGGCGGGCTATTATTTGCGCGTGGTGGCCGCGATCTGGTTCCGCCCGGCGGCGGCCCCGCTTCAGGGCGCGAGCGGCACCATCGTCCTCACCGCCTCGGCGGCGACGGCGCTTGTGTTTCCGCTCCTTCTGATCATGCTCGCGGCCATGGAGCGCTGGGCGGAGGTCGCCGTCGCGCGATCATTCTGAAGGAGCGCGATGCTCGCGCCGGACGCCGCACTCGAGATTTTCGACGAGATCGACTCCACCATGCTGGAGGCGCGCCGCCGCGCCGAACGTGGCGAATGGGCGCCCGTCTGGCTGATGGCGCGCACGCAAAGCGCGGGCAGGGGCAGGCGGGGCCGCTCCTGGACCTCCATCCGCGGCAATCTGATGACCACCTATCTCGGCCCCGCGACCGCGCCGCCGGGCCAGGTCGCGCTGCTGGGGCTCGCCGCCGCGCTCGCCATCTGCACGGCGATCGACGTGGAAGCGGGCGCGAACGTGGCGCGCGTGAAATGGCCGAACGATGTCTATGTGCGTGAGGCGAAGGCGGCGGGCGTGATGCTGGACAGCGGCGGCGCGCCGGGCGCGGCGTGGTTCGCGCTTGGCTTCGGCGTCAACATCGTGGGCGCGCCGGAGGGACTCGATCAGCCCACCGCGAGCCTTCGCGACGTGACGCCCGCCGCCGCCGCGCTCCCGACGCCGGAGGGGCTGTTGGCGCGCATCAGAACCTCGCTTGAAGCGTATGCGCGCCAGCTTGAGACGCAAGGTTTCGAGCCCTTGCGCCGGCTATGGCTGGAGCGCGCGCTCTGGATGGGGCGGACAATCAATGTTCAAACAGGCGCAGCCAGCATCGAGGGCGTGTTGCGCGGCCTCTCCGCCAATGGCGAACTCGAAATCGACACCAAGGACGGCCCGCGCCGCATCGCGGCGGGTGATGTTTTTCTGACTGCTTGAGAGATGCGCGCATGCTGCTGGCGATCGACGTAGGCAACACCAACACCAAATTCGCCGTCTATGACGGCCTGACGTGGCGCGGCCAATGGCGTTCGTCCACGGATTCGCGGCGCACGGCCGACGAATTCGGCCCTTGGCTCGCGCAGCTCCTCGCCACGGCCGATATCGGTTATGCCGACATCAGCGCATGCATCATTTCAACCGTGGTGCCGCAGGCCTTGTTCAATCTGCGCAATCTTTCGCGCCGCTATGTCAATCACGAGCCCATGGTCATCGGGGAGGACGGCCTCGATCTCGGCATCGAAATTCGCATCGATAAGCCGAGCGAGGCGGGCGCCGACAGATTGGTGAACGCCGTCGGCGCCTATACGGCGTATGGCGGGCCGGCGATCGTGATCGACAGCGGCACGGCCACGACCTTCGATATCGTCGCCGACGACGGCGCCTTTGAGGGCGGCATTATTCTGCCCGGCATCAATCTGTCCCTTCAGGCGCTGCACGATGCCGCCGCGCGCCTTCCGCGCGTTGAAATTCGCGATCCGGGCATCGTCATAGGCAAGGATACGGTGCGGGCCATGCAATCGGGCATCTATTGGGGCTCCATCGACATGATCGAAGGGCTGGTGCGGCGCATCCGCGGCGAATATGGCCAGCCGATGAAGGCCGTGGCGACTGGCGGCGTCGCCTCGCTCTTCGAAGGCGCCTTTCCCACGATCGATCATTGGGATCAGGATTTGACCTCGCACGGTCTGCTCGAAGTGTATCGAAGAAATGGCGGGGCGTTGTGAAGGCGCGCGCGGAGGACGAACTCGTCTTTCTGCCGCTCGGCGGATCGGGCGAGATCGGGATGAATCTCAACGCCTATGGCTATGGCCCGCCGGACGATCGCAAATGGATCATCGTCGATATCGGCGTGACGTTTGGCGGGGCGGACACGCCCGGCGTCGATGTCATCGTGCCGGATCCGACATTTCTGGAAGGCGAGCGGGACAACATTCTCGGCATCATACTGACGCACGCGCATGAAGATCATATCGGCGCCATCGGCTGGCTTTGGCCCCGCTTGAAGGCGCCCGTTTGGGCGACGCCCTTCACCGCCGCCTTGGTGCGCGAAAAGCTGAAGGAGCGCGGACTGATCGACAAGGTGCGCCTGACGGAGACGCCGCTCAAGAGCCGGTTCACGCTCGGGCCGTTCGACATCGAATACGTGACCTTGACCCACTCGATTCCGGAGCCGAACGGGCTGGCGATTCGCACGCCGCTTGGCCTCATCTGGCATACGGGCGATTGGAAGATCGATCCCGATCCGGTGATCGGCGAGATTACCGACGTCGATACGCTGCGACGCATGGCCGATGAAGGCGTGCTCGCCATGGTGTGCGACAGCACCAATGTTTTCGTGGAGGGTGAAAGCGGCTCGGAATCGGGCGTGCAGGCGCATCTTGAGGACTTACTCTCGCAAGCTCGCGGGCGCGTCGCCATCACCGCCTTCGCCTCCAATGTCGCGCGTGTTGAAACCATCGCGCGCGCCGCCCATGCATGCGGGCGCAGCGTGTGCTTGGTCGGTCGGTCGATGCACAAGATCACGAACGCGGCGAAGAGCGTCGGCCTGCTTCAGGGCTTGCCCGATTTCATTCGCGAAGAGGATGCAAGCCTGTTGCCCGCGGAGAACGTGCTTTATCTGTGCACGGGTAGCCAGGGCGAGCCGCGCGCGGCGCTCGCGCGTATCGCCAGCGGCGGCCATCGCCACGTTACGCTCGGCGCCGGCGATACAGTGATTTTTTCCTCGCGCGTCATTCCGGGCAATGAAGCGGGGATCTTCTCACTATATAATCTCTTGGCGGAGCGCGGCGTCGAGGTGATCACGGATCGCGACGCGCATGTCCATGTGAGCGGCCATCCGTGCCGCGATGAATTGGCGCAAATGTATGCATGGGCGCGCCCGCGCATCGCCGTGCCGGTGCATGGCGAGCGTCGCCATATTCTGGAGCACGTGAAGCTCGCGCGCAGCCTGCAAACGCCGGAGGCGATCGCGCCGCGCAACGGAGATCTGATCCGCCTCGCGCCGGGCGAGGCGGCGATCGTCGACGAGGCGCCGGCGGGACGCCTTTATGTGGATGGCGTCACCCTGATCGAGGCCGACAGCGACGCCCTGTCCGAGCGCAAGCGGCTCGGCGCCGAAGGATCGGTGACGATCGCGCTCGCCGTGCACCAAAAGAAGCACACCATCCTGAGTGGGCCAGACGTACGCGTGCGCGGGCTGTCCATGCAGGATGAGGAAGAACTCGAGATTGCCGTGGAGGAGCTCGCGCGCGCGGCGGAGGCGTCATTTCTGCAGCTGAGCCACGGCGATCGCGCGGACGACGATGCGGCGGAGGCCGCCATTCAGCGCGCCGTGCGCCGGGCGGCTGATAAGCTTTGGGGCAAGCGTCCCTTCGTGGAAGTGTCCGTGTTGCGTGTGTAGATCGAAGGAAAGGGAAGGGTGACATGATCGGTCGACTGAATCATGTGGGCGTGGCCGTGCCCTCCATCGATGAGGCGAAGGCGACGTATCGTGATCTCTACGGCGTCGGCGAAGGCGACATCACGCCGACGCGCGACATGCCCGAGCAGGGCGTGCGCGTCGCGTTCGTCAACGTGCCGAACAGCCAGATCGAATTGATCGAGCCGCTGGGCGATTCCTCGCCCATTATCGGCTTCTTGGAGAAGAACCCAAAGGGCGGGCAGCACCATGTGTGCTTCGAGGTCGCGAACATCTATGAAGCCCGCGATGCGATGAAAGCCAAAGGCGCCACGGTTCTGGGCGAGCCGCGCATCGGCGCGCACGGCACGTTGATCATCTTCATCCACCCGAAGAATTCGAACGGCGTTCTGATCGAATTGATGGAAGCGCCTTCCGATCATTGATGAGGTTCGGCGATGGTGCTGGGCGTTGCGATCTACATCCTGTTATGGTGGCTTGCGTTTTTCGTGATGCTGCCGCTTGGCGTGCGCAGCTTCGAGGAGGCGGGTGTTGAGCCCGCGCCGGGATCGGATCGCGGCGCGCCCGCCGCGCCCAATCTGCTGCGCAAGCTGCTTTACGCGGCCGCGCTCGCCGCCGTGATCTGGGCGATCGGCTTTCTGCTATTCTATTTCGAGGTGATCTCGATCAGGCCCGCCTAGGCGCCGCGCCTAGGCCAATCTGATCTCGCGCAGCCGCTCCTGCAGGAAATCCTGCGCAGTGATCGGCGTGGGATAGCGGTTCGGCCGCTCTGGACTGATGCATTGCGGCAAGGTTTCGATCAGAAAATCCGGCGCGAAATGCAGAAAGAAGGGGATGGAATAGCGGGGCAGGTGCGCGCGCTCGGGCGCAGGGTTGATCACGCGATGGCTTGTGCTCGGCAGCACATGATTGGTCAGCCTTTGCAGCATGTCGCCGATATTCACCACCAGCGCGCCTTCCGGCGGATTGATGTCCAGCCAGCGGCCGTCGCGGTCGAGCACTTGCAGGCCCGCTTCCTCCGCGCCGAGGAGCAAGGTGATGACGTTGATGTCCTCATGGGCTTCGGCGCGCACGCCCTCCGCGTGCGCCGGCACGGGCGGATAATGCAGGAGGCGAAGAACGGAATTTCCGTCCTTCACGCTTGCGGCGAAAAAATCTCGGGGCGCATCGAGATAGCGCGCGATCGCATGCAGAAGGCGCAGGCCAAGATTGTCCAGGGCCGCATAGAGCGCGCTTAAGGTCGGCTGGAATTCTGGAACTTCGGCGGGCCAAAGATTGGCCGGCATCACCGATTGATAGGGATGGCCGTGCGGCAAGGTTCTGCCGACGTGCCAGAATTCCTTGAGATCGACGAGGCGCGCGCCCTTGGCCGCCTCCACGCCGAACGGCGTATAGCCGCGCTGGCCGCCGCCGCCCGGCACGTGATAGCGGCGCTTGATTTCATCCGGGAGCGCGAAGAACGCCTTCACGGAGTCCATGGCGCGATTGATCAAGGCCTGGTCGAGCCCGTGCTCGTCGATCACCGCGAAGCCGTAGCGGGCGAAGCTCTCGCCGATCGCGCGCGCGAATTCGTCCTCATCGGCGATCCGCATGGAAACGGTGGCGATTGCGCTCACGAAATCACCAAAGGATGCCGCGTGAACCGGTATGGTCGCGGTGGAGATCGACGCTGAGCACGATGGCGAAGCCGGCCATCAGCGTCACCATGGCGGTGCCGCCGAAGGAGATGAGCGGCAAGGGGATGCCGACGACGGGCACCAGCCCGATAACCATGGCGGTGTTGATGAACACGTAGCAGGCCAAGGTGGCCGCGACGCCGCCCGCCGCCAAACGGCCGAACAGCGAGCGCGCGCGGAGCGCCACGGTGACGGCGAAGCCCATCAGCAGTCCGTACAGGAACAGAACCGCGAAGCCGCCGATGAGGCCGAATTCCTCCACGATCATCGTGAAGATGAAATCGGTGTGTTTCTCAGGAAGGAAGTCGAGCTGCGATTGGCTGCCTTGCAAATAGCCCCGCCCGAACAGGCCCGCTGAGCCGATGGCGATCTTGGATTGCAGCACGTGATAGCCCGTGCCCAGGGGATCGGCGTTGGGATCGAGGAAGACGTTGATGCGATCGCGCTGATAATCGTGCAGCACGTATTGATAGGCGAAGAACGCGCCAACCACGCCCGCGACGACGGCGGGGACGATGTAGCGCCAGCGCAGGCCTGCCAGGAACATGATCGTCAGGCCTGCCATCAAGATCAGCATGGCCGTGCCGAGATCGGGCTGGTGCATGACGAGCGCGACTGGCGCGACAACCATCGCCAGGGGCGGCATCGTCCACAACAGCGATCCGGTGCGCCGTGGATCGAGCTGGTGATAATAGCGCGCGAGCGCCAGCACGATCGCCACCTTCATCAATTCCGACGGCTGGAGCGAAAACGGCCCGATCGCGAGCCAGCGCGTGGCGCCCATGCGCGTCTCGCCGAAGAATTCGACGCCCAGCAGCAACAGAAGCGCGATCCCATAAAGCGGATAGGCGATCGCCACCCAGGCGCGGACATCGATCAGCGCGGCGAGCATCACAAGGCCGAGTAGGACTGCGAAGCGCAAAGCGTGCGTCAGCGGCATGCCTGACCACGATCCGGCCGAGACCGAAAAGTGCATGATCACGCCAATGCAGGCGATGGCGCAAAGAAGCGTGATGATGCCCCAATTGAGGCGGCCGATTTTTTCCACGAAGCCGCGTGGGCGGGCGGTGAAGACAGTGCTGGGCGTGTTCATGCCGGCGCTCCATCGACCGGCGCGCCGCTGCTGCGCTGCTCCAGCGCCGCCAAGCGGGCCGGCGCGCGGCGCGAGGGATCGCTGAGCAGCGTGGCGCGCATCACCTCGCGCGCGATCGGCGCGGCCACGGCCGATCCGCCGCCGCCATGCTCGACCACCACGGCGCAGGCATAGCGCGGCTCGTCCCACGGGCCGAAGCACACGAACAGCGCATTGTCGCGCAGACGCCAGTCGAGCGAGGCGTTGGAGCGCACGCCGCGCGCGCGCTCGGCGGCCGTGATCACGCGCACCTGGGCCGTGCCCGTCTTGCCGGCGATGCGGACAGGCTCGAAACCGCGCGTGTCGGGACCGGCCTCCACGATCTGCTTTGTGTCGGGGCGCCGCACCAGGCCGAGATCGCCCGCGCGCAGCGCCGTGCCGCCAGGCTCGTTGCACACGCCGAACATGCCGTCGCGCACGCGTGCGAGATGGCTGGGATCGATATTGTGGATGAGCTGCGGCGCCGCGGGATCGCGCACGCCGGGCGCCTCGCGCACGAGGCGCGGCGTGACCGCTTTTCCGTTGTTGCCGATGCGCGCGGCCATTACGGCGAGCTGCAGCGGCGTGACCAAGAGATCGCCTTGGCCGATGCCGAAATTCACGGTGAGGCCGCCCGTCCACGCGCCGCGCCCGATGCTGCGCCACCAATCGGGGTCGGGAACGATGCCGTCCTCGATTTGCGGCACGCTCACATCGAAGGCCGTGCCGAAGCCGAATTCGCGCGCCACCGTGGCGATCCGTTCGGGACCCGCGCGCAGCGCCGCCTGATAGAAATACACGTCGCACGAAAACTTCATCGCATCGTGCAGATTGACTGAGCCGTGGCCGCCGCGTTTCCAGCAATGGAAATTGCGTCCGCCATAGGGGAAATAGCCGGGGCAGCTCACGCGCCAATCGTCATCGACGCCGGCCTGCTTGGCGGCGATGCCGACAATCATCTTGAAGGTCGAGCCCGGCGCATAGGCGCCGGTGACCGCTTTATGAAACAGCGGCTTCGTCTCGCTCTCATTGAGCTCGCGGAAGATCGATGAGGGAATCCCGTTGACGAAGAGGTTCGGATCGAAGCCCGGCGCGGAAGCCATCACCAGAAGGTCGCCGGTGTAAATGTCCATCACCACCACGGCGCCGGCGCGCGCGGGCGCGGCCTCGTCGTCGTTGAACATTTCCATGGCGCGGCGCTGCAAATCCGCGTCGAGCGTCAGCACCACGCCCGATCCCGGGCGCGGCTCTTGGCGCTCGTCGATGTCTTCGCCCATTTCGCGGCCGAAGGCGTTGACCACGACCTTGCGCCAGCCGGCTTCGCCGCGAAGGCCTTCCTCCAATTGCGCTTCCAGCCCCGCCTTGCCGACGCGCACGTCAGGGTGGCGATAATAGACGGCGCGGCGCTCGCCGCCTTCGCCTTCCTTGGCGCGATCTATGTCGCGCTGATTGGGCTTTTGCACATAGCCGATCGGATGCGCGAACACGACATCGTAGGGATAGGAGCGCACCTCGGTGGATTCCGCGATGATGCCGCTCAATTCCGGCAAGCGCACATTGATCGCGGCGAATTGCTGCCATTCAAGGCCTTGGCGCAAGGGATGGGGCAGGTAGCGGCGCGCCGCACGCGCCTCGATGGTGCGCCGGCGCACCCATTCCTCTTCAAGCCCGAGAATAATCGCGACGGAGCGGATCGAGCCTTCGAGGTCCTCGGTCCGCTCAGGGATCACGGAGACCCGATAATCCTTGCTAGTGATCGCGAGCGGAACGCCGAAGCGGTCATAGACGACCCCGCGCGGCGGGGCGATCAAGCGCTGGTCGAAACGGTTCTCATCGGCGGCGGCGCTGTATTGGCGGCTGAAAACGTCCGTCACCTGCAATTGCGCGAGGCGCGCGCCGATCACGCCCATGATTGCAAGACCGCCCGTGGAGAGCAGCAGCGCACGCTTCGAAAAGATCGCGTGCACGTCGCGCTTCGGGAGAACTGATCCGACGCGGCGCTGCGCCATCATCGACCTCCAGGACCATCATCGCTCATATAGAAGCGACGCACGAGCGGATAGAACAGGATGGTGATCGCCACCGCCTCCGCGAAGGCGCGCACGCCCGCATTGGCGCCGAAGGCAAGGCGCGCGATCAAGGCGGCCAAAGCGATCATGAGAATTCCGGTTACGGCGAACCCGCCCCAAAGCGCGACGAGGTTGGGCGCGCTCGCCAAGTGCGACACGACGCGTCCGATCAAGAACGCGCTCAAATAGAGGAAAGCGAACACGCCGAGCGGGCCGCCCGCGAGCTGGTCATGGAGGAGCCCCAGAGCGGCGAGCCCGACGGGAGCGCCCCATCCCGGGCTTTCATGCGAAGCCCAGCCATAGGCCGCCCACAAAGCCGCCAGCGGCATTGGCGGCTGCGCCGCCATCGGGCCGAGCGGCAGGGCGGGCAGCACTACGCTGGCGATCGCGAGCGCGACGCCGACCAGCTTGTTGGAATCCCGCAGCCGAGAGGCGGTGAGGAAGCCCGTCATTCGGGATCCGTCGGCGGCGGCGCGGGGGCGGGCTCGGCCTGAGGCGCCGGGGCGGGCGCGGGGGCCGCTTCGGGCGGAACCGCTGGGCGCGGGCGGGGGGCGGCCATCGCGCGTTGGGGCGCTGCCGCAACCGGCGCGGCGGCGGCCGTTTGCGCGGCCTCCTCGTCCTCCGGCGCGATCGGCCCGACAAAGGGCAGGATGCGCACGAAATCGATCGGTTGCTGGCTGGCCGCGAGAGCGACCCGCCATGCGCCGTCGCGGCTCGCGCGCGCAACGCCCACCGGCAAGCCGCGCGGGAAAAGCCCGCCGTCGCCGGACGTGATGATGCGTTCGCCTTCGCGCAGACTTGCGGCGCCGACGATGAAGTCGAGACGCGGCTGGTCGACGCTGAATGGCCGCGTCAGCAGATCCGGCGGCTGCGTGGCCTGACCCGCGAGCACGGCGCGCACGCGGGAGGTCGCTCCCATCACGGGAATGCGTGAGTTGTAATCGTCGAGCATCATGATGCGGGACGAGCGCCGACCCACCGACACCACGCGCCCGATGAGGCCGTGTTCGTTGACGGCGAAATAGCCCACTTGCACGCCATGATCAGTTCCCGCGTTCGCCACCAGGGTTCGCGTGAACGGGCCGCCGCTATCGAGCACCAATTGCGCGGCGATCGCCTCGTCCATGTCGGCGCCCGCGCCGAAGTGATCGGGCGGAAGGCGCAGCAGCGCTTCGTACCGGGCGTTTCGTTCGGCCAGCCGTTCCGCCAAATCCTTCCATGCCAGCAAGTCGCGGTTCTCGGCTTCGAGCTCCGCGACCCGTTCGGTCGCGGTCCACATGCCGGCGAGGCGGCCCAGCAGCGTTTCACCGGCGCGCGCGGGAGCGGTGGCGACGCGTCCGGCGGCGCTCGCCACGTCATCGCCGACGGGCGCGGTCTGCGTGACCCGCATCGCCACGAGAAAAAGCGCGCCCACGAGCAATATGGCCGCGACCGCGACCCCGAGCGTAATCTCTGGCGCGCCGGCGCGTCGTGAACTGCGAGCTCGTTTAGCCAAGTCTACGCGCTCCCGGCCCGCCCCGCGCGGCGCCTACACTTCCAGAGTCAGCAGGCGGCGCGCCTCTGGCGTGTTCAGCTTTTCGAGCGCGATTCCGCAGCCCTTGACCACACAGCGCAACGGCTCGTCCGCCACCGACACCCGGATCGAAATGCGCTCTTGAAGCACCAGGTCAAGGTTGCGCAGCAGCGCGCCCCCGCCCGTCAGCATGAGACCATGATCGTAGATATCGGCCGCGAGTTCCGGCGGCATCTGTTCGAACGCCTGGCGCACGGCGTCGACGATGCGCGTGACGGGTTCGGCGAGGGCTTCGGCCACCATAGCTTCAGTAACCGTGATCTCCTTTGGCACGCCGGAAAGGTTGTCGCGGCCCTTGATCGGCATGGACATGCCCGAACCTTCATCGGGCGCGCGCGCCGTGCCGATCTCCTTCTTGATCCGCTCGGCGGTGGAATCGCCGATCAGCAAATTTTCCGTGCGGCGCAGATATTGGATGATGGCTTCGTCCATCTTGTCGCCGGCTTCGCGCAGCGAGCGGGACCAGACGAGGCCGCCAAGCGACAGCACCGCGATTTCGGTGGTGCCCCCCCCAATATCCACCACCATACAACCCGACGGGTCATCGATCTGAAGGCCCGCACCCAAGGCGGCGGCGACCGGTTCTTCGATCAGATGCACACGGCGGGCGCCGGAGGCCTGGGCGCTTTCCAGGATGGTGCGCCGCTCCACCGGCGTCGCGCCCGTGGGCACGCAAATCACGATCTGCGGGCTGATGAGGCTGGGACGCGGCAACACCTTCTTGATGAATTGCTTGATCATTTCCTCGGCCACGTCGAAATCGGCGATGACGCCGTCGCGCAGCGGGCGGATGACCTCCATGTTCTTGTGCGTCTTGCCGAGCATGGTCTTGGCTTCGGCGCCGACCGCATGGACCACTTTGCGTCCGTTTTCGTTCACATAGGCGACGACCGAGGGCTCATCGAGAACGATCCCGCGATTCTTGACGTGAATCAGGGTGTTGGCGGTCCCCAGGTCGATCGCGAGATCCGGCGCCACAAGACCGAAAAATGTTCCGACCATCCGTCAACGCCTCTTAACCGAACAATTTGCGGCGCGATCCGCCGAAGGTGCAGCCTTTAGCAGACAAGCCTTGTTAATCCGTCATCGTCATGGCGACTTCTTCGCCGTACATGCGATATGGCGACGCGCAGCGGCCGCCGCGAGCCCTAGCCCGCGAACGCCGCCCCACGAGTCGCCCCATCATCGAAGCAACAGGCTTGCCGCGACGCTCCGCCTGATGCAAGGGGCGGACCGGGGTGCGCCGGCGCCGGCCAAACGCGGGCGCGGCGAGGACGTGGGGCCAGGAATGGTGCGGTCGGGCGTGCGGGCATTGGTGCGGCTTTGCGTTTTGGCGCTCGCGCTTCTGTGGGGTGCGCCCGCGCGCGCGCAGGAAGGCGTCGACACCGCTGAATTATCCACAGTTCGCGTCGCCGTGATCATCGAAAACGCGCAGGGGCGGGCGCTGTTCGGAACGGGCTCTGGCTTCGTCGTCGCTGAAAATCTGGTGGTCACCAACGCCCACGTGGTCGCCTCGGCGCGCGAACAGCCGGGTGGGGGCGTGGCCATCATCGCCCCGGGCGGCGACGGCATGATTCCCGCCCGGATCGTCTCCTATTCGGCTTTGACGGACCTTGCCCTGCTGGAATTTCGCGGCGGGGTTCGGCTGCAGCCGCTCACGCTTTCTGTGGCCGAGCCCCGCGCCGGCGATGCGATCATCGCGCTCGGCTATCCCGACGTGGACGATCTCAGCCGCCCCGCCGACGAATTGGTGCGCCCGACGACCCCTTCGCGCACCACGGGCGCCATCGCGTCGCTGCGTGACCGCGCGCCGACGGGCGATCCCATCCCCACGATCAATCACGAAGCGGCGATCAGCTCCGGCTCCAGCGGCGGGCCGCTGCTCGACGAGTGCGGACGGGTGATCGGCGTGAATACGTGGCGGGCGCGGGGCCCCGACGCCTCGGAAAGCCGGTCCATGGCCACCCGGTCGCCCCAGCTCATCGCCTTTCTGCAGGACGCCGGCGTGCGCCCGATCACGACGGAGGAGCGCTGCCTCAACCTCTCGGAGCGCATCGAGGCGGAACGCGCCTCCACCGTGGACGCCCTCGAGGCGCAAAATCGAGAACTGGCCGCCAAGCTGGAGACAGCCGACAGGCTGACCCGGATCGCCGTTTTGATCCTCATGGGCGGGACCGTCGCGCTCCTTGTGGCCGTCATCGTGCTGGCGGCCATCGTGTTCGGTCGCCGGCCCGAGCATCACGGATCGGCCGAACAGGCGCGGCCGGAAGGGGAGGAGCACCATCATCGCGTCCATATGCGTCGTGGCGCGCCGGGCGTTTTGGCGGTCGTGGCGGGGGCCACGATCGCCGCAGTCGTGGTGGTGGCGGTGGGCGTTTCGCTGTGGCGCGCCCGCGATTTTCTTGGCGATCGCGCCGCCCCGCAGGCCTTCGCCGGATCGCAATTGTGCCGTCTCGATCGCGCGGCGAGCCGCAACGCCGAGGGGGAGAGCGAGCTGCAATTCACCGCCAGCGGGGATCTGTGCATCAATGGCCGCACGCTCTATGCGCCGGCGGAAAAGGGACGTGCCTACCAGCGTGTCCTTCTGTCGGCCGGCAAGCTCGACGTGTTGACGCTGGACCCGCGTGGGCGCCGTTTCGTGCGCGAGCGCTTTTTGTTGGACGATTCAAGCTTCAGCGCCGCGCTCGCGGCCGGAGGCGAAGCGCCGCCGGACGCTTGCGCCGGTGAAGCCGCGCGCGATCAGGTGGCCCGGCGCAACGCGGCTTTGACCCCGTTCGCCGAGGGCGTTCCAAGCCAGCGCGTGGTGTGGCGCTGCGAACCCAGTCCCGCGCCCAGCGACGATTAGCGCGCCAAAGCGCTTGCGGCCCACGAGCTCTCCCTCTAATCGTTATATTATAACATTATGAGGGTCCGGATGATGCTTCGTTTGAGCGCCGCGAGCGGGGCGGCTTGGATTGCCTTGTGCGCCTCCGCCGCCGCGCAGGTTCAGTCCGATGAGATCGTCGTCACCGCGCCTCTCGAAGGCGCCCGCATCGACAGCCTGCAGGGCGTTGTCGTTCTCGATCGCGGCGCCATCGTCGAGAGCCTTAATGGCGGACTGGGCGAGACGCTGGATTCCCTTCCCGGCGTGGCGAGCACCAATTATGGCGCCGGGGCTAGCCGTCCGATCATTCGCGGTCTCGGCGAGGAGCGTGTCCGCATCCTGCAGAACGGCGTCGGCGCTATCGACGCCGCCGCCGCGAGCCCGGACCACGCGCTCACCTCGGACGGTCTCGACGCGGAGCGCATCGAGGTGCTGCGCGGCGCCGCCGCGCTCGCCTATGGGGGCAACGCCGTCGGCGGCGTCGTCAACATCCTGGATCAATCGATCCCAACGCGCGCGCCGGAAGGTGGTTACGCGATCGATGCGCTCGCCGCCTATACGTCCGTGAATGAAGGCCGCGAGGGCGCGATCGCCGGCGCTGTCGGGGTGGGCCCCGTCGTTCTTCGTCTGGATGCCTCTGGCCGCAAGACGGAGGATTTCGAAATTCCCGGCGCCACAAATGTGGATGGAACCGGTGCGTCCGGAGAAGCGCCCAATTCGTTCGCCGAGCTGCAATCCTATAGCGGCGGCGCATCCTTCGTCGGCGATTGGGGCTTCGCGGGCGTCGGGATCAATCGGATCGAGTCCGAATATGGCCTGCCGGTTGAAGATCCCGCCGAGCCGGGCGGGCGCATCGAGCTTGAGCAGACACGCATAGAAGCGCGCGGCGACGTGCGCATCGCGCTTGGGCCGTTCCATCGCTTCGATTGGGCGGTGCAAAGCGCCGATTATGAGCACACCGAGTTCGAAGGCGATGGCGCGGCGGGCACGGTCTTCACCAATGAGGGGTACGAGGCGCGCTTGGAAGTCCACAATCGCGGCCTGTCCGAGCGCCTGCGCGGTGCGTTGGGCGTGCAGCTCAGCGATGTCGATTTCGCCGCCGACGGCGAAGAGAAATTCATCGACCCCACATCCACGCGCGATGTCGGCGTGTTCGTCGTACAGCGCTACGACGCCGGCATTGGCGGCTTCGAGGGCGGCGTGCGTCTTGAACGGCGCGAACACGAACATGCGCCCGAGGGCGGGGGCGTCATCAGCCGCGACTTCGACGCGCTGAGCTTTTCCGCGGGCGCTTTCGTGCGTCCGGCGGAAGGCTGGTTCCTCGGCGGCACGCTCGCGCGCACGGAACGCGCACCGACGGCGGTCGAATTGTTCGCGCTGGGGCCGCACCTCGCCACCAACGCCTATGAGATCGGCGACGCCGATCTCGACATCGAGGTGGCGAACTCGATGGAGATTTCGCTGCGCTACACCGGCGCGCGCATCCGCTTCGAGGCCAATCTCTACAAGATCGATTTCGAGGATTTCATCGCCTTGTCCCCCACCGGCGAAATCTTCTTCGACGATGAGGAAAATGGGGGCCCGTCCGGCTTCGCGCCGGATGAGGCGTCGATCCCCGGCGGACTATCCGGAGACGAGCTTATATTGCCGGTCTATGCGTTCGAAAGCCGCAACGCGGACTTTACCGGCGGCGAAGTCTCGGCGGCTCTGGAAATCGCGCGCCTTGGCGGCTGGACATGGACGGGCGACGCCTCGGTCGATTGGGTGCGCGCGGAGTTTCAGGGCGGGGGAAACGTGCCGCGCATTCCTCCGCGCAGCATCACGCTTGGGGTAAGCGCGGAGAGCGAGAACCTTTCCTTGCGTCTCGAAGGCGTCGATCTCGCCGACCAGGATCGCATCGCGGCATTCGAGACCGAAACGGAAGGTTCCACCGTCGTGAATGTGCGCGCCACTTGGCGTCCTTTCGGCGCCAATGATCGGCTCGCGTTTGTCTTGGACGGACGCAATCTTTCGGACGAGGAGGTGCGCGTGCATTCCTCTTTCCTGAAGGATGTTCTGCCTCGCCCTGGCCGCAGCGTGCGCCTCGCGGTGACGACTTCGTTCTAGAGCGCAAGCACCGTCAAAGCGCCGGCGACGATCATCGCCGCGCCCAGCTTCTCATAAAGGCTGGTGCGTTCCTGAAAGAGGCGCTTCGACACCGCCCATGCGATGATCACGTCCACCAGCTGCACCGTTTTGACAGCGGCGGCTGAAGGGCCCATCGCGAAACCCGTGAAGAGAAGCGCTGACGAGAACGCGCCAGCCGCGCCGGGCACGAGCGAAGGGCGCCATGCGGCGAGCGCGGCGCGCAACGCGTTGGGCGCGAAGCGCGCCATGGCGATCGCGCCGCCGATGCATTGCGCCGCGAGCGTCACGCTGAGGCACGCAGCGCCAGCCACCCATTCATCACCGCCCCAGCTTTGCGTGGCGGCGCGATAGGACACGGCTGAAACCGAGAACAAGAGGCCCGCACCCGCGCCTGCGATCGCCGCGATCAGCGCATCGCGCGTCACGCTGAGGCGAGACATCAGGACGACACCGGCTGTGCCGAGCGCGGCCCCAGCCCAATCGCCCAGGCTCAGCACGTCTTGGATGAGCAAAACGCCAAGCGCGGCCGAACCGAGAATCTCGGTTTTCTGCAGCGCGGTCGCCACCGCGAAACCGCGCCCGCTCATCGCCAGCACCAGCGCCGCTGTGGCGATCCATTGCGCGCTCGCGCCGAGGAGGATCCAATTCAGGAACGGCACGGAGAACGCCCCGCTGGGGCCCCGCCATGCGAGAATCAGCGCCGTCCATAGAAGCGCGAAGGGCAAGCCGTAGAGAAAGCGCACATAGGCCGCGCCCCATACGCCCAGCCCATCGGTAAGGCTGCGCTGGGCCGCGTTGCGCACGACCTGAAGCGCGGCGGCGCCCACGACGAGGAGCGGCCAGAGCATGACCTGCTCCTCTTGGTGCGCGGGGCGGCTTTAGGCGGCGCCGAGTTCTTGCGCGTCGGGCCCGCGTTCGCGCTGCGCGAACAGGCGCGACAGAGCGGCGACATAGGCCTTGGCGGACGCGACGAGCGTATCGGCCTCGGAGCCCCGTCCCACGGCGACCTTGCCGCCGGCGGAGAGGCGCACGCTGACGTCCGCCTGCGCATCGGTTCCTTCGGTGACGGCGGAGACTTGATAGAGCTCAAGCGTCGCCTCGTGCGGGGCCGCGGCCTTGATGGCGTTGAACACGGCGTCGACCGGGCCATTGCCGGTGGCGGCGCGCACAACGTCCTGCCCGTCGATCACCAATGTGATTTCCGCGCTTTGCGGGCCGTCCGTGCCGGCGATCACGCGCAGGCGCTTGACCTGCACACTGTCATGCTCGTGCGCGATCGTGTCGTTCAGGAGGGCGACGATGTCCTCGTCATAGACGTGGCGCTTACGGTCGGCCAATTCCTTGAAGCGGGTGAACGCGTCGGTGAAGGCGTTGTCGGCCAGTTCGAAACCGAGATCCCGCAGCTTTTCCTTGAAGGCGTGGCGGCCGGAGAGCTTGCCCATCACGAGATTGGTCTGGCCCTGACCGACATCCTCGGGCCGCATGATTTCATAAGTCTGGCTGTTCTTCAGCATTCCATCCTGATGGATGCCGCTTTCGTGACTGAACGCGTTCTTGCCGACGATGGCCTTGTTATACTGAACCGGAAAGCCGGTGATCCGCGCCACCATCTGAGAGGCGCGCATGAGCTTGGGGCCTTCCACCTGCGTCCGATAGGGCAGGCTGTCGCCGCGCACGCGCAGGGCCATCACGATTTCTTCGAGCGCGGCGTTGCCGGCGCGTTCGCCAAGGCCGTTGATCGCGCATTCGATCTGACGCGCGCCGCCCTGAACGGCGGCGATGGAATTGGCGACAGCGAGGCCGAGATCGTTGTGGCAATGGGCGGAGAATACAACCGCGTCGGCGCCCGGCACGTTCGCGATCAGATCCTCGAAGATCGCGCGGTATTCGCTGGGAAACGAATAGCCGACGGTGTCCGGGATGTTGATCGTGGTCGCGCCCGCGCGGATCGCCGCCTCAACGCAGCGGCGCAGGAAATCGCGCTCCGTGCGCGTGGCGTCCTCAGCGCTCCATTCCACGTCGTCGGTGAATTTGCGGGCATGCGCCACGGAGGCGGTGACGGCGTCGAGCACCTGATGCGGCTCCATTTGGAGCTTGTGCTTCATATGGATCGGCGAGGTGGAGATGAAGGTGTGGATGCGGGAACGCTTGGCGGGACGCAGCGCCTCGGCGGCGCGCTCGATGTCCTTCATGCCGGCGCGCGAGAGGCCGCACACCACGGAATTCTCCACGATGCCGGCGACGGCTTTCACCGCCTCGAAATCGCCGTTCGAAGAGATCGGGAAGCCGGCCTCGATCACATCGACGCCCATGGAATCGAGGGCGGCGGCGATCTCCAGCTTGTCGGAGAGCGTCATGGAGGCGCCGGGCGATTGTTCGCCGTCGCGCATGGTGGTGTCGAAGATGCGGACGTGGGCTGATTGAGCAGTCATGTCGAAAAGTCCTGGGATCGGTCTGGAAGGGGAGGGCTCGTTCATCCCCGAAGCGCGCCGCCGGCGGCTCCAGCCGACCGGCGCATCAACGCGCTCCGGGGCCCCTAAGGCTCCGAAGCGACCCGATAAGGAGGCGCGGCGCGATCGACATCGACGTTTTTGCTAGCCGAAGGACGCCCTTGGCGCAACCGTCAGGGTTGATCGCCTTCAAGGCGTCGGACCAGTCGGCGGACGCCGAAAACGATGGCGAACCAGATCAGAATGGCCGCAAGGCCCGCCAGCAGCGCCGCGCCCAGCTTGCCTTCCAGCGCATCGAGGATGCCGTCGCCCGCGAAGGCGACGATCGCGGTCTTCGGCAGAACCCCCAGCGCGAGGCCCCCCAAGAAGCTCAGAAAGCCGACGCCCGCCGCCGCCATGCCCATGTTCACCACGATGAACGGCGCGGACGGGACGAACCGGATCACGAAGCTGGCGAGGAAGCCGTTCTTGCCCATGAAGCGGGTGAAGCGCCCGCCCGTGGCGCCGGCATAGCGGGCCAAAATCTGCTGGCCGCCGACTTTGCCGAGCAGAAACGTCACCGCGCCCGAAACGATGGTGGCGATCCAGCTCCACCAGAAGCCGACCTCGGGCCCGAAGGCGACCACACAGGCCGCGATCAGGACAAATTGGGGGGCGCCGACGAAGGCGGCCAGCGTGAAGGCGATGATGGCGGCCGGCAGGCCCCAATGCGCCCGTTCCGCTCCGCCCAGCCAGCGTTCGACCCAGGCGGCGATCTCTTCGCCGTAGAACAGGCGTCCGACAACCAGCATCGCCGCGACCACCGCGAACAGCGCGAAGGTGACGATGAGGGCCCGGAGCGCGCGGGCGTCCATGTTGGTGATGAAGTCGGCGACCTTGGCGAGGAGAGACTTAGGCGCGCCCATGGCGAGCGCGTCTGACGCCTAGGCGCTTCCGGGTCAAGCCGGGGCGAGCTTGCGGCCGCGGCGGCGCTTGGCGCCCGCCGGCCGCGCGGCCTCGGGGATGGCGACGTCGTTCATGCGCGGCTTGAGGTCTCGGATGAGATCCTCCTCCATCTCACGCCGATCGGCCTCTTCCGCGATCGGACCGAGCGCCTGGCGCTCGGTCGCTCCGTAATACCAATACGCTCTGCCCCACTTTTCATGGCCGAGCAGGCGCGAGCGCAGATCGGCCGCCTTGCCGACATAGAGCGGCTCCAGGAAAAACACCCAGCGCCGGCGCACGAAGACGTAGAGCCCGGGCACGCCCTCCGGCGGCAGCCCGCGCTTGGTCAGAACCGTTTTGAAGCGGTAGCGTTTGCCGCTTTTTCCGCGCCAGGAATGCCGGCCGAACAGAAACATGGGCGATTCCTCCAATGCCCGCAGGCTCGCCCCCCTTCGTAAACAGCGTGTTAACCGCTGGCGGGTCCGCGCGGGGCGGTCTATCTCAGCCCGCCCGGAGCCGAGCTGATGAATTTCCACGCCCTCAAGGTCACACGCGCCGAGAATTTTCCTGAATGGTATCAGGCCGTCTGCCGCGAGGCCGATCTGGCCGAACCCTCGCCGACGCGCGGCTCCATGATCATGAAGCCCTGGGGATACGGCCTCTGGGAGCAGGTGCAGCGCGATCTGGACCGGCGCATCAAGGAGACCGGGCACGAGAATTATTATTTCCCCCTGCTCATTCCGATGAGCTTCATCGCCAAGGAAGCCGAGCACGTGGAAGGGTTCGCCAAGGAAATGGCGGTCGTCACCCACCACAGGCTGAAAAGCATAGACGGCAAGCTGCAGCCGGACCCCGGCGCGGCGTTGGAAGAGCCCTACATCGTCCGCCCGACCTCGGAGACGATCATCGGCGACGCCATGAGCCGTTGGATCAAATCCTATCGCGACCTGCCTCTGCTCACCAATCAATGGGCCAATGTGATGCGCTGGGAGATGCGCACGCGCCTGTTTTTGCGCACCGCTGAATTCCTGTGGCAGGAGGGCCATACCGCCCACGCCGACCGCGAGGACGCGATGGCCGAGACGTTGCGTATGCTCGAGGTCTATCGCGCCTTCGCCGAGGACGCCGCGGCCATGCCCGTCATGGTCGGCGAAAAGCCCGCGAATGAACGCTTCCCGGGCGCGGACAATACCTTCTCCATCGAAGCCATGATGCAGGACGGCAAGGCGCTGCAGGCCGCCACCTCGCACTATCTGGGCACGCATTTCGCCGAGGCGCAGAACATCCGCTATCAGGACAAGTCCGGCGCGCTGCAGCTCTGCCACACCACGTCCTGGGGCATGTCCACGCGGATGATCGGCGGCATCATCATGACGCATGGCGACGATGACGGCCTGAGAACGCCGCCGGCCATCGCGCCGCGCCAGGTGGTGATCGTGCCGATGCTGCGCGACAAGCCCGAAGACGCCGACCTTATCGCCTATTGTCAGGAACTGGCGCACGCGTTGAACGCTCAACACGCCTTCGGCGAGCGCTTGCGCGCGCATGTCGACATGAAGCATGGACGTCCGGCCGAGAAGCGCTGGGATTGGGTGCGGCGCGGCGCGCCGGTGATCTGCGAAATCGGCCCGCGCGACGCCGCCAATGGACAGGTGACGTATCTGCGCCGCGATCTGCTGCGCGACGGCGAGAAGGTGAAATCGCACACCAAAGCGCGCGACGAATTCGTCCATGAAATCGGCGCGCTCCTTGCGTCGATTCAGGAAACGCTCCGCGCGGCGGCGCAGGCGCGGCTCGACGGCAATATCCGAACCGACATCAATTCCCTCGACGAACTCGCCGAATATTTCGGGGCGGACGAGGAGAGCGGCGGCTTCAAGGGTTGGGTGCGCGCGCCGTGGTCGCGTCCCGGCGGCGCGGCGCTCGATGCGATCGACGAAAAGCTGAAACGGTTGAAGCTCACCTTGCGCAATGCGCCGCTCGCCCAGCCGGCTTCCTTCGGTCCGTGCCTTTTTTCCGGCGCCCCGGCGGTGGAAGAGATCATCATCTCCCGGGCCTATTGAGGTGAGCGACATGGCGGCCGACAGCGCCACCCATATGCAGAGCGCGCCCATGTCCGCTCAATCGGCGCCGCCCTTCGGCTTGTTCGAGCGCGCGCTCGCGGGCCGCTATTTGCGGGCCAAGCGCGCGCATGGCGGCGTCGCCATGATTTCGATTATCTCCTTCATCGGCATCATGCTCGCCGTGGCCGTGCTCATCATCACGATGAGCGTGATGAACGGATTTCGCGAAACGCTTTTGTCGCGCATCCTCGGCGTGAACGGGCATGTCTATGTCGATGTGGTCGGCTATCCGGCGGGCGAGCGCGCGCGCCTGGCGCAAGCGGCTTCGACCGTTCCAGGCGTACTTTCGGTCGCGCCCCTGATCGATGAGCAGGCGCTCGCCACCGCCGACGGCGCCGCCGCCGGCGTCTATGTGCGCGGCATCGCCAAGGGCGACCTCGAGCGGCTGACGATGGTTTCCGGCAGCATCCAAGGCTCGCTCGACGGATTCGAGGGTGTGGAGGAGCCGACCATCATTGTCGGCGAGCGCTTGGCGCGCCGCCTGCGCGTGATCGAAGGCATGCCGGTGCAGATCGTCTCGCCGCAAGGCGCGCCCACGCCCTTCGGCATGAGCCCCCGCGCCAAGACATTCATCGTCGGCGGGGTGTTCAGCGTCGGCATGGCGGAATACGATTCCGCGCTCATCTACATGCCGATCGAGCAGGCGCAGATCCTGTTCTCGCGCGGCGAGGCGGCCGACAGGCTGGAATTGCGCATCCAAAATCCGGACGCGACGCTGCCCATCATGATCGAATTGCGCCAGAAGCTCGGGCCCGATGTCACCATCTTCGATTGGCGCGCTGAAAACCAAAGCCTGGAAGGCGCCCTCGTGGTGGAGCGCAACGTGATGCGCCTTATTCTGATGATGATCGTGGCCATCGCGGCGCTCAACATCGCCTCCGGTCTCGTCATGCTGGTGAAGAACAAGAGCCGCGACATCGCCATCTTGCGCACCATGGGCGCGACGCAAGGCGCGATCCTGCGCGTCTTCTTCATGGCCGGCGCCGCGATCGGGGTTTTGGGCACGTTCGGCGGCATCCTGCTGGGCGTGGGCTTTTGCACCTTCATCAATCCGATCCAGGACGGCATTCAGGCGCTCACCGGCTTCGATCTCTTTCCGGGCGACGTCTATTCGTTGGAGCAATTGCCGGCGAAGGTGGAATGGGGCGAAGTGTTCACGGTCGCCGGGTTCGCGCTTCTGATGTCGTTCGTCGCCACGCTGCCGATGGCGTGGCGCGCCTCGCGCCTCGATCCGGTTGAGGCGCTGCGCTATGAATAATCCCGTGCTGGAATTGCGCGCCCTGAGCCGCACGTTCAAATCCGGCGACACCAATCTCACCGTCCTCGACCGGGTCGATCTCAGCATCGACGCGGGCGAAATCGTCGGTCTCATTGGCCCGTCCGGCTCGGGCAAATCCTCGCTTCTGCATGCGGCCGGCCTGTTGGAGCGGCCCTCCGGCGGGGAGGTGTTCATTCTCGGTCGATCCGCCTGGACGC
Organism: uncultured Caulobacteraceae bacterium; assembly: GCA_964563395.1. Lineage (GTDB taxonomy): Bacteria > Pseudomonadota > Alphaproteobacteria > Caulobacterales > Aquidulcibacteraceae > JBEVOS01. The sequence continues at coordinate 109,123 of CAZLWK010000001.1, forward strand.
TCGAGGACGACGCGCGCACCGCGCTGCGCCGTGCGACCATCGGCTACGTCTATCAATTTCATCTGCTGCTCGCCGAGTTTGACGCGCTCGACAATGTCGCCCTGCCGATGCTGATCGCGGGGCGCGCGCGTGCGGACGCGCGGCGCGAGGCGGAGCGCCTTCTGGTGCTGATGGGGCTGCAGGAGAGATTGCGCCATCAACCGGCGCAATTGTCGGGCGGCGAACAACAGCGCGTGGCCATCGCCCGCGCGCTCGCCAACAAGCCGGCGCTTATCCTTGCCGACGAGCCGACCGGCAATCTCGATCCCGATACGTCCGGCGCGGTGTTCAAGGCGCTGTCCGATCTCACCCGCAGCGAGGGGGCCGCCGCCCTCATCGCCACGCACAACCGCGATCTCACCCAATACATGGACCGGGTCGTCGCCCTCGATCACCACAAGCTCGTCCGGGTGAAATAGGAGGGCGCCGCGCGCGAGCCTTGGTTGACGTTCCACATGGAACAAAATAAGAACATACCCGAATCGCGGTCCTATGCGCGCGGCTCGAAAAGAGCGGAGAAAGCGATGAGCGGTTTCATTCATTTGCGTGCGCGCTCGGCGTACTCGCTGCTGCAGAGCGCGCTGCACGTGAAGGATCTGGCGAAGCTGTGCGCCAAGCACGACATGCCGGCGCTGGCGCTGTGCGATTCCAACAATCTGTTCGGGGCGCTCGAATTCTCCGACAAGTTCGCCGAGAGCGGCCTGCAGCCGATCATGGGCCTCGCGCTCGACGTACGCGGCGAGGGGGGCCTCGCCGGAGAGGTCGCGCTCTTGGCGCAGAGCGCGGAGGGCTATGCCAACCTCATGCGCCTCTCCACCGCCGCGTTTCTCGATACGCCCACCAATGCCGAGCCGCACGTTTCGACCGAACTTCTGAAGCGACACGCGCAGGGGCTTTTGCTGCTGACGGGCGGCACGGAAAGTCCGCTCGCGCATTTTCTTCACACCGATCGGGACGACGCCGCGCGCGCGCTGCTGCGCGACTGGGCCGAGGCGTTCGATGGCAGGCTCTATGTCGAATTGATGCGGCACGGCGAACGCGTCGAGGCGGCGGTGGAGGAGCGCCTCGTCGATCTCGCCTATGAATTGTCGCTACCGCTGGTGGCGACGAACGACATCCGCTTTCGCGGGCGGGCCGATCACAAGGCGCACGACGCGCTTATGTGCATCGCCGCGTCGTCCTATCTGGGCGCGGAGGATCGCCCGCGCGTCAGCGAGGAGCATTTCTTCAAGTCCGCCGCGGAAATGCGCGCGCTGTTCGACGATCTGCCCGAGGCGATCCAGTCCACGGTGGAAATCGCCCAGCGCTGCTCCTTCCGCACCGAGAAGCGCAAGCCGATCCTGCCGCGTTTCACAAGCGCCGAAGGGCGCGACGAACCGGCCGAGTTGCGGGCCCAAGCGGAGGAGGGCCTGCGCAAGCGCTTGGCGGAAGTGACTCCAGCCGCGCCGCCAGAGGCCTATTCGGAGCGTCTCGAGTACGAATTGCGCATCATCACGCAGATGGGCTTTCCCGGTTACTTCTTGATCGTGGCGGACTTCATCCAATGGGCGAAGGCGCAGAAGATTCCAGTTGGGCCGGGGCGGGGATCCGGCGCGGGCTCGCTGGTGGCTTGGGCGCTCACGATCACCGATCTCGATCCGATCCGGTTCGGCCTTCTGTTCGAGCGCTTTCTCAATCCTGAACGCGTGTCGATGCCGGACTTCGACGTCGATTTCTGCCAGGATCGACGGGGCGAGGTGATCGATTACGTGCGCGCGAAATATGGCGAGGAGCGCGTGGCGCAGATCATCACGTTCGGCACGCTGCAGGCGCGGGCCGTGCTGCGCGATGTCGGGCGCGTGATGCAGCTTCCCTTCGGCCAGGTCGATCGCTTGGCCAAGCTGGTGCCGGCCAATCCGGCCAATCCGGTGACGCTCGAGCAAGCGATCGAGATCGAGCCCAAGCTCAAGCAGCACGCCGAGCAAGAGCCGGAGGTCGCAGAGCTCCTGGAGATCGCGCGTGCGCTCGAAGGCTTGCACCGCAACGCCTCCACGCACGCGGCCGGCGTCGTCATCGGCGACCGCCCGCTGGTCGATCTGGTGGGGCTCTATCGCGATCCGCGATCGGACATTCCGGCCACGCAATTCAACATGAAATGGGTCGAGGCGGCGGGCCTCGTGAAGTTCGATTTCCTGGGCCTGAAAACGCTCACCGTGCTGGATCGCGCGGTCAAGTTCATCGCTCAGCGTGGCGTGGCGATCGATCTCGGCGCCATCCCGCTCGACGATGTGAAGACCTATGAAATGCTCGCACGCGGCGAGACGGTGGGCGTGTTCCAGGTGGAAAGCCAAGGCATGCGCCGCGCGCTCGTCGATATGCGTCCCGACCGCTTCGAGGATTTGATCGTGCTGGTGGCGCTCTATCGCCCGGGCCCAATGGCGAACATACCCACCTATTGCGCGCGCAAGCTCGGCCGCGAAACCGATTGGGGCTACCTCCATCCCGCTCTGGAGCCCATTCTTTCGCCGACGTTCGGCATCATCACCTATCAAGAGCAGGTGATGCAGATCGCGCGCGATCTGGCCGGCTATTCGTTCGGGGAAGCCGATCTCCTGCGCCGCGCCATGGGCAAGAAAATCCGCGCGGAAATGGAAAAGCAGCGCGTGCGCTTTCTATCGGGCGCCACGGAGCGCGGCATCGCGCCTGAGACCGCCGAGGCGATTTTCGATGCGTGCGCCAAGTTCGCCGATTACGGATTCAATAAATCCCACTCGGCGCCTTACGCGCTGCTGACCTATCAAACGGCCTATTTGAAGGCCAATTTCCCGGTCGAATTCTTCGCGGCCTCGATGAGCCTCGACGCGGCCAATACCGACAAGCTCGCCGCGTTCCGTCAGGATGCGCGGCGCATGGGCGTGGATGTGCGCCCGCCCGACATCAACGCCAGCGCGGCCGATTTCACCGTCGAGGAGGGCGCGGTGCGCTATGCGCTCGGCGCGGTGCGCAATGTCGGCATGGCGGCGATGGAGATCCTCGTCACTGAACGGGCGCGCGGCGGGCGATTCAAGGATTTGTTCGATTTCGCCGAGCGCATCGACCCCAAGGCGATCAACAAGCGCCAATTGGAAAACCTCGCCAAGGCGGGCGCGTTCGACGGTATCGAGCCGGAGCGCGCGCGCGTTTTCGCTGCGTGCGAGACATTGGTCGCCTATGCCCAGCGCGCCGCCGAGGAGCGCCAGAGCGCGCAAACCTCGCTGTTCGGCGCGGGCGAGCCGAGCGTGCGGCCGGTGCTGCCGAAGGCGGCGGTCTGGTCGGCGCAGGATCGGCTCGATTTCGAGCGCGAGAGCGTCGGCTTTTATCTCTCCGGCCATCCGCTTTCGTCGTTCTTCGCGGACGCGCCGCCGGGGCGCGTGGCCTCGTTCGCCGACATTTCGGAGGAGGGCGAGCACGAGGGCACGCGCACCTATGCGATGGCCGGCGTGCTGCGCGCGATCAAGTTTCGCCCGGCGCAATCGGGCGGCCAATTGGGGTTTGCCGCCTTTTCCGATCCGACCGGCGAGTTCGAGGTGATGATCATGCCGGAGCATATCGCTAGTGCGCGCGAGCGGCTGATCGTCGGCAAGGCGGCGGCGTTCCGCGCCCGCGCCCGCTGGCGCGATGCGGAATTGAAGCTCGCCGCGGACAATTTCGAGCCGGTGGAGGCGGCGGAGGCGCGCGTCGGCGGCGAGGAGCTGAAGATCATCCTGAAGGAAGGCGCGCCGCTGGACGCGCTCGCCGAGACCTTGCGCACGCTCGTGCCTGCTGGGGGTGAGACGCGGCCGCTGCGCCTTGTCCTGAAGCTGGCCGATGGGCGCGAGGTGGAGCTCAAGGCCAAGGGGCTTTATCCTGCGGGGCCAGCGGCGCGGGCCGCGATGAAGGCCGCGCGCGGGGTCGAACGGGTGCTTTAAGGCGATCTTGCGCCCTGGCTTGCCCATTGGCGGGCAGGCGCTTATATCCCCGCCCACTTCGCACGCGGGCGCGGCGGGGCGGTCAGATACGGGCCGCTTCTCCATCCGGTCTCCGGCTTCAGCCGGGGTCAGCCCGCGGCGGCAAACCGGTAAAGGATCAAGACACATGGCGCTGCCTGATTTCAGCATGCGTCAGCTTTTGGAAGCTGGCGCGCATTTCGGTCACCAGACCCACCGTTGGAACCCCAAGATGGACCGCTACCTGTTCGGGTCGCGGGCGAACATTCACATCATCGATCTCAGCCAGACGGTGCCGCTGCTGCACCAGGCGCTGCTGAAGGTGCGTGAGGTCGCCGCCAGCGGGGGGCGTATCCTCTTCGTGGGCACCAAGCGCCAGGCGAGCGAGCACATCGCGTCGGCCGCGAAGCGCTCAGCGCAATATTTCATCAATCAGCGTTGGCTCGGCGGCACGCTCACCAATTGGCAGACGGTGTCGAAGTCGATCGCGCGGCTGAAAGAGCTTGAGGCGCTTGTCGGCGAGAACGCGCCGGCGGGTCTCACCAAGAAAGAAATCCTCAATCTGACGCGTGAGCGCGACAAGCTCGACCGTTCGCTCGGCGGCATCGCCTCGATGGGCGGCATCCCCGACCTCATGTTCGTCATCGACACGAACAAGGAAGCGATCGCCATCCAGGAGGCCAAGAAGCTGGGCATTCCCGTGGTCGCCATCGTCGACAGCAATTGCGATCCGGACGAGGTCACCTATCCGATCCCGGGCAATGACGACGCCGCGCGGGCGATCCAGCTCTATTGCGACCTGATCGCCGATGCGATTTTGGACGGCTTGGCCGAAGGCCAGGGCCGCGCCGGCATCGACACCGGCGCCGCCGCCAATCCCATCGTCGAGCCCACGCTCGCGCAATCGGACGCCGGCGCCGAATTGGCCAATTGAGATTGATGCGCGGCGCATGCCGCGTGCGGTCCGCGAAGCATTGTCGTTGAAGCACGCCACATCCAATGGCGCATGAATGAAGGAGCACGCCGATGGCTGAAATCACCGCGGCGCTGGTGAAAGACCTGCGCGAAAAGACTGGCGCGGGCATGATGGATTGCAAGAAAGCCCTCAGCGAAACGGGCGGCGATCTTGAGGCCGCGATCGATTGGCTGCGCGCGAAGGGCCTGTCCAAGGCCGCCAAGAAGGCCGACCGCGCCGCCGCCGAAGGCGTCGTCGCCGTCGCGCTCGACGGCGCGAAGGGCGCGGCGATCGAACTCAATTCGGAAACGGATTTCGTCGCCCGCAACGAGCAATTCCAGGCCGCGGCCGCCGCGTTCGCCAAACTCGCTCTGGCGACGGGCGATCATGAGGCGCTGCTCGCCGCGAAGGCGCCGAGCGGGGAAGGGTCGGTGTCCGACCAGGTCACTCAGCTCATCGCCACGATCGGCGAAAACATCACCCTGCGCCGTTCGGCGCGCCTTTCGGTGAAGGAAGGCGCGGTGGTGTCCTACATCCATAACGCCGTCGCCGACGGCATGGGCCGCATCGGCGTGCTGGTGGCTTTGGAATCGAGCGGGGCGAAGCCAGTGCTTGAGGATATTGGCAAGAAGATCGCCATGCATGTCGCGGCGGCGAACCCGCTCGCGCTGACCGACGCCGATGTTCCGGCCGACCGCGTCGAGCGCGAAAAGGCGATCATCATGGAGCAGATCCGTCAGGACCCGAAGGCGCAAGGCAAGCCGGACTCGGTCATTGAAAAAATGTCCGAAGGCAGGATGCGCAAATTCTTCGAGGAATCGGTGCTGCTCAAGCAGGGCTTCGTGCACAATCCCGATCAGACGGTCGAAGCGGCGCTGAAGGAGGCCGCCAAGGCCGCTGGCGCCCCAGTGGCCCTTACGGGCTTCATCCGCTTCGCCGTCGGCGAGGGCGTGGAGAAGAAGCAGGACGATTTCGCCGCCGAAGTCGCCTCCATGACCAAGCAGACCTGAGCGCGCGCGCCCTTCCCGGCTTGGGCCGGGGAGGGCGGCCGGCGCCGTTCGACGCCGCCGCCCGGGTCCGTTAAAGGACGCTCGTGCAATTGCTGAGTCGAGCCCATGGTCGATCCCGTGTCCGCGCCCACGCCGCGCTATAAGCGCGTCCTGTTGAAATGCTCCGGCGAGGTGCTGATGGGCGAAAAGCCCTTTGGCATCGACATGAACACCGTTTCTGCGGTCGCCGAGGACATCGCCGAGGGCGTGCGCTCGGGCGTGCAGGTCTGTCTCGTGATCGGGGGCGGCAACATCTTCCGCGGCCTGTCCCTGGCGGAGGCCGGCATGGAGCGCGCCCAGGCCGATTACATGGGCATGCTGGCCACGGTGATGAACGCGCTGGCCATGCAGGCGGCGCTGGAGAAGATCGGGGTGTTCACACGCGTCCAATCGGCCATCCCGATGGACGCCATCTGCGAGCCCTTCATCCGCCGCCGCGCCCTGCGCCACATGGAGAAGGGGCGCGTGGTGATTTTCGCCGCCGGCATGGGCCAGCCCTTTTTCACCACCGACACGCCGGCGGCGCTTCGCGCGGCCGAAATGGGCTGCGACGCGCTCTTCAAGGGCACCAGCGTCGACGGCGTCTATACGGCCGATCCCAAGAAGGATCCCGCCGCCAAGCGCTATGACAGGCTGGGCTATCGCGACGTCCTTACCCAGGATTTGAAGGTGATGGACGCCTCCGCCATCGCTTTGATGCGCGACAATGCGATCCCGATCGTGGTCTTCTCCATCAGGGACCGCGGCAATTTTCTGAAGGTCTTGCGGGGCGAGGGCGTGCACACCACCATCGCCAACAGTGCGGGCTGAGGCATCAGGAGACGAAAGCAATGGCGGCCGCGCCCAAATTCGAACTTGAGGATTATTCCAAACGTATGGACGGCGCGATCCAGACGCTGCGCCATGAGTTTTCCGGCCTGCGCACGGGGCGCGCCTCCTCCGCGCTGCTCGATCCCATCATGGTCGAAGCCTATGGCGCCACGACGCCGATCAATCAGGTCGCCGCGGTGACCGCGCCGGAGCCGCGCATGCTTTCGGTGCAGATCTGGGACAAGGCGGTGGTCGGCGCGGTGGACAAGGCGATCCGGTCCGCCGGCCTCGGGCTCAATCCCATCGTCGACGGCCAGACGCTGCGTATCCCGATCCCGCCCTTGACCGGCGAGCGCCGGGCCGAACTGGCCAAGCTCGCGGGCAAATACGCCGAGCACGCCCGCGTCGCCGTGCGTAATGTGCGCCGCGACGCGATGGACCATCTCAAACGTTTGGAGAAGGAAAAGCAGATCAGCGAGGACGAACACAAGAAGATCGGCGAGCAAGTGCAAAAGACCACGGACCGCCACATCAAGGATATCGACCTGGCCTTGGCCACGAAGGAAGAGGAGATCATGCAGGTCTAGGCCTGCGCCCGCCGATGGCCCAGCCTGCCCCGTCGCCCCAAGCTGAACGCGCGCCCCGCCACATCGCCATCATCATGGATGGAAACGGGCGTTGGGCGGAGCGTCGCAATTGGCCGCGCTCGCTTGGCCATCGCGAAGGCGTGGAGGCGCTGCGGCGGACGGTCGAGGCGGCCGGCGAACTCGGCGTTCGCTATCTTACCGTGTTCGGCTTTTCGACGGAGAATTGGCGCAGGCCTCCCGACGAGGTGAATGCGCTGCTGGACTTGATGCGTCTCTATGTCGGGCGCGATCTCGACCGCCTGGTGCGCGACGGCGTGCGCGTGCGGATCATCGGCGACCGCACGGGGCTTGAACGCGACATCCTCGACATCATCGCCCGCGCCGAAGCCCGCACCGCGCACAACGCAAAGCTCGATCTGACCATCGCTTTCAATTACGGCGGACAAAACGAAATCGCGCGCGCCGCGCGCCGTCTCGCGGAGGACGTGGCCGCCGGCAGGATTCAGCCGGCGCACGTCGATGCGGAGACGTTCGGGCGCTATCTCGACACCGCCGATTTGCCCGATCCCGATCTCGTCATTCGCCCGAGCGGCGAGCTGCGACTCTCCAATTTCCTGTTGTGGCAGGCGGCTTATGCCGAGCTTGTGTTCCTCGACGTGCTGTGGCCAGACTTCAACAGGTCGACCTTGGAGACCGCCATTGATGAGTACCGGCGCCGCGACCGACGCTACGGAGGCGTCAGGGGCTCGAGCGATTGAGGCTGGATCGGGCGGCGTTCCGCAGGACGGGGTGAGCAAATTGAGCGCGCCTCGCCGTTTCCACGATATCGCGCCGAGGATCGCCTCCGGCGTCGCGCTGGCGGTCTTCGGCGTCGGCGCCACGCTGGCGGGCGGGCCATGGATCGCGGCCGCGACGGCGGCGGCCGTTGTGGCGATGAGTTTCGAATGGGCGCGGATGAGCGAGCCCGGCGCGGTCCAGCACGCCTTCGCGTTCCTGGGGCTCGCGGGCTTCGTCGCGGTGGCGCTTGCTTCGCTGGGCGCGCCGATCTGGGCGCTCGGGGCGCTCGCAGCCTTCGCCGCGCTTTCGGCGCTGCGCCGGCGCGATTGGGCTGGCCGCTTGGAGACGGCGTTTGGGATTTTCTATGTCGGCGCGCCTTGCGCGCTGTTTGTGTGGACGCGCGGCCTTGAAGGCGGGCTGGAGATCATACTCTTCCTGTTCGCGGTGATCTGGAGCGCCGATATCTTCGCCTATCTCGGGGGCGTCGGCATTGGTGGGCCGAAACTGCATCCGGCGCTGTCGCCGCAGAAAACCTGGTCGGGCATCGGCGCGGGCGTGTTGGCGGGCGCCGTCGGCGCGGGCGCGTACGCCGCCGCGACGGCCGCGCCGTCGCTTGCCCTGCCAATGGCGGCGGGGGCCGTCCTGGCCGCAATCGGCCTTGGCGGGGATCTCTTCGAATCGTTCTTAAAGCGACGCTTCGGCGTGAAGGACGCCTCGGGGCTGATTCCCGGTCATGGCGGCGTGATGGACAGGATCGACGGACTGATGGCGGCGGTGACTGCGACGGCCCTGGCCTTGGCGCTCTGGCCGGACGGGACGCGCGTGTTTCTGGGGCTGGCCCCATGAAGGAACTGCGCCGCCGCGTCTCCATACTTGGCGTCACCGGCTCGATCGGGCGCTCCACCGTGGCCCTGATCAAGGAGCTGCGGGCCGCCGGGGCCGACATCGAGGTTGAGGCGATCACGGCGGGGCGCAATTTCGAGGCTCTGGCCGAGCAGGTGCGCAGCCTTCGGCCGCGCTTCGTGGCCGTCGCGGACGCCGACCAATTGGAGACCGCGCGGGCCGCGCTGCCCGGCATCGAGGTGGGGGCGGGGCCGTCCGCGCTCGTGGAGGCGGCCGAGCGCGAGGCCGAATGGGTGATGTCGGCGATCGTCGGGGCCGCCGGCCTTGCGCCCACGCTCGCCGCGGTGCGCCGGGGCGCCACGATCGCGCTCGCCAACAAGGAATGCCTCGTGTGCGCCGGCCCACTGATGCGGGCGGCGGCGCAATCCAGCGGGGCGCGGCTGCTGCCGGTCGATTCCGAGCACAACGCGATTTTCCAGGTTCTGGCCAATCAGAACCGGGTCGAGCAGGTGACGCTGACGGCCTCGGGCGGGCCCTTTCGCACCTGGAGCCGTGAGCAAATGGCGGCGGCGCGACCCGAGCAGGCCTGCGCCCACCCCACTTGGTCCATGGGTGCGAAGATATCGGTGGATAGCGCCACGCTCATGAACAAGGGGCTCGAACTGATCGAGGCGTCCTATTTGTTCGACCTGGCGCCCGCAAAGCTGGGCGTGCTGGTGCACCCCCAATCCATCGTGCACAGCCTTGTTCACTACGTGGACGGCTCGGTGCTGGCGCAAATGGCGGCCCCGGACATGCGGGTGCCGATCTCGTTCGCCCTGGCCTGGCCCGATCGGGCGCCGTTCGCGGCGGAGCGGCTGGACCTCGCCAGGATAGCCTCGCTCACCTTTGAAGCGCCTGATCTGGCGCGTTTTCCCGCCCTTGGTTTGGCGCGGGCCGCGCTCGAAACCGGGGCGGCGGCCACGAACGCCCTTAACGCCGCCAATGAGGTCGCCGTGGATGCCTTCTTGAAGGGGCGGATCGGCTTTCTCGATATTCCCCGGCTTGTCGAACAGGCTTTGTCGGCGCTAGCCGTTACGGGTATGATCGCAAATTCGCCCACATCCTTCGATGAGGTTGAAGCGATCGATGCGGCGGCCCGCGCTTGCGCGGGCGTGGAGGCGCGCCGGCTCGCGGCGGCCTGACATTAACGAAACAGCCAAAGGGCGGAGCGCACCGGCGATATGATCGAAACCTTGCAGACCATCTTGATCTACGGCGGCTCCTTCGTCGCGGTGCTCAGCCTCGTCGTGTTCGTTCATGAGTTCGGCCATTTCCAGGCCGCCCGGTGGTGCAAGGTCGCCATCGACACGTTCTCGATCGGGTTCGGCAAGCCGCTGGCTAGCTGGCGGGACCGCCAGGGCGTGGAATGGAAGATCGGGTCCCTGCCTCTCGGCGGCTATGTGAAATTCGCCGACGACGCGGACGCGATGAGCAGCGCGCCCAAGGAGCAGATCACTGATCCGGCCGCGCTGGCCGAAGCACGCCGCAAGGGCCTCTTTCACGCGCAGCCCATACCCGCGCGGGCCTTCGTCGTCGCCGCCGGCCCCATCACCAATTTCATCTTCGCCATCGCCGCCTTCGCCGCGATCCTCATGATCATGGGGCGCGACGTCACCGATCGCATGGCGCTGCCGGCGCGCGTGGACGGGGTTCTTGAGAATTCCGCCGCCGCCGCCGCGGGGCTTCGTCCAGGCGACGTGATCGTGGCCGTGGACGGCCAGGCGGTGGGCTCCTTCGGCGGGCTGCAGGAGCACATCTCCGCCCGCGCCGGAGAGCGCCTTGTCGTAACCGTCTCGCGCGGGGGCGATCGTGTCGATCTCGCGGTGACGCCGGACGCGCGCGAGGTGCAGACGCCGGAGGGCGTTCGTACAATCGGGGTCCTCGGCATCGAACGGCGCACGCTTCCCGAGGAGCGGCGCATTGAGCGAGTGAGCTTCGTCGAGGCGATCCAGACGGGCGCCGAGCAGACTTGGATGATCGTGGCGATGACCGGCGCCTACGTGGCCGACGTCGTGACCGGCAAACAATCGGGCGATCAGATTTCAGGTCCCATTGGGATCATGAATCAATCGGGCCAGATCGCCTCCATGGCGCTGGAGCAGCAGCACGAGCCGCTTCTGACCAAGATCGGCGAGCTTTTGGTGGCGCTGGTACATTGGGCGGCGATCCTCTCGGTCGCCGTCGGGATCGTGAACCTCTTGCCGATTCCAATCCTCGATGGCGGGCATCTCCTTTTTTACGCCATCGAGGCGATCCGAGGGGGCAAGCCGTTGCCCCTCATGGCCCAGGAATGGGCGTTCAGGGCCGGCATCGCCGTGATGGGGGCGCTGTTCTTGTTCGCCACCTGGAATGACATTCAGCGCCATCTGAATTTGGGCTGATCTCGCAGTGTTCGCCAACAGCGCCCCGTCCTTGTCTTTCCAGGACGGATGCTGTCTTAAGGGCCGGGCGCTGGGGAGCGCCAGATTATTGAGGGCGCAATGAATCGCGTGTTGCGGGATGTCGTGCTCGGCGCCGTCGCCACGGTCGGCGCAGGCGCTGGAACGCTGCTCGGCGCCACCGCCGAAGCCCAAACGGCGCCGGCGCCGCCGCGGGAGGCGCAGGCCGCCGACGCCGCGCAGGCGCAGGCTGGCGTCATTCGCCGCATCGTTGTTGAGGGCAATCAGCGGATCGAGCCGTCGACGATCACCTCCTATATGAGCGTGCGGCCCGGCGACGCCTTCAATTCCGAGCAGATCGACCTTTCGCTCAAGACGCTGTTCGCGACGGGTCTGTTCGCTGACGTGCAGATCGAGCAGCGCGAACAGGATCTCGTTGTCGCCGTCATCGAGAACCCGATCGTGAACCGGGTGATCTTCGAGGGCCTCAACGCCATCGGCCAGGATGATCTGGAGGACGAGGTGCAGGCGCGGCCGCGTTCGGTGTTCACGCCGGCGCGCGCCCAGGCGGACGTGCAGCGCATCATCGAAGTCTATCGCCGCGCCGGACGCTTCGCCGCGACCGTGACGCCCCAGGTGCGCGAACTCGATCAGAACCGCGTCGATCTCATTTTCGAGATCGACGAGGGTCCGGTCACGGGCGTTCGCAGCATCAATTTCATCGGCAACGAAGCTTTCTCCGATCGCGATCTTCGCGGCGCGATCGTCACGGCGGAGTCGCGCTGGTGGCGCTTCTTCTCGTCCAACGACAATTACGATCCAGACCGGCTCGAATATGACCGCGAGCAGCTGCGCCAATTCTACACCAATCGCGGCTATGCCGATTTTCGCGTCGTTTCTGCGGTCGCGGAGCTGACGCCCGACCAGGAAGATTTCTACATCACCTTCACCATCGAAGAGGGCGAGCAATACGAGTTCGGCGAGATCGGCGTTAGCACGCAGCTCGATCGCGTCCCGGAGGATTTGCTCAAGCGCGTGCTGCCGGTGCGCACTGGCGAGCTTTTCAAGGGCGATCTGATCGAGGATTCGATCGACGCGATGACCTTCGTCGCCGGCTCGCAAGGCTACGCGAACGTGGACATTCGTCCCAATATCGAGCGCGACCGTATCAACCGCAAAGTCAATGTGGTGTTCGAGGTCAATGAAGGCCCGCGCGTCTTCGTCGAGCGCATCAACATCACGGGCAATACGCGCACGGTCGATGAAGTGATCCGCCGCGAAATGCGTATTTCGGAAGGCGACGCCTTCAATCGCGTGCTGCTCGATCGTTCGCGCTCGCGCGTGCGCGCGTTGGGCTTCTTCGAGGACGTGACAGTCGAGGAGGCGCCGGGTTCTGCGCCGGATCGTTCCGTCGTGAACGTGAACGTCACCGAACAGCCGACGGGCGAATTGGCCTTCGCGTTCGGTTATTCGTCCTCGGATTCGTTCCTGTTCGACGTTTCGGTGAGCGAGCGCAATTTGCGCGGTCGCGGCCAATTCCTGCGCGCGCGCGCATCGGCCAGCTCGCGTCGTCAGCAAGTTGATATTCGCTTCACCGAGCCGCGCTTCCTTGGGCGTGAACTCGCGGCGGGCTTTGATCTCTATTCGTTGCGCACGGACTTCCTGGACGAGGCGTCCTTTGAAAACCAATCGACGGGCGTGGGCCTGCGCGCGAGCTTCCCGCTGACCGAGCGCACGAGCCTTGGCCTCACCTACACGCTCGTTCAAGACGACACCGAGATCGAAGATCGGCTGGTGGACGCCGACGGCGACAGCGACACGGCGGTATTCATCGACCAGTGCGCGATCGATTTCGTCGGCCGTCCGCAGATCTGCGATCAGGAGGGCAGCTTCCTAACCTCCGTCGTCGGGTACACGTTCAATTGGGATCGCCGAAACGATCTCGTCACCACGACGCGCGGCTTCGATCTCTCGATCAGCCAGGATTTCGCCGGGCTTGGGGGCGATGTGCATTATCTGCGCACCGAATTCTCGGCGGGCTTCTATTACGGCCTGTTCCAGGACGTGGTCGCGCGCTTCCGCCTGAACGCAGGCCATATCTATGGCTGGAGCGACGACGAAATTCGCATCAATGACCGCTTCTTCAAGGGCGGGGCGACGTTCCGCGGCTTTGACGTGGCCGGCATCGGGCCGCGCGAAGTTACGACGATCGATGGCGGCGAGCCCCAATATGGGGACGCCATCGGCGGCAACGTCTTCGCCATCGGCACGATCGAAGTGAGCTTCCCGCTCGGTCTGCCTGAGCAATTTGGCCTGAGCGGCGCCCTATTCACCGAATTCGGCACGCTCGGCACCGTCGATGACGGCGCGCGCGAGGCGCGCGAGTATCTTTACGGGGACCCGCCGTCCACATATCGCCTTTTTGTTGAAGATGATCCGTCGCTGCGGGCGTCGGCGGGCGTCAGCATTTTCTGGGATTCCCCGTTCGGTCCGGTGCAGTTCGACTTCGCCGAGCCGTTCCAAAAGGAAGATTACGACCGCACGGAGAGTTTCCGCTTCTCCACCCGCACGCGGTTCTGAGCGCCGAAAGAAAGGCCAGTCCTCTCATGCGTCACCTGAAAGTATTGTTCGTGGCCGCTGCGATCGTCGCATCGCCGGCCGCGCCAGCCGCGTTCGCGCAGCAATCGCCCGTCGTGGTGATGGAGTATGAGCGCGTGCTCGCCACCTCCCTCGCCGGGAGAGACGTGGAGGCCAAGCTCCGCCAGATCGCCGAACAGATGCAAGGCGAGCTGCGCCCCGAACAGACCGCCATCCAGACGGAGGCGCAGAACCTGCAACAGGCCACGCAAGGGCGCAGCCAGGAGCAGATCTCCCGCGACAACAACCTTCAATCGCGCATTCAGGCGCTCAACACGCGCAGTGAGGCGTTCCGCCAGCAGCAGGTCACCAAGGCGCGCGATCTTGAATTCACCCGCCAGCAAGCGCTGAACGCGCTCAATCAACAGCTTGAGCCGATCGTGCGCGAAGTGATGAACGCCCGTCGGGCCAGCGCCGTCCTTGATGGCAACGCCGTGCATCTCGCCGCTGAGAACGCCGACATCACCCAGGATGTGATTTCTCGTCTCGATCAGCGCGTGCGCACGATCAACGTCACGCGTCAGACAGCGCCGGCCCAGCAGCAGCAAAACCGCTGATTTCGCGCCGCGCGCCAGGCGCGCGCGGCTGCGCTATGATGGGGCCATGATCGACCCGCGCTTCTACGAGCATCTCGGCCCCGTCTCGGTGCGCGCCCTTGCTGGCGACCTGCCTTGGACAGGCGACGGCGATCTGCACATCCATGGGGCCGCGCCCGCCGATCAGGCTGGCGCGGCCGATCTTTGTTACCTTGAGCGCTTGGCGGATGGGGCGGTCGCGCCGACCGCTGGCGCCATGATCGCTCCCGAAGCGCTGGCCAGCGCGGCGCCGCGTGTCGGCGCGGTCATCATCGCCGCACGGCCGCGCGCGGCGTTCGCCCGCCTCGCTCCGCGCCTGGTGCGCCCACGCAGGCTGGAAAGCGGAATCTTGATCCATGAGAGCGCGGCCATCGAGGCGGGCGCACGGCTTGGGCCGGGGGTCGTGGTGGGCCAGGGCGCGCGGATCGGGGCGGAGGCGGAGATCGGGCCCCACGCGGTGATCGGGCCCGGCGTGGCGATCGGGAGACGCACGCGCATCGGGGCGCATGCCGCGATATCCTTCGCGCTCATCGGCGATGACGTGACGATCCTGTCCGGGGCCGTGATCGGCGAGCAGGGGTTCGGCGTCGCCGCCGATTCCGGCGGGCTTGTGGATGTGCCCCATCTCGGGCGCGTGATTATCCAGGACCGCGCCACCATCGGCGCGAACTGCACCATCGATCGCGGCGTGTTTGACGACACGGTCATTGGCGAGGAGGCCAAGCTCGATAATCTCTGCCATGTCGCGCATCAGGTGAAGATCGGGCGCGGCGTGCTGATCGCGGCTTTTGGCGGCATTTCAGGATCGACCAGCATCGGCGACGGGGTCGTCATGGGCGGACGCGTGGGCGTTGGCGACCATCGCCAAGTCGGCGCGCGCGCCGTCCTTGCCGCCGGCGCGGCCGTGTTGCAAGACGTGCCGGCGGGCGAGACGTGGGGCGGCTATCCCGCAAAGCCGCTGCGCAAATTTTTGCGTGAGACGGCATGGCTCTCAAGGAAAGCAGGAAGCCGCAATGGCGGAGACTGAAGGCGAATCCATCGACATCACGGAAGTGCTGCAGCGCCTGCCGCATCGGTACCCCTTCCTGCTCGTCGATCGCGCGACGCATTACATCGCCAACCAATCCATCCGCGGCATTAAGTGCGTCAGCTTCAACGAACCCCATTTCACCGGCCATTTCCCCAATGCGCCCGTGATGCCCGGCGTTCTGCAGATCGAGGCGATGGCGCAGACCGGCGCGCTGCTCATGTCCAAGACATTGGATGTCGACGTGAGCAAGCACGTCATTCTGTTCATGTCCGTTGAGAACGCCCGCTTTCGAAAGCCAGTGCTTCCGGGCGACGTGATGGAAATGCCGGTCGAAGTCGTTTTCGCCCGGCGAAACATCTTCAAGTTTCGCGGCCGCGTCGAGGTGCGGGGCGAATTGGTGGCGGAGTGCGAGTTCGCCGCCGCCAAGGGCGATCGCTGATGGCGAAGATACATCCCACCGCCATCGTCGATCCGAAGGCGGAATTGGCCGACGATGTCGAGATCGGGCCCGGCTGCGTCGTCGGCCCGGACGTGAAGATCGGCGCGCGCACCCAGTTGATCGCGCATGTCTATATTGAGCGGCTGACAGAGATCGGCGCCGATTGCGTGATCTTTCCGTTCGCCGCCCTTGGGGCGCCGCCACAGGATCTTTCCTATCGCGGCGAGCCGACGCGGCTCATTATCGGCTCTCACAATACGATCCGCGAACACGTCACGATGCATCGTGGCACGGTGCGGGGCCGCTCGGAGACGCGCGTCGGCTCGCGCGGCCTCTTCATGGGCAATGCGCATGTGGCGCATGATTGCATCGTCGGCGACGATGTCGTCATGGCGCAAACGGCGACCATTGGCGGCCATGTGCGCGTCGCCGATTGGGCGTTCCTGGGCGGGCTTTCGGGCGTGCACCAGCATTGCCGAATTGGGCGACATGCCTTTGTCGGCGCCTCCGCCTTGATGACGACCGATCTCATCCCCTTCGGCTCCGCCATCGGCAATCATGCGCATCTGGGCGGTCTCAACGTGGTCGGCCTTAAGCGGCGCGGCTTCACCCGCGACCAAATTCACGATCTGCGTTCGGCCTATCGCCTTCTGTTCGCGGAGGAGGGCACGTTTCAGGAGCGCCTTGAGGACGCCGAGGAATTGTACGCCTCCAATCCCGAAGTGATGGAGATGCTGACCTTCATCCGCGCCGATTCCGCGCGTCCCCTCTGCATGCCGCGCGACTGACATGTCCAGCTGGCGCAAAATCGGCATCGTCGCGGGCGGCGGCGCATTGCCGATCGCGCTGGCTGAACATTGCGCGCGCGCCGGGGCCGCATACTTCGTCGCGCGCGTCGAAGGTTTCGCCGATGCGGCGCTCGAGGCGCATCCTGGCGCCGCGTTCGGACCGGGAGAGATTGGCGCGCGCAACGCGGCGCTCAAGGCCGCCGGCTGCGACGCCGTCGTGATGGGTGGCGTCGTCAGCCGTCCCGATTTCGCGACCTTGCGGCTTGACGAACGCGGCATGGCCTTGGCGCCGAAGCTCCTGGCTGGCGCGGCCAAGGGGGATGACGCGCTATTGCGCACGCTCGTCGAGGATTTTGAGGCGGACGGGTTTCGCGTAGTCGGCGCCCATGAGGTCGCGCCCTTTCTATTGGCCGGCGCGGGAGCGGTCGGCGCGCTCATGCCGAACGCGGCCGCGCGCGCGGACATCTCCAAGGCGGCCGCGGTCGCATCGGCCGTGGGCGCATGGGACATCGGCCAAGGCGTCGTCGTGTGCGATGGCCTTGTGCTCGCGGTCGAAGCGCAAGAAGGCACCGATCGCATGTTGGAGCGCGTGGCCTCGTTGCCGGGCGCCGTTCGCGGATCGCCGGATCGTCCGCGCGGCGTGCTGTTGAAGCGGCCCAAGCCAGGCCAGGAACGTCGCATCGATTTGCCGACCATCGGCGCGGAGACGATCGCCCGCGCGAAGGCGGCGGGCCTGGCGGGCGTGGCGGTGGAGGCGGGCGGCGCCCTTATCGTCGAGCGCGCGGCGCTTGCATCCGCAGCCGATGCGGCCGGCCTTTACGTCTATGGCTTTGCGCCCGACGCGCCATGAGCGGTCATGTCTTCCTGGTGGCGGCCGAAGCCTCGGGCGACGCCTTGGGGGCTGATCTTATGCGCGCCCTGCGCGCCCGCGATCCGCTGATCAAGATTTCAGCCATCGGCGGAGAAGCGTTGGCGCGCGAAGGCGCGCCGAGCGCGATGTCGATCGAGGGCTTGGCCATTCTCGGCTTCATCGACGGGCTGATGGCGTGGCGGCGCGTGGCGCGGCTTGCCGATGAGGCGGCGTCCGCGATCATCGCCGCCGCGCCCGACGCCGTGGTGCTGATCGATTCGTGGGGCTTTACGTTGCGCGTCGCGCAGCGCCTCAAGGCGCGCGCGCCTCAGATCAAGCGCATCAAATATGTCGGCCCTCAGGTGTGGGCGACGCGTCCTGGCCGCGCCAAGACGCTCGCGGCGGCAGTAGACCATCTCATCTGCATCCACGCGTTCGAGACGCCGTTTTACGAGCCTCATGGCCTGCCATGCACCGTCTGCGGCAATCCCGCTTTCGGACGTTTTCGCCCTGGCGACGGCGTGGCCTTCCGCAAGCGCCATGGGCTCGCCGCCGACACGCCGCTTCTGCTCGTTCTTGGCGGCAGCCGGCGCAGCGAGATCGCGCGCGTCGCGCCGACCCTGTGGGAAGCGGCGCGCCTGCTGAAAAGCGCGCGTCCCCAACTCGCGCTCGCGGCAGTCGTTGCGGCTTCGGTTGAGGACGCGGCGCGTAAACTCGCTCCACCGGATGCGCTTGTATTGAATGAGAGCGAGAAGGACGACGCGTTCGCCGCCGCCGACGCCGCGCTCGCCGCTTCCGGCACGGTGACGACGGAACTCGCGCTGCAGGGCGCGCCCGTGATCGTTGGCTATAAAATCGGCTGGATCACCTGGGCGCTCATCCGGTTCCTCATGCTGAGGTCTCGCTTCGTCACGCTGATGAACGTGGCGGCGGGACGCGAGGTCGCGCCTGAATTCATTCAAACCCGCTTCAACGCGGCCAATTTGGCGGCCGCGGCGGCGCCGCTCCTCGACGATCCGGCGGCGCGCGCACGCCAGCGCGCGGCGCAAAACGAGGCGCTCGACGCCATGGGGCGCGGCGGCCGCGCGGCCGCCGAGATCGCGGCCGACGTCGTGCTTGCTTATGTGCGTCCCGAGATCGGCACGTAATCGCGGCGCGGCGCGCCCGTATAAATTTGACGCGGACGCCCGATTTTCTGCGCAGGGTCCTCCATCATTTCCGTCCATTGCGCGATCCAGCCCACCGTGCGCGCCACCGCGAACAACACGGTGAACATGGAGGTGGGAATGCCCATCGCCTTGAGTGTGATGCCCGAATAGAAATCGATGTTCGGATAGAGCTTGCGCTTCACGAAATAATCGTCGCTCAGCGCGATCTTTTCGAGCTCGACAGCGACCTTCAACAGCGGATCGTCGGTGATGCCGACCTCGTTGAGCACTTGGTGGCAGAGCTTCTGCATCGCCTTGGCGCGCGGGTCGTAATTCTTATAGACCCGGTGGCCGAAGCCCATCAGGCGCACATCGTCATTGGGGTCTTTCACGCGCTTGATGAATTCGGGGATTTTGTCGACGGACCCGATATCGGCCAGCATCTTCAGCGCGGCTTCGTTGGCGCCGCCATGCGCGGGCCCCCAAAGGCAGGCGATGCCGGCCGCGATGCACGCGAACGGATTGGCGCCTGAGGAGCCCGCGACGCGCACCGTGGAGGTTGAGGCGTTTTGCTCGTGGTCGGCGTGCAAAATGAAGAAGACGTCGATCGCCTTGGCCAGGACCGGATTGACCACGAAATCCTCGGCCGGCACCGCGAACAGCATGCGCAGGAAATTGGCCGAATAATCCAGCTCGTTGCGCGGGCTCACGAAGGGTTGGCCGGCGGTGTATTTGTAGGCGCGCGCCGCGATTGTCGGCATCTTCGCGATCATGCGATGACTGGCGATCATGCGCTGGCGCGGATCGTCGATGTCGGTCGAGTCGTGATAAAAGGCCGAAAGCGCACCGACCGCGCCCACCATCACCGCCATCGGATGCGCGTCGCGTCGGAACCCTTCGAAGAAGCGGTCGAACTGCGCGTGCAGCATCGTGTGATAGGTGATGTCCTTCGAGAATTTCGCAAGCTGCGCAGCGTTCGGCAGTTCGCCATGCAGCAGCAGATAGCAGACCTCGATGAAGCTCGAATGCTCGGCCAATTGGTCGATCGGATAACCGCGATAGAGCAAGACGCCTTCATCGCCGTCGATATAGGTGATCTGGCTTTCGCAGCTGGCCGTGGAAGTGAAGCCTGGATCATAGGTGAAGGCGCCCGTTTCGGCGTAGAGTTTGCGGATGTCGATCACGTCGGGGCCGACCACGCCGCCATAGACCGGCAATTCCAGTTGCTGGTTGTTGAGGGTGAGGCTCGCCGGCGGCTTCTTGACTACTTTGCTTTCCATCACGGTCCTCCGGCGGTCAGATCTGATCGTCCAAACGTGCGAGCGCTTCCTCGCGCCCCAAGAAAGCGAGCGTCGCCGACAGGTCGGGCGCAGGCGCGCCCCCGGTCAGCGCGGCGCGGAGCGCCGGCCCGATCTGGCCCAGCCCCACGCCCTCGGCCGCGGCGAACGCCTTAAGCGCCGACGCGAGCTCCTCGGCTTCCCAGGACACGCCCGCGGCGAGATGGAGACGCAGCCGCGCGAGCAATGCTTTCGCTTCGTCCTTCATCGCCCTTTGGGCGCTTGCGTCAAGCGTGAGGGGGCGCGTTCGGATCAGGAAATAGGCCTGGTCTGCGAGGTCGATAATCGTTTTGGCCCGGGTTTTGAGAACGTCCAACGCCTGCCGTACGCGCGCGCGCGCCGCTTCGGTTACGTGCCAGTCGCGGGCAGCGGCGATATGGTCGAACAACAGCGCCTCCAAGCGCGCATTGTCCGCCAGCTTGATGTAGTGCGCATTGACGGAATTGAGCTTGTCGAAATCGAGCCGCGCCGGACCCTTGCTGATCTGCGCCAGATCGAAAACGCGGGCGGCTTCCTCCCGCGTAAAGAGCTCCAAATCGCCATGGCTCCAGCCGAGCCGCGCGAGATAATTTAGGAGCGCTTCGGCCAGATAGCCCATGTCCCGATATTCATGGACCGCCTGGGCGCCATGGCGCTTGGAGAGCTTGGCCCCGTCCGGGCCGTGGATCAGCGGCACATGCGCATAGGCGGGCGCGGTCCAGCCCATGGCGCTGAAAATCGGGATTTGACGCGCCGCGTTCGTCAAATGGTCGTCGCCGCGGATCACATGCGTCACGCCCATGTCATGATCGTCGACGACCACGGAGAGCATGTAGGTCGGCGTGCCGTCGGCGCGGAGGAGCACGAGATCGTCCAGATCGCGCGCGGCGACCGTAACCCTGCCCTGCACCAGGTCCTCGTTGACGATCTCGCCGGAATCGGGCGCGCGAAGACGCACCACGTATGGCGCGTGCGGCGAGGGCGCCTTTAGGCCGTCACGATAGGGCGAGCGGAAGGCCTGGTTCAGCAACGCCGCCTGAGCCTGCGCTTCCGCGATGTCAGCCTCGCCCGCGCCGGCTTCCTTCAAGCTCTTGAAGCGCTCGCGCGCGGCTGCGCCCGCCTGGCGCTGCGCCTCCAATTCCTCGGGCGTCACATAGCAGCGGAAGGCCGTGCCGCGCGCGATCATCTCCTCGGCCGCTTCGCGGTGACGACCCGCGCGCGCGAATTGAAATGTCGTTTGCCCGTCCGCGCCAAGACCAAGCCAATCGAGCCCGTCGAAGATCGCGGCCACGGCGGCCTCGGTGGAGCGGGCGCGGTCGGTGTCCTCGATGCGCAAAAGATAGCTGCCCCCGTGACGCCGCGCGAAAAGCCAATTGAACAAGGCGGTGCGTGCGCCTCCAATGTGAAGCATGCCCGTGGGTGAGGGGGCGAACCGCGTGACGACGCTCATGAGAAAGGGGGCGATCCGTAAAAGGGGCGCTGAAAGAGACGGCGTGGTCTCTAGCATGCGCCGCGCGCTCGATCCTAGCGCGTGGGCGGCGTTCCTTAGGGCGCAAGTGGGCCAGCAGGCGGATCGGTGGATCCTATGGGTTCCGCTTGTGGTGCTGGCCGGGGCGGCGGCCTGGCTGCTTTGGCCGAACGAGCCTCCGACATGGGCTGGGCCGAGTTTGATGTTTCTCTGCGTCGGGGCTTGGGCGCTGGCTGTGTTCGCGCCGATCCCGTCCACGCCCTCGATTGAAGGGGGCCGCGTCCTAATCCTGGCGCTGGCTATCGCGGGCGCTGCGCTGGGCCTGGGCGCGAGCGCCGCCCAATGGCGCGCGGACCGCGTCGCCGCCCCGCGCTTGGCGGCGCCTCTGGAAGGGGTGTGGCTCGAAGGCTGGGTGCTTGGCCTTGAGGGCGGCGAGCGCACGCGCATGCGCATCCTGGTGCGTGCGATCGAAGGCGTTGAGGGCGCGCCGATGCTGGTGCGCATCTCGACCCGGACAGGAACTGCGCTGGCGCCAGGGAGGGCCGTACGCTGTCGGGTCAGCCTGCAGCCGCCTGCGCCGCCACTGATCCCCGGCGCCTACGATTTCGCGCGCCGCGCCTATTTCATGCGCCTTGGGGCAGTTGGTTATGTCTGGGGCGCGTGCAGGCCCACCTTGGCCGCGCCGCCGGCTCAGCCTTGGAACCGCGCGCTCCTGAAAATCGCCGCCATGCGGGCGGACCTTTCCGCGCTGATCCTGGAGGCCGCGCCCGGGCGCGGCGGGGCGATCGCGGCGGCGCTCATCGCGGGTGATCTGAGCGCGATCGACGAGGACACCAGCGCGGCGCTCTACGATAGCGGGCTCGGCCATCTTCTGTCGGTCTCCGGCTTGCACATGACGGTGGTGGGCGGCCTCGTATTCGGGGCGCTTTTGCTGACCTTCTCACTTATCCCCTGGCTCGCTTTGCGCGTCACGGTGCGCAAACTCGCGGCCTTCGGCGCACTCATCGCGCTAGGCGCCTATCTCGTCGTGTCAGGCGCGAGCGTGCCGGCGATCCGCGCCTTCATCATGGCCGCGGTCGCCTTCGGCGCCATCTTGATCGATCGGCCAGCGATCTCGATGCGCGGCCTGGCGCTGGCGTTGTTGTTGATCGTGCTGATCTATCCAGAATCGGTGCTCGAGCCGGGCTTTCAGATGTCGTTCGCGGCGACGGCGGCGCTGGTGGCCGTGTTCGAGGCGACGCGGCGCGCGCCGCATGAGGCCTTGCCGTCGCCCGGACCTTTTGTCGGCGCTTTGCAATCCCTCGGCGGCGCGCTGCGTTTCATGGTCGTGACAAGTCTCGTCGCGGGCCTTGCGACGGATGCGTTCGCGCTGTTTCACTTTCAGCGCTTCGCGCTTTACGGCCTCGTGTCGAACGTCGCCGCCGATCCGATTATCACGTTCGTGGTTGCGCCGATGGCCGGTCTCGCGGCGATCGCGGCCCCGTTCGGCTTGGGAGAGGCGCCGCTGAGCTTCATGGCGGATGCGCTCGATCTGATCGCGGCGATTGGATCGACCTTCGGTGAACGTCCCGAGGCCGTTCTCGCGGTGCAGAGGCCGCCGGATGCGTTCTTGCCGCTTGTCGCGATGGCGGTGGCGTGGGGCTGCCTGTGGCGGGGCGCGATCCGCTGGGGCGCGCTCGCCTGGCTCGGCGCGGCGGCGATGGTGGCGATCGGCGCACCGCGTCCCGCGCTCGCCTATGACAGTGAAATGCGCGCCATCTATGTGCGCGTCGAGAACGAACAAGAATGGCGCGTCATCGCCACGGCGCGCGGCGCCGCCTTCGCGCGTGAGCGGATCGGCGCGCAACTCGGCGTGCCGGCAGGTCGCATCGATCTCCTCGCGCCGCCGGAAGGATGCGATGAGAACGCCTGCCGCTGGCGCCTGCCGAATGGCCATGAGGCGGCGCTTGTGGCGGATGCCCCCGCCGCCGAGCGCGCGTGCGGGCTCGATCTCGTGCTTGCGCGCACGGCGCTCGCGCCTGATTTTCAGCGCCGGTGCGGTGGCCATGTCATCGATGCGGGGCTGCGCGCCCGACATGGCGGAGGGCTGATTTGGACCGAGCCGGCGCTGCGCCAGCGCTCCGTCTCGCCGCTTGGCGCGGTGCGGCGCTGGATGAGCGCGCCGGACGTCTAAGCCTCAATCCATGGCGACGATGGCGCCGCGCCCGCCTTCGTCCGCGAACGCGATGCGCGCGCCGTTCGGCGACCAGGCGATCGCCGTGACCGCGCCTTCCCCCGGCTCGTCAAGTTCGACGATCGCGCGATCCTCGAGCCGCTCGACCCGCACCGCGCCGTCGCCATAGCCGATCGCCAAAATTTCATCACTTGGATGGAAGGCCACGCAACTGACCAGCACGGGCCGTTCGCCGACCATGATGGGCGGCTTGCCCTGTGGGCCCTGCTTGCCCGTGAATGGCCAGAGCACGGCGCATTGCGCGCCGCTCGTCGCCAGCCATTTGGCGCGCTTGTCCCAAGAAAAGCTGCGTGTCTTGGCGGGATAGCCGCTCATGCGCAAATCGAGCTTGTCCGGCAGGCGCCAGCCATGGAGGCCGGCCTCCTGCATGCCGGTGATCACGTAATCGCCCGCGGGCGGCATCGTCACCGCCAGATGCGAGCCGGCCCATTTCAAGGCGACGCCGGAATCCTCCGCGATCAACGGATAGCGCAATGTCGCCCCGCCATAATGGCTGACGGCGAGGCGCCGTCCCTTGGCGTCGAGCGCCATGCCGCCGATCGAAGAGGGATGCGTGAAGCGATGGGTGGGCGTCTCGCTCTGCGGCTTGAACACGATCGCGTCCTTGCCTTGAGCGGCGATCACGAGGCCCGAGGCGGCGCTGACGGCGAGGTGATCGATCCATTTGCGCCCCAACGCCGCGAAGGTGCGCGTTTCGCCATCCATCCGCGTGAGCGCGATACGTCCGTCGTCGCCGCCAGTCAGAAGGCCGGCGCCCGTCGGATGAGACGCGGCGCACAGGATCGCGCCGTCATGCGCCGCGACGCGGCGCGTGTCCTCGCCTTGAACGATCACGACATGACCGTCGCCCAGCGCGAAGGCGCAGTCTTCGCCGAGCCAATGGATCGCGCTCGGCGCGGCGCCAAGGGCGAGCCTGCGCCCATGGGTGAAGACGCGCGCGCTCACGCCGCGCACGCGGCGAACGCCGCCTCGAGCGCCGCGCGATCGAGGTTGCGCCCGATGAAGACAAGACGCGACGTGCGCGGCTCGCCCTCTTTCCAGTCACGCTGCACATCGCCGTCGAGGATCATGTGGACGCCTTGGATGACAAAGCGCTTGGGCTCGTCGGGAAAGGCGATGATGCCCTTGAGGCGCAGAATATCAGGCCCGCGCTCCTGCGTGATGCGGTTAAGCCAGGGCAGCAGCTTTTCCGGATCAAGCGGCCGCGTGCTTGAGAGCGACACGCTGGCGATGCCGGCCGCGCTCACATGGTCCGCGTGATCGTGCGCGTGATCGTGATGATGGTGATCGTGGTCATGATGATCGCACGCATCGGTGCAATCGTGATCGGGAAGAAAGTGCGGATCGAGTTCGGTGATTCGCTGCAGGTCGAAGGCGCCGCGGTCCAGGATGCGATCGAGGGCGATCTCGGATTTCTTCGTGCGGTGGATTTGCGCGGTGGGATTGATCGCGCGGATGCGGCGCTCGACGGCGGCGAGTTCCTCGGCGCTGACGAGGTCGGTCTTGTTGAGGAGTATCACGTCCGCGAACGCGATTTGCTCTTGCGCCTCTGGGGCATCCTCAAGCCGCAAATGGATGTGCTTTGCATCCACCACCGTGACGATCGCATCGAGCCGAGTGCGGGCGCGAACGTCCTCGTCGACGAAGAAAGTCTGCGCCACCGGGGCCGGCTGGGCGAGGCCCGTCGTCTCCACGATGATGCCGTCGAACCCAACCCCGCTGCGCGCGGATTGGCGCTTCATCAGGCCCTCGATGATGCGAATGAGATCGCCGCGGACGGTGCAGCACACGCATCCATTGTTCATCTCGAAAACCTCCTCGTCCGCGTCGACGATGAGGTCGTTGTCGATCCCGATTTCGCCAAATTCGTTCACGATCACCGCATAGCGCTTGCCATGCTGTTCGGTGAGGATGCGATTGAGCAGGGTGGTCTTGCCCGCGCCGAGATAGCCCGTCAGCACGGTGACGGGCACGGGCGAGGAAGCCGGGGATTGTGGCGCCTGGGCGGTCATTGGGGCTCGCTTGCTCTGGGTTTGGACCTTAGATAGCGCCTCGAAGAGGGAGCGCCAGCCCATGGGCGGCGCAGCTTGCGGTTGCGGCGTTGAGGACCAAAGGGCTGGGGCTGGGAGCTGGGCATGAAGAATCCTGTGCTGCGCTGGTCCCTGATCGTGTTCGCCGTCCTGGCGGGCCTCATGCTTCTGGCGGCTGGCGTTCTTTATTTCCTGATCTCGCGGATCGACACGCGCGCGGAGATCGAGCGGGCGCTGGAACGGGCGACGGGCCGCGATGTCGCCATAACGGGCGAGGTCGGGGTCAGCTTCTACCCGCTTCTGGGCCTGCGGGCGGAGAATGTCGCCTTGGCCAATGCCCCTGGCGGGCGGGCGGCCGCGCTCGCCTCGGTGGATGCGGTGTCGCTCGGCGTGGAGATCCGTCCGCTTCTGTCGCGGGAAATCGTGGTGCGCGACCTCATCTTGGTTCGCCCGCAGATCGCGCTGGAGGTGGATACGCAGGGGCGGCCGAATTGGGCGCTTACGCCGGAGGGCCCCGCCCAGACCAACGCGCCGACGCCGGACGCGCCCGCCGCGCCGCCGGACCAGCAGCCCCAGGCGCTGAAACTTGAGGACATCGCCCTGCGCGATGGCGAGATCAGCTATTTCGATGCCCGCCGCAACACGGGCTGGCGTGTCTCTTCCGTCAATGTCCGCACCGCTGTCCGCAGCCTGGGCGAGCCCGTCATCGTCGACGGCGACTTGCTCTATGGCGGGCAGAAAATCGAGCTTCAATTGGTGGCGAATCTGCCGCGCGCGGTGCTTGCGGGCCGGCCGACGACGCTCGCCGCGCGCATCAGTTCCGAATTGTTGACGGGGTCCTTCGATGGCGAGATCGCGACCGCGACGGGCGTGTTCAGCGGGCAGGTCTCCGCGCAGGGGCCAAGCCTTCGTCGCGCGCTCGCCTGGCTGCTTGCGCCGATCGATGCGGGTTATGGCCTAGAGGCCTTCTCGGTGAACGGGCTTTTGCGCACCGCGCCGCGCGCGATCACCTTCGAGAACGCCAGTTTCAGCATCGACGAGGTGCGCGGGCGCGGAGATTTCACGCTCACGGCGCTGCGCGGGCATCCTTATGTGAGCGGGCGTCTGGAGGTGTTCGACCTCGACCTCAATCCCTATCTCGCCGCCGCAACGCGCGCCGCCGAGGACAATGACGGCATCGCAGGCGCGGCGTCCGCACCCTCGCGCGCGGTGGATGTGGGCGTCGCGCCGAGCGAGGCGCCATTCGATTTCGCCGGCTTGAAGGCGCTGAACGCGGACATCGAACTCACCACCGGCCCGCTCAAATTCCAGCGCATGCGGGCTGAGCGCGCGCAATTGGCGCTCGTGCTCAATGACGGCTTCCTGGCCGCGACCTTGCATCGCCTTGAGTTTTACGGAGGCGGCGGACGCGGGCGCATCGAATTGGACGCGCGCACGAATGACGTGCGGTTCGCGCAGGAGCTCATTCTCGAAGGCGTCGACGCCAAGGGCTTCATGACGGACGCGTTCGGCTTCGCCAATCTGGAAGGACGCGCCGAAGGCTACATCAATGTCACCACGCGCGGGCGCAGCCAAACAGCCTTCATCCGCGAACTGGATGGGCGCGCCTCGCTCGAGGTGCGATCTGGCGCGTTGCGCGGCATCGATCTGGGCGGAGTCGCCACGACGATCCGGCGCGCCATGAACGATCAATTGATCGCTGAAAGCGCGGTCACGGAATTGGACGGCATGAGCGCCACCTTCGCCATCGCGAACGGAGTCATGGCCAGCGAAACCTTGAGCTTCAACACGCCTGATCTGCGTCTGCGCGGCATTGGCGTGATCGATCTCGTGCAGCGCGCGCTCGATCTGCGCGTCGCGCCACAGGACGCCATGCTGGCCATTCCGTTCCGCGCGCGCGGGCCATGGGACGGCCTCTTGTTCGCGTCGGACATCAATGGGCGCGGGCGTGATGAGATCGAGGCGCGTATCCGAACCGTGCAGCAGGAAGCGCGGCGGCGTGGTCCATGAGCGACTTATTCTCCGGTAAAGCGGCCGGGCCTGCGCTCGGCCACGGCGCGCACGCCTTCGGCGAAATCCTTCGTGGCGCGCAGCATGCCTTGCGCCGCGGCTTCGTGCTCGGTTTGGCGGCGCACGGCCTCGGCGAGACCGGCGCGCAGCGTCGCGCGCGTCGCCAGGAGCGCGAGCGGCGCGTTTTCCGCGATCTCCCGCGCCAGCGCCCGCGCGCGCACGCGCACCTGATCCAGCGGCGCGCTCGCATCGGCCAAACCCCAGAGCACGGCCTCTTCCGCGCCCACGCGACGGCCTGTGAGACACATGAGGCTCGCGCGCGCCTCGCCGATCAGCCGTGGCAGGGTGTGCGTGATCCCAAATCCCGGATGAAAGCCGAGTTTGACGAAATTGGCGCTGAAGCGCGCATCGTCCGCCGCGATCCGGTGGTCCGCGACGAGCGCCAGGCCCAGCCCCGCGCCCACGGCGGCGCCTTGCACGGCGGCGACGATCGGCTTCTTCGCCGCGAACAAGCGCACGGCTTGCGCGTAAAGGTCGGCCACGCCGCCCCGATCCGCCGTCACGACATTTTGCGGCGCTGAAAGATCGGCGCCGGCGCAGAAATTCTTGCCCTCGCTGGCGAGCACGATCGCGCGCACGGCGCGGTCGGCGTCAAGCGCCTCAAGCTGATCAGCGAGCGCGGCGATCAGCCCGACGCTGACATGATTGTGCGGCGGCCGATCGATGATCAGCGTAGCCACATGCCCATCGACCGAAACGGAGACTTCGCTCACCGGCGCCCGCCCAGAAGGTTGCGCGCGACCACCCAGCGATGAATTTCGCTCGGCCCGTCATAGATGCGCATATTGCGCGCCTCGGCGGCCAGAAGGTGCAGCGGCAATTCCTTGGTCATGCCCATGCCGCCAAACATCTGCATGGCGTTGTCGCAGGTCTCCCAGGCGAGTTCGGTGCCGTAAACCTTGATCATCGAAATTTCACTGCGCACATCATAGCCCTGGTCGATCTTCCAGGCGCAATCATAGGTGATCAGGCGCAGCGCGTGGATTTTCATCGCGGCGTCCGCGATCCACCATTGCACTGCTTGGCGATCCGCCAGCGGCTGGCCGAAGGTTTTGCGCTGCGGAGCGTACTCGATCATCATGTCGAGTGCGCGTTGCGCGATCCCGATGCTCCAGGCGGCCATCTGCGTGCGGCGCGTCGAAAGGCGCAGCTGCATCGGCGCGAAGCCTTGGCCTTCCGTTCCCAAAAGACGGCTCGCCGGCACGCGGCAATCCTCAAGCGCGATCTCATACGTATAGGCGCCGCCCAGCATCGGAATGCGGCGCAGGACGTTGAAGCCCTTCGTGCCCTTGTCCACGATGAAGGCCGAGATGCCGCCGCGCGCGCCCTTCTCCTTATCCGTCACCGCCATGACGATGGTGAAGTCCGCTTCCGCCGCGCGGCTGATCCAGATCTTGCGGCCATTGATCACCCAATCGTCGCCGTCGCGAACGGCGCGCGTGATCATCCCGGCGGGATCGGCGCCGGCGCCGGGTTCGGAAATGGCGATTGCGGAAATGGTCTCGCCGCGAGCATAAGGCGCCAAATAGCGCTCGCGTTGCGCTTCGTTCGCCGTCTTGATCAGCATGCGCAGATTGGGCGAGTCCGGCGGCAGCGTGTAGGGCGTGGCGGTTTTGCCGATTTCCTCCCACACGCCGACCAGGGCGACATTCGGAAGATCATGCCCGTCCATTTCGGCGGGCGCGTCGAGCCCCCAAAGCCCGAGCTTCTTGGAGACGGAATCGACGCGTTCGCGCTCCTCGCGGGTGATAATCGCGCCTTCGCCCGCCGCTTCCCGCGCGAGCACTTTGGGTTCGAGCGGAATGAGCTCGTCCGCGACGAAGCGCGCGACGAGGTCCTTCAGCATGCGGTGTTCTTCGGCGAGGGCGAATTCCATGGTTCTACCTATTCTGCGGCGATCGCGAAGGGCGCGGCCTGGGCGCCGCGGACGAGGCGGCCCGGCAGGGCGCCGGTCGGCTCGCCGCCGCGATACGTGATTTGGCCGGCGACAATCGTTGCGACATATCCGCTCGCGCGCTGAAGAAGGCGCCGCCCGCCGGCGGGCAGATCATAAGCGATTTCCGGGGCGTGCAGGCGCAGCTTGGCGTGGTCGATCACGTTGAGATCGGCGCGCAGTCCAACCGCGATGCGGCCGCGATCGTACAACCCCACAGTTTCGGCGGTGTCGCGCGCCTGCATCTTGATGATGCGTTCAAGCGGAATCTTTTCCCCGCGCGTGCGATCGCGCGTCCAATGCGTGAGCAGGGTGGTGGGAAACGATCCATCGCAAATCATGCCGACATGCGCGCCGCCGTCCGACAGGCCCGGCACGGCGTGCGGATGCATCAGCATGGCGCCCGCGGGATCGAGCGAGCCCTCCGCATAATTGAGGAACGGCAGATAGATCATGCCGCGTCCCTCCTGCGCCAACATCGCATCCAATGCGAACGCCTCGGGCGTTTGGCCGGCGCGCGCGGCGCGCGCGGCGATGCTTTCCTCCGCAGAGGGTTCATAATTCGGGACGGGATCGATCGGGAACATATTGTCCCAACGCGCCAGCGTCTTGTTGAAGAAGGAAGCGTCCGGCTCTTCGCGCAGCAGGCGCGCCCGCACCTCTGGGTCGCGCAGCGCCGCGACACGTTCGGCCAAGGGACGTTGCGCGAGCGCCCGGTAGGTCGGGTGCATCGAAAACGGGTTCATCGTCAGTTCAAACCCGAACACAAGGCCCACGCCGCGCGCGCCGACCTGCGCGCGCATCGGCAGGCCGGCCGCGTTGGCGTCCTCCAACGCCTTGAGCTGATATCTCCAATCGTTCGGCTTGAAGGGATTTTGCAGCAGGGAGAAGGAGAGCGGCCGTCCCGACTTCTCCACGATGCGGCGCAGCATGGCGAATTCGGCCTCGACGTCGGCGAAATCGGACACCACTTGCAGCACGCCTGCGCCCGCCGCCTTAAGTCCCATGGCGATGCCGGTCAGTTCGTCCTCGCCGGCGGTGAGCGTCGGCGTGGGCTTTCCGTCCGATGTGCGATGATTGAGCGTGCGCGATGTCGAAAAGCCGAGCGCGCCCGCTTCCATCGCGCGCTTGGCGATCGCGGCCATGGCGTGAATGTCGGCTTCAGTCGCGGGTTCACGTTCGGCGCCGCGCTCGCCCATGACGAACACGCGCAACGCCGCATGCGGCAATTGCGCGCCGATATCGACATCGAAGACGCCCGCTTCGAGCGCGTCGAGATAATCGGGGTAACTCTCCCAATTCCATTTGAGGCCCTGCGCCAGCACCGGAAAGGGAATGTCCTCCACGCCCTCCATCAGCCGGATGAGGCGGTCGTGATCGTCCGGCGCGCACGGCGCGAAGCCGACGCCGCAATTGCCCATGATGATGGTGGTCACGCCGTGCCAGGATGATGGCTGCATCCGGCTTTCCCAGGTGGCTTGGCCGTCATAATGCGTGTGAATGTCGACGAAGCCGGGCGCGACGATCATGCCCCGCGCGTCAATCTCCTCCGCGCCCTTGCCGGACACCGCGCCGACCGCCGCGATGCGCCCGTCTTTCACCGCCACGTCTCCGGTGAAGGCGGGTTCGCCCGTGCCGTCGACGATTTCGCCCCCGCGGATGACGAGGTCAAAAGCGCGTTCCATGACGTTTCTCCCTTATGCCGGGAGGGTGCGGGCAGGGGGCGGGAGCGTCAAGCTGACGGGGCGGGAACATCGCCGAGGCGCCATGGTGCCTGGGGGCGGAATCGAACCACCGACACGCGGATTTTCAATCCGCTGCTCTACCGACTGAGCTACCCAGGCGCGCCCAAGGGCGGGGCCCGTGTCTATAGCGGGGGCCTCCGCGCGCGTCCATGCCCTCGGCGGCGGCGCCCGCTGACCCATTCGATGGAGCCAGGCGTAGAGCTTGTGCTAGGGGAAGGCGCCGGAGGAGACCTGCCCGATGTGCGAAATTTGCGCCCGCCGCCCCGCCCTGGACTTTTCAGCCTTGAAGCGGCGCGAGGTGCTTATGGGTCTGGCGGCCGCGCCGCTCGCCGCCTGCGCCACAAACCCGGTGACCGGCCGAAATCAGCTGATCTTGGTCGACGACGCCCAGCTTCAGCAATTGTCCGTCCAGGCTTGGGCCCAGGAGCGGCAGCGCAATCGGATCTGGAACAATCAGGCCGCCCAACAGCGCTTGAACCGGGTGGGACGGCGCGTCTCCAGCGTGGCGCGCGTGCCCGGCGCGCGCTGGGAATTCGCCCTCTTCGACAGCCCGGAAAAGAACGCCTACGTGCTGCCCGGCGGGCAAGTGGGCTTCTACCGAGGGCTCATGGAGATTTGCGAACGCGACGACCATATCGCAACGGTCATGGCCCATGAGGTCGGCCACGTCGTCGGCCGTCACGCCGCCGAGCGCTATAGCCGCGGCATCGCGGAGCAGGGCGCGCTGCAGGTGGCCGGCGCGGCCACCAATAGCCAGATCGCGCAAGCCGCCTTGGGCCTCGGTCTGCAGGTCGGCGTGTCCTTGCCGTTTTCGCGATCCCAGGAGGCGGAGGCCGACATTGTCGGCATCGATCTGATGCATGCTGCCGGCTATGACGTGCGCGAATCCATCGTGTTTTGGCGGCGCATGTCCGCTGGAGGCGGCTCACGCCCGCCGGCGCTTCTGTCCACCCACCCGGATCCCGCCGCGCGCATTCAAGGCATCCGCGAGCACATCAATCGCCGCGGCTGGGGCCCGGTGTAAGCTTGCGGGCCGCGGGCGCGCCGAGTAGGGTCGCGCCCCTTCAAGAGGGCCCTGCGCGCCGCCTTAGCTCAGTTGGTTAGAGCGTTGGATTGTGGATCCAAAGGTCCCCGGTTCGAGCCCGGGAGGCGGTACCAGAGCGAGAGGCGATCCTCGCCATGATGAGCCATGCCCGGTACGCCGCGCACACGGCCCGCGTTCTCGGCTATGAGTTCCGCTCGCTCGACGGCGACGATTGTTACCTGTTCGAGGTGCGGGCGGGCGAAAGGCGCGCCCTCTTCCCCCTTGGGCACGCCACGCCCTACGCGCTGAATCGCGCGCACGCCTATTCGTTGGCGCGGGATAAATCCTTCGCCACGCGCGTGCTCGCGGAGGCGGGGCTGCCCACGATCCCTTCGACGCTTTTCTTCGCCAATGCGCGACAAGCCGCCTATCGCGCTCCAGGACGGGAGCGGGAGGATGCGCTCGCCTGGGCCGCGCGGGCGGCGTTTCCGATGTTCATGAAGCCCAATCAGGGTTCCAAGGGCGAATTCGCGGAAATCATTCCCGATGCGGCGGCGTTCGCCGCTTATCTTGATCGTGTCGGCGCCGTTTATGATGGGGTGTTGGCCCAACCCCTCCTGACGGGCGATGAGCACCGCGTGATCGTGCTGCGTGGGCGGGCTCTGTGCGCCTACCGCAAACGTTCCCCGAAGATTCAGGGCGATGGACGCGGCACTCTGCGCACGCTGCTGGAAGCCGAACGCGCGCAGTGGAAATCGGCCGCGCGCGAGACGCCGCTTTCCGCTCTGCAGGTGCGCGATCGCGACGGCGCGCTCTACGCGCTCGATGACACGCCGCCCGTCGGCGAGCTCGTGATCGTGGGACGCGCCAATCGCGCGGCGGGGGGCGACGCCGACGCCATCGCCGCGCCCGCGCCGGAGAAGCTTGGCGCGCTGGCTTGCGCGGCGGCGCGCGCGCTCGATCTGGACTTGGCGGGGGTCGATATCTTCGATGTTTCGCCCGCGCGCGACGGCGGCGAACTCGTGATCATTGAAGTCAACGCCAATCCCGCTGTGGAGACGCTGGAGGCGCAGGGGCGTTTCGATCTGATTGAACGCATTTGGGCCGCCAATTTCGAAGCGGCGCTGCGATGAATTCCGATCCGGTCACGCCGTTTCCGAAATTCGGCGCCGGGATCGGCTTGCACCGCGTGCGCGCGATCGCGCAGACGCTCGATCTTGATCTTGCGCACTTCGCCGATCGCGCCTGCGTGATCACCGGATCGAACGGGAAGGGCAGCGTCGCCGCCATGACGGCCGCCATGCTCGCGGCGTGCGAGGGACCGGTGGGACGGTTCACCTCGCCGCATCTGTTCTCGATTCGCGAGCGCTTCTCCATTGATGGCGAAGACATCGATCCAGAGGCTCTCGATGGTCATTGGCGGCGTGTCTATGCTGCGGCGCGCGCCTATGAGGCGCGGCGCACGGACGATCATGTCGGCGGGTTTGAATTCCTTTTCCTCGTCGCCGCATCCTGGTTCGCGGAGCAGCGCTGCGCCTTCACGGTTTGGGAAGCGGGCATAGGCGGTCGCTACGATCCCGTGCGTCTCATCAAGGCGCGGCGCGGCGCGCTCGTATCGCTTGACCTCGAACACACCAGATTGCTCGGCGATACGCTCGATCTCATCGCCTTCGATAAGCTCGACGCCTTTCCCGATGGGGCGGAGGTTTGGGCTGGGCCCATGCCGGCGCATTATGAGGAGCGGATCGGCGCCTATGCGCGCGTGCGTGATCTGGCGTTGCACGTCGTCGCGCCAGCGCATGGCGAGGGCGCGCTTGATGTCGATGTGGGCGACGCGCACTTGCGTCTGCCCCCGCCCTTGGCGGGCCCGCATCAGCGCGCCAACACGCAGATCGCGGCGCATCTCGCGTGCGCCCTCCTCGGCGCGGGGAGCGCGGCGCGTTTCGGCGGCGCGCTCGCCGAAGGGCTTGCGCGGACGCGCTGGCCTGGCCGGCTTGAGCGCATCGAGCAGAAGCCCCCCATCGTCGTCGATGTGGGCCATACGCCGGACGCCGTTCGCCAGTCGCGCGCAGGCTTCCTCGACCAATTCGCCCCTTGCGTTCTGGTATGCGGCGTGTCCGCCGACAAGGAGGCGAACGCTATCATTGAGGCGCTGGCGCCCGCGTTCAAAGTGATCGTCTGCGCCGCCGCGCGTCACAAGGGCCGGCCGGCCGCCGAGCTCGCGCCGCTGGCGCGGGCGGCGAACCCGGAGGCCGAGATCGTCGTGGCCGCCGACATGGCGGATGCGCGTGTGACCGCGCTTCATCGCGCCGCGGAGCGGAACGGCGCGATCTATGTGGCCGGAGGGCTCTTCGCGGCCATCGAGTTCAAGGCCCTCCATCTCGGGATGGACCCGCGCACGCTGCACTTCTTTTGATCGGCTTTAGCCGCTAAACCAAATCCATTGGGGGGTCTCATGGCGCGAACGCTGGACGATCATCTCGCCGCGGACGGCGGTCCAAAGCGCATGCTGGCGCTCGATGGCGGCGGCGTGAAGGGCGTTTTGACCTTGGGCATGCTCAGCGCGCTGGAGGCGGAGCTGCGCCGGCGCGCGGGCGATGATGCGCTCGTGCTCGCTGATTATTATGATCTGATCGGCGGCACCTCGACTGGGGCCATCATCGCAACGGGCCTTGCGCTTGGCCTGAGCGTGGACGCCATGATCGAGATGTATCTCAAGCTTGGCCCTGCTGTTTTCGGCAAGACCGCCGGCGATGGCGTGTTCCTTCAGTCCAAGTTCGATTCACGCAAGCTGCGACAGGCGCTGCATCCGGTTTTGTTCACCAAGACGCTGGGCACCAAGGATCTCAAGACCGGCCTTGCGATATGCGCCAAGCGCATCGACACCGGCGCGGCCTGGGTGCTGACCAACAATCCGCGCGGCCGCTTCTACGATATCGATCCCGATCTCGATACGATTCCCAACAAGCGCTATCGCTTGATCGATCTCGTTCTTGCGAGCGCCGCAGCGCCAACTTTCTTTGACGAAATCGTCATCGATATCGCCCACGACGACAAGGGCAAGCTGTTGCAGCGCGGCTATTTCGTCGACGGCGCCGTTGGGGCCAACAACAATCCGAGCCTGCAGCTTTTCCTTCTGGCGTTGGAGCCGCGCTATGGATTCGGCTGGAGCGTCGGGCCGGATAAATTGATGATGACGTCGTGTGGGACCGGCCTCCGGCGGCCTGTAGTGGATGGAAAAAGCTTTCAATCTCTGCCGCCCGGCATGCGGGGCGTGCATGCGCTGCGCTCAATGGTGTTCGATACGCAGGTGCAGGGTGTGATGCTGATGCAGGCCCTTTCCGAGCCGAAGAGGGCCTGGTGGATCAACGCCGAGGTGGAGGACATGAGCGGCCCCTCGCTCGCGGGCGCGCCGCTCCTCGATTATCAGCGCCTTGACGTGATGCTGGATCGCAAGCCGCGCCCGCGCCGCCGCAGCGATCCCAAGCCGCCCATCACCAAGCTTGAGGAATTGCTCGGCCGCGAGCTCGATTATGACGTGATCGAAGCGCTCGATCAGCTGGCGAACGGACGACCGGAGAATATGGAGCTCTTGTGTGAGATCGGGCGCCTTGCGGGGCAGGGCTTCGTCGATGCGTCCTATCCCGATCCGAAATTTGATCTGCCGGAATGGACGCGCGCGTGACGCCGCGAACGATTATCGTCGCCGTCACGGGTCATCGTTTGAACCAATTGCCGGAACTCGAACGTCCGCGCATCAGGGCGGAGATCGAACGCTGTCTCGATGAAATCGAGCAAGCCGCGGTTGAATTGACCGAAGGGCGCGCCCGCTTCACGCTGCATTCGGCGATCGCTGAGGGCGCCGATCGGTACGCCGCGGACGCCGCGCTCGCGCGTCACTGGCGCCTGGTGACGCCGCTGCCGTTCGAACCGGAACGCTACGAGCAGGATTTCGGCGGCAATAGGGAATCGATCGCACATTTCCAGAAACTGCTTTGGGCGTCGCGCAGCGTCCGGCCGATCCGGGCAGAAGAGGTCGACGAGGCGCACGGCCCCGCCGCGCCTTATGCCGCGGTAGGGCGCGCCCTGATCGAGCGCGCCGATCTTCTTTTGTGCGTTTGGAACGGCTCGCCCCCGCGCGGGCCGGGCGGCACGTCCGAGGTCGCGGCTTTGATGTTGGAGCGCGGCGGGCTCGTGCTCTGGATCGCCGTCGGCGCGCCAGGGGTTAAGCTCGTGGCGCCCGCGCCCTTGCCGCGCGCGGGCAGTTTTCGACGCCGCCTGCACGAGGCGCTCGCGCAGCGCTTCGAACGCGTGGCGCGTCCGCCGGAGATGAGAGTGGCGTGAGCCCATGCGTGTATTGATTGTCGGCGCGGGGATTGTGGGGCTCATGTGCGCGCACGCGCTGATGCGGCGCGGGCTTGATGTGCGGGTGCTCGATCAAAACACCGACGCCGATCATGGCGCGTGGCGCGCCACCTCGCCGAACGCCGCGTGCATGCTCGGCCCCGTGAGCGAGTGCCTCCACCCCGAGCAGACCGCCAATCCGGCTTGGCTGCCCAACGCGCGCAGAAGCCTTGCGATGTGGCGCGAACTGGCGGAGGGCGAACCTCTTCTGTTCGGGCCGCATCTTCAGTTCAACGGCGCCGCGCTGATCGCGGATACGCCCGCACGATCGGAGGCGCTTGAAGCGTTCTTCGCCGTCCATGGCGCAGGCATGGTTCGTCATGGCGACGCGTCGTGGTTCATTGCCGAGGAAGGCGTGGCATCGCCACGACTCTTGAATGCGCTTTCCGCGGAATTGGGTGTGAGGCTCATTCGCGGCGCTTGCGTTGAGCGGGTGACGACGGCGCAAGGCCAATTGATCCTCACGGCCTCGGGGCGCGCCCATGAGGCCGACAAGGTGGTTTTCGCCACGGGACCGTTCGTGGCGCCCGCGTTGATGGATGCGATCGCCCCTCTGCGTCACATTGCAGGCGCACACGGCGCGCTGATCGCTTTTCCGGGGCGCACGCTCACGCACACGAAGCGATTTGAAGATTGCTATCTGACGCCGCAACCGGACGGCGCCGTCGTCGCGGGCGCGACGATGCAGCGCGAGCGCGCCGATTGGGCGCCCGATCTCGAAGCCGAGGCGCGGCTCTTGGCCGTCGTGCGTCGTCGCGCGCCGGAGCTCGCCGGCGCGGATCATCACATGAAGCGCGGCGTGCGTCCCATGACGCCCGATTGGGCGCCGATGATCGGCGCGGCGGGGCCTGATGGCTGCTTTGTCGCGGTCGGGCATGGCCGCAATGGTTGGCTTCTTGCGCCGCTCACCGCGCGGCTGATCGCGGATCAGCTGCTCCATTCGTCGCGGCCGCCTTCATCGCCTTTCGATCCCCACCGCTTTGAGGAACACCATGACCCTCGCGCTTGAATTGTCCGAGGCGCAAGCCGCCATCAAGGACGCCATTGAGAAGATTTGCGCGGCCTATGACGATCGCTATTGGGAGCGCTGCGACAGCGAGGGCGCGTTTCCGGACGCTTTCGTCAACGACATCGCCGCCGGCGGCTGGCTCGGCATCGCCATGCCGGAGGAATTCGGCGGCGCCGGCCTTGGCCTCACCGAAGCCGCGCTGATGATGCAGTGCGTCGCCCAATCGGGCGCTGGCTTCACCGGCGCCAGCGCCATTCACCTCAACATTTTCGGCCTCATGCCGATCGTGAAGTTTGGAACGGCCGAGCAAAAGGCGCGCTGCTTGCCGCCCGTCATCGCCGGCAAGGACAAGGCGTGTTTTGCGGTGACGGAGCCGAACAGCGGCCTCGACACGTCAAGCCTTGAGACGAAAGCCGTTCGTACAAATTCGGGCTATCAGATCATTGGGCGAAAAATCTGGACCACGAACGCGCAGCGCGCCTCGAAAATTCTGATCATCGCCCGCACCACGCCGAAGGATCAGTGCAAGCGGCCGACGGATGGGCTTTCCTTGTTCTATAGCGATTTCGACCGCAACCGGATCGAGGCGAACATCATTCCGAAAATGGGGCGCAAGGCGGTCGAGTGCAACACGCTCTTCATCGATGGGCTCGACGTGCCGCGGGAAGATC
This sequence comes from uncultured Caulobacteraceae bacterium, assembly GCA_964563395.1. Taxonomy (GTDB): domain Bacteria; phylum Pseudomonadota; class Alphaproteobacteria; order Caulobacterales; family Aquidulcibacteraceae; genus JBEVOS01. Next base: position 147,917 of record CAZLWK010000001.1, read on the forward strand.
TCGTCGGCGAAGAGGGCAAGGGCTTTCAGATCTTGCTTACCGGTCTCAATCCGGAGCGCGTTCTGTTCGGCGCCGAAGCGGTGGGGCTCGGTCGGGCCGCGCTGCAGCGCGCGGCGCAATATGCGAAGGATCGCGTCGTGTTCGGGCGCCCCATCGGTCAAAATCAGGGCGTGGCGCATCCGCTCGCGAAAAGCTGGGCCGAATTGGAGGCCGCCAATCTGCTCGCCTTCAAGGCCGCCGCGCTGTTCGACGCCGGCAAGGAATGCGGCGCCGAGGCGAACGCGGCGAAATATCTCGGCGCCGAGGCGGGGTTCAACGCTTGCGAGGCGGCGGTGCTTGCGCATGGCGGCATGGGCTATGCCCGGGAATACTTCGTCGAGCGTTATTTCCGGGAAGCCATGATCGCGCGCATCGCGCCCGTCAGCCGCGAAATGATCTTGAATTACATCGCCGAGCGCGTGCTGGGGCTCCCCAAGAGCTATTGATGTTAGGATTTCGTTAACCGTATTCGCCGACGCCCGATCGCATGAGCGAACCAGCGCCCGTCGCGGCGCGGCTTGAAGCCGTGCAAGGCGCGTTGCGCCGCGCGGCGAACGCGACGGGCGTCGATTTTTCTCTGCTCGTCGAGACGGCGCGGCGCGAAAGCGCGTTCAGCCCCAATGCGCGCGCGGCGACGTCGTCGGCGACGGGCTTGTTCCAATTCATCGAAAGCACGTGGCTCGACATGGTGCGCCGTCACGGCGCGGAACATGGGCTCGGCGCCTATGCGCAAGTGATCGGCGTGCGCAATGGCCGCGCGCACGTGGCCGATCCCGCGCTTCGGGCGCAAATCCTGGCGCTGCGCACCGATCCGGATGCGAGCGCCCGCATGGCGGGCGAATTGGCGCGGGAGAATGCGGCGTTCCTGGCAGACCGGCTTGGCCGGGCGCCAAGCGCAGGCGAGCTCTATGCCGCCCATGTCATGGGGCCCACCGGCGCGGCGCGTCTCATCGCGGCGGCGCGGGACGGCGCGCCGAACGCGGCCGCCTTGTTTCCGACCGAAGCCGCCGCCAATCGCGGCCTATTTTATCGCAATGGCGCGCCGGTAAGCGCGCAGGCGCTCGTGGAGCGCTTCTCGATCGACGCCGATGCGGCTTTCGACGCGCCAAACAATGGCGGCGGCTCGGATTATGCGGGTGTGTTGTCGCCAGCGCTGGCGCAGGCGCTCTTCGCTTTCGCGATCCTGCCGCTGCTCCGATCTGGCGATGACACGCAGAGCGATCCCCTGCGCGGGCTGGAAGCTTATGCCCGGGCGCAGAGGAGCGGCCTTTAGCGTCTAGCGGCCTTCCGGCGCTTGGATGATCGCGCAGGCGATGCGCGGACCGGCGCCGCCGATGGGCTGGCTGACATGGTCGTCCGGATTGTTGTGGATCACTAGGGCCGCGCCGTCCGCGTCCATCAGATTGACCCGGCCCCGCGCCCGCGAGAGCGCCACGCCGTGGGCGTAGAGCTCGACCACTGTGGGGACCTGGCCAGGGGGAACGAGAAGGTTCGGCAAATCGCCGGTCTCCGGCCCATCGGGATTGAGGAGGCCATGCTGGGACCGGCCCTCGTGGCCGACATGGGCGCCCGCCGCCGCGAACGCCTCGCCGCCGCAATCGCCCTTTTCATGCAGGTGCAGGCCATGCCAGCCGGGCGCCAGGGCGTTGGGCAGAAGGTTGATGCGCAGCAGAACCCCCTCCGGCCCTTCCGCGAGGGTCAAAAGCCCCACCGCGCGCCCGTCCAGCGCCACGATCGGCGCCTGCACCGCGCTCGGCGGCGGCGGCAGGGAGGGCACTTGCAGCGGCGGAGCGGTCGCGCATCCCGACAAGGCCAGGGCCATAAGGGCCGTCGCGGAGGTTGGAAGGGCGAGTCCAAGGCGCATGAAAGGGTCCTGAATTTGCGACACGGGAAGGCGGATGCTAGCTTACCGACGAGTCGAGCGCCCCACCGGCTCGCTAGGTTCCGCCGCCGGCCGTCCGGCTGATCGCCACCCAAATCAGCATAAAGATCGTGTCAGAACCACCCGATTCCCCCACAGATTTCGGCGGAGCGCAAAAGGGCGTGTCGCCCGTCTCGGTCGAGGACGAGCTCAAGAAATCCTATCTCGATTACGCGATGAGCGTGATCGTCTCGCGCGCCTTGCCCGATGCGCGCGATGGCCTGAAGCCGGTCCACCGGCGCATCCTCTATGCGATGGACGAGGCCGGCAACACGCACGATCGGCCGTATCGCAAAAGCGCCAAATCCGTCGGCGACGTCATGGGCAATTACCATCCCCATGGCGACGCGGCGATCTATATGACCCTCGTGCGCCTCGCCCAGGATTTCTCGATGGGGCTGACGCTCATCGACGGGCAGGGCAATTTTGGTTCGATCGACGGCGATATGCCCGCCTCGATGCGTTATACCGAGGCGCGTCTCGCCAAATCGGCGCGCGCGCTGCTTGATAATATCGACGAAGGCACGGTCGACTTTCAGGACAATTATGACGGCTCCGTTCAAGAGCCGACCGTGCTTCCGGCGCGGTTCCCCAATCTTCTCGTCAATGGCGGCGGCGGGATCGCGGTGGGGATGGCCACCAACATTCCCCCGCACAATCTGGGCGAGGTGATCGATGCGTGCGTTGCGCTAATCGACAAGCCGGATACGACCGATCTGGAATTACTGGAAATCGTGCCCGGCCCGGATTTCCCCACGGGCGGTGAAATTCTCGGCCGCGCCGGCGCGCGCATGGCGCTGATGACCGGGCGCGGCTCCGTCGTTATCCGCGCCAAACACCACACCGAAACCATTCGCGGCCGCGAAGCGATCGTATTCACCGAAATTCCCTATCAGGTGAACAAGGCCGAGACGGTAGAGAAGATCGGCGAGCAGGTGCGCGAAAAGCGGATCGAAGGCATCGCCGAGGTGCGCGATGAATCCAATCGGTTCGGCGTGCGTGTCGTCGTGGAGTTGAAGCGCGACGCCGTGCTCGATGTCGTACTCAATCAGCTCTATCGCTACACAGCGCTCCAGACCTCGTTCGGCGTGAACATGTTGGCGCTCAACGCCGGCCGTCCCGAACAGATGGGCCTGCGCACCATCCTTGAAATTTTTCTACGCTTCCGCGAGCAGGTGGTCACGCGGCGTACCAAGTTCCGCTTGGCCAAGGCGCGCAAGCGCGGTCACGAAACGGTGGGCCTCGCCATCGCGGTGGCCAATATCGACGAAGTGATCCGGCTCATTCGCGAAAGCCCCGATCCGGCAACGGCGCGCGAGCGTCTGCAAAGCCGCGATTGGCCGGCAGGCGATATGACGCCGCTGATCGCGTTGATCGCCGATCCACGCTCCATCGTGGTGGAAGATGGCGCGGGCGGCGCGGTGGTGCGTCTGTCCGAGGAGCAAGCGCGCGCCATTCTCGCCTTGCAATTGTCGCGCCTTACCGGCCTGGGTCGCGACGACATCGCCAAGGCGGCCAATGAGATCGCCGAGGAGATCAAGGAATTGCTGGCGATCCTGGCCAGCCGGACGCGCATATTCGACATCATCCGCGGTGAGTTGATGGCGGTTAAGGCTGAATTCGCGACGCCCCGCCGCACCAGCTTCTCGGAAAGCGACGGCGAGATCGACGACGAGGCGCTTATTCCGCGCGAGGACATGGTCGTCACGGTCACGCATGGCGGCTATGTGAAGCGAACGCCCCTCTCGCTCTACCGCACGCAAAGGCGCGGCGGAAAGGGCAAGAGCGGCATGCAGACCAAGGACGAGGATTTCATCACCCGTCTCTTCGTCGCCTCCACGCATACGCCGATCCTGTTCTTTTCCTCCACCGGCCAGGTGTACAAAGAGAAGGTGTGGCGCCTGCCGCTGGGCGATCCGCGCACGCGCGGCCGTGCGCTGATCAACATGCTTCCTCTGGAGACCGGTGAGACGATCACGTCCGTCATGGCCTTGCCGGAGGACGAGCACGATTGGGAGCGCATGGATGTGATGTTCGCGACGCGCTCGGGTAATGTGCGCCGCAACAAGCTCTCCGATTTCACCCAGGTGAACCGCGCCGGTAAGATCGCCATGAAGCCCGATGAGGGCGACGGCATCGTCGACGTGCAAATCTGCGACGAGAACGACGACATCCTCCTCACCACGGCGAACGGCATGTGCATCCGCTTTCCGGTGACGGATGTGCGCGTGTTCCAGGGGCGTACCTCAACGGGCGTGCGCGGCATCGATCTGAAGGATGGCGACCGCGTGATCGGCATGGGCGTTCTGCGCCATGTCGACGTCACGCCCGAGGAGCGCGGCGATTATCTGCGCTATTCCATCGCCAATCGCCGCACGGAAGGCGAAGAGGTGGAAGCGAGCGAGGGCGCCGAAGCCGAAGAGGCGGGCGCGGGCGCAACGCCGTTTGAGCGGCTCATGGAGCTTGCGGCGAAGGAACAATTCATCCTCACAATCACCTCCGAAGGCCTCGGCAAGCGCGCCTCCGCGTACGAGTATCGGGTGACGGGGCGCGGCGGCAAAGGGCTCATCGCCCACAAGCTGCCGCCGGCCGATGCGCGCCTCGTCGCCTCATTCCCGGTGCAGGAGAGCGAGGAATTGCTGCTCGTGACCGATAAGGGGCAGCTGATCCGCACCGGCGTGGCGCAAATTCGGATCGCCGGGCGGGCCACGCAAGGCGTCTGGATCCTCCGCACCAGCGAGGACGAGCACGTCGTCGCCGCCGAGCGGCTTGAGGATGTCGGCGGCGAAGAAGCTGGAGAGGGCGAATGAGCAAGCCCCGCATCGGCATGTATCCCGGCACATTCGACCCGGTGACGAACGGCCATCTCGACATCATTCGTCGCGCGGCCAAGCTGGTCGACCGTCTGGTGATCGGCGTGGCCATCAACCGCGACAAGGGGCCCTTGTTTTCCTTGGACGAACGCGTGGCGCTCCTGGAGCACGAATGCGCCAAAATCGGCGCGGGAACGGAGATCGTCGTCCGTCCTTTCGACACATTGCTGGTTAAATTCGCCGAAAGTGTCGGCGCGCAGATCATCGTGCGTGGCCTCAGGGCGGTGTCTGATTTCGAGTATGAGTTTCAAATGGTCGGCATGAATCAGCGGCTCGATCCCAATATCGAGACCGTCTTTCTCATGGCCGATCCGGCTCACCAGGCGGTGGCCTCGCGACTTGTGAAGGAAATCGCGCGCCTAGAAGGGGACATCGCGCAATTTGTGCCGGCGGAAGTAGAACGACAGCTGAAGGCGAAGTTCCGGGGGACCTGATGCGGCCGGCTCTTTTCACGCGGTTTGTCCTGCTGCTCGCCAGCATGTGCGCCTGGATGGGCGCGAACGCCTACGCGCAGACGCCCGATCCAACCAAATGGCGCCAGCTCGATCCGGAATACACGCTCTATATCGACACCGTGCATGGCCGCATCATCGCCGAGCTCTATCCGGAGATCGCGCCGGCGCACGTGGAGCGTGTTCGTCAGCTGACGCGCGCGGGCTTTTATGACGGCCTCGTCTTTCACCGCGTGATCGACGGTTTCATGGCGCAGACGGGCGATCCGCTCGGCACGGGCGAGGGCGCCTCTACCCTGCCTGACCTGCAACAGGAATTTCTGTTCCGACGCGGGCCCGATATGCCCTTCATCGAGGCGGCCGCGCAAGGCGGCGCTCGCCAGGGCTTCTACAAGGCCATGCCGATCGAGACGCAGCCGGACAGTCAAATGCTCGTCACTCGTGACGGCCGGGCGGCGGCGTGGGGCCTGCATTGCCCGGGCGTTGTGTCGATGGCGCGCGCGGACGATCTCAATTCCGCCAATTCGCAATTCTTCTTGATGCGCGCGGCCTATCCCTCGCTCGACAAGCGGTACACGACGTTCGGGCGCGTGGTGTGGGGCATGGAGGCCGTGCGGGCGATCGCGCCGGGCGAGCCGCCGCCCACACCGGATCGCATGCTGCGGGTGCGGCTTGCATCCGATGTTCCGGCCGCCGAACGCGCGCCGCTTTACATCTTGCGCACCGAAAGCACTGATTTTCGCGATCTCATCGATGACGAGCGTCGTCGGCGTCGGGCGGATTTTTCTTTGTGCGATGTTGAAATTCCGGTCCGCGTGCCGGGCCAGGACAGGGAGAGGAATTGGTGGTCGATCATCCCGCTTCTGAATTAGTGATGACGCTCGAAGGCGGGGAGGTCGTGATCAAGCTGCGGCCCGATCTCGCGCCGGGCCATGTGCAGCGCATCTCCGAATTGTCGAATGAAGGTTTTTATGACGGCGTGGTGTTTCACCGCGTCATCCCTGGATTCATGGCGCAGGGCGGCGACCCAACCGGGCGCGGCACAGGCGGCTCCAAGAAGCCGAACCTCAAGGCGGAATTCTCGCGCGAACCGCATGTGCGGGGCGTTTGCTCCATGGCGCGGACCAACGATCCCAATTCGGCCAATTCGCAATTCTTCATCTGCTTTGACGACGCCACCTTCCTCGACGGCCAATATACCGTGTGGGGCGAGGTGATCGCCGGCATGGAGCATGTGGACGCGCTGCCCAAGGGTGAGCCACCGCGCGCTCCAGGCAAGATCGTCTCCATGCGCACGCGGTGAGCGCAGCGCGCGCACGCCTTTAATTGAAAGCCGATGCGCGTCGATCTGTTCGATTTCGATCTGCCGGAGGCGCGCATCGCGCTCAGGCCCGCACGTCCGCGCGAGGCGGCGCGGCTGCTGCATGTGCCGCCCGCCGGCATGTTCGAGGATTTGGTGGTGCGCGACGCGCCACGGCTATTCCGCCCAGGCGACGTGCTGGTGTTCAACGACACCAAGGTCATTCCGGCCGCGCTTAGCGCCGTGCGGCCGGCGCGCGATCCCAAGGGGGCCTTGGCGCGCTTTTCGCTCAATCTTCATCGCCGCGTCGCGCCCGACGCTTGGCGCGTTTTCGTGAAAGGCGCGCGGCGGCTTTCGGTCGGCGATGGGCTGTTCTTCGATGAAGGACTCTTCGCGAGAGTGTTGGAGAAAGGGGAAGAGGGAGACATGCTGTTGCGCTTCGATCGCGGCGGCCCCGAACTCGACGCCGCCATCGCCTCCGCGGGGCGCATGCCGCTTCCGCCTTACATCGCGGGCAAGCGCGCGATCGATGAAGCGGACGCCGAGGATTATCAGACAATGTTCGCCGCCGCGCCGGGCGCGGTGGCGGCGCCCACGGCAGGTTTGCATTTCACGCCCGGTCTGATGGAGCGCTTGGCGGCTGCGGGTGTCATGGCGGCGCGCGTGACGCTGCATGTGGGCGCGGGCACGTTCTTGCCGGTCAAGGCGGACGACACAGAGGCCCACAGAATGCACGCCGAATGGTTCGATCTGCCGGCCGAGACAGCCGATACGCTCAACCGCGCGCGCGCGGAGGGCGGGCGCGTCATCGCCATTGGGACGACCGCGCTGCGCACCTTGGAATCCGCCGCCGACCCGGAAGGCCGCGTGCGGGCCATGCGGGGCGAGACCGACATCTTCATCAGGCCGGGCTATCGGTTCAAAATTGTCGATGGGCTTTGGACCAATTTCCATCTGCCGCGCTCAACCCTCTTCATGCTCGTGAGCGCATTCGCGGGTTTGGAACGGATGCGCGCGGCCTATGCGCACGCCATCGCCGAGGAATATCGTTTCTATTCCTATGGCGACGCCACCTTGCTATGGCGCGCCGATCCATGAGCCCCTTTCCGCTCGCCATCGAGGCCGAGGACGGTCGCGCCCGCGCGGGCCTTTGGCGCCAGCCGCGCGGCCTTGTCCACACGCCCGCTTTCATGCCCGTGGGCACGGCCGGCACGGTCAAGGGCCTCTCGTTCGATCAGGTGCGCCAGGCCGGCGCCCAGATCGTATTGTCGAACACCTATCATTTAATGCTCCGCCCAGGCGCGGAGCGCGTCGCGCGTCTTGGCGGTCTGCATCGCTTCATGGGGTGGAAAGGGCCGGTGCTGACTGATAGCGGCGGCTATCAAGTGATGTCGCTGGCGTCGCTGCGCACGCTTTCGGAGGAGGGCGTTCTCTTTCGCTCGCACATCGACGGATCGTCGCACGCACTGTCTCCCGAGCGCGCCACTGAAATTCAAGCCGATCTCCTGGGCGTCGATATCGCCATGCAATTGGACGAGTGCCCCGCCTTGCCCGCCCCGCGCGATGCGGTCGCGCGCGCCATGGAATTGTCGGCGCGCTGGGCTGTGCGCTGCAAAAGCGCTTTTGGCGAACGGACGCAGCAAAATCTCTTCGCCATCGTCCAAGGCGGCGTCGATGCGGAATTACGCGCGATTTCGGCGCAAAAATTGGTCGATGAAGGCTTTGACGGATACGCCGTCGGCGGCCTCGCCGTCGGCGAGAGCCGCGAAGAAATGTGCGCCACGCTCGACGCCACCGTGCCGCACCTGCCGCAAGACCGCATCCGCTATCTGATGGGCGTGGGCAAGCCGATCGACATCGTCGAGGCGGTCTGGCGCGGCGTAGATCTCTTCGATTGCGTGCTGCCCACGCGCTCGGGACGGCACGGCCAAGCCTGGACGGATCGCGGGCCGATCAACATCACCAATGCGCGCTTCGCCGAGGACCGAACGCCGCTGGATGAAGAAACCGACTGCCCGGCGAGCCGGGATTATTCAAAGGCGTATCTTCATCATCTGTTCAAGGCGGGTGAGCTTTTGGGGCCCGTGCTGCTCTCTTGGCACAATGTCGCCTATTATCAGCGCCTCATGCGGCGCCTGCGCGCGGCGATCCTTGCGGGTCGCCTTGCAGAGTTTCGCGCGGCGTTTCTCGCGGGCCTCGATCAGCGGGGCTGAGCATTCTCTTGCGGCGGCGGCGCCGGCAAAAGTCCTTCGCATCCCAGACCTACGCCCAAGCCGCGCAAGAAGGTGCGGCGTTGCTCTCCGCGCGCATACGCCGCCGCCGCGCGGCGCTCGGCGCGGCTTGCGCCTGAGAGCCGCCGGACCCAGCCGCGATACGGCACGATCTCCGCCGCGCTCGCCAATTCCCCGGCGGCGTAGTCCTCCGCCGCTTCAGCCGCGCGCGACGCAAGATTGCGTTCCTCGCCAGGCTGATAGCTTTCCTCGCCAAGAACGCCGGTGAGCATCGCGATCTCCGCCGATATGGATTGGCAGGTCGGCGCTTCCGGGGTCATTGCGTACGGATAGACGATGTCCCGCAATTCTTCGGGAATTGTCGGCCGGATCACGCCGACATCGCGCAGCGGCGTCTGCGCGGCGCTGACGAACGGATTGTCGTCGCGCCGCTCGCGCGAGGCGCAGCCGATCAGGAGAAACGCCGCCACGGCCGCAACAATGATGGATTTCATGGCGCGCCTCCGGAAAGGCCTATTTTGACGCCCGGCGAGCGGACGTGCAAATCAGCGCGCCCATGACGCTGCCGATCGAAGCCATCCTGCCGGCGCTGCTGGAGACGCTCGCGCAGCGCAGCGAGGCCGTGCTCGCCGCGCCGCCCGGCGCTGGAAAGACGACGCGCCTTCCGCTTGCGCTGCTCGCGGCGCCCTTCATGGCGGGGCGAAAAATGATTCTCCTCTCGCCCCGGCGCATCGCCGCGCGCGCCGCCGCGCAGCGCATGGCCGCGCTTCTTGGCGAGAGTGTGGGTGATACGGTCGGCTATCGGGTGCGTCTGGAGCAGCGTGTTTCCGGCAAGACCCGCATCGAGGTTGTCACCGAAGGTGTGTTCACGCGCATGATCCAATCGGATCCCGCGCTCGAAGGCGTTGGCGCGGTGCTGCTCGACGAATTTCACGAGCGAAGCTTGGAAGCGGACCTCGCCTTGGCGCTTGCGCGCGATGCGCAGCAGGGCCTGCGCCCGGATTTGCGCCTTCTCGTCATGTCGGCGACGCTCGATACGAGCCGTATCGCGGCGGCGCTTGGCGACGCGCCGATCGTCGTCGCCGAGGGGCGCGCCTTTCCGCTACAGTTTCGCTACGTAGCGCGCGCGCCGAACGCGCGCCTAGAGGCGGATGTGGCGCGCGTCGTCCGTCAGGCGTTGCGGGAAGAGGCCGGATCCGCGCTGGTTTTTCTGCCGGGCGCTGGAGAGATCGAGCGCACCGCCGCGCTGTTGCGCGAAAGCGGCTTGCCGGACCAGGTTGATCTGCGGCCCCTATATGGCGCGCTTTCGCCGGACGCGCAGGACGCCGCGCTGGCGCCGGCGCCGCCGGGGCGGCGCAAAGTGGTTCTCGCCACCTCCATCGCCGAAACCAGCTTGACGATCGAGGGCGTACGCATCGTCATCGATTGCGGATTATCGCGCCGGGCGCGCCATGAACCCGATCTTGGGCTCACCCATTTGGAGACGGTGCGCGCGAGCCAGGCCGCGATCACACAACGCGCGGGGCGCGCTGGCCGGCTCGAACCTGGAATCGTCTATCGGCTTTGGGATGAAGGCGAAACGCGCGCCTTTCCTGCTTATGATCGCCCCGAAATTCTCGACGCGGATTTGAGCGGCCTCGCGCTCGATCTCGCGGCCTGGGGCGTCGTCGATCCCATGCAGCTGGTGTGGCTCGATGCCCCGCCCGCGCCAGCGTGGCGCGAGGCAAGGATGCTCTTGCTGCGTATCGGCGCGCTGGACGAGGCGATGCGCCTTAACCCGCATGGACGCGCGCTCGCCGCTTATCCGTTGGCGCCGCGCCTTGCGCACATGGTTCATGGCGCAGCCTCGAGCGGCGATGCGCGTCTTGCCGCGGAAATCGCGGTGCTTTTGAGCGAGCAAGGACTGGCCGGACGCGACATCGACATCGGCGCGCGCGTGCGACGCTTCGCGCACGAGCGCGGCGCACGCGCTGAGGCCGCGCGCGCCTTGGCGCGCCGCATCGCCGGCTTGGCTGGCGGCGCCGATCAGCCGGCGGACCCTTCGCGCGCCGGCGCGGTCTTGACCCGCGCCTTTCCAGACCGGATCGCCAAGGCGCGCGGCGGTGAAGGCGCGCGCGCGCGCGTCGAGTTCTTGATGGCGAACGGCCGGGCCGCGTCGCTGCCCGCCGAAGATTCATTGGCGCGCGCGCCCTATCTGGTCGTCGCTGACGCAACAGGGCGCGCCGATCGCGCCGCCATTCTCGCGGCCGCCCCGATCGAATTGCGCGAGATCGAGGACGCATGCGGCGCGGACATTTTGACCGATGTATCTGTGACATTCGATGAAGCGAGCGGGTCCGTGCGCGCGCGGCGGCGGCGCAAATTGGGGCGCATCGTGCTCTCGGATGCGCCTTCGACGGACGCCTCCGCCACAGAGATAGAGGCGGCCTTGATCGAGGCGGTGCGGCGCGGCGGGCTTTCGCTGCTGCCGTGGAGCCCGCGTGCGCGTCAATTGCGTGCGCGCGTGAGCTTTATGCGCGGCCTGGAAGGCGAACGCTGGCCCGATTGGAGCGATTCCGCCCTCATCGCCTCGCTGGAACACTGGCTGCCCGTTTCAGGCGCGCGCGCCTTGAATGCGCTTGAGCCGCGACTTGCGGATGCGCTGCTCGCGACGCTTCCTTACGCGCTGCAGCGCGCGCTCGATGAGGCCGCGCCGCAGCGCTTCGTCTCGCCTGCGGGCGCCGCGCACGACATCGATTACGAAGCTGAAGGCGGGCCCGCCGTCGATGTGCGCGTGCAGGAAATGTTCGGCCTCGCGCGGCATCCCATGGTCGCGGGGCGCCCGCTCGTGCTGCGTCTCACCTCGCCCGCCGGCCGGCCCGTTCAAACCACGCGCGATCTTCCAGGCTTCTGGCGCGGCTCCTATGCAGGCGTGCGCGCCGATTTGCGCGGCCGCTATCCCAAGCACCCTTGGCCGGAGGATCCGTTGAACGCACCTCCGACGCTGCGCGCAAAGCCGCGATCCTAGAATCTGCCCCGGCGCAGATCCTCTTCAATGCGGATTTCGGTGGGCCCCCCGGCGAGGCGATGGCGATAGACCTGCAAATTCTCCATCACGCGCTGCACGTAATTGCGCGTTTCGGAGAACGGAATGAGCTCCACCCAATCCACGACGTCCACATTGCGCGAGCGCGGATCGCCCCAATCGACGATCCATTCGCGCGACCTCGACGAGCCGGCATTGTAGGCGGCGATGGCGAGCACGTAGGAGCCGCCGAAATCATCGATCAGATCGCCCAGATGCGCGGCGCCCAGCGTGACGTTGTAATTGGGGTCGTTCGTCAGCATGGCGGGGCCGGAATAGGAGAGCCCCTCGCGCCGTGCCTGCATGCGCGCCGTGGCCGGCATGAGCTGCATCAGTCCGCGCGCGCTGGCCGAGCTCACCGCGCCAGGATCGAACTCGCTTTCCTGACGGATGATCGCCAGAGTAAGCGCCGGTTCGGCGCTGCCCGGCTGGCGTGCGCCGGGCGGCAGGTCGAGCAAGGGATAGGCGGCGTTCGCGGCGACGATTCCGCGGAAGAGGCCCGCCTTGGCGCTGCGCAGCGCGGTGCGCGTATAGCCGCGCTCGCGCGCCATCTGCGACAGCGCCTCCAGCTCTTCCGGATCTTCGAGTTTATCGTCCAGATAGAAAGCGATGCTCTCGAAATCGCGCCGATCGCCCACATCCGCCATCAACCGCAAGGCGCGCACAAGCTCGCGGTTTTCAAACCGCGCGCGCGCCTCATTGGAAATGCGCTGATGGTTGGGCAGATCGAGCGTGCGCTGGCCGATGCGCGAAGCGGCAAGCTGCCCATAATAGGTGAAATTGAAGCGCGCCGCTTCGGCGAGATAGGTGTTGGCTTGAGCTGCGTCGCCCAGGGCGCGGGCGGCTTCCGCCCGCCAATAGAGCGCGCGTGATTTGCTTACGGGCGAGGAGACGTTCTCCGTAAGATGCGCAAAGTGCTCGCCCGCGCGGCGCGCATCGTCGCGAAAGCGCAGGGCGAGCCAGCCCGAAAGCCATTCGGCGTCCGCGAAGGCTTCGCCGCGCGACAGGCCATGGTTCGAAACGAGTTGATAGGCGAGCGCGCGCTGACCGCCGCGCAGGGCGCGCGGAATGTAGAGGCGCCGCTCCGCGAAGATCGTGTCCCGCGCCGCCTCGGGCGCGTCCGTCGGTACGATGCGCGCCGCGACCGGCATGGCGTCTTCAGGGCGGCCCGAGCGGCGAATGTAGCGCGCGCGGTCATGCAGAAGGCCCGGATCGTCGCGCCGTGAGGCGGGCACCGCATCCACCGCCGCCTGCAGGCCGCGCCTCTGGCTCACCTGCAGCGCGATGCGCGCTTGAGCCAGCAATCGGTCGGCGTTGTCGAGGCGCGGCAGCAGGCGCTGAGCTTCGCTGCGTCGGCCTTCCCAAAGCGCGAGGTCGACGCGGGCGGCGTCGTCCGCGCCAGTGAAACTCCCGCCGAAGCGCGTGCGCGCCAAACTTTCCGAGGTGCTGGACAAAGTGTCCTCGCGCCAAACCCGGCGCGCCAGCTCAATCGCTTCGCCGCGCCGACCAACTGAAAGCAGCGCGTCCGCCAGCGCGATCCGCCCGTCGCCCGTGGCCGGCCCGCCCAGCTCATCGAAGAAGGCGATGCGCTCCTGCGGCGAAAGGCGCGAATTCAAGATGGCTTGTTCCGCGCGCGCCTGCATCGCGGCGCGGCCTGGCCAGTCCTGCAAATCGCGGAGCGCGTCGCGCTGATCCTCGAAATAGATCGGCGCGTCAGAGGCGCTGGCGAAGCGCCATTGCAGGATCCGCCGCACCAGCGGGTCGGCGGCGGCGTCACGAGCAGCCCGCACCGCGCCCCAATCGCCGGCGTCCGCCGCCGCTATGGCGGCGGAGAGGCGCACATATTCAGTTGAGCCCGGCCGGGGCAGGGGACGTGGCGGCGGCTGAGCGGGCGCGGCGGGCTCTTGCGCCTGCGCGCCGCGCTGAACGAGCCCGGTGCTCGATGCGCCCATGAGTAGGGCGATGACGAAGACCAGCGATGCGATCCGCATCCAGGCGCCATCCCGCATGTCCAGCCTCCGCTTGCCCCACGCGTACGGGCGAGAATATGGTCCTGGCCCCCGCCAAGGCGGAGGCCGCGCGAGCATTTTCCTGCAAGCGCGCCTCGGCCAAACTGGGCCTACCACGAGTCGATTCTGCGGCAGGATCGGTCCCGTTTCCACCCTCGACCGCGCATCAGGTTCTAATCGCCCATGTTCACCGGCTCCATTCCGGCGCTGATTACGCCCTTCCGCGACGGACACGTGGACGAAAAGGCCTTCGCGCGGCTGGTCGAACGCCAAATCGCGGAAGGTTCGCACGCGCTTGTGCCATGCGGCACGACGGGGGAAAGCCCGACCTTGAGCCACGAGGAGCACAAGCGCGTGATCGCGCTGTGTTTGGAGGTGTCCGCCGGGCGCGTTCCCGTAATCGCGGGAGCGGGCTCGAACGCCACGGACGAGGCCATCGACCTTACGCGATTCGCCAAGAGCGCGGGCGCGCAGGCGGTCCTGTCGGTCGCACCCTATTACAACAAGCCCAATCAGGAGGGGCTCTACGCGCATTTCGCGGCGATCGCCGAGGCCGTGGATATCCCCATCATCCTCTACAACATTCCTGGACGCTCCATCGTCGATATCGGCGTCGACACGATGGCGCGGCTGGCGCGGATCGCGAACATTGTCGGCGTGAAGGACGCGACCGGCGATCTGTCTCGCGTGGCCCGGCAAACGAAGGCGTGCGGCGACGATTTCGTGCAATTGTCGGGCGAGGACGCCACCGCGATCGGCTTTAACGCGCATGGCGGCGTGGGCTGCATTTCGGTCACCGCCAATGTTGCGCCGCGCTTGTGCGCCGATATGCAAAGCGCCATGCTCCGCGGCGATTTCGCCACCGCGCGAAGGATCGATCTTCGCCTCGCCGCGCTGCACCGAGCCCTCTTCATCGAACCGAGCCCAGGAGGCGCGAAATATGCCTGCGCGCTTCTGGGTCTTTGCGAGCCCGATGTGCGCTTGCCGATCCTCCAGCCCAGCGATAGCGCGCAACGCCAGATCCGCGCCGCCATGATCGAGGCGGGATTAATCGATGGCTGAGAAGAAGCCGCTCGCGCAAAAGCTCGTGGCGGAAAATCGGCGCGCGCGCTTCGATTATCTGTTGGAGGAAACGTTCGAGGCGGGCCTGCAACTCACCGGCACCGAGGTGAAGGCGCTGCGCGAAGGCCGCGCCAATATCGCCGAGAGCTATGCGAGCCCCGAGACGGGAGAGCTCTTCCTCATCAACGCCTACATCCCGGAATATGGGCCGGCGTCTCAATTCAACCATGCACCTAGGCGCCCGCGCAAATTGCTCGTGAAGAAGCGCGAATTGAACAAGCTCATCGGCGCCGTCGATCGCGAGGGACGCACCATCGTGCCGCTCAAGCTCTATTTCAACGAGCGCGGCCGCGCCAAACTCGAGATCGCCCTGGCCAAGGGTAAGAAGGCGCACGACAAGCGCGCCGCAACCAAGGATCGCGATTGGAAGCGCGATCAGGCGCGCCTCATGCGCGACCGCGGCTAGGACGCCTGTCCGTTTTCTGCGTCTTGAAGCGCTTCGACCAGGGCCGCCGCGAGCGCCCCCATTTCAGCGCCGTCGAGCGGCACGGGACCTGGCGGCTCGGCGATCTTTTCGGCATAGGCCTTAGGGTCTCGCCAGCGTGCGTCTTCATCCATAAGCGTTTGCTGAGCGGGCGAGAGCATGGATCGTAGACGCGCATTGTCCTCCGCGCACGATTTCACAATGTGCTCGACGAGGTCCGGCTTGATCACCCAAGGCGTCGGAGCGTCGAGTTTTAAGTGGCGCTCCAAAATGAAATCGATAGCCGACGCTTCGGGCCGCGCACGCAAATGCCGGTGGTGCTGCATGAGGCGCAGCACCGGTCCTGGAAGACTGCGATTGGCGCGAACGCGCTTGGGCGCGCGCGCGCCGAGGAGGGCATAGAAATCATCGACCACATCGCCCGCATTCAGCAGGCGCGCCTGCACGTCAATGACGCCCGGCACTGTGCGCCAATCTTCGAGGATCGAGGCCCAATAGGTGCGCTGAATTTGCTTGGCCTTGATCCAGATATCGAAGGGATGCGCGCCCCAAGCGCCCCATTGCCACCAAGCCGCGTTGAGATAGTCCGCTTGAGGGCGGACATAGGCGACGATAGTGGCGCTCAGACCGAGCCGCTCAAGCAGCCGCGTCTGGCGGAATATGTCAGCCTCATAGAACCAGATTTCGCTTGAGAGGATGAGCATGTCGCCCTCGGCGGCGCAGGCGGCGGCGAGCTGGTCGAGGTCGCCGTTCGCTGCAATCGCTTGCGCGGACGCGCTCGCCGCGTAGCGATATGCGCTTCTGCTGGCGACGTCCGCGAGCTCGGGGCCGCACAGAAGCGCACCGTCAGGCGTTAGCGCCGCATAGGCAAGACGGGCCCCGTCGCTTTCGAAGCGAGGCTGGGCGCTCAGCGCGGTCTGCACTGCGCTGGAGCCGCATTTGGGCGCGCCGATATGAATGAATGTCCGCTTCGTCATCGCCCTCTGCTCGTGGCCGCCTTCATGCGCCGATATCGATCAGGCGCCGCGCCTCCGATACGGCCGCTTCGAACATTGCCGGCGTTAGGCGGCCAGTCTGCGTGTTGTATCTTGAGCAATGGTAGGAAGAAATCAGGGTGCGCTCCAGCGGCAGCGGCGCGACGGCGCTGTGCGCGAATTTCGCGTGGCTGGCCTTTAGCCCATGGGCGCGCAGCACGCTTTCGTGGGCGATCGCGCCAAGCGCAAGAATGACGCGCAAGGCGGGAAGGGCCGCGATCCGCGCCGCCAGGAATGGGCGGCATTGCGCGATTTCTGCTGGCGTCGGCTTGTTCTCCGGCGGGGCGCAGCGCACGGCGTTCGTCACCATGGCGTCGACCAGCATGAACCCGTCTTGGGGATCGGCGCGATAGGTTCCGCGCGCGAAGCCCAATTTTGAGAGCGTCCCATAAAGTAGATCGCCGGCATAATCGCCGGTGAATGGGCGGCCCGTGCGGTTTGCTCCAGTGCGACCGGGCGCGAGGCCCACAATAAGGAGCCTTGCGGCGGGATCGCCGAACGAAGGCGCCGGCCCGTTGAACCAATCCGGCGCCGCCGCGGCATTTTCAGCGCGATAAGCCACAAGGCGCGGACAGAGCGGGCAATCGCGCGCCGGTTCGGCGATCATTCTTCGTCCGACGCCTCATCGTCGCGCCGGCCGATCCGCTCATGAGATCGGTCGGGAAGTCTTTCCGGTGCGCGATCGCGCGGCGGACGTCCGACCAATCGGCCAAGATCGACGAGATCGAGAAAATGATCGGCCTGCCTGCGCAGATCGTCCGCGATCATCGGCGGCTGCGTGCGAATGGTGGACACCACGCTCACGCGCACGCCCTTGCGCTGGATCGCTTCGACGAGGCTGACGAAATCGCCATCGCCCGAAAACAGAAACACGTGATCGCAAAAACCTGCGGCCTCCAGCATATCCACCGCGATCTCGACATCCATGTCGCCCTTGACGCGCCGACGGCCGGCCGCGTCGGTGTATTCGCGCGCGGGCTTCGTGATCAACGAGTAGCCGTTATAATCCAGCCAATCGACGAGAGGGCGAATGGGCGAAAAATCCTGATCCTCAAGCAGCGCGGTGTAATAGTTTGCCCGGATCAGGCGGCCATGGCTTCGGAACACCTCAAGCAGCTTGCGGTAATCGATGTCGAACGCGATGGCCTTCGCCGCCGCGTAGAGATTGGCCCCGTCAATGAAAAGAGCTGTGCGCTCGGCGGGGTGAATGATGTCGTCCAGGATGGAGGTCATGGAAATCGCAACGCCCTTGGCGGCTGAACGCGCGCTGATCGCGCTCGGCACGAATGCCCCGTTTCAAGGGCTGAGTGGAAGCGCCCTTCTCGCCGCAGCGCTGCATGCGCTGGAGGAGGCGGGCGCGCGCGTGCTCGCCGTGTCCCGCGCCTGGCGTACGCCGGCCTGGCCGCCATCCCGCCAACCGGACTTCGTGAACGCGGCCGCGGCCCTCGATTTTGGAACCCGAGGTCCGGAAGAGGCGCTGGCGTTGTTGCTAGAGACGGAGGCGCGATTCGGCCGCGTCCGCCGCGAGCGCTGGGCCCGGCGGACGCTCGACCTCGATCTGATCGACCACGGCGGACGCGTCCGGGCGGGATCGGACCCGATCCTGCCCCATCCAAGGGCGCTGGAGCGCGCCTTCGTGCTGCTGCCGATCCTCGATATCGCCCCCGGCTGGGCCCCGCGCGCCGCCGCCGAGGCCGCCCCCGATTACGGGCAGGCGGCGGCTGTGGGGGCGTTTTGGCCCGCGCCCTGAGGCCGGCGGCGACCCCTTGTCCCGCCGCGCGATTGCGAAACCGCCCGGTCGGGGCTACATCAGGTGCTTCCCATCCCATGCTGGAGGTAGCCGCGTGGCGCGCGTCACCGTCGAAGATTGCGTCGATAAGGTCCCAAACCGGTTCTCGCTGGTGCTTCTTGCGGCGCATCGCGCCCGGGCGATCTCGTCCGGGGCCGAGCCTCTGGTCGAGCGCGATCGCGATAAGGACCCCGTCGTGGCGCTCCGCGAGATCGCCGAAAACGCCGTCCGTCCGGACGAATTGCGCGACAGTCTCGTTTTGCAATTCCAGGATGTGCGCCCTGCGGTCCGCGCCGAGGACGAGCAGGACACGCTCGCGCTGACCGCGCCGGTGGAATCCACCGAGGACGACGTCCTGCGCGCGCTGCAGGCGGAAGCCGAAGCCCAGCGCGACGAGCGGTATTAGGGCATGGCCGGCGACGCGCGCGTCGCCCCCAAAGCCGTGGGCCCGCTCGCAACGCCCGCCCCGGAGGCTGAAGCGCGCCCGCCGCGTCCCCGCTTTCTGCGTCAGTTCGAACTGATCGAGCGCGTTCGCGCCTACGATCCCGACGCGGACGAGGCGCTGCTCAACCGCGCCTATGTGTTCGCCACCGCCATGCATGGCGGGCAAAAGCGGCATTCCGGCGATCCCTATTTCGCGCACCCGATCGAGGTCGCCGGCATCCTCACCGAATACAAGCTCGACACCGCCACCATTGTGGCCGGCCTGCTGCACGACACCATCGAGGACACACTGGCCACGCCCGAACAGGTGGAGGAACTGTTCGGTCGCAAGATCGCCAAGCTGGTCGACGGCGTCACCAAGCTGTCCCTGCTGGAGCTTGCCCCTGATCAGAACAAGCAGGCGGCCAATCTGCAGAAATTCATCCTCGCCATGTCAGAGGATGTGCGCGTGCTGCTCGTGAAGCTGGCCGACCGGCTGCACAACATGCGCACGCTGTCCTTCGTGCCCACTTTGCAGAAGCGCCAGCGCATCGCGCTTGAAACGCTCGAGATTTATGCGCCCCTCGCACGCCGCATCGGCGTTGAGAAGATGGCGCAGGAGCTGGAGACGCTCGCCTTTCACGAGGCGTTTCCAGACGCCGAGGCCGCGATCCAGGCGCGTCTCGAACAATTGCGCGTGGAGAAGGGCGCCAATGTCGTCATCGTCACGCAGACGATCACGCAGGTCTTTCGCGATTCCGGACTCGATGCGCGCGTCTATGGCCGTCAAAAGCAGCCGTATTCGATCTGGCGCAAGCTGCAGCGCAAGAGCGTTCAATTCTCTGATCTGGCGGACATTTACGCGTTCCGCGTGATCGTCAACACGCCGGAGGAATGTTATCGCGCGCTGGGGCTCGTGCATCAGGCGTGGCGCTGCGTGCCCGATCAGTTCGAGGATTACATCTCGAATCCCAAGCCGAACGGCTATCGCTCGATCCATACGACCGTTATCGGGCCAGGCAATGTGCGGGTGGAAATCCAAATCCGCACGGATGAGATGGATCGCCATGCCGAAGTGGGCGTGGCCGCGCACTGGCGTTACAAGAACGAAGCCTATGGGTTCGACGAGGCGGGCGCGGCCTCCGCCGGGCTCGATGCGCGTGAGCTCACGCGCTCGCTGATGGAGATCGCCGAGCATGGCGGCGATCCCGATGAGTTTCTCGAGCACGCAAAGCTCGAAATGTATCAGGACCATGTGTTCGCGTTTACGCCGAAAGGCGCGTTGATCGCGCTGCCGCAGGGCGCGACGCCTTTGGATTTCGCCTACGCCGTCCATTCGGACGTAGGCGATACGTGCATCGGCGCCTTGATCAACAATGAAGAACGCCCCCTGCGCACGGTCTTGCGCAATGGCGATGTGGTCGAGATCGTGCGCGCCGACCGCGCCGCTCCCGTGCCAGGCTGGGAAAGCATCACCAAGACCGGGCGCGCGAAATCGCATCAGCGCCGTCTTGAGCGGCATGTGCGCACCGGCGAATTTCTCAAGATCGGCCGCGATCTCGTCGCGCACGCCTTTCATCGCTATGGGCACGATCTGGCGCAGGTCTCGCTGGAGGCGGCGGCCGGAAAACTGGGCAAGGCGAATTCGGATGAAATTTTCGTCGCTGTCGGCGAAGGCGGGCTGAAAGCCAGCGCTGTCGCCGTGGCGGCGTTCCCTCATCTTGAAGACACGGTGAAGCGCGATGAGCAGCGTCGGCCGATGGAGGCGTCCAAGGCGCGGCTCTATGTGAAGGGCGGGGGGTTGCAGGCCGGCGTTTCGCTCCACTTCGCGGAATGTTGTTCGCCCATTCCAGGCGATCGGATCGTCGGTGTGTTGACGCCCGGCAAAGGCGTGATGATCCATACGATCGATTGCGAGACGCTCGATTCCCTGGACGACACGGACAATACGTGGATCGATCTGGCCTGGACCGCCACCGCGCTTGATCGCACGCTGGCCGTCGCGCGGCTTCATGCGAGCGTTGAAAACGCACGCGGCGTGCTTGCCCAGCTTTGCCAGATCATCGCCGAGAACGAGGGCGACATCCTCAATGTACGCATGGCCAAGCGCACCGAGGATTTCTTCGACATGATCTTCGATGTCGAGGTGGCCGATGCGCGTCATTTGACGAACATCATCGCCGCGCTGCGCACGAATAAAGCCGTTCACGAATTGGAGCGCGTGCGCGGCTGACGCGGCCGCCTTAACTTCGCGCTAACGCGCTGGTCGTTAATTACAACCCATGGTTGTTAACGGCGCGTTCCGGCGATTGGGAGGGGATCGGCGCGGGGCGAGCGCGGTGGAGTTCGCGCTGATCGCGCCGCTGCTGCTGGCGCTGATGGCCGGCATCTTTTCCTATGGCGGCTATTTCTGGACCAGCCACACGCTGCAGCAATTGGCTAATGATTGCGCTCGCGCCGCGATAGCGGGGCTGGACGACGACGAGCGGCGAAGCCTTGCAGAAGCGGCCCTGGCCGCAGGCGCGGAAAGCCTTGCGCTCGTTGGCGACGGCGCGCCGACCTTGAGCGTCAGCCGGCGCGGAGAAACCTTCGAAGCCAGCGTTTCCTATGACGGCGCGACAACGCCCTTCTGGGTGTTTGAAGGGCTTGCGCCCATGCCGTCCAAGCGCATGACGCGCAGCGCGCGCGTGCGTCTCGGCGGCTTTTGATGCGGCGGTTCGCGCGCGACCGGCGTGGCGCCGCGGCGATGATCATCGCGCTTTCTGCGCCCGCTCTGTTCGGCGCGGCGGCGCTCGCGGTCGATCTGGGCGCGGTCTACATGCAGTCGCGGCGCCTGCAGGGGATGGCCGATGCGGCCGCGCTGGCGGCGGCGCACGATCTCGATCGCGCGCGAAGTGCGGCGCGCCAGGCCGTCGCGAGTTCAGAATGGTCAGGCCGCGTGGACCAGGACATCAGCCTCGGCCGTTATACGCCTGAGCCTTCGATCGCGCCGGACCGTCGATTTCAAGTGGGCGCGCCGGCGCCGAACGCGGCCCATGTGCGTTTGAGCGCGCACACGCCGCTTTATTTCGCGGCCATGCTCTATCCGCGCGCGCACATGCGGCTCGAGCGCAGCGCGCTCGCCGCGCACGTAAGCGAAGCTGGCATTCAGCTCGGTTCGCGCTTGCTTGCTGTGCGTGGGGGCGCCGCCAACGCGCTTTTGTCGGCGCTGACGGGCTCTTCGATTTCGCTGTCGGTTATGGATTATCAGGCCTTGATCGGCGCGGATGTCGACTTGTTTTCCTATTTCGAGGCGCTTCGCACGCAAACGCGTCTCGAGGCAATGAGCTTCAATCGCCTATTGGCGCGGGAAATCGAGACCGAGTCAGCGCTTGCGGCGCTCGCTCATCAGCTAGCGCATTCGGGCGAACGGCGCGCCGCCGCGGCGGTTGAAGAGCTGGCGCTGGCGAGCAAAGGGCTTGGCGCGCATCGGCTGGAAAGGCTTTTCGCGCTTGGCGATTACGGCGCGCAGGATCGCATCACCCCCGGCGGCGCGCGCGCGCGGGTGAGCGCGCTCGATTTGGCGCACGCGCTCTTGGAATTGGCCAATGGGGGGCGCCAGGTGGCGCTGGACATGGATGTACGTGCGCCTGGAATTGCGGATGTTTCCGTTTGGCTTGCGATAGGCGAGCGTCCACATGATTCCCCATTGCTCACACTCGCGCGCGACGGCGAGTCAATTCTGCGAACGGCGCAGATGCGGCTTTATCTCGATGCGAAACTGGCGGACCCGTTTGGCGGCGCGGCGAGGGTGCGCTTGCCGATCCTTGTGGAGCTCGCCTCGGCGCGAGCGCGGCTGGAGAACTTGGATTGCGACGGGCGCCGCGCGCGCAGCCTATCGGTTGAGGTGACGCCCAGCGTCGGTGCAGTCTCCATCGCCGACATCGATCGCGCCCGCCTCGATGATTTCCGGCGTGAATTGGCGCGCGCGCCGGCCGCCTTGGTGCGCGCCCCGTTGCTGCGTGTGGACGCAAGCGCCCATGCCGACCTCGGCGGCCTCGCGCCGCGGCGGCTTATCTTTTCCGAAGAGGAGATCGCGGCGCGCGCGGTCAAGCGGGCCGCTACGGGCGATCTTGCGGAGGCAAGCATTTCCAGTCTCCTCCGCGAACTGGACATCGACATCAGGGCGATCGGCCTTGGCCTGACCGAGGCGGGGGTCGCGCGCGCGCTGACCCCGGCCCTGATCGCCGCCGCTCCCGTGCTTGACGACCTGGTCAACGAGCTGACTGGCGCTCTCGGCGTGAATATTGGCGAGGCGGATGTGCGGGTGAATGGAGCGCGGTGCGCCGGCGTGGCGCTGGTCGGCTGAAGGAAAAGCGGCTAATCGCCCCCGATGGACACAGAAGCCGTACTCGATGAATTCCGCGCCGCCGGCGCGCTCCTGGAAGGGCATTTCGTCCTGTCGTCGGGCCTTCATTCGCCGGTGTTTTTCCAAAAGGCGTTCGTTTTCATGGACCCCGCCCGCACGGAGCGGCTTTGCCGCGCCTTGGCGGAGAAGGCGAAGGCCGCGTTCGGCCGGATCGACGTCGTGGTGTCGCCGGCCGTGGGCGCCATTATCCCGGGCTATGAGACCGCTCGCGCTCTTGGCGCCAAGGCCATGTTCGTCGAGCGCGAAGACGGCGCTTTCCGCTTGCGCCGGGGTTTTGCCATCGCCCCCGGCGAGCGGGTGCTCATGGTTGAGGACGTGATCACAACGGGGCTTTCCTCGCGGGAGTGCCTGGACGCGCTCAAGGCCCATCCGGGCGAGATCGTCGGCGCGGCCTGCTTGATCGACCGTTCCGGCGGGACCGCGGATATCGGCGTCCCGCTGGTGGCGCTCGCGGCGGTGTCCGCGCCGTCCTACCAGGCGGATGCGCTGCCGCCGGAACTCGCGGCGCTGCCGGCCGTCAAGCCGGGATCGAGGGCGCTTTCCACCTGATCGCCGCGTGCCCACCTAATGAGGATGAAGCGGGAAAGGCTTTCCATGACGATCGCGAACAGGCTGAGGCTGGGCGTCAATATCGACCATGTCGCCACCATCCGGAACGCGCGGGGCGGCGCCCATCCCGATCCGGTGCGCGCAGCCCAAATCGCGGCCGCCGCCGGGGCGGACGGCATAACCCTGCATATTCGCGAGGATCGCCGCCATGTCCGCGAAGAAGATTTGGCGCGCCTCGCGGACGCCACCAATCTGCCGATCAATCTGGAAATGGCCTGCGCGCGCGAGATGCTCGACATCGCGCTCAAGACCCGGCCGCACGCCTGCTGCTTGGTGCCTGAGCGGCGCGAGGAGCGCACCACCGAAGGCGGCTTGGACGTCGCCGCGCACCATAATCAGGTCGCCCCGTTCGTGCGCTGGCTGTCCGACGCCGGCATTAGAGTCTCCCTGTTCATCGATCCCGATCCCGTTCAAATCGCCGTCGCGGAGGCGCTTGGCGCACCGGTGGTGGAGTTGCATACGGGCGCCTATTGCGAGGCGGTCGCGCGCCAGGATCCGGTGGCGATGGAGCGCGAACTCGCCGCTCTGCGCGAGGCCGCCCGCGCGGGCGCGCAGCGGGGACTTGAAGTCCATGCCGGCCATGGCATCGACTTCACCAGTGTCGAACCCATTGCGCGCATCCCGGAGCTGATCGAGCTCAATATCGGCCATTTCCTGATTGGGGAGGCGATCTTCGGCGGGTTGTCCGGGGTGATCCAGGAGATGCGGCGGCGCATGGATGCCGCGCGCGTGTCGGTGGCGGCATGATCCTGGGGATCGGCTCAGACCTTTGCGACATTCGTCGCATCGAGCAGACGCTTGAGCGCTTCGGCGATCGCTTCCTCCAGCGCGTCTTCACGGAGGCCGAGCGCGCCCGCGCCGAGCGCCGCCCCCATGATCGCGCCGCGACCTACGCCAAGCGCTTCGCCGCCAAGGAGGCCTGCGCCAAGGCGCTCGGCACCGGCATCCGGCAGGGCGTTTTTTGGCGCGACATGGGGGTGGTCAATCTGCGCAGCGGGGCGCCCACCATGGCCCTCGCCGGGGGCGCGGCCGCGCGTCTCGCCGCCATCACGCCGCCCGGCTATGCCGCGCGCATCCATGTGAGCTTGACGGACGAGCACCCGCTCGCCCAGAGCTTCGTCGTCATATCGGCGGAATTGCAGGCCTAGCCTGCGCGAGGGGACAACCGGAACCGCAATGGCTTCGACCACCGACACCGGCTCGGCCGCCGCCGCGATCTTTTGGGAGAACGTGCGCACGATCTTCTATGCGCTCGCGCTCGCCATGCTTATCCGTTTCACGATCGCCCAGCCATTCCGCATTCCCTCGGGCTCCATGCAGCCGACGCTTGAGGAGGGCGATTACATCGTCGTGACCAAATGGTCCTATGGCTATGGGCGCTATTCCTTCGCGCCGCTTGAACGCTTGATGCCGGGCGGGCGCTATTTCGGCACGCTTCCCGAGCGCGGCGACATCGTGGTGTTCCGTCCCGCGCCGGAGCCGGGGCGCGATTTCGTCAAGCGTCTGGTGGGCATGCCTGGCGAGCGCATTCGCATCACGGACGGCGTCTTGTTCATCAATGACGAGCCCGTGCAGCGCCAAGCGCTCGGCCTTACCCCGTTCGAATATCCCAATGGCGAAATCGAGGAGATTTCCGCCTTCCGCGAGACGCTGCCGAACGGCGTCTCCTACATCACGTTCGATCGCACCTTGGAGGGGGCGCTTGACGACACGCGCGAATTCCTCGTGCCGGAGAATTCCTATTTCATGATGGGCGACGATCGCGACAATTCCGAAGACAGCCGCACCTTCGATGTCGGCTTTGTGCCGTACGACAATCTGGTCGGGCCAGCTCAATTCGTGATCGCTTCCTTCGACGGCTCCACCTCGATCTTTCAACCGTGGACGCTGCTCACCGGCTTTCGCGCGGACCGCTTCTTGAAGCCGCTCAAGGGCGAGACAGGCGAAGATGCGGCGTATTGAGGCGATGGCGGCGCTCGAAGCGCGCATCGGTTACGGCTTCAAGGCGCGCGCCTTACTCGAAGAGGCGCTCACCCATTCAAGCGCCGCAGAAGGCCGCCCCGGAGAAATGACCAATGAGCGTTTGGAGTTTCTCGGAGACCGCGTGCTCGGCCTGATTGCGGCGGAGGAATTGCTGCGCCGCTTTCCCGAACTCAGCGAGGCGATGCTGGCGCCGCGTTTCAATGCGTTGGTCAATCGCGCCGCCTGCGCCGAGGCGGCGCAGCGCGCCGAGCTTGGCGCCGCCTTACACCTGTCCCGCGCTGAAGCGGACGCCGGCGGACGCGCCAAGGAGGCGATCCTCGCCGACGCGTGCGAAGCGCTGATCGCCGCGCTCTATCTCGATGGCGGATTTGACGCGGCGCGCGCCTTCGTGCTGCGCTTTTGGGGCGATGCCTTCGAAGCCGTGAAATCGCAGCGCAAGGATCCGAAAACAAGCTTGCAGGAATGGGCAGCGGCCCGGCGCGCCCCGCTCACCTATCGCGTGATCGCGCGCAGCGGGCCGGATCATGCGCCCATGTTTGAGATAGAGGTCGCCGTCGGCGTTCACGCGCCCGCGCGCGGCGAGGGCCGCTCCAAGCGGGAAGCCGAACAGGCCGCGGCGGCCGCCATGCTGCGATTGGTGGGCGCCGATGAGTGAGGCCGCGCAGCGCTGCGCCATCGTGGCCGTCATCGGCGCGCCCAATGCGGGCAAGTCGACCCTGGTCAACGCCATTGTTGGCGAGAAGGTCGCCATCGTCACGCACAAAGTGCAGACGACGCGCTTTCCGCTTCGCGGCGTGGCGATGCGCGGCGCGGCGCAACTCGTGCTCGTGGATACGCCCGGCGTGTTCAAACCGAAACGCAGGCTCGACCGCGCCATGGTGCGCGCCGCGTTCGGCGCGCTTGAAGACGCCGACATCGTTTTGCACGTCGTGGATGCGGCGGCCTTCATGCGCGGCCCAGATGCAGCGCTCGCCGACGGCGATGTGGCGCGCGTGGTGGAACGCTTGCGGGCGGCCAATGTGAAAGCGGTGCTGGCGCTCAACAAGGTCGATTCCATGGCGCGCCCCATGTTGCTGGAAGCAGCCGGCCGTTTGTTCGATCTCGGCGTCTATAGCGACGTCTTCATGATCTCCGCCAAGACCAAGGACGGCGTGGACGATCTCGCCGAGATGCTTGCGGCGCGGGCGCCAGAAGGGCCATGGCTGTTCCCGGAGGATCAGGCCGCCGATGCGCCCGCGCGCCTGCGCGCCGCCGAGATCACGCGCGAAAAATTGATGCTCCGCCTCCATGACGAACTGCCATACGAATCCGCAGTCGAAACCGAGTCTTGGAAGGCGCTCAAGGACGGCTCCGTGCGGATCGAACAGACCATCTTCGTCGCGCGCGAAAGCCAGCGCCGGATCGCGATCGGCGATGGCGGTCAGGCGATCAAGGCGATCGGCGAGGCCGCCCGTCCCGAAATCGCGGCGATGCTAGGCCGTCCGGTGCATCTCTTCCTGCATGTGAAGCTGCGCGAGAACTGGAGCGAGGAACGCGCCCGCTTCGACGCAATGGGCCTTGATTGGGACGATTAGGGCGCGCACCCATGCGTGCGGATGGAATGGTCTGACGAAGCAATCGTGCTGGGCGCGCGGCCGTTCGGCGAAGGCAAGCTGGTCGCCGAGGTGTTCGCGCGCGGTCACGGCCGCTTCGGCGGCGTGGTCCATGGGGGGCGGCGCGCCGCCCCGGTGCTGCAGGCGGGCAATCTGGTGCGCGCGGACTGGAAGGCGCGCCTCGCCGATCAGCTTGGCTTTTTCAATCCGCTTGAATTGGAGGAGCCGCTTGGTGGGCGCCTCCTCGATCAGCCCGAGGCTTTGGCGGGGGTCGCCTCCGCCATCGCGCTGATTCGGGGTGCGACGGCGGAGCGCCAGCCCTATCCCGGCCTCTATGACGCCCTGACGCTGGTGCTGCGGGCCATGGGCGAGCGGGAATTATGGCCGGCGCTCTATGCGCGCTTCGAGATCGGGCTGCTGGCCCAGATGGGGTACGGCCTCGATCTCACCCAATGCGCTGTCACCGGGCGGACGGATGATCTGGCATTTGTCAGTCCACGTTCGGGGCGCGCGGCTTCGGCGGAAGCAGGGGCCCCGTTCGCGGACCGCTTGATGCGCCTGCCGCCCTTCCTAGTGGACGCCGCGGCCCCATTGGAGTCAGGCGACGTGGCCGACGCTCTTGCGATCGCTGGCTTTTTTCTGGAGCGACGGGTGTTCGATCAGCGCGGCGAGGGCATGCCCGAGGCGCGCCGCCGCTTGATCGAACGGCTCGGCTTCGCGGGTCTGCTTTAGGCGATCCGCTGGAGCGGGGAGTCTGTCGGCTTGGCGTCTTCGCCCACCTTGGCGCCGTTCTCCTTGGCCCAGGCGATGATCTTCTGGCGCTCCTCCTCATCGGCGTAGGAGGCGTAGCGCAGGCGCCCGTCGGCCATGCGCATCGGCAAGAGCTTGGTGCTTGTCATCCAATCAGTCTCGCAAACCCCAACTGAATCAACGCTTAATGGCTGCGCTTTCGCGGCGGGCTGTGGCTTCCCTGCGGCGCCGGCTTGCGCGACTCCCTCTAAGACGGGAGTCAGGCGGTCGCGCTAGGGCATTTGGGCCACAGGCGCAGCGGACGATTTGGGAAAAACCATGGCGGACGATCTTGGCGCGCCGCCCTCAGAAGAGGGCGGGCGGATCATCGAGGAGCCGATCGGAGAGGCGTTGTCGCGGCGCTATCTCGCCTACGCGCTCTCCACCATCACCAGCCGCGCGCTGCCGGACGTGCGCGACGGGCTGAAGCCGGTTCATCGCCGCGTGCTCTATGCGATGCGCGATCTCAACTTGAACCCCGACGCGGCGTTCAAGAAATCGGCGCGCGTGGTCGGCGACGTGATGGGCCGCTTCCACCCGCATGGCGATCAATCCATCTATGACGCGCTCGTGCGCCTCGCGCAGGATTTCAACTCCCGCTACCCGCTCGTCGACGGGCAAGGTAATTTCGGCAACATCGACGGCGATAATCCCGCCGCGATGCGCTACACCGAAAGCAGGCTGACGCGCGCGGCCGAAGCGCTTTTGCAAGGCATCGACGAGGACGCGGTCGATTTCCGTGCCAATTACGATGAGCAGGAGCGCGAGCCGGTGGTGCTGCCGGCGGCGTTTCCCAATCTGCTCGCCAATGGATCCTCCGGCATCGCCGTCGGCATGGCGACGTCCATTCCCCCGCACAACGCCGCCGAACTGATCGATGCGTGCCTGCTGCTGATCGATAATCCCAAGGCCACGACGGACGATCTGATCAAGATTGTGCCCGGCCCCGATTTTCCCACCGGCGGCGTTTGCGTCGAGCCGGCGGAGTCCATTCGCGAAGCCTACGAAACAGGACGCGGCGGTTTTCGCGTTCGCGCGCGTTGGAGCGTGGAAGAGACGGGACGCGGCGGCTGGCGGATCGTCGTCACCGAAATTCCCTATCTCGTGCAGAAAGCCAAGCTGATCGCGGATTTAGCGGAAATCATCGAGGCGAAGAAATCCCCGTTGCTCGGGGATGTGCGCGATGAAAGCGCAGAAACGATCCGCCTCGTGCTCGAGCCGAAATCGCGCGCCGTCGAGCCGGCCGTGATGATGGAAAGCCTCTTCAAGTTGTCGGCCTTGGAGACGCGCACCTCTCTCAACATGAACGTGCTCGACGCGCACGGCGTGCCGCGCGTGATGGGCCTGAAGGAGGCGTTGCGCGCCTTTCTCGATCACCGCCAGGATGTGCTGAAGCGGCGCAGCGCGCACCGTTTGGAGAAGATCGCGGCCCGCCTCGACGTGCTGGCCGGTCTCTTGATCGTCTATCTGAATTTGGACGAGGTGATCCGCATCATCCGCAACGAGGATGAACCCAAGCCCGCGCTGATCAAGCGGTTCACGCTGAACGACACACAGGCCGACGCCATCCTCAACACGCGTCTGCGCCAATTGCGCAAGCTGGAGGAGATGGAGATACGCCGCGAGGATGCGGCGCTGCGCGAAGAGCAAAAAGGCCTTCAGGCCTTGCTTGAGGATACACGCAAGCAATGGCGCAAGATCGCCAGCGAATTGAAGGAGACGCGCGGCCTGTTCGATCCGAAAACGAGCCTTGGCAGGCGTCGAACCAATCTGGCCGAGGCGCCCAGCGTCGCCGCCGAGATCAGCGTTGAGGCGTTCGTCGCGCGCGAGCCGATCACGGTCGTCCTCTCGGAGCGCGGCTGGATTCGCGCCCTCAAAGGTCATCTGGAGAATTTGGGTGATCTCAAATTCAAGGAAGGCGACCACGCTCAGCACATAGTGCACGCGCAAACGACGGATCGTTTGGTGTTGTTCGCATCGGATGGGCGCGCCTTCACGCTCGACGCGCACAAATTGCCTGGCGGACGCGGCGCGGGCGAGCCCATCCGGCTGCAGATCGATCTTGGCGATATCGATGAAGCGGTGGCGCTGTTCGTCCATGATCCGGAAGGCAAGCGCCTCTTGGCGAGCTTTGACGGCTATGGCTTCGTCGCCCCTGAAAGCGAAATGATCGCGCAGAAGCGCTCGGGTAAGCAGGTGTTGACGGGGCGCGCCATGGCGGCGCCGCCCTTGGACGGCGACCGCGTGGCGGTGATCGGCCAGAACAGGAAGCTGCTCATCTTCCCGATCGGCGAATTGCCGGAAATGGCCCGCGGGCGGGGCGTGAAGCTGCAGGCCTATCATGAGGGCGGCCTGGCGGACGCAGTCGTGTTCGCCAAGGAGGATGGCCTCTTCTGGATCGACAGCGCGGGCAGGAAGCGCGCGGTGGAGTCTTGGAAGGATTATGTCGGCAAGCGCGGCGGGGCCGGCAAGCTCGCCCCGCGGGGCTTTTCACGCTCGGGCCGGTTCAGCGACGTCATCGGCTAGATTAGTGATTCCTTACCCGCTTTCGGCTAGAGAGCTTTGAGCAAAGAAGGAACGACCATGGGTCTCGGCCTCATTCTGCTGATCGTCGCGATCGTCCTCGCGGTGCTGCTGGTGGTGATTTACAACCGGCTGGTTGCGCTGCGGCAGAACGTCAACAACGCCTTCGCCGATATCGACGTGCAGCTGAAGCAGCGGCATGACCTGGTGCCCAATCTGGTTGAAACCGTGAAAGGCTATGCCGCCCATGAGCGCGGCACGCTGGAAGCCGTGATCACCGCGCGCAGCAACGCCGTGAACGCCGAGAAAAGCGGCGATCCCGCCGCGATGGGCGCGGCCGAAGGTCTGTTGGGCGCGGCGCTTGGCCGGCTGTTCGCCCTCGCCGAAGCCTATCCCGACCTCAAGGCCGATGCGAATTTCCGTCAATTGCAGACGGAGCTCAGCGATCTTGAGAACAAGATCGCGGCGGCGCGGCGCTTCTTCAACAACTCGGTCAACGAATACAATACCGGCCGCGAGCAATTCCCCGCCGTGCTCATCGCCGGTCCCTTCGGGTTCGGTCCGCGCACGTTCTTCGATTTGGGCGAAGGGCGCGCCGCAGCCGAGGAAGCGCCGAAGGTAAGCTTCAACTAGGCGCCGCGCGCCATGGGCGCCTTCGGCCTTCAGTCGCATATCTGGAGCAACAATTCGAAATCCCTGCTTCTGCTGGCGGGGTTTCCCGTTCTGCTCATTTTGCTGACCTATGGCCTCTTCCTTATCTATGCCGGCTTTACAGGCGAGGGCGCGTCGCTGACGCAGCCGCTGCTGGGGCCGTTCCTGTGGGCCGCCGATGCGCTGATGGGGGCGTGGCCCTATGCGCTCGTGGCCGCGTTCGTGTGGTTCGCCATCGCATACGCCTTCTATCAAAACATCATCGATGCGGCGACGGGCGCGCGCGCCGTGACGCGACAAGAAGAGCCGGCGCTCTACAATCTGCTGGAAAACCTGTGCATATCGCGTGGCCTTAAGATGCCGGCGCTGCGCATCATGGAGACCGACGCCCTCAACGCCTTCGCAACGGGCCTCCATGAAGGGCAATACAGCATCACGGTCACGCGCGGCTTGATGCAGGCGCTGGGGCGCGACGAATTGGAGGCGGTGCTGGCGCACGAGCTTTCGCATATTCGCAATCGTGACGTCCGTCTGCTTGTCATCTCCGTCGTGTTTGTCGGCATTTTTTCCTTTGTCGGCGAGCTCGCCTTTCGCGGGCTCACGCGCGGCGCGTTCAGTTCGTCCGGCGGCGGCTCTTCGCGCCGCTCCTCGAGCGGGGGCGGCGGGGGCGCGTTGCTCGCGATTGTTGTGGGCCTTGCGCTCATCGCCATCGCGTATGCGCTCGCCATCGTCATTCGCTTCGCCTTGTCGCGACGGCGCGAATATCTCGCCGATGCGGGCGCGGTTGAACTGACGAAGAATCCGGATGCGATGATCTCGGCTTTGCAGAAGATTTCAGGGAAAGCCGCCGTGCAGGGCGTGCCGGCGGAGGTGCGTGAGATGTTCATCGAGAACCCGCACGCCGATCTCACCAGTCTCTTCGCCACGCACCCGCCGATCGAGCGGCGCATCGAAATGCTGGAGCTGCATGCGGGCGGTCGGCGGGCCGAACTTGAGCCCGCCGCGAACAAGCCCGGCCCTTGGGGCTAAGACGTGGCTAGCGTTTCAAGGGCCACGCGCCCAGCGCCGCGCCCTTTTCGCTGCTTTGCGTGAACGGACGCCATTCGCCGCGCTGTAGCAATTGCAGCGGCTGAAACTGCGCCTTGTAAGCCATCTTCTCGCTGCCATGGATCCAATAGCCGAGATAGACGTGCTCGAAGCCGGCAGCGCGCGCCTGCGCGATGTGGTCCAGGATCGTGTAAACGCCGAGCCCGCGTCCCGCGTCCGCCGGATCGAAGAAGGAATAGACGAGGCTCAGCCCGTCCTTGAGCACATCGACAAGGGCGGCCGCCACCAAGTCGCCGCGCCGCGCGCCCCCGCTTTCGCGATACTCGACGATATGCGTGCGGACCGGACTTTCCTCCACCATGGCCACGTAATCGGCGCCCGTCATATCGGCCATGCCGCCCTCGGCGTGACGCGAATTGAGATAGCGGCGCAGCAACTGAAACTGCTCTTCGGTGGCCTCGGCCGGCTTGAGCGCGCGCGTCAGATCCGCATTGCGCGCCAAGACGCGTCGCCAGCGCTTCTTGAATTCGAACGCCCCGGCCACGACGCGCGCGGACACGCAGGCGTCGCAGCGATCGCAGGCGGGTCGATAAGCGATGTTTTGCGAACGGCGGAAGCCGGCATGGGTGAGCGCATCATTGACGGCCGCCGCTTCATGCAGATCGAGGCTGGCGAAGACCTTTCGCTCCCGCTGACCCGGCAAATAGGGGCAAGGCGCGGGCGCGGTCAGATAGAAGCGCAGATTACGCTGGATGAGGGGGCGCGTGATCGGCGCGGTCATGCTGCAGCGTGTCCGGGCGCGACGGGCGCCGTCAAGGCCCCGTCCTGACAAGCGAATGATCTGCCGGCAGCGGCGGCGCTTCGCGCAGCAAGGTGATGGCGATGCGCCGGTTTCCGGGCAGGGTGGGATCGTCGGCGAACAGGGGCTCGCTGTCGGCGCGCCCCGTCACCTCATAGATGTGATCGCGCGGCACGCCATTGGCTTCCAGGAGCCGGCGCGCGGCGTTGGCGCGCGCGGACGAAAGCTCCCAATTGGAGGCATAGCTGCGCCCTGGCGCGTCGCCGTCCGTATGTCCGCTGATCGTCAGCCGGTTCGGCAATTGGGCGACGATGCGTGAGATCGAGGCGATGAGGCGCTGGGCGCGCTCGTTCGGCTCGGCCGCGCCAGGCGTGAACATCGAGCGGCCTTCCTGATCGATGATCTGAATGCGCAGCCCTTCGGGGGTCTGCTCCACGATGACGTTGCGGGAGAGTTCGCCCACGTCCGGCATGTCCGCCATGGCTTGCCGGATCGCCTCGGCGGCGCGCGCGAATTGCGCGTCCTCGCGGATCGAGCGGGCGCGCGTCAAACTGTCCTCGGCCGGGACCGTTTCAGATTGCGCGGCGTCCTGCGCGCCGTCGTCGGCGGTGCGGTTGGAGGTGAACTCGGGATTGCTGGACGCCGCCACCGGCGCCGAATAGCCGTTGCGCACGCCCTCCTCGGCGAAGGAGGTGCCGGCCAGCAATCCGCCGGCGCCGCTGGAGACGCGCGAAACGCTGGCGGGCGCGAAGAATTCGGCGATGCCGCGTCGCTGATCGGGGCTGGTCGTGTTGATCAGCCACATCAACAGGAAGAACGCCATCATCGCGGTGACGAAGTCGGCATAGGCCACTTTCCACGCGCCGCCATGATGACCGTGCCCGCCGCCCTTCTTGATTTTCTTGATGACGATCGGGGCTTGG
This sequence comes from uncultured Caulobacteraceae bacterium, assembly GCA_964563395.1. Lineage (GTDB taxonomy): Bacteria > Pseudomonadota > Alphaproteobacteria > Caulobacterales > Aquidulcibacteraceae > JBEVOS01. The sequence goes on from CAZLWK010000001.1 coordinate 181,922, forward strand.
TTCGCCATGGACATGGGCGATATGGTCCGTTGACTTGTGTTCCGCCCTTTCATGGGCGGTCGTCGTTAATTTCGCGTCTATGGCCTTTGCCCCGCATGAGTGAGGATTCCCTGGCCTTCCGCCGCGCGCTTGGCGCGTTCGCGACGGGCGTGGCCGTCATAACTACAGCGGACGCCGCAGGCGGCGCGGCGGCCATCACCGTGAATTCCTTCTCCTCGGTTTCGTTGAACCCGCGCTTGGTGTTGTGGTCGCTGGGCGATCAATCGGACGCCTATGGCGTGTTCTCGGCGGCGGAGACGTGGGGCGTGTCGGTCTTGGGGGCTGAGGATCACGAGATCGCGCTTCGTTTCGCCGCCAATGGGCGCTCGGCCGCGTCCGCGAGCGTCTTGAGCGTATGCGGAGGCGCGCCGGTGTTGGCGGGCGCGCTCGCTGCCTTTGGCTGCCGCACGTTCGCGCGTCACGTTCTGGGCGATCATCTGCTGATCGTGGGCGAGGTGATGGATTTCAGCGTTCGTCCGGGGGCGGCGTTGAGCTTCTATCGCGGCCGGTTCGGCGCGGTGGCGGAGAGCTGAGCATGTCGCGCATCGCCTTTATCGGTCTCGGCGTCATGGGCGCGCCGATGGCGGGCCATCTTCTCAAGGCCGGCCATGATGTGAGGGCCTTCAATCGGTCCTTGGAGGGACGGGCGGCTTGGACAGCGCGGTTCGGCTTGGACGCCGCGCCCTCCATCGAGGCGGCGGCGGCGGGGGCCGATATGGTCTTCACCTGCGTCAGCGCCGATCGCGACCTTGAGGCGGTGTTCGCCGCCGCCGCGCCGCACATGCAGGCCGGCGCGCTGTTCGTTGACCATTCCACCACATCGGCCCGGATCGCCCGCGTGCTCGCCGCCGAGGCCGCCGCCAAGGGAATAGGCTTCGTGGACGCGCCTGTCTCGGGCGGCCAGGCCGGCGCCGAGAATGGCCGCCTCACGATCATGGCCGGCGGCGAGGAGGCGCATGTGGAGACCGCGCGCCCGGTGATGAGCGCCTATGCGGCGGGGATCACCCGGATCGGGCCCTCCGGCGCGGGCCAGCTCGCCAAGATGGTCAACCAAATCTGTATCGCGGGCCTCCTGCAGGGGCTCTCCGAAGGGCTCGCCTTCGCCAAGGCTGCCGATTTGGACGTCGCCGCCGTGATCGCCGCCATCTCCAAGGGGGCGGCCCAGTCCTGGCAGATGGAGAACCGCTGGAAGACGATGGACGAAGGGCGTTTCGATTTCGGTTTCGCGGTCGATTTGATGCGCAAGGACCTTGGGCTCGTGCTGGAGGAGGGCCGCGCCAATGGGGCGAGCCTTGCTGTCACCGCCCTTGTCGATCAATTTTACGCCGAGGTTCAGGCCAAGGGCGGGGGACGGCTCGACACGTCCAGCCTCATCACCCGGCTCCTATAGACGGCCATCCACGGGATTTTAGGAACCTTGGCCTATGGTCCGCCCCATCGCCCCGGGAGCGGACATGCGGGATCAGTGGACTGTCGCGATCATCGAACCCAACAAGTTCGAGGCGCAGATCATTCAAGATATCCTGCGCGCCGCTGGGGTCCAAAAAATGCGCCGGTTCGCCGACAGCGAAGAGGCGCTCGAGCAATTGGGAATCTATCCCGCCACCTTGATCCTCATGGAGGTGGAGGCGGGTCCCCTGAACGGAGTGGATTGGACCAAACGCTTCCGGCGCGATCGCGGGGCGTTCAATCGCAAGGCCCCCGTTCTGCTCATGGCGCACGCGGTCAGCCGGGCCATGGCTGAATCCTGCCGTCACGCCGGGGCGAACGCCCTTATCGGCAAGCCCATTTCCAGCGCGCGCCTCCTGCACACGATCGACAAGGTGTTGGCCCATCCGCGCCCGTTCATCGACGCCCAGAACTATGTCGGGCCATGCCGTCGCGCGGGCATTGTGATGTCAGGCGCGCCGAAGCGCCGGCGCAAATCCGACGCCGCCACGACGCAGGCGCCGCTGACCTTGCCGCAAGCCGTCGCGGTCCTGGCGGAAGCGATTGACGAATTGATCGCGGGGCGTGTGCAATTGGTCGATTGCGAAGCCGCGCTGCATCTGGTGCAAGCCTTGGCCAAGGGCGTCGGCGATAAGCCGATCGGGCGCGTCTGCACGGTGCTGAGCGCGGTGATGGCGGACAAGTCGCTGAGCGCCAGCGCAGCGTCCGGGGCGATGCGCGATTGCGCGCGTGGCCTCGGAGCGTTGGTGAAATTGCCGATCGATCAGCGCGGCGCGCGCGAATCCATTGCGGAAGGCCTACGCGCGAGCGCGGCGCGGCTCATGCCAGACGCCGCCTGAGCGCGCTTGCGCGCCCAATCGTACACGCGCCATCCCAGCAACACCGCCAGGATCGCTCCATAAATCAGGGGCGGGCGCGTATCGGCCTTCACCAGCAGCAAATAATGCAGCACCCCGAGACCCGCCGCGACATAAGCGAGCCGGTGCAGCACCTTCCAGGCGCGCGGGCCGATGCGCCGCACCATGGCGTTCGTGGAGGTCAAGGCGAGCGGCGCAAGAAGCGCCATCGCGGCCATGCCGATCGTGATGAACGGCCGCTTGACGAGGTCCTTGCCGATCGCGGCCCAATCGAAAAAATAATCGAGGCCGACATAAGTCGATAGGTGCGCGAACGCATAGGCGAACGCCATCAGCCCAATCGGTCGGCGCAAGCGTGCGATCCAAGTTTGGCGCGTCAAACGCAAAAGCGGCGTCACCGCAAGGCTCGCGATGACGAGTCGCAATGCCCACACGCCAAGCTCGCGCGTCAATTCCTCGATTGGATTGACACCGAGATCGTTGGTCAGAAAGCGCACCCCGAGATGCGCCGCTGGCAGCGCGCAGAGCAGCGCGGCGAGCCATGGCGCAAGACGGACAAGCATCAGAAATACCGTCGCAAATCCACGTTGCGATAAAGGTCGGCCACGTGTTCGCCGTAACCGTTGAACATCTGGGTCGGCCGACGCCGAAACTCGCCGATGCGACGCTCCGTGGCCTGGCTCCAGCGCGGATGATCGACCTCTGGATTCACGTTCGACAAGAACCCGTATTCGCGCGGCGCCTGCGTATTCCAGGACGTGCGGGGCGCCGTCGCGGTCAAACGGATGCGCACGATGGATTTGATGCTTTTGAAGCCATATTTCCACGGCACGACGAGGCGGATCGGCGCGCCGTTCTGATTAAGCAACGTTTCGCCATAGAGGCCGACGGCGAGGATTGTCAGCGGGTTCATCGCCTCGGTGAGGTAAAGCCCTTCGCGATAGGGCCAGTCGAGCACGCGGTCGCGCAGGCCCGGCATTTCGGATGGACGCTCAAGCGTTTCGAACGCCACGAAGCGTGCGTCCGCGCTGGGCTCCACGCGAGCCAATAGATTGGCGAGCGGAAAGCCGATCCAAGGGATCACCATCGACCAGCCTTCCACGCAACGCAGCCGGTAGATGCGCTCCTCCAGCGGATTTTGGCGCAGGATGTCTTCGATGCCGAACGTCGTCGGCTTGGCGCAGAGGCCTTCCACCCGCACCGTCCATGGCCGCGTCGTCATGCGTCCCGCGCGGCGCGCCGGGTCGGCCTTGTCGAGCCCGAATTCATAGAAATTGTTGTAGGTTGTGATTGCCTCGAAGGACGTGCGCGGCTCGCTTGTCGAATAGGGGCTCACGGCGGCCTGCAGCGGCGCCGCGCGCGCTTCGGGCGCGGCGGCGATCATGGCGGCGCCCGCGCCGGCGGCGATGAACTCGCGGCGGCGCAGATAGAGCGACTTCGGCGTCACCTCGGACTCGGGCAGATTGACGCGCAGGCGCATTCTGGCCTCCTTCGCGAAGCATACGCGCGAAACGCGCCTTCGGGTTACGTGACGGCGCGATCGATCGCAGTCACGCGGCCGCGAGCAAGGCGGCGGCGCGCGGCGCGAAATAGGTGATGATCCCGTCCGCGCCGGCGCGGCGGAAGGCGGTCAGCGTTTCCAAGATGGCGCGGTCCTCGTCGAGCCAGCCGCGCTCGGCTGCCGCCTTGATCATGGAATACTCGCCGGAAATCTGGAATGCGAACGTGGGTAGGGCGAAGGCCGCCTTCACGCGCGCGACGATGTCGAGATAGGGCAGGCCCGGCTTGACGAGGAGTAGATCGGCGCCTTCGGCCACATCCATGGCGCATTCCTTCAGCGCCTCGTCCGAATTTCCGAAATCCATCTGATAGGTTTTCTTGTCGCCCTGCAGCGCCTTGGCCGAACCGATCGCTTCGCGATAGGGACCATAGAAGGCCGACGCATATTTCGCGGCGTAGGACATGATCAGCGTGTCAGTCTTGCCGGCCTTTTCTAGCGCGCCGCGGATGGCGCCCACGCGCCCGTCCATCATGTCGGAGGGCGCGATCACATCGGCGCCCGCCTCGGCTTGCATCAGCGCCTGATCGACAAGGCGCGCCACGCTCTCGTCGTTGACGATGATCCCGTCGCGCAGCACGCCGTCATGGCCATGGTCGGTGAACGGGTCGAGCGCGACGTCCACCATGAGGCCCACTTCGGGCGCCGCCTCCTTCATGGCCCGAACCACGCGCGGCACCAGCCCCTTGGCATTGGACGCCTCCGAGCCATGACTGTCTTTCAAGGCGGGATCGATGTGCGGGAAGAGGGCGATGGCGGGGATGCCAAGGCGGCGTGCCTCCGCCGCCGCCGCCGCCGCGTCCTCTATCGACAGGCGCGCCACGCCGGGCATCGCCGCCACGGGTTCGGAGCGCGGCTTGTCGTGCACGACGATGGACCAGATCAGGTCTTCCGCGCCCAGGCGGCGCTCGCGCACCAGGCGTCTGATCCAATCGGCTTGGCGCAGGCGCCGCGGACGGCCGGCCGGGAAGGGGGCGAATGGGGTGCTCATCGCCATGAGATCGCATGAAGGGCGCCGCCGCGTCGATATGCCAGAGCGCGCGCCTCAGGGCCGCGCATGGACTTCCGCGCGCGCCTACTTATTCTCCAGCGTCATCCGCAGATCGACTTGCGAATGACTTGCAAGTGTTTGGGCGGCGCGGAATGAGACAGGAAGACGCCAAGGTTTTCGAGGAGGCGGTGAAGGCGGTCCGGGCCGAAGGGCGCTACCGCGTGTTCGCCGACATCAAGCGCGACCGTGGGCGCTTCCCGCACGCGCGCCTGCGCATGCCGGACGGGCGCGAACGCCCCATCGTGGTGTGGTGCTCCAACGATTATCTAGGCCAGGGCCAGAGCGAGGACGTGCTGGCCGCCGCGCACGCGGCCATTGACGATGTCGGCGTGGGCTCGGGCGGTACGCGCAACATTTCCGGCAACACCAGCTATCACGTCGATCTTGAGCGTGAGCTGGCGCAATTGCACGGCAAGGAAGCGGCGCTGCTCTTCACGTCGGGCTATGTGTCGAATGATGCGACGCTATCCACGCTCGCCAAGCTCTTTCCCGATCTCTGGATATTCTCCGACGCGCTGAACCACGCATCGATGATCGAGGGCATTCGGCGCGCGCGGTGCGCCACGCGAATTTTCCGTCACAACGATCTCCAGCATCTGGAGGCGATGCTGAACGAGGCGCCGGCGCACGCGCCAAAGCTGATCGCGTTTGAAAGCGTCTATTCGATGGACGGTGACACTGCGCCCATCGGCGCCATTTGCGACATCGCCGAAGCCTATGGCGCCATGACTTATCTCGATGAGGTGCATGGCGTCGGCCTTTATGGCCATAATGGCGGCGGCGTCGCCGAGCGCGACGGCGTCATGCACCGCGTCGATTTCATCGAGGGCACGCTGGCCAAGGCGTTCGGCACGATGGGCGGTTACGTCACGGGTCCTTCCGCCGCGATCGACGCGATCCGTTCAGCCGCCCCTGGCTTTATCTTCACCACCTCGCTGTCGCCTTCGATCGCGGCGGCGGCCCTTGAAAGCGTGCGTCTCGTGCGCGCCTGCCCGCATATGCGCGATCGGCTGGCAGAGCGGGCTGAACGTCTCAAGCACTTGTTGATCGAGGCGGGTCTGCCGGTGATGCCGTCTTCAACGACGCACATCGTCCCGGTGCTTGTGGGAGATGCGGCCCGTTGCAAGCTATTGTCCGACCGCTTGCTCTACGAGCATGGCGTCTATGTGCAGCCGATCAATTTCCCGACCGTGCCGCGCGGCACGGAGCGCCTGCGCTTCACGCCGACGCCGTTCCATGACGATACGCTCATGGAGGCGCTTGTGACGGCGCTGAAAGCGGTTTGGGAGAGCGCCGAGAGCGAGCAGGCGGCGTGACCGCGCAGCGCCCGCCGCGCGAAGTCTTGTTCGAGATCCAATATCTGGGCGCGTTCGCCCGCGTCGCGGCCGTCGATTCCGAAACGGGCGTTGAAGTCGTCGTGCAGGGGCCCGCGACCGCCGCTCGTGCCGATCTTGAGGCGCTCGCGCTCCGCAAGCTCGCGCGCGCGCTTGGGGACGCCGAGCAGCCAAGCGAACCCTCGTCGCGACCAGGGCGCCTGGTGTGAGCCGAAGGCGCGCGGTCAGTCCTTCCTGCGCACGCCCCGCCCCAGGCCGATTCGCTTGGCGAACTCGGATCGCCGCGCCGCATAGGCCGGCGCCACCATCGGATAATCGGGCGGGAGACCCCAGCGCTTGCGATAATCCTCCGGGGACAGGTCGTAAGTCGAACGCAAATAACGTTTCAGCATTTTGAGACGTTTGCCGTCCTCTAGGCAAATAATATAGTCATTATGTACAGATTTGCTTGCGGGAACCGCGGGCTTTAAGCGGTCTGTCTGCTTTTCTTCTTCAACATGACCAAGTGATTCAATGGTCTTGTGAACTGTTCTGATCAGATCTGGCAATTCAGCAGCGGCTATTTTATTGTTGGTCACGAAGGAAGCGACAATATCTGCTGTCGCCCTCAGCGCATCGTCGCTGTCATTCAGTTGATCCCTGTCGTTCTCCCGCATCGCACCGCCCTCGTCTGGAAATCCATCACGCCCTCAACTAGCTCTAAAGCGCCGATTTCTGTGTCTTTCAAGTATTTGCGACTTGTTTGGCGCAATTCAGCGCAGTTCATCTTAGGTAAGGTCTTGGCGCGACAGCATGGACAGGGGCCCGCCCTTTGCGCTTTGGGCCGCGTCGGCGTTAAAAGAGGCGGCGCCGCATTCGCGCCGCCGAAGGAGATAAGATGAGCCAAGTGGCCGTGCGCGCCGCCGCTGAGCGCGATCGCTTTTTTGAGGCGGCTTTGGAGCGCGTCGATCCGGAATTGGGCGAAGCGATCATGGCGGAGCTCGCGCGCCAATCGCGCCAGATCGAGTTGATCGCTTCCGAGAACATCGTTTCGCGCGCCGTTTTGGAGGCGCAAGGTTCGGTGCTCACGAACAAGTACGCCGAAGGCTATCCCGGCAAGCGCTATTACGGCGGCTGCGAGCATGTCGACGTCGTCGAACGGCTCGCCATCGAGCGCGCCAAGCGCCTCTTCGATTGCGCTTGGGCGAACGTGCAGCCGCACTCCGGCAGCCAGGCCAATCAGGCAGTGTTCTTCACGCTGATGCAGCCCGGCGATGTCTTCATGGGCATGGATCTGGGTTCGGGCGGCCATCTCACGCACGGCAAGAACGTGAACCAATCCGGCAAATGGTTCCGTCCTATTGCGTACAACGTCGATCCGGAAACCCATCTCATCGACTACGATCAGGTGGCGCGTCTGGCGGAAGAGCACCGGCCGAAGGTGATCATCGCGGGCGGCTCGGGCTATAGCCGCTTCATCGACTTTGCGCGCTTCCGCGCCATCGCCGATTCCGTCGACGCCAAGCTCATGGTCGATATGGCGCATTTCGCCGGCCTGGTCGCCGGCGGCGTCTATCCCAGCCCGCTGCCGCATGCGCATGTGGTGACGACGACCACGCACAAGACGCTGCGCGGGCCGCGCGGCGGCATGATCCTCTCCAACGATGTCGATCTCGGCAAGAAGCTCGACAGCGCTGTATTCCCCGGTCTGCAGGGCGGTCCGCTCATGCACGTGATCGCCGGCAAGGCCGCCGCGTTCAAGGAGGCGCTGGAGCCTGATTTCAAGCTTTATGCGCGGCGCGTTGTCGAGAATTGCAAGGCGATGTCGGATCGGCTGCTGGAACATGGCCTGGCCGTCGTATCCGGGGGTACGGACAGCCATCTCATCATGGTCGATCTGCGGCCGAAGAACGTAAGCGGCAAGGCGGCGGAGGCCAGCCTGGAACGCGCGCTCATCACCTGCAACAAGAACACCATTCCCTACGATCCCAAGAGCGCGATGGTCACGTCCGGCGTGCGCCTTGGATCGCCCGCATGCACCACGCGCGGTTTCGGGCCGGCCGAGTTCCGGCAAGTCGCCGACCTTATCGTCGAAGTTCTCGACGGACTTTCCGTGTCGAACGGCGACAATTCGGCGACTGAAGCGGCGGTCGCCGTCAAGG
>CAZLWK010000001.1:190360-238462 GCA_964563395.1 uncultured Caulobacteraceae bacterium
ATTGATCGATGCGCTGTCCCTTCTGCCAAAACGAAGACACGCAGGTGAAGGACAGTCGTCCCACCGAGGACGGCGCGTGCATTCGCCGGCGCCGCCAATGCGATAAGTGCGGCTCCCGCTTCACCACATTCGAGCGCGTGCAATTGCGCGAGCTGATTGTGGTCAAGAAATCAGGCCGCAAGGCGCCGTTCGATCGCGAGAAGCTGACGCGCTCGGTGATGATCGCGCTGCGCAAGCGGCCGGTTGAGCCCGAGCGCGTCGATCAGCTCGTCTCCGGCATCGTGCGCCGCCTTGAGAGCCTCGGCGAAACCGAAATCCAATCGGGCCAGATCGGCGAGCTCGTGATGGAGGCCTTGGCCAATCTCGATCCTGTCGCCTATGTGCGTTACGCGTCGGTGTACCGGGATTTTCGCGAGCCCGGCGATTTCGCCGATTTCCTCGAACAATCCGCGCTGGGTAAGGGCGGATGAGCGCACGCCCGGAAGTCGTGTTGAAGCTTGCGACTTCCCTGGACGGACGCATCGCCACCGGGTCCGGCGAAAGTCGCTGGATCACCGGCGAGGAGGCGCGCGCGCAGGTGCATAGGCTTCGCGCGTCTAGCGGCGCGGTTCTCATCGGCTCGGGCACGGCGCTGGCGGACGATCCGGAATTGACGGTGCGCATCGGGCCCGCGCCGGCGCGCCAGCCGCTGCGTGTCGTGCTCGACAGCCGCTTGCGCCTGCCGCTGCGCTCTCGACTTGTGGCCACGGTTGGACAAGTCCCTCTCCTCGTGATCGGCGCTGAAGGCGCCGACCCCGCCGCCGCCGCCGCGCTGCGCGCAAGTGGGGCCGAGGTCGCGCTTGTTCCCGGCGCGCCGGGCGCGGTGGAGATCGCATCGGCGCTGAGCTTTCTGGCACGGCGCGGCGTTGCGCGGGTGCTCGTGGAGGGCGGGGGGCGCGTTGCCGCTTCCTTGGTCGCGCAGGGCCTCTTCGACCGGCTTGAATGGTTTCGCGCGCCGAAAGTGCTCGGCGCGGAGGGCCGGCCCGCGATCGGCGCCTTGGCGCTGGCGCGTTTGTCGGACGCCCCGACGTTGCGGCGCCTTGCGGTGCGCGAGATCGGAGCCGATCTTTGGGAGACCTATGGACGGGCGTAAGCCCGCCCGCCACAAAGCGCCGTTGAAGATGGCGCGCGCCAAGGAAGGTTCATGTTCACCGGCATCGTCACCGCGCTTGGCGAAGTGAAGGCGCTCGCGCGCGGCGAGGGCCTGCTGCGCTTGACGATTGAGAGCCCCTATGACGCGGCGAGCGTGGCGATCGGCGCCTCCATCTGCCATGACGGCTGCTGCCTCACCGTGGTGGAGACCGCGGCGCTTCAAGGCGCCATGCGCCATGTCGTGGAGGTCGCCGCCGAGAGCCTGGAAAAAACCACGCTCGGCGCCTTGAAGGTCGGCGATCACGTCAATCTCGAGCGCTCGCTTCGCGCCGGCGACGAATTGGGCGGCCATATCGTCACCGGCCATGTCGACGGGCTAGGGCGCGTTCTGTCCGTGAGCAAGGACGGCGAAGGCTGGCGCGTGCGTTTTTCGCCGCCGCGTGAAATCGTACATCTCATCGCGCAGAAGGGGTCGATCGCCATCGCCGGCGTGTCCCTCACCGTCAATGAGGTCGATCAGGAAGGGTTCGGCGTGCTCATCATTCCCCATACGTGGAGCGTGACGACCTTGTCGCGTCTCAAGCCTGGCGATCCTGTGAATTTGGAAGCGGATCTGCTGGCGCGCTATACGGCGCGCATTCTCGACGTGCGGAGCAATGCGCGATGAAATCCACGCCATCGCCGCTGGAAGATTTGAAGCGCTACATCTCTCCCATCGAAGAGGTGATCGAGGAGGCGCGCGAGGGGCGCATGTTCATCCTCGTCGACGCCGAAGATCGTGAGAACGAAGGCGATCTCATCATCCCCGCCCAATTCGCGACGCCGGCGGCGGTCAATTTCATGGCCCGCTTCGGACGCGGCCTCATTTGCCTCGCGCTGACGCAGGAACGCACGCGCGATCTGGGGCTTGAGCCGATGGCGCGCGTCAATGGCGCGAAGCTCGGCACCGCCTTCACCGTCTCCATTGAGGCGCGGGAGGGGATCACGACGGGCATTTCCGCGCATGACCGCGCCCACACCATCGCCGTCGCCATCGATCCCACAAAGGGCGCGAGCGATATCGCGACGCCTGGACATGTCTTTCCCCTCGCCGCGCGCGGCGGCGGCGTCCTCGTGCGCGCCGGCCATACCGAGGCCAGCGTCGATATCGCCCGTCTCGCCGGGCTTATTCCCGCGGCCGTCATTTGCGAAATCATGAACGACGACGGCACCATGGCGCGCCTGCCCGAACTCGTCGCGTTTTCGCAATTTCATAATCTCAAGATTGGCACGATCGCCGATCTGATTGCGTATCGCCGCGTGCACGATCACATGATGGAGCATGTGCTCGATGCGCCGTTTCAATCGCGCTTCGGCGACGATTTCCGCGTCCATGTGTTTCGCAATTCTCTGGACGGTTCGGAATATGCCGCGCTGGTGCGCGGCGATATCGGCCCGGACAAGCCTACCTTGGTGCGCATGCATCGCCTGAACGTGGCGCTCGACGTGCTGGGCGGCGCAGGCCCGCGCGCGGCGCTTCTGGAAAAGTCGATCGGCGAGATCGCGGCCAATGATGGGCCTGGCGTCATCGTGCTGCTGCGCGAACGCGATTTGAGCGGCATTTTACATTCTCTCACGCACACCCCGCTCGATTCCGTGGCCGCCAAGGATCGCGAGGATCACATGCTGCGCGAATATGGCGTGGGCGCGCAAATATTGCGGGACCTCGGGGTCCGCCAGATGGTGATGCTGTCGGAATCGCCGCAACGCGTCGTCGGCCTGGAGGGATATGGTCTTTCCATCGTCGGCTGGCGCGGCTTCAAGCAAGCCAAGAAGGGATGAAGTCCATGGATGCTGGCGCCAAGGCGGCGGTGCAGAAGGTTCCGGGCGCACGACTCCTGTTCGTGGTCGCGCCCTATTATCGCGAGATCACGGATCAGCTGCTTGACGGCGCGCGCGCCGTCGCGGTCGAGGCCGAGGCCAGCGTCGATGTGATCGAAATACCCGGCGCGTTCGAGATTCCGCAGGCGATCGCGCTCTATGGCGATTCCTATGACGGCTATGTCGCGCTCGGCTGCGTCATTCGCGGTGAAACATCGCATTACGATTATGTGTGCGGCGAGAGCGCGCGCGCGCTCATGCAGCTCGGCATGGAGCGCAAGATCTGCGTCGGTTACGGCATATTGACCGTCGATACGATGGCGCAAGCGCAGGAGCGCGCCGCGCCGCAGGGGCGCGACAAGGGCGGGGAGGCCACGCGCGCTTGTATCGCACTTCTGGCGCTGAAGCGGCGCCTCACCAATATTGCGCGATGAAAAGCGAGGCCGAGCCCGCGATTCACCAGCGCAGCGCCGCGCGCCTCGCGGCGGTGCAGGCGCTTTATCAGATGGAGTTAAGCGGCGCGTCTCCCGCTGCTGTGTATCAGGATTTCCAAGACGGGCGGCTCCCGCAAGGCGAGGACAGCGCGCTCGCGATTGAAAGCGACGCCGAGCATTTCCGCCTGATCGTCGAGCTCGCGGTGGAGCGCCAGGAGGCGATCGATCGCGCCATCGCGCGGCGCCTGTCGCAAGGGTGGCGCTTGGAACGGATCGATAGCGTGGCCCGCGCCATTCTCCGCGCCGCCGCGGTCGAATTGGATGCGCGCGCCGACATCCCCACGGCCGTGGTCATCGACGAATATGTCGAAATCGCCAAGGCCTTCTTCGAGGGGCCGGAGCCCGCCTTCATCAATGCGGCCCTGGACGCCTTGGCCAGGGATTTGCGCGGCGGGTCATGAGCGCGGGCGCTTCAGCGGCGGGCGCGGACGAGTTCGACATCATCGCGCGTCATTTCGCGCCGCTTGCGACAAGCTCCGACGCGCGCGGCTTGCGCGACGACGCCGCGCTTCTGGCGGTTTCAGGCCCGCTGGTGATCACCACGGATGCGATCGTGGAGGGCGTGCATTTCCTGTCGGACGATCCGATCGACACGGTCGCGCGCAAGGCGTTGCGCGTGAACATTTCCGATCTCGTGGCCAAGGGCGCGCGCCCCATCGGCGTATTGCTGACGCTGATTTGGCCCGATGATCGAAGCGCCGAAGACATAGCGCTCTTCGCCCAAGGGCTTGGGGCCGATTTACGCGAGTACGGCGTCACGCTCTTGGGCGGCGACACGACGCGCACGCCCGGCCCGCTCACGGTCTCCGTCACCGCCCTGGGCGCACCGCTGGGCGCGTGCACGCCAGCCCGCGCCGACGCAAGAATTGGCGACGACCTCTGGGTGACGGGCGCGATCGGAGATGCCGGACTTGGATTGGCGACCTTGCGCGGCGCCTACGCAAACCTCGATCCAGTCCACCGCGCCGTCCTCGTCGCGGCCTATCGCACGCCCGCGCCGCCCGTCGCTTTCGCGCCTGCGATCGCGGCCCATGCCCACGCCAGCATGGATATCTCGGATGGCCTTGCGGCGGACGCCGCCAAGATGGCCGCCGCCTCGGGGCTCGCCCTGCGGATCGAGGCCGCGCGCGTGCCGGTCTCCGACGCCGCGCGGGCGCTCGGCGCGGACCTCGCCGGGCTCATGGCGGCGGGCGACGATTATCAGGCGCTGTTCACGGCCGCGCCGCAAGCCAGGGACGCGCTGGAGGCGGCGGCCGCGGCCGCGCGCATCGCCCTGCGGCGGATCGGCGCGGCGGAGCAAGGGGCGGGGGTGCGCTTCGTCGCGGCCGACGGAAGCGCGCTCGCGCTCGCATCCACGGGCCATGTCCATCGACTGGGCGGCGGTAAGGATTAGGTAACCATCGCGGCGCAGGGTCCGATCTGGAGGATCCGATGAAGCGCGCCATCGCCGCCGCCCTGCTTGCGTCCACGCTCCTGGCCGGGCTCGCCCATGCGCAGCCGAAGGGGGATGCGGCTTCGGCCGCAGCCGAATCCGGGCGCACCATGGATGCGGCCTATATCGCCGTGCCGGTGGTCCGCGAGGGCAGGCTGGTCAATTATCTCTTCGTAACGCTGCGGATCGAGATCGCTCCGGGCGTCGATCTGTGGCGCACGCGGGAGCGCGCGCATTTTCTGCGCGATGCGCTCGTTCGGGCGGCGCACCAGCGGCCCATCGCGCACGCCACGCGGGACGATCAGCTCGACAATTCCGCCGCCCTGGCCGCCTTCCGCGCCGCCGCGCAAGAGGCGCTCGGCGCTCAGGCCGTCCGGACCGTGACCATCGTATCCACCTATTCGAGCCGGCAGACCGCCGCTTTATCCCAACGTTGAAACAAGCACTTGGCCGTTCTTGCGCAGGCGGGCGGCTTTTGGCAGTGTCCGCGCCGATTTGGCGGGGGGCCGTTCCCAGGAGCGGCGCTGGTCTTCAGCGCATCCGATCCCCTCATGGGCTCTTCTAGGACCTGAAGATGGATTTAAACACGATTTTGTGGCTCGTCGTCGCATGCGGCGTCGTGGCTGCGCTTTATGGCTGGATTCAAAGCCAGCAAATCCGGGCCGCGTCCGCCGGCTCGGACCGGATGAAGGAAATCGCTGCGGCGATCCAAGAGGGCGCGAGAGCTTATCTTTCGCGGCAATACACCACGATCGGCTGGGTCGGGGCGGGGCTCACCGTCCTGCTCGCGCTTGTGTTCTGGCCGACTTGGCAGATCCCCCTGGGCTTTGTGATCGGCGCCGTGCTCTCGGGCGCGGCCGGCTTCATCGGCATGAACGTGTCCGTCGAGGCCAATGTGCGCACCACCGAGGCGTCCAAGACCAGCCTCGCGGCCGGTCTCGACATGGCGTTCAAGGCTGGTGCGGTGACAGGGATGCTGGTTGCGGGTTTCGCCCTTCTTGGCGTGGCCGTCTATTATCTCGTGCTCACAAGCTTCCTCGGCCTTGAGCCGACGAGCCGTACGGTCGTCGACAGTTTGGTCGCGCTCGGCTTCGGCGCCTCGCTGATCTCCATCTTCGCGCGCCTCGGCGGCGGCATCTTCACCAAGGGCGCCGATGTCGGCGGCGACATGGTCGGCAAGGTCGAAGCCGGCATCCCCGAGGACGATCCGCGCAACCCGGCCACCATCGCTGACAATGTCGGCGACAATGTCGGCGATTGCGCCGGCATGGCGGCGGACCTGTTCGAGACTTACGCCGTCACCACGGTGGCGACGATGGTGCTCGCTTCGATCCTGTTCCGCGACGCGGCGGAGGTCGCCAACATCATGATGCTGCCGCTCGCGATTGGCGGCGTGGCGATCATCGCCTCGATCATCGGCACCTATTTCGTGAAGCTCGGCCAGGGTTCGACCAACGTCATGGGCGCGCTCTACAAGGGCCTCGTGGTCGCGGGCGTATTGTCCGCCATCGGGCTCGCCGGGGCCATCTACCTGGTGAACCCGGAAGGCTTCGGTTCGATCGCGCCCAGCGCGGGCCCGCTCTCGCCCTTGGCCGCCATAACCGGCGCCGATCTCTTCTTGTGCGGTCTCGCCGGTCTCGTCGTCACCGGCGCGATCGTCTGGATCACGGAATACTATACGGGCACGGGCTTCCGGCCGGTGAAGAGCGTGGCGCAGGCCTCGGTCTCCGGCCACGGCACGAACGTGATCCAGGGCCTCGCGGTCTCCATGGAATCGACCGCGCTGCCGGCGCTGGTCATCGTCGCGGGCATCATCTTCTGCCACCTTTTGGCGGGCCTCTTCGGCATCGCCATCGCGGTGACGACGATGCTCGCCGTCGCCGGCATCATCGTTGCGCTCGACGCGTTCGGTCCTGTCACGGACAATGCGGGGGGCATCGCGGAAATGGCGGACCTGCCGAAGGAAGTGCGTGTCACCACCGATGCACTCGACGCGGTGGGCAACACCACCAAGGCGGTCACGAAGGGCTACGCCATCGGTTCGGCGGGCCTTGGCGCGCTCGTGCTGTTCGCGGCCTATTTCGAGGATCTCCGCTATTACGCGGCGAATTCGAGCTCCTATTCCTTCTTCGAGGGCGTGGCGCCGGATTTCGCGCTGAACAATCCGTTCGTGATCGTCGGGCTCTTCATCGGCGGGCTTCTGCCGTACCTCTTTGGCGGCATGAGCATGACGGCGGTCGGGCGCGCGGCGCAAAGCGTCGTGGAGGAGGTTCGCCGGCAATTCCGTGAAATCCCCGGCATCATGGAACGCACCGCCAAGCCGGATTACGGCAAGGCCGTCGACATCCTCACCCGTTCGGCGATCCGCGAGATGATCGTGCCGTCCTTGTTGCCGGTATTGGCGCCGATCGTGGTGTTCTACGGCATCTACGCGATCACCGGGGACAAGAGCCAAGCGCTCGCCGCACTTGGCGCGCTATTGGTCGGCGTGATCGTCACCGGCCTCTTCGTCGCCATCTCGATGACCTCGGGCGGCGGCGCTTGGGACAACGCCAAGAAGCTCATCGAAGAGGGCCATCATGGCGGCAAGGGCTCCGACGCCCATAAGGCCGCCGTGACCGGCGACACCGTCGGCGATCCCTACAAGGACACCGCCGGCCCCGCCGTGAACCCGATGATCAAGATCACCAATATCGTGGCGCTTCTCCTGCTCGCGCTCCTGGCGCATGGCGGCTAAGGCGATACGACAATGACACGACAACGCCGCGGCTTTCGGGCCGCGGCGTTTTTGTTTGCGTTGCATTGAGCCCAGAAAATTGCCGGGCTTCTATTGCCGCCGACCTGGACGCTGCTGTCCTTCGGTGTCCTCGGTGCGGATAGGCGGGCTTTGCCCGATATTGCCGAAAATCTGTTCGAGGATTCCGAGTTCGCGGCCGCGCGTCGGCGTTTCGCTCGTATTGTAGGCGACCACGCGTCCCCGCTCCATGCCGAAGCGATCGACGGCGGTGACGATGTCGTTCGCATCGAAGCGCACGACCGTGACGCGCCGCTCCACGGTGTCCGGCTCATAGAAGGCGAAGCGCTCCTGCGTGGTGGAGACGTAATACCAAGCGCTCGGATCGAGCGGCGAGACGGTGGACGGCGAGCCAAGCCGCTGCTGCACCGTGTCCTTGGTGTCCACACCCACTTGCACGGCCAAATCCTGCTCGGGATTATCGGTGACATAGCCATGATATTGCCGGGTCGGCGTGCACGCGCTCGCCGCCCCCAGCGCCAGGATCGCCGCCGACAAGCCAAGAAGCCCGCTTCTCATCCCTACCTCGCATGCCGCATTTGAAATGCGCGCCAAACTCGGTAAAGCCGCCCGTCCTTGTGGGCAAGGGTCTGCGGCACATGGGGGAGGAGCCTGATCCATGACGGTTTGGAAGTGGCCTTTCGCAGCCCCTCCCGAACGTGCCGCCGCGCTCGCGCTGGTGGCGACCGTGTCGACCGCCAGCCGGTTCGAGCCGCTGTTCGCGCCAGGGCGCATTCCAGACACCGTGGAGGGGCGACTGGAATCCCTCCTGCTGCATGGCGCGCTGGCCTTGATGCGCCTCAGGGCCGAACCGGGCGCGGAATCGCTGGGGCAAGCCTTCGCGGACGCCTATTTCCGGCATATCGATTCCGGCCTACGCGAAGCGGCGGTGGGCGATCTGGCCGTACCGCGCAGGATGCGCACCATCGCCGGACAATTTTATGGCCGATTGGACGCCTATGCCGGCGCCGTGAAGGATCGCGAAGCGCTCGCTGAAGCCCTCGGCCGCAACGTGTTCCGCGACGCCGCCCATCCCTTCGCGCCGGCTCTCGCCCATTACGCGCAAAAGCTGCGGGCGCAGCTGGGCGCTGCGCCGGCGCGCACCCTCTCCACGCCCGAGGCCTGGGCGATGTCAGCGCCATGAAGCAGCGCCCTTGGACTTTGCGGAGGCGGGGCTTATGGTCCGCGCCCGTCGCGCGGGGCACTCGCGGCGTAAGTCGGGACAGCGCGTTTCATGGCCGATAGGCTGGTCTTATCCATTGACGGCATGGGCGGCGATTCAGCGCCCGACATCGTGGTCCGCGGCGTTGAGATCGCGGCGCGGAAGCGGCCCGACCTGCGCGTGCTGCTGCACGGAGACAAGGCGCGCCTGGACGCGCTCCTCGCGCAGCATCCCGAGGCCGCGCGCATCAGCGAGGTGCGCCACGCCGAAACCGCCTTGTCGATGGACCTCAAGCCCAGCCAGGCGCTGCGCCAGGGCCGGGGCTCTTCGCTGTGGAACGCGGTCGCGTCCGTGGAAAGCGGCGAGGCGCGGGCCGTCGTGTCCGCCGGCAATACCGGCGCCTACATGGCGATCGCCATGTTCCGCCTGCGCACCATGTCCGGCGTGCATCGCCCCGCGCTCGCCGCGCGCTGGCCGACGATGAAGGGCGGCTACGTGGTCGTGCTCGATGTCGGGGCCAATGTGCAGGCCGATTCCGAGCAATTGGTAGAATTCGCCATCATGGGAGAGGCGTTTCAGCGCGCGGTTTCCGGCATCGCGCGGCCGAAGGTGGGGCTTCTCAATGTGGGCGCGGAGGATCAGAAAGGGCACGAAGAAATTCGCGCCGCCGCCAAGCTCATGCGCGACGCGGGCGTCGACATGGATTTTCACGGTTTTGTCGAAGGCGACGATATCGCCAAGGGCACGGCCGATGTCATCGTCACGGACGGCTTCACCGGCAACATCGCACTGAAGACCGGCGAAGGTACGGCGCGGCTCGTCGCTTCCTATTTGCGTGAGGCGCTCTCTGGCAGTCTGCTTGGTAAAATTGGCGCCCTGATCGCTTATCCCGCGCTCAAGGCGCTGCGCGACCGCATGGATCCGGGCACGTTCAACGGCGCGGTTTTCCTCGGCCTCAATGGGCTGGTCGTGAAGAGCCACGGTTCGGCCGATGGCCGCGGTTTCGCCGCCGCGCTCGATGTGGCCGCGCGCATGGCCGACAGCCATTATCGCGAAGAGATCGCGTCAAATCTCGCGCGTCTTGCGCGCGTGCAAGCGCTAGCCGTGCAGCCCGAAGCAGAGGACGCCCCCGTGCGCAATGTTCCGTGAGCGAACGCCGCAGCGTTCTCACCGGCGTGGGCGCCTATCTTCCTGAGCGAGTGCTCACCAACGCCGACCTCGCCGAAATGGTCGACACCTCCGACGAATGGATCGTCGAGCGCACCGGCATTCGCGAGCGTCGCATCGCGGCCGAAGGGCAGAAGACATCCGATCTCGCCATTGAAGCCGCGCGGCGTGCCCTTGCGCGGGCGGGCGCGGACGCCGACGACATCGATCTGATCGTGCTCGCCACCGCCACGCCGGACTTAACCTTCCCCGCGACCGCCGCGCGCGTACAAGCGGCCCTGGGCGTGCGGCGCGGCGCCGCGTTCGACATGCAGGCCGTGTGTTCTGGCTTCATCTACGCGCTGACCACGGCGGACAATTTCCTCCGTCTCGGTCAGGCCGAGCGCGCGCTCGTCATCGGCGCGGAAACATTTTCGCGCATTCTCGATTGGACCGATCGCGGCACGTGCGTGCTGTTCGGCGATGGCGCAGGCGCGGTGGTGCTCGAGGGGCGGCCTGCAAACGAAGCGGGCGCGCGCGGCGTTCTCTCCACCTTTATCCGCACCGACGGGCGCGACCACGATCTCCTCTATGTCGATGGCGGTCCCTCGCAGACGCAAAGCGTCGGACATCTGCGCATGGAAGGCAAAGAGGTCTTCAAGCGCGCGGTGGAGCATATATCGAGCGCCATGGTGGAGGCATGCGCGCGCGCCGACGTGAGCATCGGCGATGTCGATTGGTTCGTGCCGCACCAGGCCAACCAGCGCATCTTGAACGGCGTCGCCAAGCGCCTCTCAATCCCGTCGGAGAAGGTGGTGTCGACCGTCGCGCGCCACGGCAACACGTCCGCCGCTTCCGTGCCTCTGGCGCTTGACGCGGCGGTGACGGACGGGCGCATCCGCGCCGGGGATCTGGTGCTCCTTGAGGCCATGGGCGGGGGGTTGACCTGGGGCGCGGCGCTGGTGCGGGTCTGATCGGCGTGTCCGCGGCGCGTTTGACGAGGCTCCGCGCCTAAGTCTAAGATTAGCCAAGCTTTTCACTTTGTTCGGGGGCTCTGGTGCCGCAAAAAACGGTCACGCGCGCCGATCTCGTGGAGGCGCTCGCGCGCCGCGCCGCTCTCCAGCGAAACGACGCCAACCGCCTGCTCGGGGCGATGCTGGACCACGTCGAAGCGTCGCTGGTCGCCGGCGAAACCGTCAAGCTCTCGCGTTTTGGCAATTTCACGGTGCGCCAGAAGCGTCAGCGTGTGGGCCGCAACCCAAAGACCGGCCAGGAAGTGCCGATCACGCCGCGCCGCGTGGTGACCTTTCGCGCGTCCCAGATGCTGCGCGAATTGGTGGAAAAGCCTGGCGCGCGCGGGCGCCGCTAATTGTCGGCCACGAGCGCCGACCCGGTTCGGCGAAGATTGGTCGGAGCGGCGGGATTCGAACCCACGACCCCCAGTCCCCCAGACTTTAAGCGCCCACATCCGGTAGCTACTGAATAGCTACGTTAGTTCACGCTTAACCCTTGCGGCCTATGTGTTTTCTCGAAAGTTTGGCGGCATTTGCTACGCGCGACGCGCGGCATATTCCGGTCGGACAAGGTAGCTAGAAAGTAGCTATTTTCAGGAGAGGGCGATGCGCGGCAAAATCGGGGCGCGGCTGATCGGGGCGCAGCGCGGCGAATTCATGATCTGGGACGATGAGGTTAAGGGCTTTTACGCCCGGCGGCAAAGCATGGCCGGCAAGATCACTTTCGGGTTCCGCTACACCGATCCGGCCGGCAAAAAGCGCGAGATCAAGATCGGCGTGGCGGGGCCGGATTGCACGCCCGACAAAGCCCGCGCCCGCGCCATCGTGGAGGCCGGCAAGACGCGCGGCGGCGTCGATCCGGCCGCGCTGCGCGACGCGCAGCGCGCCATGCCGACGCTCACCGAGGTCTGGGCTGATTACGAAACGCACGTCCTTTCAAAGAAGCGCGGGCGAACGCCAGAGGCCTATCGCGCCAATTGGGAAACGCACATCAAGCCGGCGCTCGGCGCCAAGCGCGTTAACGAAATCACCGGCGCGGACGTTGAGCGCCTGCATAAAGCGGTGACTGAGCTCGGCGCGATTATCCGCCCGCCTGACGATCTTTCCAAGGACGAGCGCAAGCGCTGGCGCCGGCGGGGCGGACCCGTCGCCGCAAATCGGGTCATTGACACGCTGTCTGCGATCTTCACGCGGGCGCAATCACCCCAGCGCCGATGGGTCGATTTCAACCCCTGCAAGGGAATCGAGGCGAACGGCGAGACGCCGCGCGACGTGCGCTTTTCGCGCGCCGAGATCGCGCTGATCCAGCGCGCCTTGCTCGACGAGGCCGACGATATACAGATTGCCTTCGGTCTCTTTCTGGAAACGCCCTTGCGCCATCAGAACGTTGCCGCCGCCGAGGCCGAGGAATTCGTCGACCGTCTCGGCCCCAATCCGATCTGGCGCATCCCAGGCCACAAGATGAAGGGCGGTCACCCTTATGAGGCACCGCTGTCGATCGATCTCGCGCAAAAGATCGACGCCTATATCGCGCGCAATCGCGCGATCTCGTCGCGCTATCTGTTTCCGCTTGTCGATTGGCGCCTCGGCGGGCGCGCGCCCAAGAAGGGCGCGCCGATCGAGGATGACGGCGCGGGCCCGACCAAGGCGGGGCGCAAGGTCTATGCGGATCGACCGCGGGCGAAATTTCAATCCGCTTGGGAACGGATCAAAGCGCGGGCGTTGGCGCTCGCCGGCGCGCAGGCCAGCGAATGCGCCGGACTCAAAGCCGGCACCATCCACACCTTCAAGCACACTTATTTGTCGGAAATGGCCGATCTTGGCGCGACCGCGATGGAGGTGCAGAAAATCGGCGATCATGCCGACATCCGCACCTCGATGATTTATGTCGGCAAGGCGCGGGCGCGCGTGCGCGATCTGGCGCGCCAACGCCACGAGCAATTGGCGGCGAGCCGCGCCGCCCAAACGCCTTAACGATCCGGTAAGCGCACCGGATCATGGTCCGGCCTCCACACCGAGGGAGGCCTGATCATCATGGGAACGGATGCGGAATTGGATCAGATGGAGCGTCACGCCAAGGTGACGCTCGCGGCGATCAACGCCGGGCGCGCGAGCATCGAGGGCGGCGCCGCCATCGCCAATGGCCGGGCGCAATGCCTCGACGTGATCAAGCTGGTCGGCTGGGTGCGCGCGCTCAATGCGCGCGAGGAGCGCCGCGCCGGCATCGCGGTCGGCGTGCATCAGGCGCGCCGCGCCATGGGCGCGCGCGGATGAGCGGCGCGCCGTTCGTGTCCAAGCGGCCCTGGACGACCGATTGCGGGCCGCGTCGCGCTGTCGTGCTCGACGCCGAGGGGCGCATGGTGATGAGCGCCAACGCCAATCGCCCGCTGATCCAGCAGCGCGCCGATCTCGCCATGGCCTCGGCCGCGCCCGACATGGCGGCCCTGATCAATCCCACGCTCTATGCGCTGACGGATGCGATCGACCGGATCGACACGCACGATCTGCACGCGCTCGCCGAGGCGATGCGCCTGCGCAATGCGTGGACGGGCGTGCTGATGAAGGCGCTCGTGCCGGACTTCGCCGCGCCGGCGGATGAGCCGCACGCACTGCCGCGCTTAATCTTTCGGCAAGGATGATCCGGTAAAGTGCGACTCATGGGGCGGCGCTGTTGCCGCACCGAGCCGGGGCCAAGGCCCCACCTGAAAAAAGGAAGAGCCAATGTTTGATCACCATCACGCCGTCGCCGCCATCGGGACCGCCGCCGACGAGGCGCATTTCGAGGCCATTCATTCCTATAGCCGCGCCGACGCCCTCGCGGACGGCGTCTTGATCGATGTCGCCGCCATGGCGCGCGAGGCCGGCTTTCGCGTGCATGTCGCGCTCACGGCCGGCGCCTGGGAACAGGCGGTCGCCTGGACCCAAGACGACAATCGCCGCAAGGGCGTCGCCAACGACGAAGCGGGCCGGCTTTGGGATGTGCTTTGGATGGCGCGCCATCAAGCGCGCCGCCTCACCGCCGGCCGGCGGGAAATGCTGTTCCAATTTTATGCGATCCCACGCGGCGGGCGCGGCCAGCGCCCCCGCCTCATGACGCTCAAGGCGGTCATGGGGCCCGGCGACGCGGGTGAGCCGGTCCTCACCATCATGCAGCCGGCGGAGGATTGAGGCTGCGGGGCCGGCGCATGGGGCGCCGGCCCTTCCCTTTCACAGCAAGGAGAATCCCATGGCGAAGATCATTCACACACACACGGACGCCCTGCCGCTCGCCGAGCGGCGCCGGTGCGAGGCCTTGCTCTTGGCGATCGCGATGGCGCCCGGCCGCTATCCAGAGGTCGGCGATTATCTGCGCGACGCCGAGGAGGTCGAGCGCTGGATCGCCGAGGCGAGCGCGGCGGCGCCGCCGCTCGCCGCCTATGAAGAGGATGTCGCGCTGCTCAATGGGCGCGAAATCGATTTCCGGGGCGCATGAGCGCGCCCGTTTTCATCCATCGGGGCCAAGGCCCCAGCCGAAAGGACAGAATGATGATGACGACCAAACAACGGATCAAGGAGGCGCCGTTCACGCACGGCGCGGCCGGTGCGGCCATCGCGCTTAGCCTTGGGCTGGGCGGCGTGGGCGTGGCCTCGATGTTCGGCGACCGCTTGGGCGCGGGCGATCCGCTCGCGATCGTGTGCGCCGGCGTGTTCATTGGCGGGCTGGCGGTCGGCGAGATCGCGGCGGCGGTCAATCTTCTCCACGCCGAGCGGCGCGAGAGCGAGGGCGCGGGCGCGCGGAAATGGGCGGCGCGGCTGATCTTCGCGGCGGCGACCGTATCGACGCTCATGGCCGGCCATTATGGCGCGCAGGCGCTGTCCGATCGCTTCATCGGCCCGCAGCGCGCGCCGTTCGAGGAGCGCATGAGCGCGGCCGCCGCCGCCAAGGACAGCGCCGCGCGGGCGATCGATCGGTTCGAGGCGCGGCGCGCCGAGACGCTGGCGGTGTACGATCGCGACTTGGAGGCCGCGCGCGACGGCGCGGCCATGGCGATCACGGCGCGGCGCGGCACGCTTGAGGCGCGCGGTGATCGCGAGGCCGCGCTCGATAGCGAGCTCCGCCTCCTAGAGGCCGACCTCGCGAGCGCCGAGGCCGAGCACGCGGCGGCCTTGGCGGCCATCGCGCGCGCGCCCAAGCCCTTGAGCGAGGCGCAGACATGGGGCCTCGCTGCGCTCTTCGAATTGCTCAAGGGCGTGATGATCTGGGCGGCGACGCCGAAAGCCGGCGCGGGCCGCAAGCGGCGCGCGTTCAGCCTCGGTCAAATCGTCGCCGATCTGCGCGCGGCCCTTTGGGCGCCGAAGGGCGATAGCCTGATCGCCTATCTGGCGCACGAGGAAGCCGACGAGCGGCGGCGGCGCGTGCGCGCCTTGTGCGAGGAGGACATCGCCCGTCTGGGCGCGGTCGTCGCTTCGCTCAACACCAGCCTGCAGCACGAGCGGCGCGCGCGCATGAAGGCCGCTTAAGCCCTTCTCCCCTTTCGGGGCGCTTTGGCGCCCGCCGGCCGCGCGCCGCCGGCGGGCGTCTTTTTTCGGTCGGCGTGAAAAGATGAATCGGAGCGAAACGGATATGAAGATTTCGGATTTCGCGCGGCCCACGCGGCGCGGCTTTTGGACGGCGCTGCTTTGGGCCATCATCGGCCCGCCGCGGCCGGCGCGCCGAAGCGGCCGGAGGGCCGCGTCATGAGCGCGGCGGTCAAGGCCTATGGCGCCGCGCTCGATCGATGCGCGGGCGGGATCATCGGAGGGCCCGGCATGGACGCGAAGGAAGCCAAGGCGATCAGGCGCGCACTCGGCTTGAGCGAGGCGCAGCTTGGGCGCGTCCTGCGCCTGCGCCCGGCCAACGCCTTCAAGACGGTGCGCAACATGGAAAGCGGCGCGGTCGACGTGTCGGGGCCGGTCTCGCTTGCGCTTGAGGCGCTGGCGGACGGCTGGCGCCCGCGCGATTACGCGGCGAACGTCAAGGGAGGCGCGAGCCATGAGCGCGACGAATAAAGCGGGCGGCGTGGCGCTCACGCCGGACATGCGGGCGATCTTGGATTTGGCGGACGACGAGGCGCGGCGGGCGCGACTCGCCGCGCTCTTTCCGCGCATGGCGCTCGCCGACGCCGAGGCGATCGTCACCGCCTGTCATTGCCCCGATCGCGGTCGCGGCGAACGCGCCTTCGAAGCCGCGCTCGACAAGCTGGGCGCGCGCGCGATCCGGCGCGCGGCATGAGAGCGCGCGAGAAAGCGCGCGCCATGCGCAGGCGCGTTAAGGGTTTGCGCGGGCCGTGCGCGCTCATGCGCACGGCCGCGCGCTTTTAGCGGGCCTTGCCGCTCAAGGGATTTTGCGCAGATGTGCGCACGGTTGACGCGCCCTTCATCTCGGTTGACGCGGTTTTCGGCTTAATCAATCGCCGTTCGGATTCAGCGCGGCTTAAGAGCGGCGCGGGCGGCGCCTTCTGCGCCTCTTCCAGCTTGATCAGCTTGTAATCGACCGCGCCATGGCGCGGATGATGGAAGATGAGGAATTGCGAGGGCGGGGAGGGGCGCAGCCGGTTCATTTTCGCATATTCGGAATAGCCCGGCAGGCAGCCATTGCACACCAGCCATTCCAGAAAGGCGGGCGTGTGGAAATGGCCCATGTCGACCCGGTCGACGCGCCGGCCGAGCGCCTGTTGCTCCATGATCACCTTTTGCGCGCCGCGCGCGATCGTGGCGATCGGGCCGATAAAGCCCATCCCGCCGCGCGAGCCGATCTTGTCGCCATGCGTCAAGAGGACGTTCAGATCGTAGATCGGGAAGAACACGTCCGGCGATTCCGTCGCCTGAAACGTCACGCGCGGATCGGCGCGGAATTCGCGCCGCAGCATGTAGGAGACGAGCCGATCATAGGAGAGCGCGTTGGCGCGCTTCGATTGCGGCTTCATCGTCGTGCGGTCGTGATTGCCCCCGCCCGCATCCTTGATCTCGACGCGGCCGAACGCCTCGACGAGATGGCGGATGCCGGCGGCTTCCTCCTCGAACGCCACCTCGCAGGCCTCGATCGGCGTCACATCGTCGGTCGCGGCCAATTCGTCATGGATCGCGCCGCTGATCGTGTCGCCGCCGCGCGCATAGATGATGCCGGGGAAGCGCCAGCTTGCGCCGGTGTGTTCGGCGCAGAGACGGATCGTCGTCTCGATCAGGCGGCGATAGCGGCGGCGGAAAATGCTGGTGTCGTAGCCGTGCGCATTGTCCGTCTCTTGCGGGCGGATCACCTCGCCGATCTGGAAATCGGACGTGAAGAGATAGGGCATGTGTTCGCGCGCGGCCTTGGCGCGCGCCGAGAGCGTCCATTGCGCCGGCGCGGCGCTCGCATTGGCGGCCCATTCCAGCGCCTTCAAGCGATCCTCAAGGCGCGCGATTTCCTTCAAGGCGTCGGCGAGGCGCCCGCGCATGGCGGCCTGTTGCAGGCTCGCGCGCTGGGTTTCGACCGCCTCGGCGAGCGCGACGGCCGGCGCCTTGTAGCGCGTGAAATCGGGTTGCAGATCGGGGTGCGTCTTGGCGATGGCGCGCAGGCGCGAGGCGATCGAGGATTCAGCAAGGCCGAGGCGGCGCGCGGCTTCCACCAGCGCGCCGCGCGTCCCGCTTTTCGCCATCACGCCCGGCGGCGGAAAGCCGGCTTCGAGCGCCGCGTGAATGGCGGCGATGGTGGCCTCGGCTTGGGCGCGGGCGATCGGCGGGGTCGGCATGTCTAGTCTCGCAAGGAATGATCGGACGCGGCCAGCACTTGGCCAAAGGCCTGCAATTGACCCTCGATGCCGGCGAGGCGTTCCAGGATTTGCGCGGTCGGGGCGCGATCGTTTTCAAGGTGGACGATCTGCATTTGCACGACCGCGAGCGTGCGCGCGAATTCAGCCATGGAGGCTTGTGAATCCTGCACGATCTTGAGCAGCGAGGCGGCGTTATCGACGCGGCCTTCGAGGCGCACGAGCCAGGCAACGAGCCCGACAAAGGCGGCGAGGATGGCGATGATCGTGCCGGCGGCGGCGATCAATTCCAGCCCGGTCATCGCCAGCGCGCCTGGATCATCTGCACCACATGGCGGATGCCGAAGGAGAAGGCGACGGAGGCGCCGACGAGCAATTGATACCAGCCGGGCGCGCTATTGAGCGCCTGAAAGCCGACCGCGACGAGGCCGGCGCCGCCGGGGAGAAAGCAAAGCACGATCGGCACGGCCGCGACGATGGTCCAGAGCTCAT
The DNA here is from genome assembly GCA_964563395.1 of uncultured Caulobacteraceae bacterium. Taxonomy (GTDB): domain Bacteria; phylum Pseudomonadota; class Alphaproteobacteria; order Caulobacterales; family Aquidulcibacteraceae; genus JBEVOS01. Next base: position 208,652 of record CAZLWK010000001.1, read on the forward strand.
CCTTCCATGAGCGCTGGGCCTGGCGCGCGGCCTCCATATCCCAATCGCGCGCCGCCTCGGTTTCGGTTTGGGCGCGCGCCGCTTCGGCGTTGGCGATATTGATCTCGCGTTGCGTCTCGGCGCGGGCGATTTCGACGGCGCCTTCCTCGCGGATACGCGCGCGCTCGGCGCGGCCGCGCAGCCATTCGCTCACTGGCCCGATCGCGGCGCCGATGATGTTGCCCCACATGGGTCTTACTCTCAAAAGGGGAGGGCGCCGTTAGGCCAGCCAGCCGGAATCAATATCGACCGCGTCCAGCGCGGCCGCGTCGCCCGCGTCGCGCGCGGCGAGGATGGCGGCGGCCTTCTGTTGCTCGACGTTGAAGCACGCTTGCACATGCGCCTCGATGGCTTGGCCGAAGGCGATGAGATCGGCGAGATCGAACACGCGCCAGGCGCCGTCGCCGAGCTTCCAGGGCTTGGCTTGCGCGTTCGGGCCGGCGATCTGCAGCGACACGATCGCGGCGGTGACGACCGCGATGGCGCTGTCGGCGGCGGTTTGAACGCCGTCATAGGTGAAGCGCTGCGTGGCCCGCCAACGCCGATCCGCGAGCGCGGCGAGGCGCTGCGCGGCGGCGGCGTTCAGGTCGCGCGCGGGCGTGACGCCCGCGGCGATCATGGCTTGATAATCGGAATGGTCGGAATCGACGCGGAACGTCTTGCCGTTCCAGGTGACGAATTGGCCGCCCTCATGCAGAATCGCGCTCATCCCATGAACCTCACGGACACGATGCTCGCCAGGAATTCCCCGGCCGCGCCGCCATTGAAATTGGCGGTGCCGGCCGTCGCCAGGCCCCACGCGCTGGCGTAATGATAACCCTCGACCGGCTGCGTCTGCGCGGCGTGGAGGTGCGCATAAAGCGCGGCCGACTGGTTGGCGGCCGCCGTCGAAAACGATGCGCCGCCATCCGTGATCGCAACGCCATCGATGCGCACCGACGCGCGCGTCGTGTTGCCCGATCCATTGTTCGAGGCGGTCGCGCGCAGCGACGCCTCGATGAAGCCGTCAGAAAGGGCGAGGAAGCCGACGCGGTTGGCGGCGACGCTCAATTCGACGGCGCTGGTCGAGGTGATGGCCACGGCGCTTGAATCGATGACGTTCGAGCAAAACAACATCCGGCGGTTGTTCTCATTCACCAGCAGGCGCTTCGCCGCGCTGAATTCGGTTTGTCCGGCGGTGCTGGTGGTGCGCACCATGCCGAGAAAGCGGCGGGAGGCATCGCCCGATTTGGTGCGCACGCCATTGGTGCGCACGAGCGCGGTCGCGCGCGTGGTGTCGTTCGTCCAGGCCAGCAATTCCAGCTTGAGCACGCCGGCGCTGTTATAGCCGAAAACGTCATAGAGCTTATTGGCCGGCGCCTTGAAGGTGAGCGTGGGCGTGCCGGTGGCGGTGGCGTTCGCGGACAGCGTGATCGTCGTCGCGCTCGGGATCGCCGCGATCGTCGTGCCGCCGGCGATGCCGGTCCCCGTCACCTCCATGCCGACCGCAAGGCCGCTCGTGTCGGTGAGGCCCGTCACGTTCGCCGAGCCGTTCGTGGTCGCGCCCGCTTGCGAATCCGTCAGCTTGATCGAGGTCTCGTTGAACGAGACCATGATCCACGCGGCGAGCGTCGGATCATAGAGGCTGATGAAATTGCCGACATCGGGCGTATAATAGACGGTCGTCTTGGCCGTCTGATCGCTCATCGAAAGCGGGACGCCGCTTTCGAGCGTGAGGCGTCCTTGCGCGACCGGCGCGAACAACGTCAACCACGCGGAATTGCCGTTATTGCGGCGCACATAGCCGGCGAGCGCCGTCGAATACATCAACATATTGGCGTACATCGTCGCCGGTTCGGCGGCGCCCGCGTTCACGGTGGCGAGCGCCTGCAGCGCCGCTTGGAGGTCGGCGCGCACCGTCGCGCCGTCGCCATTGGCGATGGTGAAATCATGCTGCGCCATGGGGCCGCCGCAAAAGGGAGAAGATCAGCGCCGAAGCCGGCGCGCGGCGCTAGGCCGCTTCCAACGCGCTCACGCGCAGTTTCGAGACATGGATGTTATAGGCCGGGTCGACGCTTGAGAGGCGCGCGCGGAATTCGAACCAGCGCGCCTGATAATCGCCGACGCTCACGCGGTTCCAGGCGCCGAAATCGGAATCGGCGCTCGCTTTCGCGCGCACCTCGATCGCGAGATCGGCGTCGCCGGAATCGGCGCCGTCCCAATCGGTCCAGGAATCGACCATGCCGGCGCGGTCGTCGATCCGATCGAGCGTGTTGACGACCACGCTTTCAGTGTCGGTGAAGAGCCGCACGCGCTTGTCGGCGCCCAGATCGATCGCATGGGCGAAGGAATAGACGCCCTCGGCGGCGACGCCGCCATAGGAATCCCAATCGTCCAGGCCGTCCACGTCCGGCGCGTCATCGATGAGGCCCACGCCGATGATGCGCAGGCTTTCGCCGTCGCCGGCCGTGCCAGCATGCGCGCCGGCGAAGGCCGCGTCCTCGATGATCGTCTCGGTCTCGGTCAGTTCGGCGATCTGGCCGCCGGCGGCCGTCACCGCCGCGATCGTCGGCGCCTGCACGCCCGATGAATCGAACGCGCGCGCCATATAGACGCCCGGCTTAAACGGCAGGAGCGCGCTGATCGCATCGCCCGGCGCATCAGCGCCGAGCGTGACGCCGTTCTTCCAATCGACCGCGACGCCGGGCGCGACATGGCGGAACGCGATGCGCCCGCCGACGCGCACGTCGAGATCGGGGTGGCGCGTCCATGAGAGAAGCGCCACGCCCGACAAGGCCTGCAGATTGAGGCCGGTGACGGGCGCGGGCGCGGCGGCGAGGCCGGCCACCTCTTTTAGGGATTGCACCCAGGCCGAGACCGCGCCGCGTTGCGTTTTCGCGCGCACGCGCACGCGCCAGAGGCCCGGCGCCACATCGTCGAGCCCGAACGTGCGCTCGTCCGACACCGTGAGCGGGCGCCATACGAGCGCGCCGGGCGGCAAGGCCCGCGCCTCATAGGCGGTGACGAAAATGTCCTCGCTTGGTGCGAATTCGCCTTCGAGCCGCGCTTTGACGCCAAGGCCGTCGCGCGTCACGTAGAGGCTTTCGGAAAGCGCCGGCGCGCCGGGCGGCGTCGTCGCGCTGGGATCGTAGCGCCCCAAATAGGTCGGCGTCGGCGCGGCCGCGTCGAGCGCGCCCGCCCAGGCATGCTTGGCGTCGGTTTCGGCGCGCAATTCCAATTCGACCGCGCCCTCCGGCGCGAGCGCGCGCCGGCGCACGAGGAATTTACCCGAGACGCCGAGGATCGCGGACTCGATCGTGACGCATTGGCCCTCCTTCACCTGGCGCGCCTTCGGCTTCCAGACGCCCTGGATCGCGCCGTGCTCGCGCGTGTCGGCGAGCTTGAGCGCCGCAAGCTGGCGCGCTTGACGCGCGCCGAGCACGAGCGGGAGCTTCACCTCCATGGTGCGCTGCTCGCCCGCATCCTCCTCAAGATAGGTTTCGCTGGTGACGAGCTCGCCGGCGAGCATTTGATAGCGGTCGTCGGCGTGCGTGAAATAGGGGAGCGCCTGATTGTAACGCTCGCGGCGCGGGCGCGTGTTCAGGAATTTGATCGGGCCGGCGAGGTCGTCGTCGGTCAAGGTCATCACGCTCACGCGCGGCGCGGCATAGGTCACGCCGAGCTTGCCGCCGACCGGCGTGAATTCGCCGCCGAAGGTCGCGCAGATGTTGCGCAGATTGGCCGCGCGCTCATCGTCGGCGAGAACGCCGTCGCACCGCCAGGCGAAAAAGTCGGCGACGTTCGCGGCGGCGACGAAAGAGGGCACGTCCAGAAAGGCGAGCGGCGCGCCGAGGCCGGCGACGCGCACGCCGTTCTGAAACCAGCCGAGGCAATATTGCAGCGCGATGATCGCGCCGTTCCGCGTCCATTCCCAAGTGTCGGGATCGTCGACACGGTGCGCGCCCGATCCGCCGGGATAGGTGGAATCCTTGCGCGGGTCGTAGCATTTCACGCCGCGGATCACCCAGATCGGCTGCGGCACGCCGGCGGTGTATTTCTCGCCTTCCGAATAGAGCGCCCAGCGCACATGCGCCACGCCGGACAATTTGTGCGCCGGCGTCCATTCCGGCACGGCGTCGCCGAAGCTGAAATGCGATTCCGGTTGGAGGCCGAGAAAGCCCTGCCAATCCATCACCGTCGCATATTTGGAGGACGGGATGTCCGTTTCGACGCCGTCGAGCAGAAACTTGACGAAACCCTCGATCGGGCCGGCGTCGGAGAGCGCGAGGAAATATTGCAGATTGCGGTTGCGGTCGAACGTGGTGGCGAAGGCGACCGTGCCGGCGACGCCGATTTCGCCGACCGCCACTTGCGTCGGTTCGTTCGCTTGCGCGCTGATCTGGACGGGCGTGCCGAAATCGGCGCGCGTCGGGGCGCTCGCGCGGCCGCGAAAGAACGAGGCGGCCGTCGACAAGGCGAGAAAGATTTTCGGCGACCACAAGATGAGGTTGCCGACCGCCGCGGCGAACGCGCCCGATCCGGTGATCGCCAGCGCGGCCTGCGCGAAGAAGGCGGACACCGCATAAACGACTTGAGGCATCGGCGGCGCCGTAAGGGGAGAGGTGCGCGCGCGCTAAACGCGCCAGGCCAGGATCGCGCCGTGCATCGGCAGCGCCGTGAATCGTCCGGCGGACGCATCGGGCGCCGCGAAGCCGAAGGCGTGCGGGCCGGCGCAGAGCGCGAGCGCGCAATAATCGAGCGGGCCATCGCCGGGGCCTTCGAAGCCGACGAGATCGCCGACCAAGGCCGCCGCCGGGGCGATCGGAGCGGCGCGCGCCTCGACCGCCTCCACGAGCGATGAAAAGCCCGCTTCGCGCAAGCGCCGCAGCGCGCCGAAGCGCGACGTATAGGGCTTCAAATCGAGCGCGGGCTTATCGAGCGCGGCCAGATGGAAGGCCGCCATTTGCACGCAATCGGCGAGGCCCCACGCAAATAGCGCGTCCTGGAAGCGCGCGCGTGCGGCCTCCACGGCCGCGACGCGCTTGAGGAGATCGGCCATCAGAACACCGGCACGCCGGAGAAGGGCGAGCGCGGCGACACCAGGGGCCCGTTGGTCGTGGCGCCGCCGCCCGTATAGGTCGGCCGCGCATCGTCGAGCGCGCCCCAGGGCAATTGGCGCGAGGCGTCGGGCACATATTGAAAGCCGCGCTCGCCGGGCCAGACGATCTGATGAAAGCGATCGGTGCGGCGCGCGGTGTCGTCGGCGAAAAAGAGCCATTCCCACGCGCTCGCGACATCGAGCGTGATGGCGGTGCTGTCGCCGATCTCGATCTCGGCCGTGTCGAGAAAGCCGAAAAAGGCGAGTTCTGGATCGGCGACGGGCGTCAGCGTCTCGCGATCGATGACGCAATCATATATCGACACGCGCGAGCCTTGGGCGAGATAGTCGCGCGCCTCAAGGAAGAGATTGTTATTGAGGCCCGCCAGCGTGAGGCGCAAGCGCGGCGCTTCATTGCCGACGCTGCCCTCGATCGCCTCCATCGAGCCGAACACGCCGTCCTCGCCCGGCACGCCGGTGCCGGTATAGGTTTCGCCGTTGAGCGTGATCTGGCCGCGACCCATGAAAAAGCGCGCCGTGTAGCCCGGCAATTCCAGCTTGGCCGCGAAGAATTGAAGGACGACCGGCTCGTCGAGCGCGGTGGCGAGGCTCATCCCATTTCCTCGATGGAGAAGGACAGCGTATAGGCGCGATTGGCCGCAACCGTGTAGGGCACATCGTTCGCCACGATCAGGCCCTCGATCTTTGGGCTGGCGAGTTCGATGTCGGCATTATCGGCCGGCGCGTAGCGCAAGGGCGGGCGGAAATGGATTTCGCCCGCGCCCGATCCGTCCGCCGCGCCGTCCTCGGTGAGCATCTTCAATTCGCGGCGCCCGCCGGTGGTGATCACCGAAAAATACTGGCCGGCCTTCCACGCATAGAGCGGGCTGGCCCCGTCGATGACGAGGCTCGTGCCGGTTTGGCCCGCGCCATTGACCTTGGGCGCGCCGGGCGCGCCGATCGCGGCTTGCGGCTGCGGCCAAGGGAAAAGCACGGTGTCGGAGACGCCGAGCGCCAGCTTGGCGATCCATTCGCGTGCGACATTCGGCTCCATCGCCGGCATGGTGACGTCGATGGCGAAATAATCGGCGAGGCGCAGCGCGACTTGCGCCTTGCCGGTGATCGGTGAGCGAAACACCGAGCGCACGCTTTTATAACGCGGCGTGATCGAGGCCGGCAGGGGCGTCGACGGAAGCGTGATCGGCATCGGCGCGCCTTTCCTTAAAGGGTGGAGAAGGCGCGCCGCGCCGCATCGCCCCGCGCCATTTGGCGCGAGATTTGGACAGCTTGCGCGACGCCGGCGACGATCTTTTGATCGATATGGCTGGCCATAACGGCGTCATTGGCGTGGATGACGACATGCACGTCGCCGCCGGCCGATTGCCCGCCTTGCACCGCGCCCGCCGGGATCACCGTGAGGCCCGCCGCGCCGGCGAAGATCGGTTCGGGACCGTTCTCGCCCGCAATGCCCCACTGGCCCGGTTGGAGCGTGCCGCCATCGGCGAAGAAACCGCCGAACGCGCCGAGCACGTCGCCGATGATGCCGACCATCCCGCCGCCCGCCATCGGGCCGCGCGAGGCGCCCATGGCCGACCAGAGAAAGTCTTTCAGCCAGCCGGCGCCGGCGCGCATCAAAGTCTCGACATCCTCGCCGAAGAACACATCCCAAAGCGTCTGGCGCCAGATTTGGCCGAGCGTGTCGCCGAGATTGGACCAATCATTCTGGACGAAGGCGGTTTCAAGCGCCTTGGAGACGGAATCGGCGGCGCGCAGCGCGGCCTCATACACCTCCACCTCGCGATTGAAGATCACCGGTTCGATCAGGATCGGCGCTTGAAGCGGGCCGAAGCGTTCGAGTTCTTCGGTCAGCTTTTGCTGCGCGCGCGCCATCTCCTCATAGGAGAGGGGATCGACATCGAAGCGGTTTTGCGACGGCGTGAAGCGGCCGCCGATTCCGTCGCCGAGCGCCGGCGGGGCGTCAGGCGGCGTTTCCGGTTGCGGGAAATCCTTGACGCCTTCCGCGATGGCGCCGGCCTCGTAAGCCTCGCGTTCGGCGAGCGCGTAGAGCCGGCGACCCAGAGCGTGATCGGCGAGCCGCGCGCGTTCACCCGTAGCGGGGTCCGTCGCATAGTGCGTGCTCAGATATTCCATGATCCCGGCGGCGCCCATGTTCTGGACCGCGAGATTGCGCGCCTGTTCAGCCGTCAAGTACCAAGCATCGCCGCGCACATTGCGCTGCTGCTCTTCCGACATCGAGTGATAGATGCGGCGGCCTTCCGTTTGAAGGCCGCGCCAGATCGGCGATGACCTGAACGCGTTTTCGGTCAGCGCCTCGATCCCGCGGGAAAGATTGCGCGTCTGACCGGACGACCAATTCGTGAGCGCGGTGAGAAAGTCCAGGATGCCGCTTTCGCCGATGACGATGCCCAATTCCTCGAACGAGGCTTTGAGCCCGTCGACGGCGCCGGCGAAGCCTTGCGTGCGCGCCTGCGCCATGTCGGCGGCGTTCGCGGCGGGGATCACCTCGTCGCGATAGCGGCGCACGCCGTCCGCGCCTTCATTCATGAGCGCGATGGCCTGGCGCTGCGCGTCGACGCCGAAGATCGTCACCAGATTGTAATTGCGCTGCTCGTCGCTCAAGCCGGCGAAGGCGGTGCGCAATTGCTCGGCGACCGCGTCAAGGCCGATGAAGGCGCCTTGCGCGTCATAGAAGCGAAGCTGCAGCGCCTCCATCGCCGCGCGCGCTTCCTCGCTTTGCGGCACGAGCCGGGCGAGGAAGGTGCGCGAGGCCGTGCCGGTGTCGGAGCCGGACGAGCCGAGCGCGGTGGCCGTGAGCGCCAAGAGCGCATTGAAATCCTGCAGCGAGAGTCCCGCGTCGCGGGCCGCGGCGCCGCCTTGCTGCAGGGCGAGATTGTAATCGCCAAGATCGAAGGCGGTCGAATTGATGACGCCGGCCGCGCCTTGCACGACATCGGCCATGTCCTCGGTTTCGAGGCGAAACACTTGAGTCGCGCGCGCGGCGATCGTGGCGGCGTCGGCGTAAGTCCCGCCGGTCGCCTGCGCCATGATCACGGCCGCGTCGAGCGCGCCCGCGGAAAGGTCGCTGATTGAGACGCCGGCGCGCACCAATTCCTGCGCGGCGGCGTTGGCGTTTCGCGCGCCGATATTGAAGGCGAGGCCGGTGCGGCGGATCGCCTGCTCGGCGCGGGTCAATTGATCGGCGGTGGCGCCGGTCAGCGCGCGGATCGAGCCCATCGCGCGCTCGAATTGCGCGGCGCTGTTCACAAGGCCCGCGACCGCGCGCGTCACGCCCTCGATCGAGGCCTCAAGGCCCAGAAAGCCGAGCGCGAATTGCGCGCCGTCGAAGGCGCGCGCGATCGCGCGCGAGGCCGATTGGCTTTGGCCGGCGAAGCTGTTCAGGCTGCGCCGCGCATCCTCGATGCCGGCGCGGAATTTCGATGAATCCGCGCTCACCTCTGCGCGCAAGCCGACCAATTCAGCCATATCGGATCACGCGCAGAGGGAGGGAGGCGTTACGATGAACGAGGCGGCAAGAAGCCCAGGAGCTTGGCGCGCACCTCTTCGGGATCGGGCGGGGCGATGCTCGCCGGCGGCCGGTCCAGCTTGGGCATGAAATCGTCCGGCGACTTGGCCGGCGCGTCACGCCCGCGATTCATGTTGTAGATCGTCGAGGCCACGATGCCCGCGCGCAAATCCGCGCGCCAATCGCCGAACGGCTCAAGGCGGGCGAAGAGCGCCCATTCATCGAGTTCGGCCGCGCTCATCCGATGTTCGAGATCGGCGAGCGTCATGCCGAGCGCCAGCGCGAGGCGGAAACGAAACCGCCGCGCGCCGTCGCGCCTCAGCGCGTCAAAGGGGCGTTTTCATCGCCTTCGGGCGGCGCCATGCCATTGAGGCGCTGCACGGCGGCCAGCGCCTTGCCGAAGCCGCGCGCGTCGAAGCCGCCGAAGATCGCACGGTCGGCGTCGCAGGCGGTGAACATAGGCGCGCCATTATCATCGATGATGGCGCACATCACCATATCGACGAGCACGCGCTCGAACGCGCCGTCGCCGGCCTCGTCGGCTTGCGCCTTGCGGATGGCGATTTGCGTGTCGAGGCGCTGCTTGGCGGTCATGCCGCGAAAGCGCACATGCCCGCCCCATTCGGGGATGAGCTCGTCCGCGACGGGCAGATGCCCCGTCGCGGCGGCGATCAAAAGAGCGCGATCCATCACGACCAGCTATAGGCGCCGGAGAGCGTCAGATTGATCGACAGATCAGCCTTGGCGTTCGCGCCGACCTTGGTCGGCATCGAGGTCACGAAGGCCTTGAAATCGATCTGATTGGGTTCGAGCGTGGTCGGGAAAATCACCTGGAAATTGCGCAATTGGCGCCCGGTCAGCGCTTCGCGGCATTCCAATTGACCCGCGTCATTCGGGATGAAATTGCCCTGCAGCGCAAGCGAGCCGCCATCGATGAGGCCGGCGATGCGCTCGATGAATTGCGAGCCGAGATGCGTCGCCTCGATCAAGGTGAGCGTGGGCGAGGGGCCGTCCACGTCCATGATCTCTTCGATCGTGAGGAAGGAATCGCCGGCGGCGTCGACGCTCGCGGCGTCGGCCGTGCCGATCTTGACCAGGAGTCCCTGGCCGGAAAATGCTTTCGTCGTCATGTGTGTTGGCTTTCAGCCAAGGGAGTGCGAGGCCGGTCTCGATCAGGCGCGCGTGAGCGCGATGAAAACGAGTTCACGGCAGAAGGATCGCCGCTTGCGGTCGGCGTCATCGAAGGCGCCGGCGCCGTCATGTTCGCCCTGATAGGTGCAGGACATGAGCGTCGCGGGCGGATCGGCGCGCCATCCGTCAAGCGCGCTTTTGAGCGCCGCGCCGAGCGCGAGCGCGGCCCGATACGTCGAAGCGTGCGCCTCGATCGCGATCGGAATGGTGTGCACGCTCTTGGAATCGTCGAGCGTGTCATCGGGGCTTGTGTCCTCGCGCCGATACACAAGGTAGGGCGGCGTGCTATCGCCGGGCGCCTCGACGGGATAGAGGCGCGGGCCGCCGAGGAGCGCGATCAGGGCGGCGTCCGCCTCAAGGCGCGCGACGAGATCGGCCTCGATCATGCCACGCGCAGCGGCATGAGCACCGCCAGGCAATGGGGATCGGCCGGATCGCGCGCGATCATCGGCGCGCCGTTCGCATTGATCGTGAGGGCGATGTCCTCGCCGGCGGTCTGGGCGAGAATTTCAGCGAGCATGCGCCCATCGAAGCCGACATCGCAGGCGCCGTCGAAATCGGCGGGGCATTCGTCGCTCGCTTCGAAGGCGTCGGGATTTCGCGCGCTGGCGCGCACCGCGCCATCGGCGAAGGCGAGCTTGACCGAGCGGCTTTTGTCTTGGGAAACGATCGTCACGCGCGACAAGGCTGCGATGAGATCGGCGCGGGCGAGCCGCGCCTCAAGGCTTTCCGGCGTCGGTTTCGGGATCACGCGCTGATATTCGGGGAACGTGCCCTCCACCAGCTTGGTGAGAAGGGCCGCGCCCGGAACGGCGACGCGCAGCGTCGCGCGGCTCAATTCCACGCGCACGAGATCGGCGCCGTCGATCAGCTTGACGATGTCGTCGACCGCGCCGCGCGGCACGATCGCGCCGGCGATGTCGGCCGCGCCTTCGGGCGCTGGCACGGTGGCGAGCGCCAAACGCGCCCCGTCCGTCGCCGCGCTGGCGAGGCGGGGTTCGGCCTCTATCTCCGCGCGCACGTGGAGATAGAGGCCATTGAGATAATAGCGCGTCGCCTCGTTCGACATTGCAAAGCGCGTGCGCTCGATCAGATAGCGGAGGTCCGCCGCCGGCATGTCGAAGGCGTGCGCGGGCGCGTGCGCGTCGAAGGCCGGGAAATCCTCGGCCGGCAGCGTCGGGCAATTCATGCGCGCGCGGCCGGCGCGCACCTCAAGGCGGCCATCGATCGCCGCGATCTCGACGCTGGCCTCGGCGGGCAATTTCCGCGCGAAGCCGGACAGCGTTTCCGCGAACGCGCACACCGCGCCGGGCGTCGTGATCGAAAGCGTCGGGGCCTCGGCCTCGGCGCGCTGATCGAGATTGGTGGCGGAGATGAACAAGGCGCCGTCGCGCGCCTCAAGGCGCAGCGTCAAGAGGACGGGGATCGTCGCGCGCCGCTCGACCGCGCCGGAAACGAAGCCGAGCGCCTTAAGCAAGGCCTCGCGCGCGATTGTCACATGCATGGATCACCGGCGATTGCGGAGGAGGCGGCCGCGGCTGTCGAGAAGCCCGCCGGCGAAGCGGCGCGCCTCGACGGCAAGCTTTTGCGCCCAGGTCGAGCGCAGCACGATGGCGGCGGTTTGCGCCGCGCTTTGCACGGCGGGTTCGAAGAAATTGCGCGCGGGCATGGCGCCGCGATTGGCGCCGGACGCGGTGCGGCGCGGGCCGGTGCCCTTGTCGATCAGGTGCGCGGCGCGCCCGCCCAGGCCGCGGCCCTCGACCAATTCGTCGGGACCGCCGCCGCGTCCGCGTCGAAAGCCGACGCGGAAGAGGACGCCATAGGGCGAGCCGCGCCCGCGGGCGCGCGTGATCGCGTTCGAGCGCTTGGTGGCGCCGCGCCCATATTTCGGATGACGCACGCGCCGGACGGGCGTGGCCGCCTTCACCGCGCGCGAGATCGTGCGCGCGGCCGCGCGCATCGCCGGGGCGATGACGCGCTGTTGCGCGGCGTCGGGAAGGCGGCGCAATTGCTCGTCAAGTTCGCGCAAGCCCTCAAGCTGGACATCGACCTGCATGGCGCGGCCTCCTGATCAGCGGCCGTCCGTGCCGGCCATGTAACGGCCGGCGACGATCATTTCCGGGTGACGCGGTTGGGAGGCGAGGCCGTCGACGCCGTAAGCCTCGCCGTTCCAGATCAGCCGGTCGCCGGGCCGCACATCGAGGCCGGCGCGCAGCGTGAACGTCGCATAGCGTTCAAGCGCGGCGCGCGCGCCGCTGGCGATTTCGTGCATGCGGTCGGAGCTCGCCTGCACCTCAACGCGCGCCCATGCCTCGGCGATGAGCGTCCATTCGGTCAATTCCTCTTCGCCGAATTCGTTGCGCGTGCGCGTCGGGCGTTCGACGCGCACGATCTGATCGAAGCGGCCGGCGCTCAATCCCATGTGCGCACACGATAGGGGGCGATGAGCCGTTCGACGGCGGGGTTTTCGCTGATGATGCGGCCCTCGACGATCGCGGCGCGATTGTCATAAGCGTCGCCGATCAGCAGCAAGGCGGCCTGGCGGATCGGCGCGGGCACGAGCGCGGCGGAATCATAGCCGGCGCTGTACGTGACGCGCATATCCCAGATTTCGAGCGGCCATTGCTTTGCATAGGCCGGATGCACGCGCGCGCATCCATACTCGCGCCGCACCTTGAGGTCGGCGAGATCGATCGTGCGCGTCTGGCCGGCCACGTCATCCCATTCCACGCTCACGAGTTCGCGGAAGGGCGCGAGCGGCAGACGCACGATTTGAGAGGGCGGCGGCGCGGGCAGCGTCAGCCGCCACGTCTGCGGCAGGAGCGCGCGGCCAAGCGTGCCGGCGAAGCCGTCGAGATAATCGGTTGCGCCCTGGATCGCGAGCGCGATGAGGGAATCCTCATGCACGTGCGACACGCGCAGATGCGCCTTCGCTTCGGCGAGCGTGATCAGCGGCTCGGTCGGGGCGACCGTGCGTTCGAGGGTTTTCATGATCGCGCGGGCGAAAGGGAAGGGCGAGAAAGACGGACGCGCCAGCCCGCGAGGGCCGGCGCGTCCGGTTTCAGGCGTGCGCCAGGAGCGGCCGATTAGGCCGCGACCGGCAGCATCGAGGCGTGGCCGAGGATGGCGAGCGCGGCGGCGGGCGTGCCGTTCGAGTGCGTGCCTTCCTTGTTATAGACGAGGCGCGAATAGCGCTTCCCGCCCTTATAGCCGACCTTGAACACGACCGGCGCCTCGGCGCCGTCATCGGCCTTGAACACGATCGAATTGGTCCCGTCGACGACGACCGTTTGATCCTTCGGCACGATGATGTCGGCCGCGGCGCAATCCGTCCACGTCGAGTTATCGTCCGAATGCTCCATCTCCACTTGGATATAGAGCGAGCCGGTCAGCGTGTCGCCTTCGGCGCCGACGCTCATGGCGAACGTGACGCTTTCAAAGCCCTGGCGGTCGACCGCCGAGCCGTTCACGTCAGCCGAACCATAGACCGCCGCGGCGAGGGCCGAGACGACCTTGATGTTATTGGACATGTCCTTCATCGGGCATGATCTCGAAAGGGAAGAGGCGCCCGGCGCGCGTCAGCGCGCGCCGGGCGTGTCGCATGGCTTAGGCGGAAACCTTGATGGCCTTCATGGCCTCGGATTTCATCACCTTGCCGCCCGAACGCTTCCAGCTTTCGAAGCGGACAAAGCCGGTGTCCTTGTACGGGTTCTGCAGGATTTCGATGCCCGCGCGATCGAGGATCGTGTAATAGGACGCCATGTCGCCGAACACGACCGGGAAGGCGCCGGCGGCGCGGTCGTCCATTTCCTCGATGGTGCGCACCGGATAGCCGCGCATGGAGGAGGGAACGCCCGCATCCATCGACGGCTGCCACAGCGAACGGCCGTCCGCGTCTTTCAGGAGGATGATCTCGCCGAGCGAAACGCGGTTCATGTAATAAGCCGCGTTGGCGTGATATTCCGTCTTGAGCGCGGTGCGCACATTCGTGAACACGTCGAAATTGTCGCCGGCCGCCGAGGAGGGGCCCCAGCCCGTCGCGTGGCCGGTCTTGACGAAGCCGAGCTTGCCATAGGCCACCTCGGTCACGCCGGTTTGCGCGGCCTTGGTGATCGACATGAAGCCTTCCGGCTTGCCGATCCCGTCGCCGTTCACTTGCGCGGCCGCTTCCAGCTTTCCGAACGCTTCGCCAAGATCGCGCGTGATTTCGCCGATCAGATCGAAATAGGCGTCGGCGAGGATGAGGCGCGAATAACGCGGGATCGCGTTGGCCTCGTGCGCGTTGATTTGGTTCAGCGCCCAATCGATCGCATCGGTTTCCGGGCGGGCGCCTTCCTCGCCCGTCCAATAGGCGGTCGTCCCGCTCTTATTGGTCGGCTTGGAATAGGTGTTGCCGGCGGAAATGCGCACGACGCGCGCATAGGCGCGCACGTTCGAATAGATGCGGCTGATCCGGTCGATCTCGGCGTCGAAATTGTCGAGCACGACGTAGCCGCCTTGCGGGTTCACGCCCTCAAGGCCGACCGTGGCGCGCGTGGCGAGCTCCGGTTTCCAGGCGCCCAGCGCGACGAGGCGCGTATGGTCGCCGGTGCGCAGCCAATGGCCGAACGCGGACAGGCGCTCTTCGCGGCTCGCGGGGGCGTTGTCATTGGCCGGCGCCGGGCGCGTGGCGCGCGCGACGAGGTCTTGCAGCGTGGCCAGATCGGTCGCGTGCTGGCGCAATTCGCCGCGCATGCTTTCGATCGATTGGCCGTCCGCTTCGCGTTGCGCGATGCGCTGTTGCAGATCGGCGAAGCCGGAACGAAGTTCATTGGCGACGCGCGCGATTTCGTCGGGCGAGACCGCCGAGGCGCCTTCGGCGCGGGTCAGGATGCGCGGCTGGGCCGCGCGGGGTTGCAGGGACATTCGTGTCACGTGCGAGGGAAGATGGAGGCGAGCGCGTCGAGCGCGCCGCGATAATCCGTTTCGGTCGCGCCGGCGTCCCGCTGGCGGTCGATCGGTTTGAAGCGGCTGGCGATGCGCGCCGCTTCTGACCTTGAATAGCCTGCGTCCCGCAGGGTGTGTTCAAGATCGCGTTCAGTTTGCACGCCATCGGGCGCGCGCACATTCTCGATGCGCGCGCCGGCATTGGCGGGGAAGGTGACGACGCTGATCTCCCAGAGCTTGACGCGCTTGAAGAGCAACACGTCGCCGCGCCATTCGGTCGCTTCCCAATCCGGCTCAAAGCCGATGGAAAGCCCGTTGAGCGCGGGGAGGGGATTGGCGGCGATCAGCGCATTGCCTTCGCGGCCGCGCTGCGTGTTCAATTCCCACGCGCCCTCGGCCCATAGGCCCTCGGCGCGGCTTTCAAGTTTCAGCCAGCGGCCGCACACCTCGAACCAATCGTGCTGCCAGAGCATGGCGGGCATGGCGCCGTTGCGGGCGTGCTCGGCGAGGCTTTCATCGAACGCGCCCGGCGCGATGGCGGTGCCGTAGGAATCGGTGTCGCCATAGGTGGAGGCCCAGCCGGAAAATGTGCCGGCGACGGTGTCGATCGCGCGCGTTTCGACGTTGAAAGGCGCAATGAGACGGGAAAGCCGTTGATTGGGGCGGCGGACATGCTCACGCATCGGCGCGGCCTTCATCGGAGGGAGTGTTGCGCGCGTTGGTCGCGTCGGCGCTGTCGCCGGGCGCCAATTGCGTCGGCGTCAGATATTCGTCGAGATCGGACGGGCCGCGTTCCAGGCCCTCCATTTCGCGCGCCTCGTTGCGCGACAACCAGCCGGCATGGATGCCGGAATTCAGATAGGACGCGCGCGTGCGCGCATCGCCGCGCGACAGGCCGCGCACGTCGAAATAGACCCAGGTGTGCGGCTCTGTCTCGCGCGAGAGAAGATCTCGGTCGACGCGCTGCGTCCATCGGATCGCCCAGGGCAGAACCGTGTCCTCCACGTGCTGGATCGCGTTTTGCTCGTTGGAGCCGAACGTCGCGGCCTTTTCGAAATGGCCGATCTTAGCGGGATTGACGCGGAAATAGCGGCAAATCTCCTCGATCTCGAAACGGCGCGTTTCGACGTGCTGGGCGTCGACGCCGGTCATCGCCATCGGCTCGAATTTCATGCCGCCTTCAAGCACGGCGACGCCGAAGGCGTGTTCGCTCGCGGGGCCGAAATTCTCGCGCCATTCGGCGGAAATGCGTTTCGCGGCCTCCTCGCTTAGGGGCGCGGCGCCGGGCGCCTGCGAAAGGATGCCGGAGAGGCGCACGCCGTTCTCGTGGAGCTTGGCGTGCGTTTCCTCGCTTGCGATCGAAATCCCGATCGCCTCGCGCGCCAGCCGGAACGCTTCAAGGCCGGCCACGCCATCCCAGGAAAGTCCGCGCAGATGAAACATGTTCGCGGCGGGGACGATTTGCGTTTGCCCGCTCGGCAGGCTGATCTCGTATTGGATCGCCCAGCCGTCCCGCTTCACGCGCACCGCTTGGGGCGGATAGGGCAGGAGCTCGACGACCTTGCCGTTCATGGCGCGATTGATGAAGGCGAAGCCGCCATGCGCGAGCGCGGCATGCGCCGTCAGCATGGTGCGGAATTCGAAATCGGTCTGCCATTCATTCGGCGCGCGCATGAGGCGCGCCAGCCAATGATCCTCGATGGTGCGCCAGGGCGCGGCGCGGTTCTCGCGCTGGCGCACGACCAGCGGCGCCTTGGCGACATCCTCGGCGATGACGCGCACGCACGCCAAAACCGCGCTCACCTGCAGCGCGGTCTCGATCGTCACCGGCTTGCCGGCGCGCGAAAGAAAGAGCGTGCGCAATTGCGTCGCGATCCATTCCGCGCCCGCGGCGCCGTTCGCGCCGCGCTTGTGGCGCGGCGCGAGGAGCGCCGTAACGCGAGCGCCGATCGATTGCGGTTTCGCCATGGCGTCCCTTAGCGAAGGATGATCAGCCCGCGCCGCTCATAGGGCGAAGGCGGGGCGGCGCGCGCGGCGAGCGCGAGAGCCATGGCGTTGAGCGTCGCCGGAATGCCGTCGATCCGATGGATCGAGCGTTTCTTGTCCGGCTTCATGTTGCCGGCGGGATCGGTCTGCACGACCACATTCCCGGCCATCCAGGCGAGGATCGGGTGGCCGCCATGGCGAAACTGGCGCGCATGACAAGCGCGGTCGAGCTCGGCCATCGGCAGCGCGGTGGAGACGAAGCCTTGCCCCACGCCGACGCATTTGACGCCGCGCTCCATCAGATTGTTGATGGTCGCGCCCGCCATGAAGCGGTCGAAGCCCAATTCCTCCGGCTTGAATTTCTCCCAGAGCCGGGCGGCCTCGGCCTCGATCACGTTGAAATCGGTGACATCGCCAGGCGTGAGCGTGAGCAGGCCGCGCTCGGCCCAAACGTCATACGGCACGCGGTCGCGCTTGGCGCGCGCGCCGATACCCTGTTCCGGCAGAAAGAAACGGCACACGACGCGCCAGGCCTCGTCCGCACCGGCTGGCGGAAAGACGAGGATCAACGCGGAAATGTCATGCTTCCAGGCGAGGTCGAGCCCCATCCAGCATTTGCGGCCGACGAGCTCGTCCTCGTCGAACGGCGCGGAATTGGCGGGATCGTTCCACACCGCGACCGGCATCCATTTGGCGTGGTCCTCCACCCAGATATTGAGGTGCAGGCGCTTGAACGCGGCCATGGCCGCCGGCTCGGCGAGCGCCTTTTGATAGCGCTCGCGCAGATAATCGGCCTTGATCGAAATGCCGAGATTAGGATTGGCCTTCGCCCAGGTGCGCGGATCGCCGGGATCATCGTCCTTGTCGGCCGCGAAGATCACCGGCAGCCAGCCGCGATCCTTGTGCAGGCCATCGCGCACGCGCTCGCTATAGCGCCAAAGATCGCCGCACAGCGTTTGCGGGTTCGAGCCGGCGGTGGTGATGTAAAGTTCGAGCGGCTGGCGGCGCGCGCCGACCGCAGTCGTCATCACATCGTATTGGTCGCGGTTCGCCCATTCATGCACCTCGTCGCCGATCACGCCATGCGGGTTGAGGCCGTGCTGCGTGGAGGCTTTCGAGGGAAGCGGGCGGAACGTCGCCCGCAATTGCGGGCAATAGATCACCTTTTTCAGCGTCTCGGTGACGCGATAGAGGTCCGGCGATTGATCGATCATGCGCCGCGCCTCGTCGAAAACGAGGCTCGCTTGCCGCTCATTGCCGGCGATGGAGTAAACCTCGGCGGCCGGCTCGCCATCGGCGATCGTCAGCATATTGCCGACGCCGGCGGCGAAGGTCGATTTTCCGTTCTTGCGCGCGACCGCCTCGAACACTTGGCGATAGAGGCGCGTGCCGTCCTCGGCGCGGCGCCATCCCCAAACGTCCTCAATCAATTGGCGATGATTGGGGTCGAGGATCAGCGGGCGGCCGGCCCATTCGCCCTTGGAATGGTGGCAATGCTTCTCGAACCAGGCGACCGCCGCGGCGGCGATCGCCGGATCGAAATAGGCGCCGTCCTCAGTTGGCGAGCTTGAGCGCGCCGACCGGTCCCGCGTCGGATAGAGCGGCGCTGATGTCGAGGAGGTCTTGCTCGACATCGTCGCTTGCGGCTTGGGGAGAGGGCGCGCGCGGATCGGCGGGCGGCAGCGCGCCGCCGGCGAGGTGCTGGATCACGCGAATCCGATCGAGCGGCGTCAGCCCGAATTTCTCGGCGTATTGCAGCACGATCTTTCGCTCGCGCTCGAACACGATGTAGCGCGGATTGATGCGGCGCATTTTATCGCCGCTCACGGTCGCCACGTTCTGGATCGTGCCCTCGTGGAGCAATTGCACGAGCGTCTTGGCGTAGAGCGCGAAGGACTCGCAGAAGATCGAAAACGTCGAGGCGTCGGTCGCGCGCAGGATTTTGAGATTGATGAGGTCCGGCGCGAGCTTGATCCAGACGCGCTTGGCGTCGTCGCTCATCGTCGCCGGCGGCATGATCTCCATGGGCGGCACAACGACCGGCGGCGCGGCGAGCCGCGCGCGCTTGGCGGGATTGCCCAGGCGCGCATTCTCTTCGGCGGTGCGGCGGGCCATGAGCGTTTCCGTGAAAGATGGCCCGCGCCACCGTGCGCGGGCCGGCGCGCGGATCGCGCCGGCCCGTCCTCGGTTCTCTGCGGGGGTGTATAATGTGGTCGCCGGCGGCGTTGACGCGCCATTGCCGGCGACCATGCGGTCGCGTGATCTGCCACGCTCGTCAAAGCGTGCGAGCCGCAATTTGGCTCTTTGCTTTTCAGGCGACCGCGATCGGCCCGATGCCGAGGCAGAGCGGTAACAAGGTGCGGCGAGGTCGCGGCGCTTGCGCGATCTCGATACAAAGGGCGGCGCGCCGATTGAGCGCGTGCGCCTCGCCGCGTTCGGTTGCGCCCTAAGCGGCGCGCATTCCGAATTAGGTCAGCGCCGGTTAGGCGCTCGTGCCGACGATGACGATGTCATAGGTCGAAGGGCCGCCGGCGGCGGAAGCGAATTGCAGAATATCGCCGGTGCCCGCGGTGACGGTCTTGCCGGCCCCCGGCCACATCAGCGGCAGGATCGCGCCGGGCGGGATTTTGATCGTGTCGGAGGCGTCGCCGAAAATGCCGGCGAAGGCGTTGGCGTCGCCGCCGACGGTGAGGTCGCCGGGATTGGCTGCGCCGGCCTTGATGAAGATGCCCTTGACCTTGGCTAAGGTCAGCGTGGCGCCGAGCGGATCGGTCAGAACGCCGGCGAGGTCCAAATCCTCGGTGGTCGAGGCTGAAAGCGTGCGATTGTCCGCGAAGATGCGGTCGGCCTGATTGGCGCCGGTGCCGCTCGCCAGAACGATCTGGCCATCGAGATTGATGTCGGCGGTCGGCGTGCCGAGGTCGCCAGCGCCGGTCAGCCGCGCCTTGAGCGCGGCCTGCATGTGTACGGTAAGCGCCATGGGCGCCTCGCTTCAAGGGGAGGTCAGTTGCGCTCTAACGCGCGTTCGAAGGCGGCGATGCGATCGACCGCCTCACGATATTGCATGCGCTGCCATTCAGCGCCGGCGAAGAACGTAAGCACGCACAGCGCGCAAACTGTCGCCATCAAGATCGCCGCTCGTGTCGCTTCGCCCATGGCGAAGCGATGCGCCGATTCGCCAGGGAAAAAATTAATTCCCAAAAACTGCGGCGCACAAAATGTGACGCGCCCGCCGGTTTGGGGGCCCCAGCCGGGAGAGATCGGACCCCGGTAGGGGGTCAGGGCGGAGGCCGGCGCGGCGGCGTTAGAGGCCGCGGCCGGTCTTGGAATTGTGGCACGTCTCGCAGAGCGCTTGCCAATTGGCGCGATCCCAAAAGAGCCGCTTATCGCCGCGATGCGGGATGATGTGGTCGACGACCGTGGCGGCCGTCACATCGCCCGCCTTGAGGCAATCCGCGCAGAGCGGATAGCGCCCCAGGAAATCCGTCCTTGCCTTGGACCAGGACCAATCATAGCCGCGGGCGTTGGCGTTGGGCCGGCGCGCGTCGAGGAGCTTCCTATCCACCTGCAAGGACGCATGGCGACGCGGCCTATGGATCGGCGGCGCGATCGGCATGGGGTTCTTTCAGGCGGATTGAGGAGGGATGCCAAGCCAGTACGCTTCATGTGGCGGTTTGTCAAGCGGGCGCGTGGCGGCTACAGCCCGAACGTGTCGGCCACGCCGTCGAGCGCGCAAGCGAGAAGCGCGCCGACAAGATCGCGCCGCCTCTGTTCGTGGTTCGGCATCCAAGGCCCATTGAGCGCCGGCCGGCGCGCCGCCTCATCCAGCGTGCGCCCGGCGATCACCACGCTGTCGACCACCTCGCGCATGGCGGCGGGCATGCGCTCGATCGCCCGCATATAGCGCGCCCGCGCGGCCGCATTGCCGTCCGGCCCGCGCGCGACGGGCGAGCCGTCGACGCGCTCTTTCCAGCTTTGCCCCTTCATCGCGCCGAAGCCGCCCGCCTCATAGGCCTCCACCAGGGCCTTCGCGGCGGCGTATTGGCGCTTGCTGATCCGACCGCGCTTGTAGAGGAGGGCGGGGCGCCAGGACTCGCCGACGCGCACGGCGCGCCCGCGCGCCTTGGGATCGAACATGGAAAGCCGCACGATCTCCGCGCCGGCCTTGCCGACCAGTTCGGGCGTGGGCTTTTCGCCCGCGAAAGCATCGAGATCGCGCGCGGCCTTGGCGCGGCGCGCCTTGGCCGGCGCGGTCACGCGGGCGGCGTGATTGTCATTGGCCGCGCGCGCCTTGAGGCGCGCCGCTTCGCGGTCGTCGGCGGCGAACATCCAATCGTAAAACCATTCGCCCAATTCCTCGATCTGGGCGGCGGGGCAGTGGACCATGGCGGCCGTCATCGGCGGGCCTTGCAAGGGGAGAAAAAGCGCCGGCGTGATCGAAAAGCCGGCTTCCTATTGCTTTCACATGGCGCGGGCGCGCGCCTTATGGCTTCAATGGTGAAGCCTCACAAGGATCACAGGGCTCACAAAGCCTTATGGATCAAGGTCTTATTCCGTGAGGCAAGCGTGAGGTGTGAGGCAAGCCAAACCCTCTTAAGAGGTGTTCTCAATTTGCTCGGCGTTCCATTTTGGGATTCGCCCGCCTGCCGCCCCGTCTTTGTAAGGCAGGGGCGGTTTTTGTGAGGCACGCGAAAAAACGCCGCAACGCGGCAGCCTCACGGCGTGTTTTCGGGCGCGGCGCGGGCGACCATCACACATCATCGAGCGCCCCATCGGCGTCGGCGATCATTTGCGACACCTCATAAGCGGAGCGCAGCCGCGCGCCCTTGCGGCGGGCCTTGCCGGTGCCGCCTTCGCGGCTGGTGATCATGATCTGATGATCAGAGAGGGCGAGGCCGAACGATTTCTGATGCATCGGCTCAAAGCCCTGCGCCTCCATCGCGTCCTTATAGGAGGCATAGAGCGCGGCCATGAATTCGACGTGGTCGGGCACGAGCTCGCAATAGGTTTCCAGCCATTCGCGGAACGCATTGGAGCCGCGCTTATAATCGGCGTGCGCCGCCTCGATCGAGGCCGGCGGATCGAGGCCGCGCTGCAGATAGGCGAGAAGCCCGCGCGCCAGCCAGGCGATCAAAGCGGGCGCTTCGCGCGCGAGCATCATCTCCATTTCGGGGTTCATGTCGGCGCGCTTCAATTGCACGCGCCAGGGCATGATATGGACGCGCCGCCAGATGCCGTCATCGGAGCCGCCGATGCCGGGCCGGGCGTTGCATTCCAGGATCAGCTTGAAGGACGGGATGAATTCGAACGGGTCGCGATTGAGGAAGCGCGCCGTGAGCGGCGCCCCGCCGGTGAATTGCTTGATCAGGCCCTCATTGAGGCGTGAGCCGCGCGGCGGTTCGCTGGTGGAGACGAGCCGCGTCGCGCCGGACAGGCGCGCGAGATCAGGCGAGGCCTGCGCCGCCGAGCGGCCGGTCTTGTCCTCCAAGAACGTCTTGACATCGGCGGTCGCGGCATAGGAGCCGAGCGCGCGGCGCACGGCGCCGATGGTGACGCTCTTGCCGTCGCCGCCGCGGCCTTGGAGCATGAAAAACACTTGCTCGCGATTGAGGCCGGAGGCGCAATAGCCGAGCACGCGCGCGAGAAACCAGCGCTCTTGCACATCGGGGACCATGCGCGCGAGGTGATCCTCCCAGAGCGTCGAGCGCGCGTCCGGCTGATAGGGCGCGGCGCAGATGCGCGTGATCTTGTCGGCGGGATTGTGCGGATCGAGGCGCGCCTCATAGCGCCCGCCTTCGCCGGCGATGAAGCGCACCGTGCCGTTCTCGCAATTGAGCGCCAGAGGCTCGCGGTCGAATTCCTCAAGGTCGGCGGCGAGCGCGGCGGCGGCATAGGAGAGCATGCCCTTGCCGCGATTGATCGAGCCGGACGTGGTGCGCCATTCCTTGAGCGCGGCGGCGCGCTTGCGCCAGCGCTCGATCTTGGCCGGATCGCCGGCATTGCGCTCTTCCAGCTTGGCGGCCTCATAGAGGGCCTTGGATTCGTCCTCAAGCGACGCCGCGGTCAGGGCCGCGCAAAGGAGGGCCGCCTCGTCGGCGCCCTCGCGGCTCCAATGCGTACCGGTGTAAACATACCAGCCTTGCCCGCGCACGAAGCGGAAGCGGTCGCCATGGCGGGCGATGAAGCGTTTCGAATTGCCGTCGTCGGAGAGGTCAAAGGCGGCGAGCGAGACATCGTCGCGCGTGATCATCGGTGCGGCGAGGTCGAGGGAAAGATCAGTCATGCGGGCGAGGATTTAAGGGAGAGCGCGGCCGCGATGCGCCGGCCGAGCCATGCCATTTTCGGCACAGCCATGGAATTGCCGATCATCTTATAACGCGGGCCATCGGCCATCGGCTTGCCGCGATAGGGCACGAGCGTAAAATCGTCGGGTGCGCCCTGCAGCCGCTCGCATTCGACCGGCATGAGTCGGCGCACCGCCCAGCTTTCGGCGGATTCATCGCCTTGCAGCGCGAACGAGCGCGACGCGCCGCCGCTCGCCGCGCGCACGCTGGCGAGGTCGGCGAGCTCAGGCGCGGCGCCGCCGTCGCGGCCGCGCAGATTGATCGCCACGGCCGGGGGAACGCCGGCGTTCGCGTGCGAGCCGGCATGGCCGCCGGCGCGCAAGGTCGGCGCGATGTCGACATTATCGCCGGAGGAATGATTCTCGGTGCTCATGAACGCGACCGGAACGAGCGGGATTCCCTTGCCGGTGCCGTCCTCGCTGGCGTCAAAGCCTTCGCCGCGGAGCGTGTGCGCGACGAGGGTTTCGCTTTCGCTGTCGTTACGGCCCGATCCGCCCTTGGCGTTGAGCGTGAAGGACAGGGGGGGCGCGTAGAGCGAGCCGATCGCGTCACCGCGTCCAGCGCCCGCGCCAGCATGATCGGTAAATCCTTCCCGCGCTTTGCGGCGCGGCGCAGGATGCCCGCGCAGGCCGCGGCGCTCAAAAAGTACCGCGCCGGGATCGAGCGCGTCTCTAAAACCGACGACAAGGAGCACGCGGCGGCGTCGTTGGGCGAGGCCGAAATGTTGAGCGTCGAGAATCCGCCAAGCCGCCCATGCCCGCGGCCCGGAAGCCAGACCCGAATCTGGCCACCGTCCGCGTTCGAGTGGCGAATGGAGGGGAGCATCCGCGCCGACAAATCCGGCGAGGAGACATCCAAAGGCGTTGTCCTTTGTGTTGAGGCATCCGGGCACGTTCTCCCAGACGACGACGAGGCCGGGGCGGCCTTCGGCTTGGCGTTGCGCGTCGATGGCATGGGCGAGGGCGACGAAGGAAAGGGAGAGATTGCCGCGCGCGTCGGCGAGGCTTTGGCGTTTGCCGGCGACCGAGAACGCCTGGCAGGGCGTGCCGCCGACGAGAATATCGGGCATCGACACGCCGCGCCCCTTCAAATGGCGCACGCGCAAGGCGGTGAAATCGCCCCAGAGCAAGGGCGCGTCGGCGGGCTTTGCCGCCAAGCGCGCGTCGTGCGCGCCCCAGCGGTGCGCGAGCACGGCGCGGGGCGCCGGCTCGATTTCGGAGAGAAAGACGCACCGCCATCCGAGCGGGCGCCAAGCGAGCGAGGCCGCGTCATAGCCGGAACAGACAGAGCCGTAAGTGATCACGCCGCACGTTTGCGAGGGAAGAGGATGGCGCGGCCGCGCCTTGTATTTTCGCGCGCGCTCACGCATTCGAGGTGCGAAGGCTTCACGCAGGCGCGGTTGCGGCAGAGATGGTCGAGCACCATGCCCGCCGGGATCGGCGCGCCGGCGGCGAATTCCCAGATCGCGCGGTGCGCCATGTAGGCGCGGCCGCCGAGCTTGAGCTTGCCGAAGCCGTTGGCGCTGTTCCAGCCGGTCCAGAGCCAGCACCAATGCTCATTGGGGCCGTCGCGCCTCTCAATGCGCGCGCGCCATTCC
Source organism: uncultured Caulobacteraceae bacterium (assembly GCA_964563395.1). Taxonomy (GTDB): domain Bacteria; phylum Pseudomonadota; class Alphaproteobacteria; order Caulobacterales; family Aquidulcibacteraceae; genus JBEVOS01. The sequence goes on from CAZLWK010000001.1 coordinate 233,356, forward strand.
GGCGGCAGCACGGCGAAGAGCTCGTCCATGCTCACGGCGCACGCCGCGCAAAATCGTACATTGCGGCGGCGAGATCGGCATCGGAGGTGTAAAGCTCCGAGCGTAGCTCGTAGTGTTGCTGGATCGCGTCCAGCGCCGCGCGCATCAGCGCGATTTCTTGCTCGGCTGCGACGAGGGCTTGGGACAGGAGGACGACACCCCGAGAGCGGACAATTGCCAAGCCGCCAAACGAAATGCGCTCGGTAGTGCTGCCATCGGCGCTTTTTCGCGCAAATGCGCGCGCCGCGTGCATCGCGAAATCTAGTTCGGCGTTGCTCATTTCCCGGCCGTCACGGGAAAGGCATTGTGTTCGCGGTCATCGAGCACGCGGCCGGCGGCTTTTTTGCCGTCCCGGCGCATCCATTGGCCGTCAATCAACCTGGCGCCTGGCCCGAAATCGTCGTCGCTTTGGGGCGGTTCGATCGGCGCCCATTCGCCCCATTGCTTGAAGAAAAACGCCGTGCCGGTGACGGCGCAGGACTCGCGTAAATTGCGCGCCCAATCTGGATGCATGGGCCGCGCGCCGCGCCCGCTTTCACCGCCGACGATCAGCCAATCGATGCACATCAAATCGCACATGTTCGGCTCGATCCGATCGAGCAACGGCTCGGCCGAGACGAAGCGCACCGCCGCCGGTGCGGCCAAAAGGTGCGGCACACGCTCATCCCAGCGCGTCTGATCCTCGGCGGAAACGCCGATCCAGACATTTTCAAGCGGCCAGCAAAAAGGCTCTTCCGTGACCGGTAACCCAGCGGCGCGCATGCGGCTGGGATAGGATTCGATGTAAGCGCGCATGCGCAACGCGCGCTTCGTCAGAACCTGGAAAATGTGCTGCGGCGCAAATCGCATCACCGCGAACACGCGATCAATCCATTCGTCGGGCACGTCCTCGTGAAAAAGGTCGCCCATGGAATTCACGAAGATGCGGCGCGGCTTTTTCCAGCGCAGCGGGGTATCCAGCGCTTTCTCGTTCATTCGCAGCGCGCCCGTCCACACCGGCCCGGCCTTGCTCGCTTGCGTCAGCCCGTCATAGAGCGGCAGATGCGCAAGCCGCGCGCCGGCGAAGCGCATCGCATAGCAATGGGCGCAGCCGGGCGAGACGACGCTGCAGCCCACGATCGGATTCCAGGTCGCGTCGGTCCATTCGATCGCGCTCTTATCGGCCATTGTCTTTCACCATGTCATTGAGGTCGCAGCCCGCGCGCGCGGGCAGGAGCGCGGCGACGCTTGAAGCGCCGGCCGCGCGCCAATGCTGGATCGCGAGGTCCGCGCATAATTGCGCGCGCGCCTCGGCGTCGAGCAGCATGAGGCGCACCGTGCCCATTTCGTCGCGCCGCTTCAAACGGATCGGCGCCATGTCGCGGTCGACGATCACGATCACGGCGCCGGCGTTCGGATGAGTCCAGGGCGGGGCGGCGCGGTCGGCCTTCGGCGGCCAATGCGTCGCCGCGCCGTCCTCGTCCTTGCGATAGCCGCCTTGGAGATTGGTTAAGGACAGCACGGCCGCCGCGCGCGCGGGCGACGGGTGCGCCATGTGCAGCGCGGTGAGCGTGGTCTCAACGCCCTCGCCGACATAGAGCGGCGCGCCTTCAAGGCCGGGCGCGGCCGGATCGAGCGGCGTCAGCGGGCACGCCCCGCCTTGCGCCTTGCCCCACATTTTGCGCGCGGGGATCGGCGCGCCGTCCGGCGCGATCATCAGCGCCTTGTCGGTTCCATCGCGCGTCAGATAGGTCGCATGAACGCCGATCAGGCGCCCCTTGCCGGCGCGCGCCTTGTCGGTCGAGGCCGTGTCGACGATCGGCGCGAGCATCGCCGGCGCGCGCCGTTCCCAGATCAGCCGCCCGCCCTGGCGTTCGCCGGCGGCGAAGGCGTCGGGATGAAAGCGCAGCCGGTCGAGCGCGCGCCCAAGGCGCGCCGGGTCGAGGCCGCGGCGCCGCAGCCAGGCCTCGACGATCGTGCCGCGCGCGGGGCGCGCCGCGCGCCAAAAGCTGATCGCCATCGACGCGGTGGAGCGCGGCGGCGGCGATGGTGCGGCGGCCGTGCGCGACGTGTGAGGCAAGGGCGTGAAACCGCCGCCGGCGAGGCGGCGCGCGGCCGCGAGCGCGGGCGAGACATCGCCCTCGCCGGGCCCGCCCAAGGCGATTTCAAGATCGATCGCCGAGCCGCCCTCGCCGCAGGCGAAGCAATGCCAGAGATTGCTTTTGAGCGTGACCGAAAAGCGCCCGCTCTTGGCGTCGCCGCCGCAGAGCGGGCACGGCCCCACGAGCCGGCCGCCGACGCGGCGCAGGGCGACGCCCGCCGCCGCGGCGAGGTCGGCGCATGCCACGCGCTTGGCCGCGTCGAAGAGGTCGCGATGATCCGTCACGCGATCCGCTCAGCGGAAAAAGGAATGCGCGCAGACGCCATGCGCGTCGCGCAGGCATTTGCGGTGTGTCGGCAGGCTTGACGCGGCGTGCGCGCGCGGACAGCGCACGCCGCATGCGGCGTGGTCTTGCGCTGCCGGTTTTTCGGTGTAACGCCCGGCCGGACGACCGGGGCGCGCGCTGAATTCGCGTGGATCGCGCGCGGCGCGATAGAGCTTGGTCGGATCGGCGCTCATGGCTTGTCCTGTTTTTCGGGGAGATCGGGGCGCGCGGCGCCCAAGGCCTTGGCGGCCGCGCGCACAGCGTCGGGCGCCACGGCGCACAGATAGAGGTCGATGATTTCGAACCGCTCGTCCCGCGATTCATGGAGCTCGCCGATCGCGAACACCAATTCGCTCAAAGCGGCTGCGTTTTCGGTGATCGCCTCGCGGCGCACGCCCTCCGGCGCCTCCGATTGCCGGGCGACCGCGTGAGGGACAAGATGGCGCGCGCGGGCGGTCTTGATCGCGCCGAGAAGGTTCGCCAGCGCACGGCGCAGCCGCGCGGCCTCCAATTCGGCGCTCATGGCGCGCGCCCCGTCAGCCTGTTCAATTCATCCTTCCACCGCGCGAGCGCCATTTCGTCGGCGAGGCGTTGCGCGGCGGGATAGGCGTCCGGCGTGAGCTTGGGATCGATCCGCGCGGCCATATCCAGGAAGGCCTGCATGCCCGCGATCAGCATGGAGAGGCCGCGCGCCACGCTCATGCGATCGCCGGGATCGAGATGGTCGCGCGCGGCCGCGAGCACGCGCTCCCAGGTGTCGTCATAAGCGGCGCTCATTGCGCGGCCTCGTCTGTCTCGGCCGGCGCGCTTTCGCGCGTCACGTGATCGGGAAAGAGGCCGGCGAGGATCGTCGACAAATCGCCGGCCATCGACAGCGCGGCGGGCGCGGCGATCGTCAGCGTGTAGCGGCCGCTTTCGGCCCAGATCGTGATCTCCACGCTCTGCGCTTTCTGGCTGCGTTGGCCGCGCGCGGGCGCGGTGACGAGCGCGGTCTCGATGCGGGCGGCCTCCGGCGTGTAAACGACCTTGCCGTCATCGGCATGGGCGGGCACGACGAAATTGGCCGGCGTCGCGGTGATCATGGTTTGCGTTCCAGGGAAGAAGCGGGCCGCGCCAGGCGGGGCGCCAGACGCGGCCGGGTTTTCGAGAGCGGCCTAATCGCAGCCGCGTCCGGCGCGGCCGCGATCGGCCGGGTCGGTGAAGGCGCGCCAATCGATCCAGCCTTGCGGGCAATAAAAGCCCCAGGAGCGAAAGCGCGGCCCGGTGATGAAGAGCGTCCAGGCCGGGCGATGCACGATCAGGCGATGCGCCGCCTTGGCCTTGCGGAACACGAGCGCGCCGGGCCCGCGATGGCGCGCGGTCTGGCGCGCGGCCTCGCGGCGCAGCGTCGGGCCCCCGCCCGCCTTGAACCAATAATCGAGGCTGCCCCGGCGCAACGGCTTGACGACCGGCAACACTTCGAAATAGCCGCCGGCGAGAACGATCGACGCATTCCACCAGGGATGATCGTGCAGGGCGCGATCGTCGTCGGAGCGCTCGATGCGGTGCAGATAGATATTGAGGATCGGATTGCGCGGCAGGATGTGCCAGCGCTTCATGTAGGGCCGTTCCGGCCCGCCGATCAGCACGTCCGGCGCGCGCGCGAAGAGGCGTTGAATGGCGCGCATCATGGCCGCGCCTCGCCATCGCGCGATCGGTCGTGCTCGATCGCCTTGTCGGGATCGGCGGTGCGCCAATCGGGCCATACGCGCTGCTCGTTCTTGATCTGCTTTTCAAGGATCGCGTCGGCGATGTCGAAAGGCTCCCAGCCGGCGCGCCAAGCGCCGTCAAAGGCGAGGATGATCACATCGACCCATTCCATGATGTCGGTCGGATCGGCCTCGATCTCGGCGAGCTCCTTGCGGATGTGATCGATCACGCCCTTGGTGCGCGCGCCGGGGCCGAAGGTGCGTTCGCTGAATGCGCGTTGGCGCTCAAGATGGGCGATCAGATCGAAGCGCACGGACGGCGAAATGCCGTTGAATGTGGAAGAGAGAGTCACGGCCGCGCCTCCCCATCACCAACAAGCATCGTCGGAGACGTTTTCGCGCGCGGCAGATCGTGGTCGCCGATGCCGCGCACATCGTAGGACATGAGCGCCAGCACGTTCCACGCCGCATGCGCGAGGTGGTGGCATCCGGTCTCTTGATCGAAGCGTTCGCCGCGCAGGAAGGCGAGGAGGTGGCGCATCGCGCAGCCGATCATTTTCGACCAGGCCATGCCCTTCTCCCAATTGCGCGCGGCATATTTCTCCGCGCCCTTGGTGAGCACCTGGCCCAGCGCCTCGATCCATTCCGGCGGAATGAGATCGAGCCGCACCTTGCCGGAATCGTGGCGAAGGCCGCCCAAGGATGCGCCAGCGGGCGCGACGGCGGCCGGCGCGAGGGCGACGCCGACGAGATGCGCGACGTTCGTCTTAGGCGCATCGCTGCGCGCCGGCGCGCCGGCCGCATCCTTGCCGGGGCGCTGATGATAGCCGGACACGAGCGCGGCGGCGATGCGCCCCAGATGCGTGGCCTCCACGCGCACCGTCAACGCCGAAAGCTGCGGCTCGGTCACAAGGCCGGCGCGTTTCAGCGGGCCGATTTTCTCATAATCGGAAAGAGCGCCGGGCGCGTCCGGCG
>CAZLWK010000001.1:238472-248366 GCA_964563395.1 uncultured Caulobacteraceae bacterium
GTCGCGATGCGCACGAGCGCGCCAAGCGCGTCGTGCGGGATCGTCGCGAACGCCTCATAGCCGCGCAAGCCGTCATACGAATCAGCCATCGGCGAGCGCCAGAACGAGGAGGAAATAGAGCGCGGTCGCGATGAAATAGACGAGCGCCGCGGCGGTGACGGCGAGGCCCGCGAGCGCGCCGAGCGCGACGATGACCGGCGCCAGAAGAAGCGCGCTCGCGAGGATCGCCAGCGCGGCGAGCGCGCCGCGGATCGGGCGGTCGCCGCGCACGCTCTGCGCAAGCGCGGCGATGTCCGCCATATTGCGGGCCTTGAGTTTGATACGTGGGGTCATTGTCCTTCAAGCGAAGGGAGAGCGGCCTCCGCGATCGCCGTTTCAAGCGGCGTCGCGGAAAGCCCGCGCGCGGGATCGCCGCCCTCGACGGCGATGAGCGCGCTTTTCATGCGGCGATGCGCGATCGCCGCATAATCCGGATTGAGTTCCAAAAGAATGGCGTTACGCAACGCCTTCGCGGCGACAAGGCCGGTCGTGCCGGCGCCGCCGAACGGATCGAGCACGGTGTCGCCGATGCGCGAACCCGCGAGGATACAGCGGCGCGCCATCTCCGTTGGAAAGGTGGCGAAATGCGCGTCCTTGAAGCCTTCCGTTGGGATTGTCCACACGCTGCGCGCATTGGCGCCGGGCGCGACGACGCCGAGCGCCTCGCTTTCATCCCAGCGCTGATTAAAGCCGTCCTTTCTGCGGTCGACGTGGCCGTCCATTTTGAGCGCATTGCGATTGCTGTTGGATTGGGTCCCCTTTTGTCCGACATAAGCGCTAGGGCCATCATGTTCGCCCCGGAAACCATTGCGCATGTTCGGCGCCGCTTTGCGCGGGCGCGCATTGTGGCCGACGCCGACGCTGCGGTCGGGCGGCGCCCCTTTTTCGCGGCCCGCGCGATGAATGCTCCGATGTCCGCCGGCGCCAGTGTCCCAGCCGTCCGGCATTTTGTAGAGCGCGCGCGGGCCGCCGACCGCCTTCATGCGGCCATTGCTTTTCTCGCCCGCGTGCGCGCGGTCGCTGCCCTCCTGACCGTCGATGTCTTGCGCGAGGCGCGCAATGGAGTTCGGCGCGAGTTCCGTGCGAATGGCGTCGCCGTCATAGAAATAGCGCGGCGCCTTGGTCAGCAGAAACACGTATTCATGCGCGGTCGTCGGGCGATCGCGAGTCGATTCGGGCATCGGATTCGGCTTGTGCCAGATGATGTCGCGGCGCAGCCACCAGCCATCGGCCTGCAGCGCGAAGGCGAGCCGCCATGGCAAGCCCAGAAGATCTTTCGCTTTGAGGCCAGAGGCTTTCACCGTGTCGAGCGGCTTGTCGCGGAATGTGCGATCGTCATCGCCGGCCGCCTTGGTGTCGGCCGCGCTGCGTCCGTTGACGCTCGATGCGTAGGCGTCGCCGTAATTGAGCCAGAGCGTGCCATCCTTGCGCAGCACGCGCCGCACGTCGCGAAACACGGCAACGAGCGCCGCGATATGGGCGTCGACGCTGGCTTCAAGGCCGATTTGGCCGGCGACGCCATAATCGCGCAGACCCCAATAGGGCGGCGAGGTGACGACGCATTGCACGCTTTCCGGCGCCAGATCAGCGAGCGCGCGGCGGCAATCGTCGACGATGATGCGAACGCGCGCGGCGCTCATGGCGTTTCGGGCGCAAAGGGGGAGTTTCGCTTCAACGCCGCGCCGATCGTGTCGCGCGCCAGCGCGGCGCGCGGATCGGCGCCATGAAGATCAATGATCGGCGCGCCGAACAGGGTCTCGCCGGAGGCCGTGAGGCTCCAAATGGGGCCCCGCTGATGATGCGCGGCTCGGCGCAGCTTCATGAGCGCATCGGGCTGGATCAGAAACACGCAAGCGCGCGGACCCTCGAACCGTGTCGGCGCGGCGGGCGCGAGAGGCGAGACCGCGATCAGGAGCGGGCGCGGCGACCGCAACAGCATGGCGCTCGCGCGCTCAATGATTTGGAAGGCGGTGACGCCCTCGGCAGGCGGCGCGGCGTTGGACGTGCTCATCGCAGACCCCGCCGCAAGGTGCGCGCCTGGCCGGCGGCGGCGTCCTCGTCGCGGGTCGGGTCCGGCTGGATCGTCACCGGGGCGATGCGGAAGCCCTCGTCGAGCGCGGCGAGGCCGCGCTTATAGGCGCGCGACAGGAAGCCCATGACCGCGCCGGTGGTCGGCCCGATCGAGGCGAGCACGTAGAGGCCGGCGGGCGTCACCAGCGCCCAGGCCTTGAGCGGGGCGAGCGGCGACCGGGCCTTCGCGGCGGCGGTCGGGGTCGAAGAAGGCGGCACGAAAAGGCCAAGCCAGGGAAGAGCGCCGGCCGGGCCGCGCAGGGCGGATCGGGCCGGGGGGAGAGAGGTCCGCATCGGGCTTACCGAAAGCCCGATGCGGTATGCTGCCCTCCCCAAGCCGGCGCGAATGCCGGTTGGTGCGCGGCCTCATGCGGTAAAATCCGGCGATTGTCAAGAGGGACGGCGCGTCCTACGCCCAAAACGATGAGCGAGGGTGGGGATCAAAGGGGGCGCGCGATGGCGCCGGATTCACCGCACGACCCGCGCATGCGGCGCTTTGTGTCCCGCTTGGCCGAGCGTTTGGCCGCGGCGAAATTGTCCGCGCGCGGGGCGAGCCTCAAGGCCGGCCTCGACGAGGATTATGTGCGCAATATCGAGCGCGGCATGAACCGAAACCCCCGGCTTTGGGATGTGCTCGCGCTCGCCGAGGCGGCGGAAACCAGCCTCCTTTATCTCGCCGGCCTCTCCGATCTTCCCGGCCCCTTGCGGGAGGAGGCCGGCCGGCTCGTTCTGACCGCGCGGCTCGCGGTCGGCGTCTGGGTGGATGAGAACCGCGCCGCCGCGGGCCGGGTCGAGCTCGCGCCCTTGAGCGCGGCCGAGGAATGGGGCGCGCCGCAATTCGCCGCGCTGATGAAGGACGAATCCATGGCGCGCGCGGGCCTGCCCGCCGGCGCCTTTCTCCATTGCGTCGACGCCGCCGGGGCGGGCTATGCGCCGGCCGAGGGCGATCTCGTCACCATCAAGCGCGTGCGCCGCATCGAGCAGGCGGCCTTGGTGGAGCGCACCGCCCGGCGCATCGAGGCAGGGCCCGCGGGCCTTATCCTCGCCACATGCCCGGCCGATCCGGCCGCGCGCGAGGAGGCGCCGCTCATGGGGCCGGACGGCGCGCGCGGCGCCGACATCGACGGGCTGGTGATCGCCGCCCTCGTGCCCGCCGCCCTTCTCAAGGCCTCCTAGAAACGCACCTTTTAGCGGGGCGGCCAGCCGGCGCGCGCGCCGGCGACTCGCCGCGCTTGCATGGTCCGGCAGAGAATCGGTAAATCCGTCCCGGTGATTCACCGGATGTCAACACTAGCGCGCTACACACCACACCGCGCCGCCAAGAGCGCGAGGCCAAAAAGGCCGGTATGGATGGAGTGTAGCATGTTGGAATGTACCCAGAAGGCGCGCATGCGCCGGAAGCGCCGCGCGGCGCGTCAGCATCAGCAGATGAACGAGATCGCCGCCCGCAAGGCGCGCGACGCGGCCGCGGCCCATGAGGACCGCGCCGCCTATTGGGCGGGCGAGGTGCGGCGCCTGGACGCCGTCTTGTTCGGGGCCGTCAAGGGCTATGAGCGGGCGGCGCAGAACGCCGCCGCCGCGGCCGGCCTCGCCCGCCCGATGGACAGCCTCGCCCTGATCGAGGCGGCGGCATGAGCGGAGGCTTTCGCGATCCGCGCGCGCGCGCCACGCTCGGCGACGCGATGGCGGCGGCGGGCCTTGTGCCCGCCGGCGCGGCCGAAGGGGCGCGCCACGCCCAAGGCCGCCAAGGCCAGGCGCGACCCCATCACGAGCGACCCCATCATGAACGGGCCCATCATGATCGGCCGCACCATCGCGGCGGCGGCGGGCGCCGTCCGCACAAGGGGCGCCCGGATCATCAGGCGCGCCCGGCGGCGCCCCCGCCGCGCCCCGCCGAGACCGAGGCGCAGCACGCCGCGCGCCATGTGAACGCGGCGCGGGGGCGTGAGATCGCCCGCCGGCGCGACATCCTCATCCGTGAGGCGATCGCGCGCACGCGCCAGGACCAGCACCGGCAAAAGAGCCGCCGCGCAGGCTTGGCGCCCGCCGCCGCCTTGCGCCAAGAGGCGCTCGCGCCCTTGGGCCGGCTGGTGATCTTGACCGAGACCGATCTGGCCTGCCCGCCCATGATCGCGGTGGCGCGCGCCGGGGCGCAAGCGGGCCTCGTCTGCGCCTATCTCGACAGCGATCTCTATAACGCGTTCGGCTGGTTTTTCGAGGACGAGCCCCCGCCGGCGGCGGCGGGCGAGCCGGGCGGGGCGGTCGATCTGGCCGCGTTCGGCATGGCGCTCGACGTGATCCCCCGCGAGGGCGCGTGGAGCTTCACCGCGCGCCGGATCGGGCCGCCGGCGCCGCGCCTCGCCGGACTTTGGTCGCGCCTCCCCTTCGGCCTATCCATCCTGCATCGGCGCTTCAAGAGCGACATCGAGGCGGGGCGCGCGGCCGAGCCGGACGCCAAGGAGAAAGCCGCGCTCGCGGCGCAAAAGCCAAGCGCGGCCGTCGCCGGCGCGCCGGAGAATGGGGGCGCGCCATGCGCTTCCTGAACCGGCTCTTATTCTTCGCCTTCGGCGCGCTCGCCGTGTGGGGCGCGGTGGAGACGTTTGCCGCCGGCCAAAACGAGGCGGCGCTGGCGTGGGGTCTCGGCGCGGCCATCGCCGCGGGCGCGATCCTGTCGGAAATGGCGCTCGATCAGCGCCGGCGCGAGATCGCGGACATGGCGCAGGCGATCCTCGCCCAGCGCAAAGCCATCGCCGCCATGGCGCGCGATCTGATCGAGGCGAGCGACGTGGTCACGCGCGTCGCGCGCGCCGCGCAGGACATTGAAGGGGCCCTGTCATGAGGGCCGCACGGCAAGGGGGCGCACCATGATCGACGTGTTTCTCGAAAGCCAACACGCGCGCGCCGATTTGCGCGTGGCGCGCGACCTGATCGCGCGACACGGCTGGACGCGGAGGCAATTGGTCAAGCGCGGCGCCGGGGGCCGGGCCGTGGCCTTTTGCGCGATCGGCGCGGTGAGCGAGGCGGCGCGCGCGAACGGCGGCGGGCGCCGTTTCCATAGACTCAAAGCGTCGTATCATCATCTCGATGAAGCGCTGCCCGCCTGGGCGCGCTGGGTGACGCGCAGGCTCAAGCCGGGCGCGGACGAGGCCGGCCGCATCATCGCCTATAACGACCTCCCCTTCATGACGCGCGGCGCCGTGCTGCGCTGGTTCGACCGCGCCATCGCGCGGGCGGACGGCGGTGAAACCAAAGCGCGCTAAAGCGCGCCTCTCTTCCCCTTCGGGGTTTCGATATGGAAAGAGACATTCTCATTTTGGCGCGCGAGCTCATCCTGTTGGGATGGACGCAGGGCGCCAGCGCGCGCGACAAGGCGGGCGAGCGTGTGCATTGGGCGAGCGACCGAGCGGCGCAATTTTGCTTGCGGGGCGCGATCACGCGGGCGGCCGCGCTCGTGCTCAGTGACGGCGGCGTCGCCTTGATGCATGTGAAACAGCCTCCAAACCTCATTATTCGGGTTTTGGCTTTGCTCCATGCAAGTATCGGCCTGTCATCGTCACAGTCGCTTTCGGCGTGGAACGATGATCCAAGGCGCGTCAAATCCGATGTTCTCATCGCGCTCGATCGCGCGATCGCGCATTGCGCGGCGGACGCGCCGGCGCGCTAAAGCGCGCCCTCTCTCCCCTTTCGGGATTGCATCATGTCGGAAACCGACACCGCCATCGCGGCGGAAAGCACGCTTCATCTGCTCACCGCCGCGATCGGCGAGACCATCGAGGAGACCGCCCGCTTTTGCGGCGTCACGCGCGCGGCGGCGATCTGCGCCATGAGCGGGGCGCTGGCGGCCTTCGCCGGCGAGATCGACCGGGCCGCCGCTGGCGATTTCTTCAACGCGCTTGGATTGCGCCTGGCGCATGGCGAGGAATGCGCCGAGCTCAACTCGCGGCGCGTCACGCGCACCGCGGGCGCTTTGATCGCCATCGACAAGAAACGGGCCCGCGAAGGATGAGCGCGGCGCCCCACCACGATCCGGGGGCCGGCGCGGCGCACGCGCCGAGCCCTTGGATGATCACGCGGGAGGCCGCCGCCTATGTGCGGTGTTCGCCCCGCACCTTGGAGGGCCTGCGCCGCACCGGCGGCGGGCCCGCCTATCATCGTCAAGGCGCGCGGCTGGTGCTCTATCACCGCGATGATCTCGACGCCTGGCGCGGCCAAGGCCGGGCCAGGAACACGACCGAGGAACGGTTGAGCGGCGTGCCGCTGGCCGGCCTCCCCCCCCCCGATATGGGATAGTCATGAAACGGAACACGAAGAAACGGGCGCGAGCGCCCAAGACCAAGATCGACCCGATCGGGTCGTTGATCGAGGCGGAACGCGCGGCGCGCGACCAGCTCAAGCAGCAGCGCGCGCAGCACGCGGCGGAAGAGCACAAGAGAAAAGAGGACTTTCGCCGCTATGAGCTGCGCGGCGCGATCGACACGTTCATCGCGCGGGCCGTGGAAAAGTACGAGAACGGCGAGAACGATCCGGGCGCGGCGGTCTATCGGGACCGCATCATCAGGACCTTGAACGGCGGCGTATGGGATGAGAGCGTCCAGACGCGCCTGGCCGAAATCCGCGATCAAGCCGGCGCCGCGGCGCGCGAGGGCGCGTTTTTACACGCTCATACGCTCATCAAGGAGGCGTTCGAAGGCGCCTCATGGATCGAGCGCACGTTCAGACCACGCCGGGTTTTCAATCGCATTCGCGCCGCGCTCTGGCGCGAAGCGCATCAGTCAAGGTCGGGCGACGCCGCCCCCATGAGCGACCGGCCGGCCTTGCGGTTCAATTAGACGCCGGATTCCTAAACCGAAGCGTCCAGCGGGCCGGGAGCAATCCCGGCCCGTTTTTGCGTCAAAGTAGCTATATGGTAGCTAATCGCTAAATTCGCGGCCGGGCGGATGGGATAAAGGGTTGATTTTATTGGTCGGAGCGGCGGGATTCGAACCCACGACCCCCAGTCCCCCAGACTGGTGCGCTAACCGGGCTGCGCCACGCTCCGATCTCCAGGCGGCCGCAGCCGCGCGAAGGCGCTCCCTTTAGCCTTGCGCCGGTCCCGCTGCAATCGGCCCTTTGAGGGGCGGCGCTTCAGGAAGCCGCAGCGTCCGCCACGCCCTTAAGCCGCGCCGCGAGGATCGCACCAAACCCGGCGGCGGCGTAAGCAAGGCAAGCCAGGGCGGCCGAAGCGGGCAGGCCGGCGAAGGCAGGCGCGCTCATCGCTTCAGCGCCCTCCAAGGACGCCGCCAGAACGATCAACGCGCCCGCGAAGAAATTGCGCCAACGTGCGGCGAACAACAGCCAAAGGACAAATATCCCGACGACCCACAGCATATCCACAGCCCCCAACGACCATTAACGGTCGATGGCGCCATCGCCATCACCCAGCTGGGTGGGGTTGCGCTGTCAGCGGGGCGTGACCTCGATCACAATCGAGCGCGCGAAGCGCACGCGGTCGTCCGCGGCGCCGCCTTCATACTTCACCGAGATTGGCCGCACGGCTCTGGCGTAGGTGTCCGGTGAGAATGTCATGCGTCCGGCGTCGCGCCAGATCGGGCTTCGTCCCGCATAAGTCGCCGTAAGACGCGCGTCCCGCGCCGATGCGCTTTCTGAATCGTAAACGAGCGACACCTGGTGATCGGCGTTGCAGTTCAGAGCGACCAGCCCTTCAATCTGCAAGCCTTCATCGCTTTGCCGCGGATCGGCGTGCAGATGCGCTTCGCAGCGCACGGGCATGTGGCCGCGTATCGTGACGGAGGTTGACGCGGCGTATGCGTGCGGCGCCGCCATGCAAGCGGCCGCAGCCAGTCCCACGCTCAAGCGTTGCAGCACCTTTAGCCCCCGGATCGATGATCGAAGGCTAGCAGAACGCTCTTTAAGGTTTGTAAATCGGGGGCCGCGCGCTCAGCGCGGCGAGACGTCGATGGTTATCGTATCGGTATAGCGGCCGGACGCGGCGTTCGCGGCGTCTCCCACCTGGACGGTCATCGGATAGGCCTCGCCCCGCAGCGAGAGGCGCGGCGTCCGCGACAAGACATGCGCCGACGCCTCGAGCGGCACCCGTTCGGCTTCGAGAAATAATGCATAAGGCACGCTACTGGCGGGGCCCAGGCTTTCATGCACAAGCTGGCCGCGATTGCGCGAGGCGATGCTGATATCAACGGCGCTGGTGGCCCGCACCTGCAGCATCGTGCGTCGTGTTTTGTTGGCCCGCAATTCGCCGAGATCGAGCTGCACGCTAGATGGACCGTCAAAGCCGGGTGTGAAGGCGCCGGCGAGATTGACCTGCGCCTGGGGATCGACTGTCGCGGCGATGCGGCGTGAAAAATCGCGCCGGCGCCTCTCGTCGCCGCGTTCTCCCGCGACGCGCACAGAGATGCGGTCGGCATATTCGCCGTGCGGCGCGGGCTGGGAGGCAGGAATTTCAAAGCGGAATATCGCCTCGACCCGCGCGCCGGGTTCGACGAAGCGGGTCAGCGCGCCGCGCGCGCCGCCTTCGCCATTGTCGAGTTCGCCTTCGCCTTGGCCGCGCACAATGTAGCGAAGATCGCTGGCGGCGCCCGATAAGCGCCGCGCCGGCCCCAGGGATTCGCTCCGTATGGAGATTGCGGCGGCGCAGCCGTTCGATCCACGATTGGAGAGGGTTACGATCAAGTCCGAAATCGCCGCCTCGCCGGAGAACGGATCATAGCGCATCACGGTGGGCGCGGAGACATCCTCAATTCCAATCTCGCAGGCGCGCGCCTCGAGAGCGGCGAACGACATCACGAACGCGAGGCACGAGAATAGGCGAATCTTGATGAAATTCATGTCCGTTCTCATTCCACTATGATGGATCCCAGATCGACGATCCGCTCGCCTTCTGCGGGGATTGTGATTTCGAACACGACTTCGCCGCGTTGACCGAGGACGATTTGGTGACGGCCTGGCGCAAGACCGGTCAACACAAATCGGCCCGCGGCGTTCGTGAACACGAAGGCCTCGGCGATCTCGGGGTTGTCCAAATTCCTCAGGCGGCCGCCGAGAAGGCCGATCGGCGTGCCGTCGGGCCGCGTTATCGCGCCAATCGCCACGCGATTTGCGTCCGATCCAAGTTGAATGACATGGCCCGATGCAGGCCCGGAGAAAATCTCGTAAAGGCCCGGCCCGTAATCATAGCCCTCCGGCGCGTCCTCCACGTCCACAAACATGGTTTGCGGCGTATAGGCCGAGCCGATTGACGTGAGGGCGGGGCCGAAGGCGCCGGCGCGCGCCTCGGCCCGCGCCGTGCGGGTCGCCCGCCGCACGCCCACGCGCGCTTCATCCAGCGTTTCATGGCGCTTGACGATCACGAAACTCGAACCGACGGGCCGGCCGATCGCGAGCGCGCCTCCGGCGAAAGCAATTTGCGTACTGACGCTGAGCGCGCTTTCTTCGGTGAGAATGTCTTCGCCATCCTCGTCCGTAATCACGCGGTGCTGCGCGCGAAGGAAAGCGCGGTTGGCGTTGTAAGTAATCGAGCCCGATCCCGACAGGCCGCCAGGGCGCTGTTCAATGGCGACATCATACCCGTAATCGCCGAGATCGCGTGTCTGAAAACGGCTATATTCAACGAAGGCGCGCTCTTCCGCACCGCTTTCGACGCCGCCGCGCAGGGATTGGCGCCGCCCGATCGGCAAGGAAACCGTCAGCAAAACGCTTTCTTCTGGTTCCTGTCCCGTTTCTTCAAGATAATCGGCCGATACGGTGACGCGTGCGCGGCCGATATTGCGG
>CAZLWK010000001.1:248376-280153 GCA_964563395.1 uncultured Caulobacteraceae bacterium
CGTTTGATCGGGCGATCCGGCGACACCCCTCGTTTGGGATCCGGATATGCCAAAGCCGAAGCCGCCCGCGAACTGGCCGAATAGCGCCGCGCGCGCCTCCGTTTCGTAAGGGCGCACATCGGCGTCGTCGAAGCTGCGGAAGTCTTCCGAGCGCCAATCATATTCAAGGTTGAGTTGGAGCCGATCGAAGCCAAGCACTTCGCCGGCGAGTTCATAGCTGCCGCGCGCGGCGTAGCCCTGCGCGGCCTGCGTCTTTGCGTCGGACCAGGCAAGATCAAGCCCGATGACGCCGAGCGCGGCGCCGAACACGGCGTCAGCGCCCACGAGCGCGTAATTCTCGCTCCATTGCACATTGGCCCCGAGCGTGAGTTGCTGAGCTACGCCGCTGCGCCAGAACCCCATGAGGATTGGTTCTTCATCGTCGTACGAAATGTCGCCGTTACCGTCGCGCTCTTGTCGGTAGCCAAGCGAAACGGAAAAGTCGTCGACGCCGCGCTCCAGAAGGTCGGTGTTCGAGAACTGCGAGAAGCTGGCCAGCAGCCTGCGTCCAGACGGATCGATCGCGAAGAGCTGGACTTCGTTCAGGCCGTTGTAGAAGGGAAAGTCGCGCAGATCGTACGCGCCGGCTTCCAAGCGCAAGGTGCGCACCGCCACGCCGTTCACGATCACTTCGACGGTGGATGCTTGCTCGATGACGAAGCGATAGCGCCCCGACGGCCGAATGTTTCGGAAAGGCTGCAAATCCTGATATTGCGTGCCGAAGGTCAATCCGCCCAAGGTCGGCGCGGTCTGATAGCCGGTCCTGCCCGGTGTGAAGTCGCCGAGCCCGTAGCGGATCGCGCGTCTTTGATCATCCTTGATAAGGATCACGTCGCCGCGTCGAAACGGCGTTTCCTGCGCCTCATCATATTCGGCTTGCCCAAAAAGATAGAAGCCGTTGAGGCCGAACAGATTGACGGAAACATCCGCCGAGGCTCGAAGCGGCCCCTCGCCGGATTGGCCGTCGTCGCCCCAATCATACGTCTGCTGCGCTGTGAGCGTCGCGGACATTGAAACCGATTCCGGCTTGAGCGCGTTCGCCGAGGCTTGCGAGCGCGGCGCCTGCACGAGCGGCAATTCGACCGCGCCCCATCGATCGGTCGGCGCGCTGACAATAAGCTCCAGCGTTGCGCTGTCATACGCGACACGTAGATCGATCGCCTCCAGCGCGGCGAGCGGCAAATAATCCGCGCCGGCCCCCAGCGTGCGCAATTCGGCACGCGTGCGGGGCGACAGGCGCGGTCCAAGCACCTCGGCAAAGCGGGCTTGGTCGACGCTCACCGTCTCATCGCCGTCCAGAATGACGGGGACGTCGCCCAGATAAACGCCCTGAAAGATCACCGGCAGCGTGATGCGATAAACAGGGCGCGGATCGTCGTCCGCGCGCGCGGGCGCAGTGTCGAGGGGCGGGGAAGGCGCTTGTTGGGCTCGCGCCTGCGGATTGAGCAAGGCGGCGGCGGCGGCGGTCGCCAAGAGCCACCATCCGCGCCGATTGCGCGGGCGAGCGCGGGCTTGGTTGCGAGAGGGAGCGCGCATTGTCATGGCGCATCCTCAATCAAGCTGATCGTCGCGGTCCAAGGCGCGCTTGACGCTTCTGGGCGCGGGAGTTCGACGACGCGTTGCGCTCCCGGCAAAAGCCAGGTGGTCCCGATCAGGCGCTGCCATTCTTCGCCGGTGAGCGTATGGCGCGCTTGTCCGGCCGCGAGCGTCAGGGATGCGCGCGCCAGATTGGCGTATCGGTCGCCGGTGTTCTCCAGTGTCAGCCGGAGTGTCTCTGCATCTTGTTCGATTCCGGCGACGACTACGTTTGCGCGCGCCTGAGCCGGGGAAACGAGGGCGAGTGTTGAAAAATTGAACAGAAACTGGACGCCGGACTCCGCGCTCTGCAGCGCGATCGGGACCTGACGCACGGTGATGACATACATGTTCGTGCGCGCGAGCGCGGCGTCGCCGACATAATGCACGCGTACAGCCTGCGTCTTTCCGGGCAGGATGATGGCTTGCGGGGGAAACAATACGAAATCGGCGTCGGCCGGCGCGCGGCTTTCCTGGCCGCGCGCGTCGAAGCTGCGCAGCTCCGCCTGAAGTTCGACCGCGAGCGGCGCGGCGGCGGTGTTGGAGACTTGAAGATTGATCGCTGCGCCGCGGCCGGACGGCGTCAGCTCATAGATCATGGGCGTCACTTCATAAGCTTCTGCGCGTGCGACCCATGCGGACACGACGACCAAAGCACACAGGAAAATGGCGCGCAGCCTCGTCATGGCGCGCGCCTACGGGCTTGAGCGCGGATCGCCGCCGGGTTTCATGGCGGCGTGCTCAGCTCCGGCGCGCCGCGCACGCCGGGCACGACGAAGGAACGACGCCCGCCAGGCGGCAAGAGCGTCCGGCCCGCGATCGCGCCGAGCTCCACGCCCGAAAATTCGGTGTCCGCGAAACGCAGGATGAGTTCGTCGATATAGGCGTAGCGATCGCCGGTGTTCTCCAGCGTGACGCGCACGCCTTCCGGCGTATCGGTGGCGG
The DNA here is from genome assembly GCA_964563395.1 of uncultured Caulobacteraceae bacterium. Classification (GTDB taxonomy): domain Bacteria; phylum Pseudomonadota; class Alphaproteobacteria; order Caulobacterales; family Aquidulcibacteraceae; genus JBEVOS01. Next base: position 250,936 of record CAZLWK010000001.1, read on the forward strand.
CCGCGATCCTGGGCGCAGCGCGCGCGGTGTTGGCGAAGACGTGGATGCTCGCGCCGATGATAAGGCGCGTGCGGATGCCAGTTTCGCCCTCCGGAAAGCCGACGGCCGGTTCTTCGGCATAGAGCGTGAAAGAGCGCGACTGCGTTGGCGCAGCGCCGACATATTGCAGCCGTATCGCGCGGCTTTGGCCAGCCGGCACGCTCATTTGCGGCGGGAAAAGAACGAACTGATTGTCGGCAGGCAGGCGCTCTTCGTCACCGTTTTCCGCGACGCGCCGCTCAACGATGCGGAAAGTTACGGGCAGCAGCGCTTCGCGCGTATTGGCGATCGAGAGCGTGACGCCGGAAGAATCCGCGGGCAGACGGATGTCCGCAACGGTTGGCCTGATCTCGAATGCGTGCGCGGCCGCGACGGGGCTCAGAGCGCCGAAAAGCGCGGCCATGGCCGCGCGCAGAAAATTCTTCATCGAATGCACGCTCCCCCGCGCGCGAAAGAGGAAAATGGGCGGCGCGGGCGGGCGCCGCCCATCCGCCATCAGTTCGGCGTGACCGTGAAGGTCAGCGTGTCTGCATAGGTGCCGGCGACAACCGCGGCGCTGGCCAGCTGGATGCTGTAGCTGCGCGTTTGATCACCCACGACCGCCGGGAAACCGCCCCAGGTTTGCGCCGAGGAGAGGCTGACGCCGCCGCTCAGCGGGCTGCCCGAGAGCGAGAACAGATATGCGATCGTTTCCGTCCCGCCAGCGCGCTTCAGCGCGCCGCCATTAGCGGATTCGAAATCAACCGTGGCCGAGCCGCCATAATTGCAGGTCACCGTGAGCGATTCTGCGCCCTGCACCGCGGTCGACGAAAGATTGATCGCATTAAGCGGGCCGTTCACGAACGACGAGATTTGGCACGCCTTCGGCAGCACGCCGGAGATCGGCACTTGGATGGACGGCGAGGACGGACCATACGTGGTCTGCGCCATCGCCGGCGCGGCGAACGCGGCGACCATCGCCGCGGCGCCAAAGAGCACTTTCTTCATCATGTCAGCTTCCCTTTGAGATGCTTCACTCCACCCCCCGAAGCGTTCCCGATACGGTCGCCGCTCAAGGGCCCATTCCGAACGGCGGGCGCCGCTCGAAAGCCTGTTCGCCTCAACATCAAGGCGTGATCGTGTAGGTGATGGTGTCGCGATAGGCGCCCGCCGGCGCCGTGTCGGTCTCGCCCGTCACCTTGATTTTGTAATCGCCGTTGAGGCCCACGCCGAACGCGCCGGAGGGAAGCGTGAAGGAGTTTTCGGCGATCCAGTTTCCCGCATCGCCGAAATCCTCTCCGCGTCCATCGACGTCCCACGCCGCCTGATAGCTTATGGTCTCCGCGCCGCCGTCGCGCCGCAGCGCGCCGTACTGGGAGCGAATGGTGAGCTGAACCGGACCGCTGGAAGCCAGATTGCAGCGAAAGCCGAGCGCGCCCACGACGCGCGTCACGCCCTGCTGCAATTCGCCCAGATCAGCGTTCAGGCCGTCTTGGATGAACCAGCAGCGGGGCGAGACCTCTCCGGTGATCTCCAGCACCGCTGAATCCGTTTGCGCCGACGCGCCCTGCGCCCCGAGGAAGAACAGGCCAGCCGCAGCCACGCGACCAAGGGTCGGCGCCGCGCGCGCCGATGCGCTTCGGCGCGCGCCGATCCATGACGTGTTCATCCCCATGCCCCGTCATTCATTCCGGGGGCGGCGCCCCCGTTAAGAGAACTTTAACGAAACGCCTTGGGGGAAAAATTACCCGCTTGGGTAATCGGAAATGAAACTTCTGCGACATGCAGAGTGTTCGCGAGAGAAATCCAAATTCGTGAACGCGCGTCAAAGTCTAAGGCGCCATTCCGGGCAAATTACTTTCAAATTACCCATATGGGTAATTCAGCATCCACCTGGGCGCTGGCTTCAACTCCGGTCCCGTGTTCAGAGCAGGATCGTCGCATCAATGGATGCTCACAGCTTGGAGTCCGATTTACTTGGGCGGCTTGAGCGCGTCGCCTTCGAACCTGAATTGTGGCCGGACGTGCTGGATCGGCTGGCCCATGCATTCCGCGCGACTGTTTTCGCGCTGCGCACGATGGAGCGCGGCGTGCCGGCCTTCATCGGTTCGGAGCGGACCGAGGAAATCGGCCAAGCCTATTATCGCAATGATTGGGAGAGCATCGATTTGAGGGCGATCGAATTGTCCGAGGCGCCCACCATGACTTTGCTAACAGACGAAGATCTTGTTTCCGCGGAGGTTCGCGCCCGTTCGCCATTCTACACTGATTTCGCGCGCCGCATGGGCGTCACCCATCTGACCGCCTGGCGGTTCAAGGAGAAGGACAATTCCTTCGCCTTCGCGATCAACCGGCCTGTGGAGATCGGCAGGCTCGATGAAGGCGAGCGGCGCTCGCTTGAGCGGATCATGCCTGCCGCCACCAATGCGGCGCTTTTGTCGGCGCGCGCGGCCGAGGCGATCAACCGCCGTTTCGGCGACCTCATCGAGGCCAGCGATCTTGCGATCATTTTGGTTTCCTCGTTTGGCCGCGTGCTGTTCGTGAGCGCCAATGCGGAGAAATTGTTTGGGCCTAGTTTCCAAGTGCGCAACGGAGAGCTGATCTGCCGCGATTGCGTGCCGGCGGACGCGCTCGTTCGATTGCGCCAGGCGCTGCGCGAGCCGGGGCCGTCGCCAGCGGTGGATTCCTTCATGATCTCCAACCAGCCGGGCAAGCGGATCCTTTGCCTGCCCATGATCATGAGCGCTCCCGGTCGCGACATCTTTCAGGCCGCGCGCGGATTGTTGATCTTGCGTGACTTGAACGCGCCTTACGTCGCCGATCGCAATGCGATGATGCGGCTTTTGGCGTTCACGCCCTCGGAGGCGGAGGTCGCGGTGCTGCTGGCCAGCGGCAAGAGCGTCAATGAAATCGCGGTGCAGCGGAGCGTGTCGGCGGAGACGGTGCGCGCGATGTTGAAATCCGCCTTCGCCAAGACGGGCGCGCGCTCGCAGGCCGAGCTTGTCTCCTTGGTGATCCGCGCAACCCTCGTGGGAGCGCCATGAGCCGCGCCTAGTCCCGCGGCAGATTGAGCGCGGCCTCGACCGCATCCCACGATACGTATTTGAAATTCTGCGTGGCTGTCGGCGCGGTGTTTTCATCGTCCTGCACGACAAGCAGCCCACGTGGAAAATTCGGCCCCAGCGATACGGCCGTGACATCGACGCCGTCCGTGCCGCTTACAGCATCGGCGCGACCGTCGGCCGAGGCGCCGATGCGCACGGCGCCGAGGGGGGCGTTGCCTTCGCCCGCATCATAGACGACGAACGAGGAATCTCCCTGAGACGACACCACGATGAAGCCGCGCGAAGCGCCATTCGGGCGCCAGATCGCTACGCCTTCAACGTCCGCGACGAGCCGGCCCGCGCCGACCCGATCGACCAGGCGACGGTCAGCGCCGTCAGGATCCGACACATCGAAGCGCCAGAGGCCTTCCAATTCCTGGCCTACATAGGCCGCGCCCGTCGCGTCATCGACCGCGCATCCTTCCGCGATCGAGCCTAGCGCGAAGCCGCCCAGCAAGATTCCTGGCGCCGATGCTTCGGCGGCGTCCACGCGCCAGCTTTTCACCTCGCCGATCTTGCTCGTGGCCACCGCGATAAAGTCGTCGCCGCTGCGTCCCAGGCAAACGCCGTAAACTTCCGCGAAGCCGGTCATGATCCGCGCGCGCGGCGCGTCTTCAAGGCGCCCAGTCGCAGGGTCGAGCCGCCAGAGCGTGACGGAATTGTCAGCCCTATCGCTTGCGGCGATGAGCGGGGCGGCGCCGTCCGGCCAGGGAAAGCGGTCGCGCAGATCGACATTGTTCGGCCGCCCATAGGCGATCTCCTGCACGAGTGCGCCGTTCAGATCGTAGACAAAGAGGCCGCCCTGCTTTTGCGTGCCGATGATGCGGCTTTGGGCGGGATCGGGCGCGGCCCAGATGGCGGGATCGTCGGCGGCGTCGCCGCGCACGCCGACAGGAGGCGTCTCCAAACTGGCCGGAACGACAGGCAGCGGGCGCAGGGGCGGCGCGGTGGCGCACCCCGCCAAGAACAGCGCCAACAAAGCCATTTGTGCGTGCCGCATCGTGCGATCCTTGGTTCAATACGCTGGCCTTGTGCTGGCGCGCGACGGGGGGAGCAAGACCTTCACGAAGGCTTCATCAATACGACTCCGAACTGACATGGCTCGGCTTTAGTCCCCCTTGCAGCAGCAGGGGGCAGGGATGATGAAGCAGCGGCGCGGCCAGGACTTCTGGCGCACGAGCCTTTTGGTTTTAGGCGCCGCGGGCGCGGCCTTGAGCGCGGCGGGCGGACCTGCGTCGGCGCAATCGGCCGATGCGCCCGTGGGACGCGAACCCGTCGCGAGCGAGGACATCGTCGTTCCGGGCGCCATCGCCTATCGCAATCGCTCCGAAAGCATCGCGCCGATCCTGGAATACGGGCTCGATTATTTTCAGCGGTTCGAGCCGCCGACGGTCGGCGACATGCTCAAGCGCGTGCCAAGCGTCGCCTTCGTATCCGACGTTTTGGAATTCGACGCTGTGCGTCTACGCGGCCTCGCGCCTGCCTACACTCAAATTCTGATCAATGGAGAGCGCGTGCCCGGCGCGGAGGCGGACCGTTCCTTCTTCGTCGACCGCATTCCCGCCGAGCTGGTCGAGCGGGTCGAGATCGTGCGCGGCTCCTCGGCCGACCGACCCGGCGACGCGGTTGCGGGCGCTTTGAATATCGTGCTGCGCGACGCCTATTCGCTTGAAGGCGGCTTCGCGCGCGGCGGATTGGTGTTCTACAATGACGACGAGGTGCGTCAGGTGTTCGGCGCCACGATCGCCGGTCCGCTCGGGCCCGCGCGCATCATCCTCGGCCTCGATGTCCAGGATCGCTACAATCCCAAGGCCAAGACGACGGAAGTCTTCAACAGCGATGGCGAGTTGGAAGAGTTCGCCGCTGAATCGGATGTACGCGATGGGACCGATTACGCGCTGAACGCGGGCCTTGTCGCGCCGGTTGGCGCTGGCGAGCTCGATCTGCGTTTCTCATACGTGCGCACGGATCGCGATCAGCGCGAGGACGCCGTCACGAACTTCCTGAACGGCGATCCATCCGAGCTGGCGGGCCAGGATGAGTTGCCGCGCCCGGAAAACGCCTCCTTCACCGCCGCCTATGATTTTCCGATGATGGGCGGACAATCCACACTGCAATTCGGTTACGCCACGTATCGCGACGAGGCCAACACGTTCGAGTTTGAGTCCGAAGCGCCCGATCCGCTTGAGCCGGACGTGTTCGAAGTGCTCGATGTGAATGACGACGAATATTCTTTCACGTTCGCGCATAGCCGCGCGCTTGGCTCCGTCACGCTGGCCTTCGGCGTTGACGTGCTGCAGAAGGAGCGCGCCGGCGGCGGGATCGTGGCCCCCTTCGAGGACGATGCGTACGTCGTTGAAACCGATTTCACCTATGCCTTGGAGGAGTTCCGGGTCGATCCGTACGTGAAGCTGTCCGGGGAGGCGGGGGCGTTCGAATGGGAGGCTGGCCTCCGCTACGAGACGACCGATTTCGATTACCGGGATCTGACCAGCCTGTTCGACACCGACACCGGTGATCTGGACGACACGTTCAGCACCACGCCCGTCGACACCAGCTATGAATTCCTGCTGCCGTCTGTTTCGCTCGTTTGGAACATGACCGACGCCGATCGCGTGCTGTTCTCCGCGTCGCGGACCGTGCGACGCCCCGATTTCGATTTCCTGACGCCGCCCGTGCCGCTGGAGGAGGAGCCGATCGATTCAACGGCCCTGATCGGCAATCCTCTGCTTGAGCCGGAGGACGCACAAGGCTTCGATCTCGGCTATGAGCGCCGGCTCGGGCGGACCGGCATTGTCGGGATCAATTATTTCTATCGCGACATCAGCGACGTGATCGAACTCGCCGGCACGGGCGAGACGACGGACGATGATTTCGACATTGTGCAATATCGCAATGCGGGCGACGGCAAGCTCTGGGGCGTGGAACTCGATCTCTCCACGAGCCTCTCCTTCGTCGGCCTGGAGCACACCGGAATCTTCCTCAACTATTCCTGGCTCGACAGCGAGATCTTCGACGTCAATCTCAATCGTGACCGGCGCTTCAACGGCCAGCCCGATTATGTCGTCAATGTCGGCTTCATTCAGGATTTGCCTCCGCTCGGCGCTGCGTTCGGCGTGACGTATCGTGAGCAGGGCGAGGCCTTTGAATCCTTCCTCGGCGAGACCGTGCTCACCTCGTATGACGGCGATCTCGAAGCCTTCATCGAGAAACGCTTCGGCAATTTCGTTCTGCGTCTGACCGGCTACAATCTGCTCGATCAGGAAAAGTTCGAGGACATTCGCGCCTTCGAGAGCGCGGCGGATCAAGCCGCGGGCCTAGTCGACTCTTATGAAATCGAACGCGAGCAATCCGGCCCGGTCTATCAATTGATCGGGCGCGTCGCCTTCTGAGGCGACCGCACCGCGACCTTACGTCAATAAAAAACGCGCCGCTGGATGAGAGCGGCGCGTTCCTTTTCGAGGTCTTAGGACTAGCGGCGGAAGGTCACGCCGATCGAGGCGCGCATGCGCTCGAAATCCCGGTCGCGGTCGAGGCCATCGGAGGTCTTGTCCTCGCTCGATAGGCGCGCGCCGATCACCGCCCAGCGATTGACCAGATAATCTGCGCCCACCGCGAAGGTGGTGGTCTCGTCGTCGCGATCCACGCCCTCATATTCGTCCTGATAGCGATCCGCCTCCGCGTAAAGGAGCACGTTGCGGCGCAATTCATGATCGATACGCGCGCCATAGCGCTCACGCGTGATGCTGGCGGCGGTGAACACGCCGGCGTCGGTCACGTCGCGCGTGGCGTAGAAACCGATATTGGTCAGTTCGGTGATGAACCAGTCGATCCGGCCGCTGAGCGACAATCCGTCGACGTCTTGAGCGGCGGGATCGTCGAACTCGGTCCAGACTTGGCCCACGCCCAATTCGCCGCGCACCAGGTTCGTCAAATCGAAGCCGGCGCCGATCAGCACTTGCTGCGTCTCGAAATCGCGTCCGCCCGCGTCATAATCGTGATCGCGATCGGCGTAGGAAATGAACAGCGCCGTATCGGGCGACAGCGCCAGATCGGCGCGCGCGCTCCATTGGAAGAGATCGCGGTCGCGGAAATCCTGATCGAAATTCGCGCCGCTGAGCGTCGTGCCGTCCTCATAATCGAGTTTGGAATTGAAGATCGCGCCAGTCAGGCGCAGGCGGCCGAATTCACGCTCCAGCGAGGCCGAGGCTTGATTTTCGCTGACCTCGATCGGCTCGCGCAGCGGATCGAGCGTCGGATCGTTGGTGCCGCGCGGCTCGTGCGCGTCGGAATATGAGAGGCCGCCGCGCGCCACGAAGCCGCGCAGAATGTCCAAGCGCCCATCGACGCCCGCGCGCCAATCGGTCGTGCTTTCATCGTCGAGGTCTTGGTATTCCTCGTGATCCGCGTTCGCGTAGAGCTCCAGCGCGTGACGCGACCAATCCGAACGCAGACGCGCGCCGGGCGAGAGGATGAAGACGGTGTCCTCTTCCTCGTTCACCTCGGTGGCGAAGACGTTGTCGTCATAGGCGGCCGCGACGCCAAGCGTCGGGTAGAGCCTAAAGGCCCCGACCGGCATGCCCGGCGGGTCATATTCGGGGCGCCCGCGCTCGCGCACGCCCTCATTGTGGCCGCGGTCAAACGGCGTGTCTTGCGCGGCGGCGACGCTGGCCGTGGCGGCGAGCACCACCAAAGGCGCGGCCAAAGTGCGGCGGAGAAAACTCATGGCGGTCGACCCCCTCAGTCAAAGCCTATGACGATTCGGCGCAGCCTCGCTCAGCGTTGTTAACAGCCGATTTACGCGCCCGCGCCCTGGCGGCGCCTCAGGGCGCGTGCATAGTGTGGGGGAAAGATCAAAAGCGGTCCAAAGCCGCCTGGGAGGATCCATGACCGATCTGGCCGCGCCGCCCGGCGCAGCGACGGCGGCGCAGGCGCGGCTCGGGCTGGGCGCGGTGAGCTGGGCGGTCTTTGAATGGGCCCGCAACCCCTACATCATTCTGTGCATAATCTATCTGTTCGCGCCTTACGTGTCGCAGACGGTGATCGGCGATCCCGTGAAGGGGCAGGAGACGATCGCCGGCTGGCACAAGATCGGCGGCGTCGCGGTCGCGCTGACGGCGCCATTCCTTGGCGCGATCGCCGACAAGATTGGCGCGCGCAAACCGCTCTTGGCGCTCGCGCTGGCGGGATTGGCGCCCGCCATCTTCGTGCAATCCTTCGCCATGCCGGGCGCGGTGGGCGGCTTGCCGCTTTGGGGGCTCGGCGCGGCGATCGTGTTGGCCGGCGTGATGTTCGCCTACACCGAGGTGCTCCATAACGCGATGCTGGCCGGCGCGGGCCCGCGCGCGCAGCTGCCGCATATTTCTGGCCTGGGCCTCGCGCTCGGCAACGCGGCCGCCGTAATCATGCTCGCCTGGGTGGCTTGGGGTCTCGCCCTGCCAGGACGCGTGGATGCGCCCGGCCTTGTTCCCGCGACGCCTTTATTCGGGCTGGACCGCGCGACCTATGAGCCGGAGCGCCTCATCCCTGCGTTGTGCGCGGTTTGGCTGGTTCTGTTCGCAATTCCGCTCTTTTTGTTCACGCCGGACGCGCCGCGCTCGAACGTGCGCGTGAGCGCCGCGATCGGCGCGGCGGTCGGTTCGGTTGTCTCCACGATCCGCAAGCTGCGCGATCATCGCAACGCCGCGATCTTTCTATTCGCTCGCATGCTGTATGCGGACGGCAAGGGCGGGGCGCTGATCTTCGGCGGCGTCTATGCGGCGGGCGCGATGGGCTGGGGACTATTGGAGATGTGCGCCTTCGCCGTGATCCTGTCGACCTTCGCCGTGATCGGCGGCTTTCTCGCCGGCCCGCTCGATCAAGCGTTGGGCGCGCGCAACGCCGTCATTCTCGAACTCAGTGTCGGTATCGCATGCGTGTTCGCGATGATCTCGATGACGCAAGAGAGCATCTTCTTCGTCGTGCCTGTCACGCCGGGCCTCGCCGTCTGGGACGGTCCGCTTTTCCGCACTGCGCCCGAACTCGCCTATATCGGCTTCGGCATGGTGATCGCGATCGCGATCACGGCCTGCTACGCCTCAAGCCGAACGCTTCTCGCGCACCTGGCGCCGCGGGGCATGGAGGGCGAGTTGTTCGGGCTTTATGCGCTCGCCGGCTCGGCGACGGCGTGGCTCGCGCCGCTTCTGGTTGAGACGTTCACGCGGCAATTCCAATCGCTTCGCTGGGGGTTCGGATCGATCTCCATCCTGCTTGTCGTGGGGCTCGCGGCGATGCTGTTCGTGCGCGAGCCGGCGCCGCGATCTGATTAGGAATCGGGGCGGTTCATCCAGCCGAACAGCGGTTTCAAAGGCGCCACCCAGACGATCCCGGCGACAGCGTAGAACAGCAACGCGGCCCATCCCGGCGCGGACCAGATGACACGTTCGGCCAGGACCAAAATGACGGTCACGTAAATCGCCACATAGGCGAGGAGGGCGAGGCTGCCGATCGCTTTGCGCGCGCTTTGGCTCATGCGGGCAAATTAGGAAGGGGCCGCTGCGGCGGGAAGTCCCTGCGCGCTTGCGCCCGCTGCGCCAATCGCCGCGCTCGGCTAAGGACGAAGCCATGGATTCCGCCGCTGCCCCGGCCCGCGAGCCGCTTGTCGCGCTCTGGCTTGCGCTCATCGCCGCGCTCGTGGCGCTGATGATCCTTGTCGGCGGCGCGACGCGGCTCACCGACAGCGGGCTTTCGATCACCGAATGGCGCCCGATTTCCGGTGCTTTACCGCCGCTCAACGCGGCTGATTGGGAGCGCGAATTCGCGCTCTATCGCGAGACCACGGAATATCAGGTGCAGAACCGCGGCATGACGCTCGCCGAGTTCGAGGAAATCTATTGGTGGGAATGGGGGCACCGATTTCTCGGTCGCCTGATCGGCGTGGCCTTCGCCATTCCCTTCTTCGTCTTTTGGATCACTGGGCGCTTGAGGGGCCGTCTCTGGCCCGTGTTCGGTCTGTTCGCCCTTGGCGCCCTCCAAGGCGCCATCGGCTGGTGGATGGTGGCGAGCGGGCTCGTCGGGCGGCTCGATGTCGCGCCGCTGCGCCTCGCCGTGCACCTGGGCATGGCGTTCCTCATCTTCGCCATCGCCATTCGCCTCATGCTGGGCGCGCTCGGGCGGCGCGGTCTTGACGGTGAAACGGGAGCGCCGCGCTGGGCGCTCTGGGCGTTCGCGGCGCTCTTGTTCACGCAGATCATTCTTGGCGCCTTCGTCGCCGGGAACGACGCTGGGCGCGCCTACACTGATTGGCCGACGATCGGCGGGGAATGGTGGCCGTCCACGTATGCGGCGCTGACGCCGTTTCACCTGAACTTTCTGGAAAATCACGCGGCCGTTCAATTCAATCACCGGCTGGGTGGGTACCTCGTCGCGCTGTGCGGTCTTGCGCTTGCCGGCGCCGCCATGGCGCGGGGGCGGGGGCCGGCGCGCCTCGGCGCGCTGGCGCTGGGCGCGGGCGTGCTCGCGCAGATCGGTCTTGGCGTGGCGGTGATCCTCAACGCCGCACCGCTCGATCTGAGCCTCGCCCATCAGGGCCTCGCGATACTCCTATTCGGCCTCGCGGCGGCGCTTCCGCCGTTGCGGTAGCATAATACCAAAGCATTAGTTATTGATTACATGAGTAAAAATCAGGGCTGTTGACATAAAGCCCTCGCATGCTTATCCGCGCGGTCTCTTTTCGCGGGACCAATCCATGCGCACCACGCAAACGCGTTCGGCCAAGGCCGCCGAAACGCAGCACAATTGGGTCGTGATCGACGCCGAAGGCGCGATCGTCGGCCGTCTGGCCTCCTATGTCGCGCTGCGTCTGCGCGGCAAGCATCGCGCCGATTTCACGCCGCATGTCGACGTGGGCGATCATGTCGTGATCATCAACGCCGAGAAGGTCGCGTTCACGGGCAAGAAGCTCCAGAACAAGATCTATTATCGCCACACCGGCTATGCCGGCGGCGTGAAGGAGCGTGTGGCCGGCAAGGTCCTCGCCGGCAAACATCCCGAGCGGGTGCTGGAGAAGGCGGTCGAGCGCATGCTGCCGAAGGAAAGCCCGCTCGCGCGCAAGCAACTTGGCAAGCTGCGCGTCTATGCCGGCCCGGATCATCCGCACGCCGCGCAGCAGCCGCAGACGGTCGATTTCAAGAGCATGAACCGCAAGAACACGAGGGCGGCATGAGCATGAGCGAAGGATTTGAGGGCCTGCGCAGCCTCGCCAGCGGCAATGTCACCTCTGGCACGCATGAGGCCATCGAGCGGCAGCAAAAGCTCGACGAATTTGGCCGCGCCTACGCCACCGGCAAGCGGAAGAACGCCGTCGCGCGCGTCTGGTTGAAGCCGGGCAAGGGCAAGATCGAAATCAACGGCAAGACGAGCGATGAATATTTCGCCCGTCCCGTTCTGCGCATGATGATTCAGCAGCCGTTCAAGCTCACCAATCGCGAAGGCGAGTTCGACGTCTATGTCACGGTGACGGGCTCGGGCCTCTCGGGCCAGGCTGGCGCGGTACGTCATGGCATCGCCAAGGCTCTGTCCGATTATGAGCCGGCCCTGCGACCGACGATGAAGCACAATGGCTTCCTCACGCGCGACAGCCGCGTTGTGGAGCGCAAGAAGTACGGCCGCGCCAAGGCGCGCCGCAGCTTCCAGTTCTCGAAGCGTTAAACGCACAGACCAGGCTTTGGGTCAGGCGGGCGCTTCGGAAACGAAGCGCCCGTTTCTTTTTCGGAGGCGCATATGGCCCCAAAAGTTTTCATCGATGGCGAAGCGGGCACCACCGGCCTGCAAATCCGCGAGCGGCTGGAAGGCCGACGCGACATCACCCTCGTTTCGATCGACTCCGCCCGCCGCAAGGATCCGGCCGCGCGCAAGGAGGTGTTGAACAGCGTGGACGCCGTGCTGCTCTGCTTGCCCGACGACGCCGCGCGCGAGGCTGTCGCGCTGATCGAGAATAAGCATGTCAAGGTGATCGACGCCTCGACAGCGCACAGAACCGCGCCGGACTGGACCTACGGCTTTCCAGAAATCTCGCGCGAGCGGGCGCATGAGATCGCGCGCTCTTCACGCGTGTCTAATCCAGGCTGTTATCCCACAGGTGTCATCGCCCTCCTGCGTCCCCTGATCGCAGCGGGTCTGCTTCCCCAAGATCATCCGATCAGCATTCACGCGATCTCCGGCTATTCAGGCGGAGGCAAGGCGCTGATCGCCGCGTTCGAGGACGAGAGCGACGCGGCCTATACGCGTGCGCCTCACCGTATCTATGCGACGGCGCTTGAGCATAAGCATGTGCCGGAAATCATGGCCGAGTGCGGCTTGTCGGCGCGGCCGATCTTCATGCCGAGCTATGGGCGCTATCGCCAAGGCATGCTTGTCGAGATTCCCCTCCACCTCGCGCTTTTGGGCGGAAGTCCTGGTCTTGAGGACGTGCATGCGATTTTGCGGGACGCCTATGCCGGCGCGCGCTTCGTCGAGGTCGCGTCCATGGAAGAGGCGCGCGCTGTTCAGACGCTCGATCCTGAGGGATTGAACGGCACCAATCGCTTGAAGCTCTTTGTGTTCGGCAGCGAACGCCACAAACAGGCGCGCCTTGTGGCGCTGTTGGACAATCTCGGCAAGGGCGCCTCGGGCGCGGCGGTGCAGAACCTCAACCTGATGCTCTGCCTCGACGAGGGCGCGGGCCTCGCTTGAGGCTCACATCTTCATGCGCAGCTGACCGATGAAATCGCGCTTGCCGAGCGGCGCGCCCTTCATGCGCAGGATGTCGTAGGCCGTCGCGGCGTGAAAATAAAAGTTCGGCAGCGAGAACGACAAGAGAAAGCCCTCGGCGGTGAAGGGCAGATTATTCTGACCAAGCTTGAAGATCACGTCACGGCCTTCCAGCGAGTCGATGCGCGCGGCGGGCATCGCCTTCACGCCGCTTATCGTATCGGCGATCAATTGGCGAAGGTCGTCCCAGGAATTTGGCGCGGGGCCCGAAGGCGGCGCGAACGCGCCTTCCTCCACGCCTTTCAGTGCGCCGAGCGAGTGATGCGCCACCGATGCGATCTGGAAGCTGAAGGGCAGCATGTCGTGAAAGAGGCGGGTCTCCACGATCTCCTGAAGCGGCACGTTCTCGGTTTCAAAATGCGCCTTGGCGCGATCCATGAAGCCGGCCACGGCGCCCAGCGTTTGCAGATAATTCGGTTGAAGCGTGGAAAGCGGCAACGCCATTCAAGGTCCCCCAAGACAATCTATTCGGAGCGGATCTTCACATATTCGCCGGGCGCTTCGCCCAGCGCCAGCAATCCGCCTTCGCCAGGAACATAGGCCGGCACGTCCGGGCCGGAAATGCGCGTGAGCCAGGCGTCCCAGGTCGGCCACCATGAGCCAGGATGTTCGACGGCGCCGGCGCGCCATTCCTCCACGGTGTCGGGCAGCGATTCGTTCGTCCAATGCTGATAGCGCTTGGCGTCGGGGTGGTTGATCACGCCGGCGATGTGGCCCGAACCCGCCAGCATGAAGGTGACGGGGCCGCCAAAGAGTTTTGCGGTGCGGTAGACGCTCGGAAATGGCGCGATGTGGTCTTCGCGCGCCGCCTGCATGAAGATGGGGATTTTCACATCGCTAAGCGCCAGGTTGTCGCCCAGCAGCTCAAGCTCGCCCTTGGCGAGCATGTTGTCGCGATAAAAGCACCGCAAATAAAAGAGGTGCAGCTCCTTGGGCATCCGCGTCTGGTCGGAGTTCCAATAGAGCAGATCGAACGGCGCGGGCGTGGCGCCGAGATAATAATTGTCGACCACGTAATTCCAGATGAGATCGTTCGAACGCAGCGCGTTGAACGTATCGGCCATTGCTTGAGCGTCCAGGAAGCCGCCCTGCGCCTCGATGCGATCCTCCAGATATTTCAGGCCCGCATCGTCCGTGAACACGGAGAGATCGCCCGCGAGCGAGAAATCGGATTGGCTGGCGAAGAAGGTCGCGCTCTGGATGCGTTTGTCGCCATGCTTTGCCATGTGCGCGAGCGTGGACGCCAAGAGCGTGCCGCCGATGCAATAGCCGACCGCATTGATCCGCTCCACGCCGATCGCCTTATGCACCGCGTCCACGGCCGTATAGACGCCTTCGCGCATATAGTCCTCGAAGGTGGCCTCGGCCATTTCCTCGTCCGGGTTGACCCAGGACACAAGGAACACGGCATGGCCGCGCGCCAGCAGCCATTTGATCATGGAATTCTTCTGCTGAAGATCCATGATGTAAAACTTGTTGATCCAAGGCGGAAAGATCAGCAGCGGAGCCTCGTGCACGGTCTCGGTGGTCGGCTGATAGTGCAGCAGCTCAAACACGCGATTGCGGAAAATGACCTTGCCGGGCGTTGTGGCGATGTTCTCGCCCAGCTTGAAGGCGTCGAGATCGGTTTGCTTGATCGCGAGCATGCCGTGCCCGCGCTTCAAATCCTCCGCCAAATTGTCGATGCCCTTGAGAAGGCTTTCGCCGTGCGTTTCGATCAGGGCGCGAAGCGCGGTCGGATTGGTGAGCAGAAAGTTCGATGGCGAAGCCGCGTCCACGGCTTGTTTGACGAAGAAGGCCGCCTTCTTTTTGGCGGCGGGGTCGGCGTCGGAGCGCTCCACCAAGGACGTGATGAAATCCGCCGTCGCGAGATACGTCTCGCGCATCAGCGCGAAATTGGGATTGGCGCGCCATTCGGGATCGCGGAAGCGCTTGTCGCGCGCATTCTCATCCGCGCCGGAGAGCGCTTCGCCGGTGATCGCGGATTTCGCGTAGCGCGCCCAGATGTCGAAATAGCGCTCCCACAGCGCCGCGTGCGCGTCGCGCAAGGTCTCCGGCTTGAGCGCGAGGCTCGTCCAGACCGAACCGAGCGCGGAGGAGACGTCGAACGGGTCTGGGCTGCGCGGCACATTGGTGCGCGTCTGATCGATCAGGGCGGTGGAGAAGACGGCGTTCGCCCGGGTCATCGCCTCGCCGAGATTGCGCGACAAGGTGGCGAGCGATTCGGCGGATTGGCCGACGATCACATCCGCCAGCGGCTTTATCGGCGCGGGCGCGGTGGGCGCGGGTGCTGGCTTCGCAGGTGCGGGGATCGCGGCGTGTTCGGCGGGGGCGGGAAGGCTCGGCGCGCTCGTCGCGGCGGCCTTGCGGCGGGTCCGTTTCTTGGCGGGCGCTTGGCCTTCCTGAGCAGGAGCAGGCGCGCCGGCCGCGCCCGCTTGGGGGTCGGTCCCGCTTTGCCCGCTCATGCGTTTCTCCCTTGTTCTTTATGCCGGATTGACTCGCACAGTGGCACAACGGCTCTGCCTGGTATAGGACGCTAGCCCCGTGAGACTCGACGCGCCCTAAGCGGCGCAAGGAGCGCCCGTGACCCGCGCCGCCGCCAGCTGTCTAGCGTCCATCGCCGCCCTTTCAGCGGCTCTCGCCGGTTGCGCCACGGCGGAGACGCCGGCCTGGTTCGAGGCGCGGCGGGCCGAACTCGATTCGATGGGCACGCCGGACCTGAAGACCGTGCCGCGCGGCACCGCGGCCAACACCGACGCCGCTCATTGGGCCCGGGTCGAGGCTGAGATCGCGGCCGCCGAGGCGGCCATCGAGACCCATCCGCGTAGCCAGATCGCCCGCGAGGACGCCGCCGCTACGGACCCCGCTTTCGAGGACGCCGCCCGTCAGGCGCTCGAAGCGACCAGCCGCCAATATTGAACGAGACGCGCGGCGGCAGGGGCCTTCCCGCTCCGCGCCAAGCCAGAACGACCTCCATGACCAGCCAAGATTTCTACAAGATACGCCGCCTCCCGCCCTACGTGTTCGAGGAGGTGAACAAGGTCAAAGCCCGCCTGCGCAACAAGGGCGTGGACATTATCGATTTCGGCATGGGCAATCCCGATCTGCCCGTGCCCGATCATATCGTTGAAAAGCTTTGCGAGACGGCCAGGAAACCGCGCACCAATCGGTATTCGGCCTCGCGCGGAATTCCGGGGCTTCGGCGCGCGATCGCCGGCTATTATGAGCGGCGCTTTGGCGTGAAGCTCAATCCCGATACGCAAGTCATCTCCACGCTCGGCTCCAAGGAAGGCTTCGCCAATCTCGCGCAAGCCATCACCGCGCCGGGCGATACGGTGATCGCGCCCAGCCCATCCTATCCGATCCACGCATTCGGCTTCATCATGGCGGGCGGCGTGGTGCGCAGCGTTGAGGCGCATACGCCCGAACAATACCTCTCCGGCCTCGGCCGCGCCGTGCGCCATTCCGTGCCGCCGCCGATCGCCATGATCGTCTGTTATCCGGCCAATCCCACCGCGCAGGTGGCGGGGCTGGATTTTTACAAAGAAGCGATCGCGTTCGCGAAGAAGCACGACATGTTCGTGCTCTCGGACATGGCCTATTCGGAAGTCTATTTCGAAGGCGAGCCGCCGCCCTCGGCGCTGCAAGTGCCGGGCGCCACCGATGTGTGCGTCGAGGTGAACACGCTCTCCAAAACCTATTCCATGGCCGGTTTCCGCGTCGGCTTCGCGCTCGGCAATGAGCGCCTCATCGCCGCGCTCGGGCGGGTGAAATCTTATCTCGATTACGGGGCCTACACGCCGATCCAGGTGGCGGCCGCCGCCGCGCTCAACGGCCCGCAAGATTGCGTCGAGGAAATGCGTCAAACCTACAAGGCGCGTCGCGACGTGCTGGTGGAAAGTTTCACCAAGGCGGGCTGGGCCATTCCCAGTCCCAGCGCCTCCATGTTCGCCTGGGCGCCTTTGCCTGAAAAATTCCGCCATCTCGGGTCGGTGGAGTTTTCCAAGCGTCTGATGGAGGAGGCCGAGATCGCCGTCGCGCCAGGCCTCGGCTTTGGCGAATACGGCGATGGCTTTATCCGCATCGGCCTCGTCGAAAATGAACAACGCATCCGGCAGGCCGCGCGAAACTTGCGTAAATTCCTGCAGAGCAATGTCGCGCCGTCGGAAGCGGCGGCGACGCCATGAGCATGGGCGAGGGGGCGGATCAGCCGTTGCGCATCGGCCTTGCGGGCGTGGGGACTGTGGGCGGCGGGCTTTTGCGGCTCTTGGAAGGCGCGCATCCGAAAGTCGGCGAAGGCTTGCTGAAGGTGGTCGCCGTTTCCGCGCGCAACCGATCGCGCAAGCGCGATGTCGACATCAGCGCCTATGAATGGTTCGACGATCCCGTTGAACTCGCCGCCAATCCCAACATCGACGTGTTTGTCGAACTGATCGGCGGTTCGGACGGGCCGGCCAAGCGCGCTGTGGAGGTGGCGTTGCGGCGCGGCGCGCACGTCGTCACCGGCAACAAGGCGCTGCTCGCGATCCATGGCGCCGAGCTTGCGGAATTGAGCGAGCGCCATGGCGGCATGCTCGCCTTCGAGGCGGCCGTCGCCGGCGGTGTGCCGATCGTCAAGGCGCTGCGTGAAAGTCTGGGCGGTTCGGAGGTGCGATCCATCGCCGGCATCTTGAACGGCACGTGCAATTATCTGCTTACCGAGATGGAGATGAGCGGGCGCGCCTTCGAGGACGTGCTCGCCGATGCGCAACGTCTCGGTTACGCGGAAGCCGATCCCACGACCGATGTCGGCGGCTTCGACGCGGCGCACAAAATCACCATTCTCGCCGCCATCGCGTTCGCCGCGAAGCCGGATTTCGAGCACGTGCAGATCGAGGGCGTCGACAAGATCACGCTCGACGATATTCGCCTTGCCGGAAAGCTCGGCTATCGCATCAAGCTGCTCGCCAAGGCCGAGCGCGCCGCCGGCGCGCTCGTGATGCATGTGCGTCCTTGTTTGGTGGCGTTCGATCATCCGTTGGCGAATGTCTCTGGCACGCTCAATGCGGTCGTCGCCGAAACCGACCCGACGGGTCAGCTCACTTTCATCGGCCGCGGCGCGGGCTCGGGGCCTACGGCCGCCGCCGTCGCCGCCGATCTGCTTGATATCCTTTATGAGCGAACTGGTCCTGCCTTTGGGCGCCCCATCGCCAAGCTCGCGGACGTCAATCGCGCCAATCCGGTGGAGCGTGGGCGTTATTTCATGCGCATCCTGGTCGAGGATCGACCCGGCGTGATCGCCGACGTCGCCGAGCAATTAGGCCGCGAGAACGTCTCCATCGAGAGCTTTCTGCAAATGCCCAATCCCGACCGCGCGATTGTGCCCATCGTGCTGACGACGCAGCCTTGCGCGCGCGCGGCGCTGGACGCCGCCGCGCGCGCCATCGAAACACTGGACGCCGTGAGCGAACCGCCGCGCATCATGGGCATTGAAGAGAGCGGCCACCGCGCCCGCCTTTGGAGCTGACGTCACCATGCCTCAGATCATGACCGACGCTTTCGCCTTCGCTGGCGCCCGCGCGGCGATCGCCGCCGCCATCGCCTCGCACGGTCAGGTCGGCCGCGGCGATGAAAAACACGCCGATCAAGCCGCCGTCGATGCGATGCGCACCGCGCTCAACGCGATGGCCATACGCGGCCGCATCGTCATCGGCGAAGGTGAGCGCGACGAAGCGCCGATGCTCTATATCGGCGAAGAGGTGGGAACCGGCGCGGGACCTGAAATCGACATCGCGCTCGATCCGCTCGAGGGCACGACGCTGACCGCCAAGGCGATGGCCAATGCGCTCGCCGTCATCGCGTACGCGCCGCGCGGCGGGCTTCTCCATGCCCCCGACACGTACATGGACAAGCTCGCGATCGGCCCTGGCTATGGCGAAGGCGTCATCGATCTCGACGCGCCCGCCGGCGACAATGCGCGCGCGCTCGCCAAGGCCAAGGGCGTGGCGGTGGCCGATATCGGCGTGTGCGTGCTCGATCGACCGCGCCACAAGGACATCATCGAATCGCTGCGCAGCGTCGGGGCGCGCGTGCATCTGATCTCCGATGGCGATGTCGCCGGCGTCATCAACACCACCGATCCCGATACCGGCATCGACATGTATGTCGGCCAGGGCGGCGCGCCCGAAGGCGTGCTCGCGGCGGCGGCGCTGAAATGCGTCGGCGGCCAGTTCCAGGCGCGGCTCGTGTTCCGCAATGACGATGAGCGCGCCCGCGCCGAGCGCGTCGGCGTGACCGATTTCAAGCGGCGCTATCTGCGCGACGATCTTGTCTCCACCGACGCCGTGTTCGTCGCCACCGGCGTCACCAAGGGCTCGCTCCTGGACGGCGTGCGTCTGGCGCGCGGATTCATCCACACCCATACGCTGGTGATGAATTCCACGACCGGCAACGTAAGCGAGCTGCGCGTGAAATCGCCGGCCCGCTAAGCCGCGTCGAATCGATTTAAGCCCGGCCCATGGGTCGGGTCGCCGCGCATCCCCGCATCGAGACAGAGCCCGCCTTTCTGGGCGTGGAACGTTCTCTGACGGGGCGACGCTGGCGCGCGGAGGCGGCCGATCCCAAGCTGGTCGACACTTATCGCCTCGCGTACGGGCTGCCGGACATCGCCGCACGGCTGATGGCCGCGCGCGGGATCGAGTCGGATGCTGCGGACGATTTCATCGAACCGAAGCTCAAGCGGCTCTTTCCCAATCCCTCGACCTTCGCCGACATGGATTTGGCCGCCGCCGCGATCGAAGACGCGATTGTCTCGGGACGAAGCTGCGCCGTGTTCGCGGATTATGACGTGGACGGGGCCACCTCCGCGGCCCAGCTTGTGCGCTATTTCCGCGCGCGCGGCCGCGCTCTGCGCATCTACGTGCCGGATCGGATGAAGGAGGGCTATGGGCCGTCCGCTGAAGCGTTCGCGGCGCTGAAGGCCGAGGGGGTGGAACTCGTCATCACCGTCGATTGCGGTGCGGCCGCCGAGGGGCCGCTCGCCGCCGCGGCCGAGATGGGTCTCGATGTCGTCGTCCTCGATCATCATTTGATGGGCGGGCCCGCCCCGCCGGCGCGTGCGGTCGTCAATCCGAACCGGCTCGATTGCCGCTCCGGCCAGGGCGATCTGACCGCCGCCGGCGTGGTGCTGGTGGCGCTCGCGGCGGTGAACCGAGAAGCGCGCAGGCGCGGCTCGATCGGCGCCAACAATCTCCCCGATCCGATGGCCAATCTCGACCTTTCGGCGCTCGGCACGGTCTGCGATGTCGCTCCATTGCGCGGGTTCAACAGGGCGATTGTCGCCCAGGGCCTCAAAATTCTGCGGCGTACCGAAAACATCGGTCTCCAAGCGCTCGCGCGCAGCGCGGGACGCGAGGCGTGCGGTTCGGTCTACGATCTCGGCTTCGTGCTCGGTCCGCGGATCAATGCGGGCGGGCGCGTGGGCGACGCCTCCATCGCCACCCGGCTTCTCTCCACCGACGACCCGGCCGAGGCCGAGGCTTTGGCCGCGGAGCTCGAGGCGTTGAACGCGGAGCGCCGCAAGCGCGAGGCGGACATGCTGGCTGAAGCGGAGGCGGCCGCGCTCGCGGAGGCCGACAAGCATTCCGTGATCATCGTCGGCGCGCCGCACTGGCATCCGGGCGTCATCGGCATCGCCGCTGGGCGCTTGAAGGATCGCTTGATGAAGCCCGTGATCGTGCTGGGCGGCGCGGGCGCGGGCGAGCCGGCCAAGGGCTCGGGCCGCTCCGTTGCCGGCGTGAACCTTGGCGCGGCGGTCGCGGCTGCGAAGACGCAAGCCATCGTCGAAGCGGGCGGCGGCCACGCCATGGCCGCCGGCCTTACCGTGGCGTGGGAGCGCGTGGAGGCGCTCAAGGCGTTCCTGGATGAGCGTCTCGCCGGGGAGCTGGAGGCCGCGGCCGGCGCGGCGCGCAGCCTGTCGATCGATGCGCCCGCCGGCATCGGCGCGCTCGATCTCGATCTCCTGGCCGCGCTCGATCGGATCGGCCCGTTCGGGCCAGGTCATCCCGAACCGATCTTCGCGCTGGCGGACGTGCGTGTGCGCTTCGCCAAGATGGTGAAGGACGCGCATGTGCGCTTCACGCTTGAGGATGCGCGCGGCGCGCGGATTGGCGGGATCGCCTTCCAGGCCATGACGCGCGGCTTCGGCGAGACGCTCTTGAAGCAGGAGGGCGTGTTTCATGCGGCCGTCCGCCTCAAGCGGAACGAATATGGCGGGCGGGTTTCAGCGGAGATCGAGATCGTCGATCTCGCCCAAGCCGGCGGCTGAACCCGTGGCAGGCCCTACGGGAGTCGAACCCGTCTTTTCAGGTTGAAAACCTGACGTCCTAACCGATAGACGAAGGGCCCACGGGAACCGGCGCGCCGGAAGGCCCGCGATATAGAGGGCCCGCCGGTTCGACGCAAGCGCCGGGGCGGGGGCCTCACCCCGCGCCCCGGCCGCCGGGTCAAAGGATGAGGGCGTCGGCGGTGATCGCCGAAAGCTCGGTATCTTGCAGCACCACCTCGCCGCCGCGTCGCAGATCCAAAATCACATCGTCGCCGACCTGCGTCGCACCGTTCAAAACCTGGGCGAGGCTGCGATAATGGAAATCGGATAGGTCGAGTTTATCCTCGGCGGCATTGAAATCGGTCACCACGACCAGGTCGTCGGAGCGTTCGATGATGAAGGTGTCCGCGCCCGCGCCGCCGGTCAGCGTGTCGTCGCCGCCGCCGCCGCTGAGCGTGTTCGCCGCGTCATTGCCGATGATCCAATTGTCGCGGCTATTGCCATGGCCGTTGATGGCTGCGGCGCCCGTGAGGATCAATTTCTCCACATGGTCGTCCAGGCGATAGCTGACCGACGCTTGCACGGTGTCGTAGCCGCCATTGCGGGACTCGTTGATCTCGTCACGGCGATTGTCGACGATGTAGAGATCATCGCCGCTCCCGCCCGAGAGTTCATCGCGGCCCGCGCCCCCATCCAGAATGTCGTCGCCCCCGGCGCCCTTCAATTCGTCGTCGCCGACGCCGCCGATAATGGTGTTGGCGAGTTCGTTGCCTTTGATTTCACGTCCGCGCGCGCTCGTGACGATCGCATTCTCCACGTTCGCGCCCAGCGTGAAATCGGCGGAGGTAAGCACGGTGTCGACGCCATCATTCACGCCTTCAATCACGCGATCGCTCGACGTATCCACGACATAAGTGTCGTCGCCCGCGCCTCCGGCCATCGTGTCCTTGTCGCGTCCGCCGTCGAGCAGATCATCGCCGTCGCCGGCTTGGAGATTGTCCCGTCCGCGACCGCCGAAAAGCTCGTCATCGCCCGCCGTGCCGACAAGCACATCGTCGTCATCGTCGCCGAGGATCGTTTCGCCCAAGAACACCGCGTCCTCGCGCACGTTCAGGTTTTCGATGCGGACATCCTGGCTCGCCGGCGTGTCGGCCTCGTTGAACGCGGTCTCGGGCGTGCCATGGCGCGCGTTCATGTAATCGAAAAACGCCTGCTGCTCGCCAAGGGCGGTGGCGGGAACGACCAACGCGTCCGTGAAATTAAGCGCTTCATTGACCGGCGCGGATAGCGTTCCGTCGTTCAGCACGAAACGGAAGTTTTCACCGTTCGCCTTCATCGGATAGCCGTCGCCGCCCTGGGCCAGGAAGCCCAGCGTGACCATCGTGATCAGCGCGGGCGCATCGGCGAGCACCATCCCGTTTTCGACGATGCGCGCGATGACGAAGCCGTTCTCGTCGATTAGCGACACGTTCGCGATGCGCGCGCCGGCCGGAAGATCCGGATCATAGGAGAAACGCACGCCGCCGAGTTGTGGAAAGCGCCCCTGATTGCCGAGCACGGCCACGCCATGTTCAAGAATGGCCTTGAGGCCAGCCGGCGTGGTGTCGAACGCCATCAGCGTGTTGTTGAAGCGCAGCGCGTTTTCGATATCGAGCTGCGAGACCCCGCCTTCGGGTTTGCCCACGTCCGGATTGGCGGGCGGTGGCAGACGATCCACTTCGCCGGTGATCGGATCGGGCGTTGAGATCGTGCCGATTTGGGCGCGGATGCCGCCGCCATTCTTCAGCGAGACGACGAACGCATCGTCCGCACCTGCGCCAAGCGCTTCGCGCAGCGCCGCCGCATTGGCGTCGGCGGAGAGATTGCCGAAATTGGTCTCCTGGTTGCGCACCGCGATGCGCTCGCCCTCAAGATAGACGTTGGTGAAGCCGGCGACATTGCCGTCCTTGGCGGCGATGACGTCCGCGACCGCGCTAGTGAGCGTTTGCACGTCGCCCCCGCGCGTGCCGTCCGCCAGCGCCGTCAGCTCCAGGTCCGCCTCGCTGACGCCCCAGGCCGCGGCCACGTTGCTGGCGGTGGCGGCGTAGGCGCCGTTGATGGCGATGTCGAGACTATCGAGCATGATGTCGCCCGCGTCGTCGAACTCGACGACCAGGCGGCCGAGATAGGTGTATTCATTGTCGGTGTTGACGATCAAAGTCGGCTTGCCGTCCGCGCCGGTGACGGCGAGCGGATAATCGCCGGCGAACGTCGCGGCGTGGCCAGGGAACGCAACCGCCGTATCGGTGGAATCGCCAAGGCGCGTGTTCGAGCCGGCGGAGAGGATGATGTCCACGCCGGTGAGCAGGCTGGCCAGAGCGATCTCGTTGGCCAGCACCTGCAGGTGCGCCATGAGAATGATCTTGGTGACGCCTTCGGCGATCAATTCGTTGATCACAGGCTGCAGCTGGGCGGCGAGAAGCGCCATATTGTCAGCTTCGCCGTTCGGCCCCGGACCGCCGGGGAAGCCTTTCACCTCCGTGCCCGAGGGCGAGGAGATGCTTTCCAGGATTTGCGTGGTCGCGCCGACGAGGCCGATCTTCTCCCCGCCTTCCGTGATTACGACGGAGGGCGCGATGCGCCCGTTGAGGCTGTCGGCCTCCGCGACCAGCGTCGTCAGCGGCGCGCCTGCGCCATCGAGCGTATTCGTGAAACGCGGTGCGAGCGCGCTGTCTCCGCTGAAGTCGAGATTGGCGCTGAGATAGGGGAAGGCCGCGCCCACCCAGCCGCCGCCGGGCGTGAACGATTGCTGGAACACGGTCGATCCAAGATCGAATTCGTGATTGCCGATCGTGGACGCCTCAACGCCAATAATGTTGTGAATGGCGATGTCGACCGCCGCGAAGGGAAGCGTCGTGGACGTTATGGTCGAGCCGGTGAGAAAATTCAGTTCGTCGCGCACCGAAATGTCGGTGCCCGCGGCCAGGAACGGGCCGGGAATGAAATTGTCGCCGCCCGCAAGGGTCAGCGAATTGACGTATTGATCCTCGAAGGCGTCGACGAGCGCGGCCATGTAAGGCGCGGTGTCGGCTGCGAGCAGGCCGGCCTCGCCATCGGCGAAATGCAGGAGCTGAAGTGTGTAGGCCATAAGCGTCGTCCCTCCGTGGTGGGACGCGCTTAGTGACAAGTCTTAACATCTCCATGTCGCCGCGATGACAGACGCGTGTTGATTGAGCTGTAATTTACGCTACGGAATTTCCGGCGCTGGACGTCCCGGCGCGGGCGTGCCGCCTTGATCTCGTCATCACCTTGGCGGAGACAGCGACAGGGACGCCGCTTTTGGAGCCATCTATGCCGCCCGTCATCGCCCGCCGGGCGTTCACGCTTGGCCTGGCCGCCGGCGCGATCGCCGCGCCAGCCTGCGCACAGTCGCGGCCGGCCGCCGCCGGCCTCATCGAACGCCGCGAGAGCCAGTACAACACGATTTATGTGATCCGGCGCGAGGACGGCCAAATCGGCATGATTTTCGGCGTCAATCAGCAGCTCTTCACCGAGAGCCTTTACGATCCGCGCCGCCCGCGTACGCTGCCTGTCACCTACACGCGCTTCATGACAGTGGGCCTCGCCTATGCCCCGCAGGCGCGCTCCATTCTTGAGATTGGCCTCGGCGGGGGACGCACCGCCTATTATCTGCATCAGCATCTGCCGGATGTTGTGATCACCTGCGTCGAACTCGATCCCGAGGTGATTGCGCTCGCGCGCCGCCATTTCGGCATCAACCCGGATCGCCGCTTCCGGCTGGTGCAGCGCGACGGGCGCATCTACCTCAATCAGAACGATGCGCGTCACGATCTCATTCTGATCGACGCTTATCGGGGCACCTTCGTGCCGTTTCACTTGCTCACGCGTGAATTCTTCATGACCGCCAAGCGGCGGCTTCAGTCGGGCGGGGCCGTCGTTCAAAACATCGAACCGAACACGATGCTCTATCCCGCCGCGATCGCGACGCTCAAAGCCGTTTTTGCCCATGTCGACACGTTCGAGGCGGACGGCAATATCGTGGCGGTGGCCTATGACGGCGCCGCGAAAAGCGATGCGAGCTTGCGCGCCCGCGCGGAGGCGCTGCAGACCGCCCACCGGTTCACGCACCCGCTGCCTGCCATGCTTAGCCGCAGGCAGCCCGCCGAGGCGGGGTCGGGCCGTGTTCTGACGGATGATTTCGCGCCGGTTGAATCGCTGCGCGCTATCGATCGGCACAATGAGAGGCGTTGAAGCGACATGGCGGGGGCCAAGCAAACATTTTTGCTGCTGATCGGCTTTCTGATCGGCATCGCCGTTCTCGGCTTGCAGACGGCCACGACGCGCCCACTCACGCCGCATTTCGGCAGCGACATCTATGTCTGGTCGGCGGTGATCTCCGTCACCATGATGGCGATGATGACCGGCTATTATGGCGGCGGGCGCCTCGTTGATCTTGCACCGCGCTCGGAGGCGCTGGGTCTGGCGGTTATCTTGGCCGCGCTTTATCTGGCGATTGTTCCGGCGCTGTTGCAGGTTGAGTTTCTTCCCGATCCCGATCCATTCTTTCCCGGCCTGAAGCGCTCCACGCTGGCCTGGATATCGACGGAGATTCCAAGCCTGCCGCTTGGCGCCATCGTCGCGGCCTTCTTGATGATCTTCGTGCCGTTCACGCTCTTGTCGTTCTTCTCGCCCTTCTGCATCCGGCTTATATTGACCGATGCGGCGCATGGCGGGCGCGCATCGGGGTCGGTCTACGCCATCACCACGTTCGGCAATGTGATCGGCGTGCTCGGCACATCGCTTTGGCTGATGACGTTCATGGGCAGCCAGGCGATCCTCTATCTGTTCTCCGGCTGGCTTGCGCTGTGCGGCATTGGATTGATCGCGCTGCGCCTTAGCGCGCGGGTGGATGCTTAGGCGCTTTTTCCTGGCGCTGGCGCTTTGCGCTGGCGCTTCGGCCCTTGCGCAGAGCGGGCGCGTCCTTGATGCGCGCGCCGCCTATCCCGAGGGCCCGCTCTGGGTGGGCGCAAATCTCATGGTCGCGGAAATGGGCGCGGACCGCGTGTCGATCCTCGATGGCGGGCGCAAGCGGACCTTTTTCAACCGCGAGGGCTGCGGGCCGACGGCGATCGCGCCTTACGGCGAAGGCTTCCTTGTGCTCTGTCACCTTGAAGGCGCCGTGGTGGCGGTCAATGCGGAGGGCGGCGTGCGCTTCGTGCGCGACGCCGACGCGGAGGGCCGGCGCCTGCGCGATCCGAACGATGCGAGCCCCGACGGCGCGGGCGGCGTTTATTTCACCGATCCGGGCCTCTTCTCGCGTGAAACGCGTCCGCATGGCGCCTTGATGCATATTGACGCCGCCGGCCATGTACGCCGGCTCGACACCGAGCTTTGGTATCCGAACGGCGTCTTCTACGACCAGGCCGAGCGCGCGCTCTATCTCTCCGAGACGTTTCGTCGCCGCGTGCTGCGCTACGCGATCGGCGCCGACGGCGCGTTCGGTGCGCCGACCGTCTTCGCGGATATCGATTTGGCGCCGGCGCCGCGCCCGCGGGGCTGGCGCGCCTATCCGGAAGCCGGGCCGGACGGGCTGGAGAAGGATCGGAGCGGCGCGCTCGCCGTCGCGATCTATGGCGAGGGGCGCATCCTGCGCTTCGACACCGCGGGCGCCTTCCTTGGCGCGGTGGAGATTCCGGCGCGCTATGTCACCAATCTCGCGTTCGCGCCGGATGGGCGCATGGCCGTCACCGGCGCGTTTGAAAACCGCACGCCCCCCTTTCCGGGCGAAGTGCGCCTCATCGCGGCGCGCTGAGCGGGAAGGCGTGGCGGGAAGATTGGTCGGGGCGGCGGGATTCGAACTCGCGACCCTTAGCTCCCAAAGCTAATGCTCTACCAGGCTGAGCTACGCCCCGACGGCGCTTGCATAAGGGGGAAACGCCGCCGCGACAACGCTTCGCAAAGGCGCGGGCGCATGGGATAGGGGCTGCTGCGGGGAGCTGATGGAATCGAGCGCGTACAAGCGGGAGGGCGGACGCCCCTTCTACACGATCCTATACGTCCAGGTTCTGTTCGGGGTCGTGCTTGGCGGCGTCCTCGGCGCGCTCGCGCCCGATCTCGGCGCGGCGATGAAGCCGCTGGGAGATGGCTTCATCGCGCTCGTGAAGATGATCATCGGCCCGGTGATCTTCTGCACGGTGGTCTCCGGCATCGCCGGGGTGCAGAAGCTGGAGGGCGTCGGGCGCATCGGGGCCAAGGCGCTCGCCTATTTCCTCGTGGTCTCCACCTTCGCCCTCATCGTGGGCTTGGTCGTCGCCAATCTCGCGCGCCCCGGCGCGGGCATGAACATCGATCCGGCCGGTCTCGATCCGTCCGCGATCAGCGGCTACGCGGCGCAGGCCGAGGAGCGCAGCATCGTCGCTTTCCTGCTCGACATCATCCCCAGCACGATGGTGTCGGCCTTCACCTCCGGCATGATCCTGCAGGTTTTGCTGGTTTCGATCCTGAGCGGCTTTGCGCTCGCCATGATGGGCGAGAAGGGCGCCCCGATCCGCGAAGGCGTCGCGCTCCTGTCTACGCTCGTTTTCAACGTCGTGCGCATCATCATGTATGCGGCGCCAATCGGCGCCTTTGGCGCGATGGCGTTCACGATCGGCCGCTACGGGCTCTCTTCGCTGCTCAATCTCGCCGGCCTTGTCGGCGCCTTCTACCTCACCTCGCTCGTTTTCGTGATCGTCGTGCTCGGCGCGATCGCGCGCGCCTCCGGATTTTCGATTTTTCGCTTGATCGCTTATTTGCGCGAGGAATTGTTTCTCGTGCTCGGCACGTCCTCGTCTGAATCGGCGCTGCCGCAATTGATGGACAAGCTGGAGCGGGCCGGCGCTGCGCGCCCAGTCGTGGGCCTTGTCGTGCCCGCCGGCTATTCCTTCAATCTCGACGGCACCAACATCTATATGACGATGGCCGCGCTCTTCATCGCGCAGGCCACCAACACACCCCTGAGCTGGGACCAGCAGGCGCTTCTGCTTCTGGTGGCGATGATCAGCTCCAAGGGCGCGGCGGGCGTCACGGGCTCGGGTTTCATCACGCTGGCGGCGACCCTATCGGTGGTGCCCACCGTGCCGCTTGCGGGCATGGCCCTCATCCTCGGCGTCGATCGGTTCATGAGCGAGTGCCGCTCCCTGACCAATTTCATCGGCAATGCCGTCGCCGCTCTGGTGGTCGCGCGCTGGGAAGGGGCCCTCGATTCCGGGAAACTGGATGCTGCGCTTGCGAAGGGCGTGCGTGCGCCCGCCGTGCAGGAAACGCAGATCTAAAAATTCGGAAAGGTGACGCTGGACGCAGCCATTCCCGGTCGCCATCGGCGATGGGCCTGCTAGTCTTTGTGGAGAACAGCCTCGTCCCCCAAGATGAAGCGAGGGAGCCATGGGCGCCCAGCATGACGTGTTCGACGTTTTGGCCCAGCAATGGGATTTGCGGGCGGAAGCCCAGCGTCTGACGCAAGACGTGAACGAAGCCCGCTTTTTGGTGCATCAGGTGGTCGCGCGCGCGCTGAAGAAGGGCGTGCGCGATGTCGGCCCACTGCGCGAGCACTTGGCGGCGCTCGCGCGAGGCGACAGCGCCGCGCGCTAAACTCCTATTGCGGGGTTTCGGCGCCGATAAACCCGCGCGCGCGCATGAGCGGCTCCGGCGTTGGCGCGCGCCCGCGAAAGCGCACATAGGCTTCCATGGGATCGACGGAATTGCCGGCCGCGAAAATATGGGTGCGGAAGCGCTCAGCGGTCTCGCGATCGAACAGATCGCCGCTCTCCACGAACGCGCCGAAGGCGTCCGCATCCAGCACCTCTGACCAGAGATAGCCGTAATAGCCGGCGTGATAGGTGTTTTGGAACAGGTGGCCGAAATGCGTGCTGCGATGGCGCATGCCGATTTCGCGCGGCATGCCGATGCGTTCTAGCGTCGCCGCCTCGAACGCGGCGACATGGAAGTCGGGACCGAATTACGT
>CAZLWK010000002.1:0-223008 GCA_964563395.1 uncultured Caulobacteraceae bacterium
GCTTCCGCCTGCCCTCCTGCATGGACAATCGCCCGCTCAAATTCGAGGAATGGGATGTGATGCGCCCACAGACGGTGCATGTCTCCGCCACGCCTGGCCCTTGGGAACTCGACCGCACCGGCGGCGTCTTCGTCGAGCAGGTGATCCGCCCGACCGGCCTCATCGATCCCCCAGTCGAGGTGCGGCCCGTTTCAAAGGACGGCGCGAGCCAGGTGGACGACGTCATCGCCGAGGTGAAGGAGAAGGCGAAACTCAATCAGCGCGCCTTGGTGACGGTGCTGACCAAGCGCATGGCCGAGGACCTGACCGAATACATGCACGAACAGGGCGTGCGCGTGCGCTACATGCATTCCGACATCGACACGGTGGAGCGCATCGAGATCATTCGCGATCTGCGGCTCGGCGTGTTCGACGTGCTGGTCGGCATCAATCTCCTGCGCGAAGGCCTCGACATTCCCGAATGCGGGCTGGTCGCCATTCTGGACGCCGACAAGGAAGGCTTTCTGCGCAGCGAAACCTCGCTCGTGCAGACGATCGGCCGCGCCGCGCGCAACGTGGACGGCAAGGTGATCCTCTACGCCGACACGATCACCGGCTCGATGGCGCGCGCCATGGCCGAAACGCAGCGCCGCCGCGACAAGCAGCACGCGTACAATCTGGAGCACGGCATCACGCCGCAGAGCGTGCGCTCGCGCATCGCCGACATTCTCGACAGCGTCTATGAAAAGGATTCGCTCACGATCGACGTGGGCGATCCGCTCGGCTTCAAGAAGCTCGACAAGGCCAGCGCCAAGGGCCCGCAGCACGGTCTCGTCGGCCACAATCTCAAGACCTATATCGCCGATCTTGAGCGGCAGATGCGCGACGCCGCCGCCGATCTCGAATTCGAAACCGCCGCGCGCCTGCGCGACGAGATCAAGCGCCTGCAGGAAACGGAGCTGCTGCTCTCGGACGATCCGTTGGCGCGGCAGAGCGCGGTGACCGAAGCGGCGGACGCGGCCGTGCGCGCACGCGGCGCGGCCGCCGACGGCGCCGCGCGCGGCATGCCGGTGAAGAAGAACGGCGCGCGCTATCGCGGGCGACGACGGAAGGGGCCTTAGAGCCAAGCGTCTCTGACTTTATCGTAGAGCGCATTGTAAACTGACCTGATACCGTGGCAAATGATTGTGCCATTCGCGGTTTCAAAAAACGCCACCCCTACAAGTCTGTATTCGCAATCGGTATCGTCCTCGTTGAGATAGACGCGCCACAAACCTGCACCGCTCATTCCCCCGTAGCTTTTGGGAACTATGAGATCACCACCGGTATCAGGCTGAAACTCGAACAGGTCGAACAGACCCGATTTACGGACGGTGATTACTTCCCCGCTTCGTGTGGTGCCGTTGAAAGTTGTTTTTCTTGTCCTCGGTCCCATTAATTGAGACTCGCTTGTCCACTCGCCAACGACTCCTGAAACAAACTCACTAACCCTTTTGGTATGGGGCTCTCCCTCAAACCAGCGTTTTTGATGCAAATCTCCGTTCACAACTGAAGCAACGGCTCGTATTGCACCAAGCTTCTCCGATGGAATTCTTATGAATGCGATATCGGGGCCATCGGCTGCGTTCAAGTCGTTAGAAAACTCAACGCACTCCGTAACGCCAACTATGATTTTGTGGGCTTGAAGCTGGCTTTTTCCCACTGGAAAACATACGATTCCAAACTCTGTAGAGGCAGTGACGTGCCTACGCACATGTGCGCAGGTCAAAACACCTTCCACCTCTCCAAAATTAACAAGTGTGCCCGAACCTATCAATCTAGGCATAGATTTATCGCGAACATCTATTAATCCGACCGTGTAATGGCCGATAATGGCGGTGACGGTTTCGACGCTGTCCATTTCTTCTTTGCTCTCTCAGAAATGCATTGAATTGATGCACTTACCCCGGGGCGCGGCGATGATCGCCCTGCTGTAGCCCCCACTTCACTCACACCCCCGTCACGCTCAGCCCATTTCCATCCGGATCGGCGAACCAGGCCACGCGCGCGCCGCCGCCCGGCGCGGTCCACACGCCCGCTTCGTCCTGGCCCATGCCGTCATAGATCAGGAACGACACGCCCTTGGCGCGCAGCGCCGCCATCGAAGCGTCGAGATCGGCCACGCGCCATCCGAACAGCGTGTGCGGGCTCGCCTCATGCGTCTCCACGAGGCTGAGCCGCATGGGCACGCCCGCGCCTACATCGAAAATGGTGGCGAACCGATCCTCGCCCAGGACCGCGAGCCCCAGCACATCGCGATAGAAGGCGACCGCGCGCGCCATGTCGCGCGTCAGGATGAAGGCCATCGGGGCGGCGTCGCGCGGCAGGCTCATGGGGCGCTCCTTTCCCGCGATCATGGCGCAAACCGCCCCGCCGCGCAGCCCTCGACAAAGCCGGCCGCCGTCGATACCTCGTGGCCCCAATCATTAGGAGGACATCATGGTCACGTTCGCGGAATTGCCGAGCCTTGTCGGCAAAGAGGTCGGCGTATCGGATTGGGTCGAAATCTCGCAGGAGCGCGTCAACCAATTCGCCGACGCGACCGGCGATCATCAATGGATCCATGTCGATGTGGAGCGCGCCACTCGTGAAATGGGCGGGCCGATCGCGCACGGCTATCTGACGCTCTCGCTCATTCCCTATCTGGGGCGCGGCCTCCTGCCGCTCGAAGGCGTGACGCGCGGGATCAATTACGGCTCCAACAAGGTGCGCTTCACCAACATGGTGCGCGTGGGCAAGCGCGTGCGCATGCGCCAAAAACTGGTCTCGGCCGAGCCGAAATCGGGCGGCATGCAGCTGATCAGCGAATGCACGATCGAGATCGAAGGCGAGGAGCGGCCGGCCTGCGTGGCGGAGACGATCTCCGTCGTCTATGGCGGCTAGCGGCCGCCAGTGCTCACGCTCATCGAGGCGATTTCGCTCGCGGGCGACCGCAAGAAGCAGAACGACGATGCGTATGGATTCAGCGCGCCGCTCGCCTGGGTGATCGACGGGGCGACTGACCTCTATGAAGATCCGGCGATGGGCTGGTCGAGCGACGCGGCCTGGTTCGCGCATCATCTGAACGCCGAGCTGCATCGCCGCGCCTCGGCCGATGGCGCGCTTCGCGCGGCGGTGGCGGAAAGCGCGGAGGCCATGGGCGCGCTCTTTCGCGCGCGCGCGGGCGCCGATCTGCCAGGCTGGCGTGAGCCGGCCGCATCGCTGCTGCTGATGCGTGAAACCGAAACGGGCGTCGAGGCGCTCGATCTCGGCGACAGCCGCATGTTCGCGCGCGATTCGGACGGCGCCTCGTTCGCCATCGGCGGCAAGGAGGAAGGCGCGGCGCGCGAGACCGCGCAGGTGCGCGCGCTCACGGGCGGGATCACCGATGTCGCCCCGCTCGAACGCGCCGACGTGATCGCGCGATTGCGCGCCAGCCACGAAGCGCGCAACAAGCCGGGCGGCTGGTGGGTGATGGGACTCTATCCGGCATGCGCCGATCATGCCCGCGCGCATGCGCTGACTTTGTCGCGGCCGGCGCATCTCCTGATCGCCACGGACGGTTTTTCAGCGCTGGTCGATCGCTACGCGCTTTATGACGCGGCCGGCTTGATCGATGCGGCGCTGACGCGCGGGCTCGCCGCGCTTGGCGCGGAATTGCGCGCCTTCGAGGAGGCCGATGCGGGCGGCGCCCAACATCCGCGCTACAAGAAGAGCGACGACGCAACCGCGCTGCTGCTGCGCCTCGGCTGAGTTTGCCACGGACCGAACGCGCCGCTACGCTCCCATGGCTTTGCCTTGAGGTCTCCATGAACCGC
This sequence comes from uncultured Caulobacteraceae bacterium, assembly GCA_964563395.1. Lineage (GTDB taxonomy): Bacteria > Pseudomonadota > Alphaproteobacteria > Caulobacterales > Aquidulcibacteraceae > JBEVOS01. The sequence goes on from CAZLWK010000002.1 coordinate 3,816, forward strand.
CGCACCTTTCTGCACGCGGGCGTCGCCTTGCCCGCCCTCACCCTTCTGCCTGGATGCGCCACCACCGCCATGACCGAACAAACTCGTCCCACGCCGCCCGTCGCGCCCATCCGTCCCGTTCGAATCGAACAGGTGGGGCGCGTGCGCGTCGATAATTATCAATGGATGAAGGACGACAATTGGCAGCAAGTGATGCGCGATCCGAGCGTGCTCGATCGCGATATCCGCGCGCATCTGGAGGCTGAGAATTCCTATACGCGCGCCATGATGGCGCCGACGGAGTCGCTACAGGAAACGCTGTTTCAGGAGATGAAAGGGCGCATCAAGGAGGACGACGCGTCCGTGCCGCAACGCGACGGCGCGTACGAATATTATACGCGCTACCAGACCGGCGCGCAGCATCCGCTCTATCTGCGCAAGCGGCTGAGCGACGGCGCCGAACAGGTGCTGCTCGATTCCGACGCCGCCGCGCGGGGCAAGGATTATTTCGAGATCAATGTGGCGCGCCACAGCCCCGATCACGCGCTGTTCGTGTATTCCGTGGACGAGCAAGGCAGCGAGTACCATCAGATCCGCGTGATTGATCTCGCGAGCGGACAGACGCTGCCCGATCCGGTCACCGCGGGTTATGGCGATTTCGTCATCACGCCTGACAGCCAATTCCTGTTCTGGGTGTTCCGCGATGAAAATGGCCGCCCAAAGCGTGTCATGCGCCGGCCGATCCGCGGCACAAGCGCTGACGACGTGCTCGTCTATGAGGAAGAGGATGACGGGCTTTTCCTTGGCGTCTCGCTGAGCGAGAGCAAGGAATTCATCCTCCTCGGCGTGGCCGATCAGGAAACCAGCGAAGCGCGATACATCCCCGCGCGCACGCCGGCCGCGGCGCCGACGCTCTTTCATCCGCGCGAACGCGGGGTGCTTTATGAGCCGACGCATTGGGACGGCCGCTGGATCATCCGCACCAATATCGACGGCGCGGTCGATTTCAAATTGATGACCTGCGCGACAAACCGGACGGGCCGCGCCCATTGGCGCGAGTTCGTGCCGCATCAGCCGGGTCGCTTCATCGCCGGCGCGCTCGCCTTCAAGGACTATTTCGTGCGTCTGGAGCGCGCCGACGCCCTGCCCCGCATAATCATCCGCGACAAGGCCGGCCAGGAGTACGCCGTCACGCAGGATGAAGAAGCCTTCGCGCTCGATCTCGATCCCGGTTTCGAATTCGACACCAAGATCATGCGCTTCATCTACAATTCGCCGACCACGCCGCGCCAATGGATCGATTACGACATGGCCGCGCGCACGCGCACGCTGCGCAAGACGCAGGAAATTCCAAGCGGCCACGATCCGGCCGCCTATGAGTGCCGCCGTTTCAACGCCCGCGCCGCCGATGGCGCGGAGGTGCCGATCACGGTGCTGATGAAGAAAGGAACCGCGCTCGACGGGTCGGCGCCGTTGCTGCTCTATGGCTATGGCTCATACGGCATTCCCATGGAGGCGAGCTTCTCTATCCGGCAATTGTCTCTGGTCAATCGCGGCTGGATTTGGGCGACGGCGCATGTGCGCGGCGGCACGGAACGCGGCTGGGGCTGGTTCCTCGACGGCCGCAAGGAAAAGAAGATGAACACGTTCACCGATTTCATCGCCTGCGGCGAGGAATTGGTGCGGCGCGATTATACACGCGCGGGCCGCATGGTGGCCTATGGCGGTTCGGCTGGCGGGCTGCTGGTGGGCGCGATCGCGAATATGCGTCCAGATCTGTGGGCCGGCGTGATCGGCGCGGTGCCGTTCGTCGATGTGATCAACACGATGAGCGATACGAGCCTGCCGCTCACGCCGCCGGAATGGCCCGAATGGGGCAATCCGATCGAGAGCGCCGAGGATTACGATACGATCGCGGCCTATTCGCCGTACGACAATGTGACGGCGCAGCGCTATCCGGCGATCCTGGCGACGGGCGGGCTTTCAGATCCGCGCGTCACCTATTGGGAGCCGGCGAAATGGATCGCGCGGCTGCGCGCGGTGGGGCAAGGCGGTCCGTTCCTGCTCAAGATCAATATGGAAGCAGGCCATGGCGGCGCATCGGGTCGCTTCGATTTCCTGAAGGAGATCGCGATCGATTACGCCTTCGCGATCAAGGCGGTCGGCGCGGCTGAAGCGGGCGGGGGCTTTTAGAACCTCCTCCCCCGTTTACGGGGGAGATGGATCGCGCCGCAGGCGCGAGACGGAGGGGGCAATGCCCCCTTCCCCTCGCTTCGCTCAGGACTTCCCCCGCAAACGGGGGAAGAACCACGCCCCTAGCCGCGCAGTACGCCGCCGGTCGCCTTCACGACATTGGCGACGATCTTCTGCGACACGGCCTCGATGTCGGCGTCGGTCAGGGTCTTTTCGCGCGGCTCGAGCGTGACCTCGATCGCGAGCGATTTCTTCGCCGCGCCGAGCGTTTCGCCGCGATAGACATCGAACAAGGTCACGTCGGTGATCAGCTGCTTGTCGGCGCCGATGGCGGCGCGCACCAGATCGGCGGCGGGCACACTCTCATCCACCACGAACGCGAAATCGCGCGTCAACGGCATGAGATCGCTGAGCTCGAGCGGCGGCTTGGCGCGCGTGGCTTTCGCGCGCGGCGCCGGCAGCGCATCGACGAATATTTCGAATCCGAAGATGGGACCGTCCGCATCGAGCGCTGTGACGATGCGCGGATGCACTTCGCCGAAATGCGCGATCGTCTTGGCGCCCATTTTCAGCGCGCCTGCCCCGCCGGGGCGCCACCAGGGCGGCGTCTCTGGGCTGGTCTGCAACGACGCCATGGGTGCGCCGATCGCTTCGAGCACGGCCATGCAATCACGTTTCAACGTGAAGGCGTCGACGCGTTCAGCGCCCTGCCAATGCCGGCGCGGACGCGGCTGACGGATGGCGGCGATAACGCGCTCCTGATCCTTCTCGCCGTCGCCGCGATAGATCGGCCCCGCTTCGAACATGGCCGCGTCGGCGCGGCCGCGATCGAGATTGCGCTGCGCGGCGTTGACGAGATTGGGCAGCCCCGAGGGGCGCATGCAATCGAGATCGGATGCGATCGGGTTGGCGAGCAGCAGCGAAGGCTGCGCGCCCCCGAACAAAGCGGCCGCGCGCTGCGACAGGAAGCTCCACGTCACCGCTTCAAGATAGCCGAGCCCGGCGAGCGCGCGGCGCGCCACGCGCAAGCGGCTCTCACCGACGCTGGCGGGCGGCGCGCGCTGACCCTCCGCGCGCGGCGGCGCCTTTTCGGGGATAGTGTCATAGCCTTCGATGCGCGCGATCTCCTCCACGAGATCGGCGGGCCCTTCCACGTCGCGCCGCCAGCTTGGCGGGGTGACGATGAGGCGCTTGCCGCCCGGCGCTTCCGGCGCGGTTTCAAAGCCAAGCGCCTTCAAAATCGCGCGCACGCGCGTGGGCGTCACCGCGATGCCCGCGAGCGTGCGCACGCGATCGGGATCGAACAGCACCTCGCGCGGCGGCGCGGGCGGCGCGCCGGCCACCATCACCTCGGACGGCTCGCCGCCGCAGATTTCCAGAATGAGCCGCGTCGCCAATTCGAGGCCCGGCACGATGAAGCCGGGATCGACGCCGCGTTCGAAGCGATATTTGGCGTCGGAATTGATCCCGGTAGCGCGCCCGGTTTGGAACGTGCGCAGCGGATCGAACCAGGCGCTTTCGACGAGCACGTTGATTGTCGCTTCGGTGCAGCCGGAGGCGTCTCCGCCCATGATCCCGCCGAGGCCCAAGACGCCCTTATCGTCGGCGATCACGCACATGGCGGGCGTGACGTCATAGACCTTGCCGTCCAGCGCCAGAAAGCTCTCGCCTTCGCGGCCCAGGCGCGCGCGCACCGTGCCGGACACTTTGTCGGCGTCATAGACGTGCAGCGGGCGCGCGCGATCGAGCGAAAGATAATTGGTGATGTCCACCAAAGCGCTGCGCGGCTTCAAGCCCACGGCGCGCAGCTTTTGCTGCAGCCATTCCGGCGAGGGCTTGTTCTTCACGCCGCGAATGAGCCTACCCGCGAAGATCGGGCACGCATCGGGCGCCTCCGTCGCCACCTTCAATGGCGATTGAAAACGTCCCGGCGCCGGCAGCACCGGCTTGGTGACGAATTTGCCGAGCCCGGCCGCGGCGAGATCGCGCGCAATGCCCGCAACGCCCAGCCAATCGGGGCGATTGGGCGTCACCTCGATATCGATGACCGGGTCGGCGAGACCGAGCGCCTCGGCCACGGGCGTTCCCACCTCAAGACGCGCGTCGAGTTCCATGATGCCGTCCGCATCGGAATCGATCTGCAATTCCGCGCCGGAGCAGAGCATGCCGTTCGACACCACGCCGCGCACCGGGCGCGCTTCAAGCGTGATCCCGGTTCCGGGAATATAGGCGCCGAGCGGCGCATACGCCGTGACCAGCCCGGCGCGCGCATTCGGCGCGCCGCAGACGATCTCCTTGCGCCCGTCCTTGGTGTCGACCTGGCACACCCGCAGCTTGTCGGCGTTGGGATGCTTCTCGGCGCTGACAATGCGCGCGACTGAGAACGCGGCGAGCGCGGCGGCGGGATCGGCGATGTCTTCGACCTCAAGACCCGCCATCGTCATCGCGTCGCGCAACCGATCGATCGGCACGTCCGTTTCAAGATGATCCTTGAGCCAGGAGAGCGTGAATTTCATGACGCCACGCCCTGCGCGAGACCGGGCAGAAGATATGGGCTGAAGCCGAAATGCTTGAGCCAGCGCTCGTCGGCGCCGAAGAAATCGCGCAGATCCGGCATGCCGTATTTCAGCATGGCGAGGCGATCGACGCCCATGCCGAACGCATAGCCCTGGTATATTTCCGGATCGAGGCCGCATTTGCGGATGACGTTCGGATGCACCATGCCGCAGCCGAGAATCTCCAGCCAATCGTCGCCCTGGCCGATCTTCACATGGCCCCCGCTCCGGTCGCAGCGCACATCCATTTCCGCGCTCGGCTCCGTGAACGGGAAGAAGTGCGGACGAAAGCGCGCTTCAACCGTATCGACCTCAAAATACGCCTTGATGAAGCCCATCAGCGTGCCCTTGAGATCGGCAAGCGTGGACGTCTCGTCGATCACCAGCCCCTCGATCTGATGGAACATGGGCGTGTGCGTGGCGTCGCTGTCGACGCGAAACGTGCGGCCCATGCAGATCATGCGGATCGGCGGCTTCTGCGACAGCATCGTGCGCACCTGAACGGGGCTCGTATGCGTGCGCAGCAATTTGCGATCGGGTCCCTGCGCGTCGCGCGGGCCGAGGAAGAATGTGTCGTGCATGTCGCGCGCGGGATGCTGATCGGGGAAGTTCAGCGCGCCGAAATTATGGAAATCGTCCTCGATGTCGGGGCCTTCCTCGAGCTTGAAGCCCATCGCGCCGAAAATCTGCGCCAGCTCCTCCATCACGAAGCTCACCGGATGGATCGCGCCCACGCGCGCGCGCCGGGGCGGCAGCGTCACGTCCACCGCCTCGGCGCGCAGCTTGGCTTCAAGCGCGGCTTCCGCCAGCGCGGCCTTGCGCGCCGCGAGCGCTTCGCTCAGGCGCTCCTTCAATCCATTGAGCAGCGGGCCGGTGCGTTGGCGCTCTTCCGGCGCCATTTGGCCGAGCGTGCGCATGAGCTGGGAGACAAATCCCTGCTTGCCGAGCGCCTCGACGCGCACGCCCTCAAGCGTGGCTTCATCGCCCGCGGCGTCGATGCGTGAAAGCAGATCAGCTTCCAGCGCAGAAAGGTCAGTCGTCACAGCGTCCATTTGGAGGGCTCCAAACTCCCCGCCAGGGGGGAGGATAAGGCGCCGTCCTAAGCCAGCGCCGCCTTGGCCTTGTCGACAAGGCCCTTGAAGGCTTCGGGCTCGTTCATGGCGAGATCGGCCATCACCTTCCGGTCCAGCTCGATGCCCGCCTTGAGGAGCCCGCTGATAAATCGGGAATAGGTGAGGCCTTCGGCGCGCACGCCGGCATTGATGCGCTGGATCCAGAGCGCGCGGAAATTCCGCTTCTTCACGCGGCGATCGCGATAGGCGTATTGACCCGCCTTCTCGACCGCGGCGTTCGCCGTGCGGAACGTGTTCTTGCGGCGGCCATAATAGCCCTTCGCCGCCTTGACGACCTTCTTGTGCCGGGCGTGCGCGGTGACGCCCCCTTTGACGCGTGCCATCTAAGATTCTCCGCTCAATCGAGGCCGTAGGGAATCCAGAGCTTCACGCGATCGCCGTCCGGCTTCGCGAGCACGCTCGTGCCACGGTTCTGGCGGATATATTTGCCCTTGTGGCTGATCAGGCGGTGGCGCTTGCCGGCGACGCCGGCCTTCACCTTCCCTGTCGCCGTGAGCTTGAAGCGCTTTTTAACGCCGCTCTTGGTCTTCAGTTTCGGCATTTGTCCCTCCTATGGGATGAGACCGCGCCGCGAACATGAGGGTTCAGGCGCGGTTATTTGGCCGCCACGGCATGCCGTTTCGCCGGGCCGCCAAAAGAGGCGGGCTGATAGCATCGGCCCGGCCCGTCCGCAACCGCCCGTTCGGCGCAGACATGATTGCGGGCGTCATCCGGGGCGATTAACCTTCGCCCCATGAACGCCATCGCCGAGGCCAAGGCCGGGATCAAAGCCACGCGGGCGCGTTTCCGCCGCGCGGTGACGCTGCTGCTCGGCTCGCCGGTGGCCATGGCCGTCTCCGCCGTGATGACGCTCTCGTTCGGGGCGCAGGCGCTCTATGCGCCGGGCCGGTTGCCGCCCGTCGGCGGCCTGAGCCTCGCCCAAGTCGGGCTGCCCTCGCTCGATCTTGGCGGCGCCGGCGACATGCTGCGCGAAGCGAGCGACGCGGCCATCCGCCAAGGCGGCCTTGAACAGGCGCGCGGCTTCTTGAGCGAGCACGCGGCGCTCATCCCCTGGCTGAACATCGCCGGGTTCGTGTTCTTCGCGCTGTTCTTCGTGTGGACGCTGTGGATCCAGGCGCGCAATTACCGCCAGCCCAAGCCGCTCTATTGAAGCGCGCTTAGGCGCGCGGGGCGAGCACCATCACCACTTGCCGGCCCTCGAAGCGCGGCTCGTGCTCGACCTTGGCGACCTCTTCCAATTCGTCGCGCATGCGATCCAAGAGCTGCATGCCGAGATGGGTGTGCGCCATTTCACGACCGCGGAAGCGCAGCGTGACCTTCACCTTGTCGCCCTCTTCGAAGAAACGGTGAATGGCCTTCATCTTCACTTCGTAATCGTGGTCGTCGATGTTCGGACGGACCTTGATTTCCTTCAGCTCGATGCGCTTGGCCTTCTTGCGCGTTTCGGCCTTCTTCTTCTGTTCCTCGAAGCGATATTTGCCATAATCCATGATCTTGCAGACGGGTGGCTCGGCCTGCGGCGCCACTTCCACAAGATCGAGCCCAGCCTCGCGCGCAGCTTCGAGCGCGGCGAAAAAGGGCACCTCGCCCTGCTTTTCCCCTGCCTCATCGATGAGCAAAACGCGCGGCGTGCCCCGAATTTCTTCGTTGACGCGGGGGCCGTCGCGCGAAGCGGGCGGCGCGGCCTGATACGGACGACGGACTATATTCGCTCTCCTGCGGTCATGTTTTAGGAGCCGGCGGCCCTCAAGGCGCCAGCCCGCCCAATATCGCCTGCCGCGCGCGCGGCTTCAAGCGCCGCTTCTTACTTGGGCGGAGTCGGCGTAGGCGCCGAGATTGCGCAGCGCCCGATCCACATCGATGACGGGCAGCTCGGTCAGTTGGCGGGCGCAGAGCGTGATGACGCCGCCCGGCCCGCGCGGGGCCACGCGCTCGGGATCGGAATCAGCCCCGAACAGCACGAGGCCGCGCGCCCCGGCGGCGGCGGCGATGTGCATCGGGCCTGTGTCGTTGCCCACGGCGAACACGGCGCGCTCGGCCAGGGTGGCGATCTGGAACAGATCGGTGCGCGAGACGAGGTTCTTCGCGCTCGGCTCGGCGCGCGCGATGGCGGCGCCGATCTCGGCCTCGGCGGTCGCGCCGATCACGACGGGCGTCACACCCTGGGCGGCCACGCAGCGCGCCAGGGCCGCGAATTGCTCCTCCGGCCAGCGTTTTTCCGGCCGGTGCGGCGAGGCGCCGGGGATGAACAGGCCATAACGGCCGCGTATGCCGAAATAGGCCGGCTGCAGGCGCGGGGGATCGCGCAGCGCGGTGCGGATCCAGGAAAGGTCCGGCAGCGGCGCATCGCCGATAGGATACCCCTCCTCCGGCCCGACGCCCGCGAAGCGCAATTGCTCGGCCAAGCGGTCGAGCGTGTGCATTTCGGCCCGCGCGGGATTGGCGTGGGGGTGCGAGCAGCCGGGCGCCACGCCCGACCAGAGCGGCGGCCATGGCCGCAGCGCCTGGTAATAATTGCTGGTCCGCCCCGAGGTCTGCAGATCGTAGACCATGTCGTACTTGGCCGCGCGGATGCGGGCGATGAGCTGGGCCACCGCCTGGGGATCGCGCGGGCGGCCGTCATCCTCGACGATGTCGAACAGCGGGCATTCGTCGGCGAAGGCCTTGAACGGCTCGGTCGTCAGCAGCGTGATCCGGGCCCCCACGTGATAGTCGCGGATCATCCGGGCCGCCGCCAGCGCCTGGATGAAATCGCCCAAAGCGCCGAGCTTGATGATCAGCACGCGCTTGGCGTTGCGCGGCGCCGGCCGCCAGGACGGGTCCTGCGGCTTGCGGAAAAAGGGATTGAGGACCGATTTCATGTCTGTCCCGCGCCGTCATTCACGATTCGGGCCGCTTCAGCAGCCGATGATAGACGCCAAGCGTGGCCGCTTGAAGCGCCTCCTTGGAATAGCGGGCCCTAGCGCCGGCGGACGCCTTGGCCCCGATTGCGGCCCGCTCGGCCGGGCTCATGGTCATCACATGATCGAGGGCCGCGGCCCAGGTCTCGATCGCCCCGGGCTTGATGAGGAAGCCGGTCTCGCCGTCCTCGATCGTCTCCAGATAGCCGCCCGCCGCCGAGGCGATGACCACCCGGCCCATGGCCTGCGCCTCCACCGCCGAGCGGCCGAACGCCTCCGGCTCGATCGACGGCAGGGCCACGGCGTCGGCCGCGAGATAGGCTGCGGGCATGTCGGCGAGATGACCCGTAATGACCACGTCTCCATCCAGATCGCCGGCGGCGACCGCCGCGTTGAGCTCCTGGAGATAGCCCTCCCGGCCCTGGGCGTCGCCCGCCAAAACCAGCTTGATCCGCACCTTTCTGACCATGCGGATGCGGGCCGCCGCCTCGATCATTTCCAGCTGGCCCTTCCAGCGGGTCAATCGGGCTGGCACCAAGACGGTGAACCGATCCGCGGGCGCGCTCCAGGCGCGGCGCAGCGCCTCCACCCGCGCCCGCGCCACGGCGGCGGGATCGAACCGGGCGAGATCGACGCCGCGCGGGATAGTCACCACCCGATCGGGATCGAGCTTGTGCGTGCGCAGGATGTGCTGGCGCGTATATTCGGAATTGGCGATCACCACATCGCCCCGCGCCATCACCTCATTGTAGCGGCGCTTCAGGCCGCTCTTGGCGTTGTAGATGCCGTGATAGGTGGTGACGAAGGGCTTACCGAGCTTGCGCGCAGCCCAATAGGCGCTCCAGGCCGGCGCACGCGAGCGGGCATGAATCAGATCCACGCCGCGCTCCGCCGCCGCCCGCGCGATCCGCCCGGCATTGGCCCAAATCTCGATCGGGTTCTTGGTGTCGGCGGGGATGCGGATCAATTCACCGCCCACCGCCGTCAATTCGTCCTCAAGTCGCCCGCCGCTGCTGGCCACCAGGGCTGCCCCGCCGTCGCGCGCCACTGCCTCGGCCACCTCGATCGTGGTGCGCTCGACGCCGCCCGCATCCAGGGCGGGCGTGACCTGCAGCACGGAATAGGTGGGCATGGATCCTGTCCCCTCGGGGGCTTGCGCGCGATTTCTTGTCAGCGGCCCCGCTTCATCGCATCGCTGGCGCAGCATTGGGTCAGTTACCATGGACACAGATCAAATCGAGTGGATTGATCGCGGCGACGGCGAAAAGCTCGCCTTCGCGCGCAGAGCGGGCGCCGGTCCGACGCTTGTATGGCTGTCCGGGTTCCATTCCGACATGCGCGGCACAAAGGCCGCCGCGCTGGATCGATGGGCCGCGCGCACGGGAAACGCCTATCTGCGCTTCGACTATTCCGGGCATGGGCTATCCGGCGGCCGCTTCGAGGACGGCTCGATCACGCAATGGCGCGATGACGCGCTCGTCATGATCGATCGCGTCGCGCAAGGAGAGCTCATACTAGTCGGCTCGTCCATGGGCGGCTGGATCGCGCCCCTGTGCGCGCTCGCCCGGCCAGAACGTGTGCAAGCGCTGGTGCTGATCGCGCCGGCGGCCGATTTCACCGAAGCGCTGCTCTGGAACGGATTGGACGATTCGGCGCGCGCGCAGATCGCGACGCAAGGCCATTGGATGCGGCCCTCGCTCTATGAACAGCCGTACCCGATCACACGCAAACTGATCGAGGACGGCCGCGCGCATCTCATTCTCGGCGCGCCGATCAAATTCGACGGTCCCGTGCGTATCCTGCAAGGCATGTGCGATCCGGACGTGCCTTGGCGCCACGCCTTCACGCTCGTGGAAAAACTCACCAGCGAGGATGTGCGCTTCATCGCGGTGAAGGATGGCGATCATCGCCTGTCGCGCCCGAAGGACATCGCGCTTCTGGAAGAAACCATAGCGGGCCTCGCCTTTTGAGCACGCGCGAAGATTGCGCTTTCGCAAGCCGCGCCCTTCCCGCATAGTCCCCGGATAAGATCGCCGGAGGCGGCATGGGAGAAACGCGCTGGGACGCCTTCGTCGGGCGCAGCGAAACGAGCGCCGACCGCGTCGCCGAGACGCCGGCCGCGCAACTCGCCGCAACTTTGAACCGCGGCGCCGACATCGATACGCGCCCCGGCGCGCCATTGCCGCCGCTCTGGATCTGGCTATCCTTCCTGCCGCGCGCGCAAATGCGTGATGTCGGCCCGGACGGGCATCCCAAGCGCGGTGGCTTCTTGCCCCCCGTGCCGCTGGAACGGCGCATGTGGGCGGGCTCGCGGATGCATTTCCATGCGCCGGTCCGCGTCGGAGACGAGGTTGAGCGTCTCTCCACCATCACGAAAATCGCGGAGAAAAGCGGCAAGAGCGGCGACATGGTGTTCGCCACCGTGCGTCACGAGGTGCGCGCGAACGGCGCGCTGGCGATCGAGGAAGAGCAGGACATCGTCTATCTCGCGATACCGGAGCGCTTTTCCCCGCCCGCGCCGACGCCGGCGCCGCCCTGCGATTGGCGCGAGGACGTCGCCATCGATCCCGTGCTCCTGTTCCGCTTCTCCGCGCTGACCTTCAACGGCCATCGCATCCATTATGACCGCGCCTATGCGACGGACGTGGAGAAATATCCCGGCCTCGTCGTGCACGGCCCGCTTCAAGCAATTCTTTTGTTCGACGCGGCGATGGCCCGCGCGCCTGGCCGCAGCGCCGCGCGGTTTTCGTTTCGCGGGATGCGTCCGCTGTTCGATTTCGACGCGGTGACGGTGAATGGGCGCGCGCGCGACGATGGCGGCCTCGATCTTTACACCGCCAACGCCGACGGCGCCGTCGGCATGCAGGCCGAATTGCACTGGGAGCAGGCATGAATTCAGCGCGGCCCGAGCGGTTGGAGCGCTCCATCCTGATCGCCCCGGGCGGCGATCCGCAAAAGCTCGCTAAGGCCGCCGCCGCGCAGGCGGATGCGATCTGCCTCGATTGCGAGGACGCCGTCGCGCCGGATCGGAAATCCGAAGCGCGCGGTCATGTGATTCACGCGCTCAACACGCTCGATTTCGGCGGCAAGCTGCGCCTCGTGCGCATCAACGGTCTCGACACCTCCTTCGCCTATCGCGATCTGGTGGAGATTGTCGAAGGCGCGGGCGACAATCTCGATCTGATCGTCGTGCCGAAAGTGAACGGACGCGACGAAGTGCGCTTCGTCGACATGATGCTCACGCAGATCGAAGCGGAGATGGGCTTTTCGCGCCGCATCGGCGTTGAGGCCATGATCGAAACGGCGGCGGGCCTCGTCAACATACGCGACGTGGCCGCCGCCTCAGATCGGCTTGAGGCGTTGATTTTCGGGTCGGGCGATTACGCGGCCTCCGCCGGCATGCCGCTTGAAACCATCGGCGCGCTCGACGCGCATGACGCGCTTTATCCCGGCCATCGCTGGCATCACGTGATGCACGCCATCGTCACCGCCGCGCACGCCTTCGGTCTGCGCGCCATTGACGGCCCCTTCGCGCCCTTCAATGACGGCGAGGGCTTGGAGCGCATGGCCAATATCGCGCGCGTGCTCGGCTTCGACGGCAAATGGTGCATTCATCCAAGCCAGCCAGAGACGGTCGATCGCATCTTCGCGCCAAGCGAAACGCAGATCGCCTATGCGCAGAGCGTGCTTGAAGCCTATGGCGCGGCCACACGCGAAGGGCGCGGGGCTGTGAGCGTGAACGGAAAGATGGTGGACGCCGCCAATCTGCGCATGTGCGAGGAAATCCTCGCGCGCGCGCGCCGCGCCGGCCTCGTCTCATAACAAACAGAACCGCGGGAGCCGGCGATGGTGAAGATACTCGAAGGCCTGCGCATCGTGGAGGGATCGGCCTTCGTCGCCGCCCCGCTCGCGGGCATGACGCTGGCGCAAATGGGCGCGGACGTGATCCGCTTCGATCGTATTCGCGGCGGCCTCGATCATGCGCGCTGGCCGGTGACGGATAAGGGACGCTCGCTGTTCTGGGCTGGGCTGAACAAAGGCAAGCGCAGCCTCGCCGTCGATATGTCGACGCCGCGCGGCCAGGAGATCGTCACGCGGCTGATCTGCGCGCCGGGCGAAGGCAAGGGCATCTTCCTCACCAATCTGCGCGTGCGCGGCTGGATGGATTACGATTCGCTCAAGAAGCATCGCGAAGATCTGATCATGATGTCGGTGACAGGCGATAGGCGCGGCGGTCCGCAAGTGGATTACACCGTCAATCCGGCCGTCGGCTTTCCCACAGCGACCGGGCCTGAAGGCTCGGCCGAACCGGTCGGCCATGTGCTGCCCGCCTGGGATTGCATCACCGGTCAACAGGCCGCGCTCGGCATTCTCGCGGCGGAGCGCCATCGACGGCTCACCGGGCGCGGACAACTCGTCGAACTCGCGCTCAAGGACATGGCCGCCTCAATGCTCGGCAATCTCGGCATTATCGGCGAGGTGATGATCAATGACGTGGACCGGCCCAAAATGGGCAACGCGCTCTATGGCGCCTATGCGCAGGATTTCGTCTGCAAGGGCGGCGGGCGCGTGATCGTGGTGGCGCTGACCATCCGCCAATGGGACAATCTGAAGGCCGCCACGCACACGCAAGTCGCGTTCGACGAATTGGCCGCCAAGCTCGGTGTGAAACTGTCCCTGGAAGGCGAGCGCTTCAAGCATCGCCACGCCATCACCGAGGTCTTGAAGCCGTTCTTCGACGAGCGGCGCGTGGAGGATTTCGCCAAGAGCTTCGACGATCATTCCGTCACCTGGGCGCGCTATCGCAGCTTCAAGCAAGCGGTGATGGAGGATCCCGATTTCTCCACCGACAATCCGATGTTCTCCATGCTCGACCATCCCGGCATCGGCGCCTATCTGACGCCCGGCAATCCGATCGCGTTTTCCGATGTGGAGCGCATTCCGCCCGAGCGCGCGCCGAGCCTGGGCGAGAACACCGACGAAATCCTCACCGATATCGGCTTCAGCGACGCGGAAATCGCCAATCTGCACGACGACAAGATCGTCGCCGGCCCGCACTGATGCGAAAAGGCCCGGCGTCGCCGCCGGGCCTTCGTTTCAGCATTCGAGACCGGTGCGGGTTTTACGCGACGATCAGAGCGGCTTGCGCGGCGGTGGCGTAGGCGGCCGGCGTGAACACGGCGATGGCGGCGAGGAGCGCGAAAATCTTGGTCATGACGCTGGGCTTTCTTCTGGAGCTGGCGGTTTAGGCGACGATCAAGGCGGCTTGCGCGACGGTGGCGTAGGCGGCGGGGGTGAAGACGGCGATCGCGGCGAGAAGGGCGAAAATCTTGGTCATCTCTGGTCTCTCCTGGCGGGGCGAAGCGTCATCGCTTCGTTGAAGAGACCCTAAGCCCGCCCCGCCCCGGCCGATGTGACCCACGGCACAGGGCGGGCGTGGCTCAAACCACCAGAAAGTCCGTGTGATTGAGCGCAAGACCGGGCGTGACGAGGGCCAACAGCACCTTGCCTCCCGTCATGTTTCCATTGCCGTCGTAAAAAACGCTTCCGCTCGTGGAATCGTAGACGATGCGGTCGTTGGCATCGAGCGCGTTCGGGCCGGCGACGAAGCGCCCGGCTGTCAGCGCGCCCGCAAAACCCAATCCCGCCATTACGCCGTTTTCCAACGCAATCTTGTCTGCGCCGCGTACGAAATCGTTGATCACGTCGCGATGAAACGGGCTCGGCGTGACATCGAACACGAAACGGTCAGCGCCGCCGCCGCCAGTAAGCAGGTCGCGGCCGGTCCCGCCGTACAGCCAGTCGGCGCCAACACCGCCATTCAGCGTGTCCGCGCCCCCCATACCCTTAATGGTGCCCGCGCCGCCCGCGCCCAAAAGAGTATTGATGGCGCCATTGCCGATCAGCGTGTTCGCCAAACCGTTGCCTGTGCCGTTTATCGCGCCCGAACCGGTGAGCGTGAGATGCTCAATATGGGCGCCGAGCATGCGGCTCACGGAGGCCTGCACCAGATCGACGCCGTCGAGTGCGGACACCTCCGTGACGGAATCACCTGTGTTGTCTACGATATAGGTATCGTCCCCCGCCCCGCCGTTCAGCGAATCGGCGCCCGCGCCGCCATCAAGCGTATCGTTCCCCTCGCGGCCTTCGATCACGTCCCTGCTTACACTGCCGGTAAGCGATTCATCACCGCTGGCGCCAAAGAGCACAAGCGCGTCCGTCGACGACCAATTGGCGAAGCTGAACCCAGCCATCGAGAATGCGCCGCTCGGCGCGAGCGACATTTCAATGACTAGCGCGTCAAGTGTGTCGGCATGTCCGATAATTGCGAGACTTGTCGATAGCAGACCGGCGCCGAATTGGTCCGGCTTGAATTCCAAAATGGTGATGCCGCCAACAGATCCGTTCGATGTGAAAACGAGCCGCTCGATACTGGCGAACACGACATTGTGCAGCGTGAAGTCGTCGACGCCGCTGACATTGTTGATTTCCAGCGTGTCCGTATCGGCGCCGCCGTCGTAGATTTCCCCACTAAGCGCGCTCCCATCGAGGCGCAAAACATCATCGCCCGCGCCGCCGTCGAGATCGTCGAGCCCCGCGCCGCCATCCAGCGTGTCGGCGCCGTCCCAGCCGATGAGAATGTCGTCGCCGCCGAGCCCGCTCAGCGTGTCGGCGAAATCGCCGCCGTTGATGCGGTTGGCGATGGCGCTGCCGGTGCGCGTGACTGCTTCACCGGGACGGGAACCGAAGACGACGTAGGATTCGCCTCCATCAAAGTTGCCGTTCGGATCGGCATGCCGCGCGCCAATCAGAAGATCGTCGAATCCGTCGCCATTCACATCGCCAGCAGCGGCAACGCTGTTGCCGCTGAAGTCGTCAATATCAATGCCATCGAGGCGAAAGCCGTTGTCCCCATCGAGCGCGCTGAAATCGATGCTCGCCGTCCAGCCCGAAGCGGCGCCGAACACAACATAGGTCGAGCCGGCGTCGGAATCGCCACCAGGATCAGCGCTGACCGCACCTACCATCAAGTCCGCGAAACCGTCGCCATTTACATCGCCAGCGCCCGCGACGCTCCAGCCGCTGTTGTCGCTCGCCGATACGCCGTCGAGCCGGAAGCCATTCGTCCCATCGAGCGCGCCAAGATCGAGACTAGCGCCCCAACCCGAAGCTGCGCCGAACACAACGTATGTCGAGCCTGCAGCGGAATCGCCGCCAGGATCGGCGTCGACCGCGCTGACGATGAAATCCGCGAAACCGTCCCCATTGACGTCGCCTGCACCGGCGACGCTCCAACCGCTAAAGTCGCTCGCCAATTCGCCATCGAGCCGGAAGCCATTCGTCCCATCAAGGGCGCCGAGATCGAGGCTGGCGCCCCAACCCGAAGCTGCGCCGAACACGACATAGGATGCACCGGCCTCGGATTGGCCGCCCGGATCGGCGCCGAACGCGCCAATGATCAGGTCATCGTGGCCGTCGCCATTGACGTCGCCCGCGCCTGCGACGCTCCAACCGCTCCGATCGTCTCCCGCCACGCCATCGAGCCGAAATCCGTTTGTCCCATTTAGCGAGCCGAGGTCGACGTTGGCGCTCCAGCCCGTGGCCGCGCCGAACACCACGTAGGACGAGCCGGCATTGGAGTCTCCACCCGGATCGGCGATGTTGGCGCCAATGATCAGATCGGCAAAGCCGTCGCCATTGACGTCTCCCGCACCAGCGACGCTCGCACCGCTCTGATCGTTCTCCGCGACACCATCGAGACGAAAGCCGTTCGAGCCGTCGAGGGCGACAACATCCAAGGCGGCGCTCCAACCGGACGCAGCGCCGAACACGACATACGAAGAGCCCGCAGTCGCAACGCCGCTGGGGCTGGCGGCGCGGGCGCCGATGATCACATCCGCGAAGCCGTCTCCATTGACGTCGCCTGCGCCCGAGACGCTCCAACCGCTAAAATCGAACGCCGCGCCGCCATCGAGACGGAATCCGTTTGTACCGTCGAGCGAAGCGAGATCGAGGCTTACGTCAAAGCCAGACGCCGCACCGAACACCACATAGGATGACCCCGCCGCGGAATCACCTCTAGGATCGGCGGCGTGCGCCCCGATGACTAAATCAGCGAAGCCGTCGCCATTCACATCACCGGCGCCGGCGACGCTCCAGCCGCTTAGGTCGTTCGCTGCCACTCCATCCAGCCGAAACCCCTCGGCACCGGTCAGCGCGCCCAGATCGATCACCGCAGCATATTGCGCCATGAGAGGCTCCCAGCCTGGCGCGCGCCCGCGCGCGCACCGCCACTAAGGCGCTGCTCCACGCCCGGCGCAATCAGCATTCACCCAATGTCGACGACCCCATGGCGCTTTCGACAAGGAGCTTGCCGGCTGTTCACCGCAAACGTCGAAAAAAGAAAGGCGCCGCGGTCGCCCGCGACGCCCTCGCCGTCCGCGATCGGGCGGCGGCTTAGAAGCTGTAATTCACGCGCGCATAATAATAGGCGCCGTTGAAGCCGATCGGCGAAATCACGTCGTACGGGAAGACGCCGCCGGTGAAGATGTCGTTGTTCGAGCGGTCCGGATAATTGTCGAGCACGTTGGCGCCGCCGAGCGTGATGCGCACATTGTCCGTCACCGCATAGGAGGCTTCAAGGTCGAGCTGCGTTTCCGAACCGTAGGTCTGCTCCGGCTCGAAGCCGCCGCCGAAATTGAACACGCGCCGCGTCTCGCCGTAATAGATGCCGCGCGCGAGCAGCGAGAGCCGTTCGCCCCGCCAATCGAGCGTGAGGCTGGCCTTCTCGCTGGGCGCCGCATCGACCAGCGTGTTGCGCTCCTCGATGCCGAACAGCGTGCCGGTGACGCCGAGCGAGGCGAGATCGACCGGATCGGGACGCACCGAGTCAATCGTGGTTTCGGACTGATTGTACGCCGCGCTCACGGTGAAATCGCCGCCGACCAGTTCAGTGCGATAAGTGGCGACGATGTCGAAGCCCTCGGTGGAGGTGTCGACCGCATTGGTGAAGAAATTCACCGCCGCAACGTCGGCGACGCCGAAATTGGCGAGGATGAAGGCTTCCAGGCCGCCGCCCTCGATACGCTCGGACAGCGTGATGCGATTGTCGATGTCGATGCGGAAGGCGTCGACCGTCAGCGTGAAATCGCCAAGCGCGGCGGTGAAGCCAAGCGTGTAATTGACGCTGGTCTCTTCCTCCAGCTCCTCCGCGCCGAGCGCGCGCGCGATCGGGCTTGAATTGCGCAGCGTGCGCACGGTCTGCAGCGCCCCGCCCGCGCCGAATTGCGTGGTGGAGAAGGCGAAATCGATCTGCGACAGCGACGGCGCGCGGAACGAGTTCGACACCGAGCCGCGCAGCGCCACGCCATCGGCGATCTCGAAGCGCGCCGCAGCCTTGCCGAGCAGCGCATCGCCGAAATCGGAATAATTTTCATAGCGCGCGCCGACATCGACGAAGAGGCGATCGGTGAGATCGGACGAGGCCTCGACATAGAGCGCGGCGACATCGCGGTCGGTGTCGGCGGTGTCCTCAGGCGCAAGGCCAGGGCCGGCCTGCGCGCCCACCGGCACGTCCGGCACGGGGCCCTGCAGGTAGGACGCCGGATCGCCGGGCGAGGTCTTGAAGGTTTCGCGCCGCAGCTCGGCGCCGACCGCCACGTTGAGCGGGCCCTGCCCGACGCCCCAGGCGAAGGCGCGGTTGGCGTCGGCGTTCAGCGTAAGCTGGTCGAATTCATACTCGGCGAGACGGAACGTTGTCGGGCTCGCCACGCCGAACGAGGCGTTGAGCGAATTTTCCACGCCGAATTCGAACTCGTTGCGGCCATAGGTGGCGGAGACATCATAGGCCCATTCGCCCAGATCGCCGCGCACGCCGCCGGTGAGCGAGATGTCCGTATTGTCGCCCGTGGTGTTGGGGCGATAGCCGTTCGGGAAGATCGCCGGCACGTTGCGGTCGTCGTCGGGATAGCGGAAGAACGCCGCGCCCTTGGCTTCACGCTGGCTCAAGAGCGAGAACGCATAGAGCGTCGCCCCGCCGGTCAGCGCATATTCGCCATTGGCCCAGAGGCTGATATCGGTGCTTTCGGGATCGCCAGGCCGATAGAGCCGCTGATTGAGCAGCGCCTCATTGGCCGATCCATCGCCCACCGTGTTGGGAAAGATGAAGAAGGCCCCGCCCTCGGCGCCGCCGCGCTCGGTGAAATCGCGATCCTTGTATTCCGCGCCCAAGCGCACGAAGCCGCGTTCGCCAAGCGGCAGCGCGCCTTCAAGCGCGAGGATCGTGGTTTCGCCGTCGGTGATGCTCTCGGTGCGTTCGCCGCTTTCGGTGAAGGGCGCGGAGAAAACCGGATAGGTGAAATCCGTTACGTGCGCGCCATAGGAGGCGCTGAACTCGCCGCCCTCGGGCGCGTCGTCGAGGATGATGTTGATCACGCCGGCGATGGCGTCAGAACCGTATTGCGCGCCCGCGCCGTCGCGCAGCACCTCGATGCGGCTGATCGCGCCGAGCGGAATGGAATTGAGATCGACGGGCGTTGTCCCGCGGCCAATCTTGGATTCCAGATTGACGACCGACGTGGTGTGGCGGCGGCGGCCATTCACGAGCACCAAGGTCTGATCCGGCGAGAGCCCGCGCAGCTGCGCCGCGCGCACGATATCGGCCGGGCCGGAATTGGACTGGCGCTGGAAATTGAACGAGGGCGACAGCGCCTGCAGCGCCGCGCCCAATTCGCCGCCCACCGCGCCGGCGCGCTCCAGCGCCTGGCCGGAAACCACATCGATCGGCACGGGCGTGTTGAGCACCGTGCGGCTTTCGCTGCGCACGCCGGTGACGACGATTTCGTCATCCCCGCTCTGCGCCTCAGCCGCTCCGGCGAGCGCGAAGGCGGCCACGCCGCCGGACAAAATCCACGAAAAAACACGCCGCCGCATTCTGAGGCTCCCCGCTTTGTGGCGGCACCATGACAATCTTTCTTCCGCCCGGAAGCCAGAAAATGTGAAGCAGGCCAGAAGCTTGGCTAAAGCGGCCCAGAAAAGGCGCCACCGTGGCGCGCGCGCTACAGATCGCCCCGCCGCCCAGAAGGCCTCGCCTGGGCGTGGCCCGCCTGGGGGATGTGCGGCAGATGGCGGACGGCGTGCACGATCAGGAAATCGCGCAGCGCCGCCGCCGCCGGCGTCAGCCGCTTCTTGGCCGGGCGCACGATGCGCCAGCTGCGCATCAGCGGCAGGCCGGCCACATCCAGCACAACGAGTTTGCGCGCCTCAAGCTCCACCGCGATCGTATGCGCCGAGATGAACGCGATCCCGAGGCCCGCGATCACCGCCTGCTTGATGGTTTCATTGCTGTCGATCTCCATGCCGATCGTCGGGCGGATCTTGGCATTGGCGAACATCTGCTCCATCAGGATGCGCGTGCCCGAGCCGGGCTCGCGGGTGAGAAACGTCTCCGCCTCGAGCGCGCGCAGCGGAATGCGCGTGCGCAACGCCAAATGATGATCGAGCGGCGCGATCACCACATGGGGATGCTCGCCGATCTCGACGTCCTCGGTCTCCAACGTGTCGGGCGGGCGCCCCATGATCGCCAAATCATATTCAAGCTCGCCAAGGCCCCGGATCGTCTCCTCGCGATTGCGCACGAAGAGCTTGATGGCGATGTTCGGATATTCGTGACGGAACGCGCCGAGCACGCTGGGCGCGAAATATTTCGCCGTGGACACCACGCCCACGCTCACCGTCTCGCCATCGAGATCGGCGAGGCGCGCCACCTCCTCCCGGCACGTGGCGAGCACGTTTTCGATCCGGTGCGCGGCGTCGAGCACGCGTAGCCCCGCCGCGGTGGGATTCATGCCATCGCGCGTGCGCTCGAACAGCGGCATGCCGAAGCCGTCCTCCAGGAGCTTCAATTGCAGCGTCACCGCCGGGCCGGTGACGCCGAGTGCGTCGGCGGCGGCATGCGTGCGCCGGGTGCGCGCGAGCGCGGAGACGACGCGCAGCTGGCGGAGGGTGATTTCGCGCACGATCCTACAGTAAGATTTTCTGATTGGATCGGCAAGTTTATTCAAATTTACTGAGGGCATGTCGGCCGCCATGGTGCCGCCGTCTGGAAGGAACCATCATGCCCCACCCCGAACCCGGCCACGCCCCGCACCCGACCAATGAAGAGATCAAGGTCCAGGTGCAGGCGATGCTGGAGGCGGGGCTGGCGGTGTGCGTGGAGCATGGCGCGCCCGATCGGCGCGTCGGCGGCTGGGAAATGTGGGGCGCGCCCTTCTTTGACGCGCCGAACGCCAGCGCGGTGATGTACGCGCTGCAGGAATGCCGCGACGCGCATAACGGCGCACGCGCGATGCGGATCTCCGGCTTTGACCTCGCGAAGGGCTGGGATTCCGCGCTCGTGACCCTTATGACGGATCGTCCGGGTCCTTCAACGCCGAGAAGCGCGCACGCTGCGGCGATCTGATCTCACCTGACGCTTGAAAAAACGGCGATAGCGGCGATGATCCGCCGCTCCATCACGCGCGTACACGAAAGCGTGATAGAGCGTTGTCTCGCGTTTTTGACGCGTGGTGACGTCCAATTCGCTTGACACACGGCTCGTTTCCGCGGCCCGTACCAGGCGAAGCGCCAATACCAGCCGGGAGGTCAGCTTCATGCAACGTTCCTTTATCGCCAGCGCCGTCGCGCTGAGCGCACTTGCCTTGATCGCGGCGTGCTCGCAGCAAGCCCCAGCGCCGAGCGCGCCCGCCGAAACGCCCGCCGCCGAAGCGCCCGCGCCGGCTGAAACCGCCGAAGCGCCCGCCGCTGAAGCGCCGGCCGCCGAATTGATGACGCTCGCCATCACCAACGCCGCCGGCGAAACGATGAGCGGCGATCCCGCCCGCGGCGAGCGCGTGTTCGCGCAATGCCGCACCTGCCATTCGCCCGAAGCCGGCCAAAACCGCACGGGCCCCTCACTGCACGGCATTATCGGCCGCCAAGCCGGCACGGTGCCGGGCTTCCGCTATTCGGACGCCAACAAGAATTCGGGCATCACCTGGACCGAGCAGGAATTGTACAATTATCTCGAAAATCCGCGCGCCCGCATTCCCGGCACGATCATGGCCTTCGTCGGCCTGCGTGATCCGCAGCAGCGCGCCGACGTGGTGGCTTATCTCAAGCAGACCACGGCCGACTAAGGCCTACCAATTCGTCTCTCCCCGAGGCGCGTCGCTAACGCGTTCTCGAATTTGGCCGCCGGCGCAATCCGGCGGCCTTTTTTATGGGCCGATGATCGCGAAAGCGCCGGACATGGTGATCAGCGTGTCGTCGCCGTCAATGATGCGCCCATGCACATGGGCGTTGCGCTTGCCGAGATGATCCAAAACCGTGTGCGCCTCGATCCAGGCGCCGCGCTTGGCCACGCGCACATAATTCGTGGTGAGGCTCGTCGTCGTCACGAACTGGCCGGGCTGCAGAATCAAATGCACTTGCAGGCTGAGCGCCACGTCCGCGAGCGTGGCGAGAACGCCGCCATGCGCGGCGCCCCGCGCCTGGCAATGCTTGTCGCGCACGCGCATGCCGACGATGCAGCACGCGTCCGTCCGCTTCAGGAAATAGGGCCCGGTGTCGGCGAAGATCGGATAGGAGAAGGCGGCGGGCGCGAAACCTTCGGGAACGTCCTCGTCGCTCATGGCGCCGCCTCGATCCGCGCCAGAAGCGCGCCTTCGCTCACCTGATCGCCGACACGCGCCGACATGTGCGCCACCACGCCGTCGAACGGCGCGATCAACGCATGCTCCATCTTCATCGCCTCGAGGATCATCAAGCGATCGCCGCGCGACACGCGCGCGTCGGCGGCGACATCGACGCTGAGGATGCGCCCGGGCATCGGCGCAAGGATGGCGCCGTCGCCCGCGCCCGCCGCGCCGGAGGCATGGTCGGCGGAGGGCGCGGCGATCTCCACGCCTTGCCCGCCATCGAAAACCACGATCGCATCGCCGATGCGCCGAGCCGTCGCTCGGACTTGTATCTCATCGAGTGTCACCACGAACGGCGCGCCATTTGCTTCCAGCGCGACACGCCGCTCCTTGGGTCCGGCGCTGCGAAAGCCGTGCAGCGCCTCCCAGGGATCGCGCCCCGGCGCACCGATCAGCGCACGCGCGCCGGCCTGCAACATGGCCTCGCTCGGCGCATCCGCGCCGATCAGCGCCGCGCCCTTGCGGGCGATGAAGCCGGTATCTACGGCGCCGGCGACGAAATCCGGATCGCGCGCGGCGGCGGCGAGAAAGCGGGCATTGGTCTTCACCGGCCAGACCTCGACGCCCGCGCACGCATCGGCAAGCGCGGCGGCCGCCGCTTTCCGCGTCGCGCCATGCGCGATGATCTTGGCGATCATCGGATCGTAATGCGGCGTGACCGCATCGCCCTCCTCGACGCCGGAATCGACGCGCACGCCCGAGGGCAGGCGCAGATGCGTCAGCGGTCCGGTCGAAGGCAGAAAGCCGCTCGCGGGATTTTCCGCATAGAGCCGCGCCTCCATGGCCCAGCCCCGAATCGCGATCTCGTTCTGCGTCAGCGGCAAGCGCTCGCCGGCGGCGACGCGCAATTGCCATTCGACGAGATCGAGCCCGGTGATCGCCTCGGTGACGGGATGCTCCACCTGGAGCCGCGTGTTCATTTCCATGAACCAGATGCGGTCCGCATCGAGCGCGCCGCTCGCGTCGGCGATGAATTCGATCGTGCCCGCGCCGACATAATCGACCGCGCGCGCCGCCTTCACCGCCGCCGCGCAGAGCCGCGCGCGCGTTTTTTCATCCATGCCCGGCGCGGGCGCTTCCTCGATCACCTTTTGATGGCGCCGCTGCAGCGAGCAATCGCGCTCGAACAGGTGCACGACATTTCCGTGCGTATCGGCGAACACCTGCACCTCGATATGGCGCGGCGCGCTGACATATTTCTCGATCAGCACATTGCCGTCGCCGAACGCCGCTTCCGCCTCGCGCCGGCACGCGCGCAGCGCGTCGAGAAAATCGCCGGCCGCATCGACCTTGCGCATTCCCTTGCCGCCGCCGCCCGCAACCGCCTTGATGAGCACCGGATAGCCGATCGCGTCGGCCTCGCGCTTCAGTCGCGCCTCGCCTTGATCGGCGCCGAGATAGCCGGGCGTGACGGCCACGCCCGCCTTCTCCATCAGCGCCTTGGCCGCGTCCTTAAGGCCCATCGCGCGAATGGCGTGCGCTGGCGCGCCCACCCAAGCGAGCCCCCCCGCCGCGACAGATTCCGCGAAGGCGGCGTTCTCGCTCAAGAAGCCATAGCCGGGATGGATCGCGTCGGCGCCGCTTGCGCGCGCGGCCTCAAGAATTTTCTCCGCGCGCAAATAGCTGTCCTGCGCAGGCGCGGGGCCAATGTGGAGCGCCGCATCGGCTTCGCGCACGAAGGGCAGACCCGCATCGGCGTCGGAAAAGACCGCGATCGTGCGCACGCCCATACGCCGCGCCGTCCGGATGATGCGCCGGGCGATTTCGCCGCGATTGGCGATAAGCAGCGAGCCGAACATGCGCGCCTTCAGCCAGGCTTTCGAAAGCGCAGCACGAATTGATCGGTGCGCCCGCGAATGGCCGGCTCGAACACATTGGCGCGGCGCGTGTCGGCGGGATTGCGCAGCGCCTCGCTCGATCCTTCAAACACGAAGCCCGCCGCCTCCACCTCGGCGCGCACGGCGGCTTCATCGATGCGATGGAGCGTATCGACATCGCGCAGGCCCGATCCCGGCTCGGCGGCATGATCGACGACTACGTAGAGGCCGCCCGGTTTCAACGCCGCGAAAATCGCGCGGTTCACGGCGGCCACGTCGAGCCCGAAGCGGGCCAGATGCAAATCGTGATAATTCTGCGCGGTCCAGACAAGATCGAGCGGCTCGGGCGGCGCGAAATCGGTGAAAGAGGAAACGACAACGCTGACATTCGCATAATGCGGATCGGCGGCGATGGCGGCGACGGCGGGCGCCGGCGCATCGGCCTGGGCCGGCGGGGGAACCACCGCATAGACATGGCCGCGCGGCCCCACGGCGGCGCTGAACAGGCGCGTGAAATAGCCCCCGCCGGGAATGAGATCGGCGATGCGCGCGCCTTCGCGCACCTCCGCCAGCGCCAGCATTTCCGCCGGGCGGCGCGCGCCGTCCCGGTCCCGGTCGCCCTGCGGACGGGCGGGATCGTCGATCGCGGCGGCGACGAGACGGGGGCGCGCATCCGCCGGCGCTTGCGGCGCGGGCGCCGTGGCGCAGGCGCAGAGCGCCGTGCTCAAACTCAAAATCAAGCCGCTTAGCCAGCGCCGCATCGTTCGCCTCCCTCTTCGCCCGCTCCTGGTTCACCACTCGGGCGGAGGCGACGCAAGGGAAGACTTGCGCGCCGTCCGCGATAAGGTCTTTGTTCTGCGCCATAAGCTCCGCGCCGCCGCGCGGGGCGTGATGCCGTTTGGGAGGCGAGACGTGGCGGAAGCGCAAACAGAGGGGCCGCGGCCGGTCGTGCCGTTCCTCAAGATTCCGAAGGATGGAAAGCCCTATCTGGCCGGCGCCAAGTGCGGCGCGTGCGGCGAGGTCTATGTGTCGGACGGGCGCGTGGCCTGCGCGAAGTGCGGCGCGCGCGGCGGCTTTGAGAGCGTCAAGCTGGCCGAAACCGGCAAGCTCTACAATTACACCATCGTGCATCGGAATTTTCCCGGCGTGCCGGTGCCGTTCGTGTCGGCGATCGTCGATCTCGACGGCGGGGGCACGCTCAAGGGCAATCTTCTGGACGTCAATCCCGTGCCGGACGCCATCAAGTTCGACATGCCGGTGAAGGTGGAATTCCGCGACGCCGGCCGGAAGGACAAGGAAGGCAATTCCTACCTCGCCTATTTCTTCGTGCCGGCCTGATCGGCGAACCTCAGCTTAGGAGAATTTCACATGGGTGATGTGTTCGTCGTCGGCGTCGACATGATCAAGTTCGGCCGCTTCCCCGATCGCACGATCGCCAGCCTCGGCGCGGAAGCGGCCCTGCTCGCGCTCGACGATTGCGGCCTCAAGATCGAGGACATGCAGGCGCTCTATTGCGGCAATCTCGGCGAAGCAGGCGGCGGCGTGGGCCAGCGCGTGCTGCGCGAAATCGGCCAGACCGGCATTCCAGTCGTCAATGTCGCCAATGCCTGCGCGACGGGCGCGACCGCGTTCCGCGAAGGCTGGATGGCGATCAAGGCCGGCGTCTATGACCTCGTGCTCGCGGTCGGCGTGGAGCAGATGGGCAAGGGCCTTCTCGGCGGCGTCGGCGGCGGCACGGGCATTCCCACCGAGGGCCTCCTCGGCTCTGGCACGATGCCGGCCACCTTCGCGCATGTCGGCATGGAGCACGCCCGCAAGTACGGCACGACGTTCGAGCAATTCGCCAAGGTGTCGGTGAAGAACCATCACCATTCCACGCTCAATCCCAAGGCGATGTATCAGATCGAAACGCCGCTGCAGGAAGTGATGGGCGCGGAGATGATCTCCTATCCCAACACGAAGCTGATGTGCTCGGTGAACGTCGACGGCTCGGCCGCGGCGGTGCTGTGCTCGGAGAAGAAGGCCAAGGAATTGGGCCTGATGGGCCGCGCGGTGCGCGTGCGCGCCTCGGCGCTCACGTCCGATCCCTACACCTCGCGCAATTTTGCGATGATGGATTTCAACGCCGTCACGCGGCTCGCCGCCAAGACCGCCTATGAAATGGCGGGCCTCGGGCCGGACGATGTGAACCTCGTTGAATTGCACGATTGCTTCGCCACCGCCGAAATTGTGCACTACGAAAACCTTGGCCTCTGCAAGGACGGTGAAGCCGGCCAGCTGATCGACAGCGGCGCGACCGCGCTGGGCGGCAAGATTCCAGTGAACGTGTCCGGCGGCCTCCTCTCCAAGGGCCATCCGCTGGGCGCCACCGGCATCGCCAATATCTACGAAATCGCCACGCATCTGCGCGGCGAGGCCGGCAAGCGGCAGGTGGAAGGCGCGCGCATCGGCATGACGCATGTCGTCGGCGCGGGCTCGGCCTGCGCGGTGCACATCCTGGAAAAGGTGTGAGCTAGGCCGGACTTATCCTGGAAAGACCGAGAAAGACCAGGAGCGCTTCATCAACGCGCTCCTGGTCTTGGATGCTGAGCACGCCGAGACGCTGTCCCAGGCGCTCGCGCGACGCCGCAACCACTTTGTCGATCATCAGTCGACATGGCATGTGAAGGCCATTGAGTTCGCTCGGCTCGATCTGCACGCGAAACTCGGGAGCGTCCGTCTCATCCGTGGTGAAACCGCAAACCACAACGGAATTGGTCTCGCTGAACCGCATATCTTGAACGATCAGGACCGGCCGCGGCTTTCCCAGATACGCGCCCCCCCGCAGCCGTCCAAACTTCACCCCGCTTCATTCAGGTTCCAAGGGCGCGCTAATTGAATCGACGAACTCTTGATCTTCCTTAGCGTGAGGGCTGTTCGCGACTGCAAGAGATTCCCGCCTAGCGCGCTCGGCGAATTCGGGCGTTGACGTATCGGGCAGCCAGAACACCACCTTGCGCAGCCCGTGCGCGCGCATGCGCGCCTCGAAGGCGGCTTCATCCTCGCCGGGCAGGCGCTTGGGATGGGGCGGTCGGGGGCCGTCGTCAGCCATGCGCCTTCATAGCATGGCGCGCTTAAAGGTTCACGCCGCGCGCCTGCGCGTGGGCGGCGGGGCGGGCGGCGCCGGCTGCGGGCCGGTCTGGGGCGGCGTCAAAGCCGGGAAATGGCAGGACACAATGGTGCCCACGCCCGGCTCGCTCTGGATCGCCACCCAGCCGCCATGCATCTCCACGAAGGAGCGCACGAGCGCCAGGCCAAGGCCGGCGCCGCGGCGGTCGCCGCTCTCGAAGCTGTTGAACACGCGAGGCTGGGCCTCGAACGGAATGCCGCGACCACTGTCGGAGACGGACAGCCGCATCACGCCGTCCAGCCGCTCGGCGCTGACGACGATCTGGTCGCCGCGCTCGGTGTGCTTGAGCGCATTGGAGATCAGATTGACCAGAACCTGCGTGACGCGCTTCTGATCGGCTTCAATGGCGCCGATGGAGGGATCGCAGGAGATCTTGATCGGCACTTCGGTGTCGCGCGCCTTGGAGGCCGCGAGCGCCACGCTCTCCTTCAGCGCCGACAACACGTCGACGCGGGAAATATCGAGCTCGACGCCGCCGGCCTCCACGAGCGCCACATCGAGAATGTTCTCGATCAGCTTGGAGAGATCGCCGGACGCCTCCAGGATCGAGCCGACCTGCTCGACCTGGCGATCGTTCAACGGCCCGAACAGGAATTGCGACAAGAGTTCCGCGTTGCCGTTGATCGCCTGCAGCGGATTGCGCAATTGCAACGACACGTTCTGCACGAATTCGGTCTTCAGCCTATCTGCGGCCTCGAACGCCTCGGCGCGGTCGCGCAGCGCCTCCTCCACGCGCCGCGCTGCGGTGATGTCGGCGAAGGCGACAAGCGTCGCGCCGTCCGGCAGCGGGCGCGTGAGGAAGGTGACGGTGGTGGTGTCGGAGCGGCGCATCTCGCCGCGATATTCGACGCGCGCTTCCGGCGAGGGATCGGTGATGCGCGCGCGCACCATCGACCACACCGCCTTGTCGTGGAACAGCTTCTCGCACATCGCCACGAGGCGATCGAAGGGCAGTTCCGGCTCAAGCTGCTCGGGCGTGAGATTCCACATCTCCGCGAACGCGGCGTTCGAGAGCTTCATGCGCCCATCGAGACCGAACACGGCGACCGCTTCATGGAGCTTGTCGAGCGCGGCGCGCTGCGTCTGCAACAGCGCGGCGTATTGCGAGCGCAGCGTGATTTCGTTGGTCATGTCGCTGAAGATCAGCAAAAGGCCCCCGCCCGGATGGCGCTGGCGCGCCACGCGCAGCGTTCGACTTTCCGGCAGCACCCACATCGTCTCCGGCAGATCGCCGACCTCTTGATAGAGCGCGAGTTCGCCCGCGCGCCATTCCGCATAGGAGGCGTGCGCTGGCAGGCGGCGCTTTTCCTTCAACAGATCGAGCCAGGCCGCGTGGCTCGGCCGCTCCGCCAGGAAGGCGGGCTCCAGATCCCACATGTCGGCGAAGGCGCGATTGTAAAACACGAGCCGCTTGTCCGGCCCGAACACCGCCACCGCTTCGCTCAGGGAATTGAGCGTTTCGTCATGCGCGGAGGATTGGCGCTGCAGCTGATCGCGGGCCTCCTCCAGCTCGGTGACGTCGAGCGCGACGCCAGCAGCGCCGCCGGAGATCGGACTCATGATCACGCGCAGGGAGCGGCGCGCGCCGCCGACGATGCAATAGCGTGTCTCTTCGATCGTCTCGCCGGTTTCTATCACTTTGCGCGCCTGCTCGGTGGCGGCGGCGTCGAGCGTGAGATTACGCGCCAAGGCCAGATCGAGCGATTTCGCTTCGAGCGCCTCGAGATAGGAATTATTCGCCCATTCGAGCTTCAGCGACGCCGAAACGCGCCACGCCATGAAGGGGGCCTGCTGCAGCATTTTCAGCGGCGCGGCGACGTCGAGCGCGATGACCTCGTGGCTTTCCTTGAGCACGCCGCGGCCAACGCCGTCCTCCACGCCGCGCACCGAGGCGTCGACGATCCAGACGACAGCGCGCGCGCCGGCGGTGCGGCCGTCGAGTTCGACATAGACGCCATCTGGCGTGGAAATGGTCAGCGAGAATGGCGCGCCTTCGCGGCGCAGACGCTGCAGCGCCGGCGTCAGCCGCGTCTGCGCGCCGGTCGCGTCGGTTGCGTCGAAGGCGGCGAGGCCCTGCAGAATGCGCACCGCCGGCTCGCCCGCCGCGCCATTGTCGGAGAACCGCAGCAGGGACGCGAGCGCCAGCGCCGACCCATAGATGCGCGGCGCGCCCCAATCGCCCGCCTCGGCCGCGCCGGGCGGATCGTCCCAAATCAGAACCACGCCCGGATGGGCGCCGAAGATGGAATCCGCCGCCGCGATCTTGTCGCCCAGAAGACGGATGCGCTCGGCCATGCGCTTCATCGAACCGTTGGCGCCGTCCGTGACGCGCAGCGCCCAAAGCAGCGCGGCGATGCCGAGCGCCGCCGAGCCGGCCGCAACGATGAAGGCCGCAAAAGATGCGTCCACGCCCCAAGACCCCCATTCCAATCGTGGGATTCAGAAGACGCACGCCTCCCGTCACCCGAATCGCCGCCGCCCGATCTCTAATCTCGCGCGCCCATGCGGCGGAGGAAACCGCCATGGCGGCTTCAGGATGTTAACAAGCCTTCAGAAATGTTGAGGAAAGGTAAATTCCCCATTTAGGCGCGCTTGGCCAGCTGCTCCACGGCGCGGGCGGCGGCGAACAGGGCGGGCCGGTGCGGCAGGGCGCGGCGGCCATGCTCCTTGATCTGGGCGAAGCCGGCGATGCGAAAGACGAACGGCATGCGGTAGCTGACGCCGAACCGCGCCTTCTTCCCTGGCTTCTCCTCGAAACGCGCATCCTTGAGCGCAAGCTGGGCGGCTTCGAAGAAGACCTCCGAGGGCCAGGAATCGACGCAATGGATGTGGCGGGGCGCGCCATCGGCCCCGATCTCGAAATCAACGACGGCCACGCCCTCCACGCCCAGGCGCCGCGCCAGGGGCGGATACGGCGCGCGCAGGGGGGCGAGCGGCGTCCAGGGCATAGCCTCCTCATCGCCCGCGCCAGCGCGCCAGACGACGCACGCCGGCCCTTCCGGCAAGCCAAGGCGCGCGCGCTCGGCCTCGCGCGCGGCTGCGCGCCGTTTGCGCACCTGCTCGGCGCCGTAATTGGCCGCCAGCACCAAAGCCAGCACCAGCGCGCCTGAAACGGTGAGCGACAATCCCCCATTCCAGCCCATGCCGCGCAGCGTGGTCACGCCCGCGACCTGCAGCACCACCACCGCGAAAAACAGGGAAACATAAAAGAGCGCCCGCAGCGTGATGATCGACGCCCGCCGTGTCGCCCAAACGAACATCGCGCCCCACTAGCCTTCAGCGCCGCCGGAAGCCGCGCGGCGCCTCCTTCTCACACTTGGTTAATCCGGCAAAGGGGGCGGATCTTCCTCGTCCAAAAGCTTCGGCGCCCAGCCCAGGAAAAAGTCGATGTCCGAGGCGGCGGCGTGGGCTTGGCCGCGTACATAGGCGCTTTCATCCGCCAAGGCGGCGGCGACGACCGGGCGCACCCGCGCTTCGTCGAGGGCCCCGCACAGCCGCGCGAGATGGCCGAAACCGAGCACGGAATTGCCGCGGACATACGCGTCCCCATGCGCGCTCAGCCGCAGGCACATCTCCTGCGCCCAGCCGCATTCCGGCGGATTGAGCGCCAATGCGATCACGGCCTCGCGCAGCGCCTCGGGCTCGTCCCGCGCGATCAGGCGCTCAATATCCGCCTCGGTCCAATTGGGGCCCAGCGCGTTCACGACGCCATGCGCTTTGGCCGGCGCGCTTCGTAATCGAACACGGCGAGTTGCTTGCGCAACAGGCTCGGCCGGACGCCCTCCGCTCGGAGCAACGCCGCCTGCCGCTCCACGCCGCCGGGCAGCTTCGGGTTCAAAAACCCGCCCTTCTTCAGCACGCGCCACCACGGCGTGAGCTTGGCGGTCGGCGTTCCCGCGAGACGCATCTCCTCGGCCGCCCGCGCGCTCACGTTGAGGAAGATGGCGGTCGACACCGGACAGGCCGTGGCGACGCCATGCCGGCGCGCGAGGACGGCGCGCACATCGTCCAAGGTCGCCACCTCACCCGCCTCCATCGTGCGGACGAGCGCATCCACCTCGGCGGGGCTCGACACCACCATCGCCCCGCCGCCCGCCTCCCGATAGCCGGGCGCGCCGGGCGGCACGGAAGCGATGATGTGCGGCTGACGCGCGCTGTTCAGATGGTCGATCGCCGATCTCGCCTTGGCCATGGCCGCTCCTTCGCCGGCACATGAGCAAGCCGGCGCGGCAGGCGCAATAAGACCGGTTTGATCCGGTTTTGTTCAGCCCCTACCCAAGCGCCGCCCGATCGCCCATAAGCTCTGGCCCATGAAAGCCGCACCGCCTCTTTCCGCTACGCCCCGCCACGATTGGACCCAAGCCGAGATCGCGGCGCTGTTCGATCTGCCGTTTCCGGACCTGATCTTCCGCGCGGCCGAAATTCATCGCGCGCATTTCGCGCCGGACGAATTACAGCTGTCGCAGCTCCTGTCGGTGAAGACCGGCGGCTGCGCCGAGAATTGCGGCTATTGCAGCCAATCGGCCAGCTTCGACACCGGCGTCAAAGCCAGCAAGCTGATGGATCCCGAGGCGGTGATCGCGCAGGCCAAGGCCGCCCGGGACGGCGGCGCGCAGCGCTTCTGCATGGGCGCGGCCTGGCGCGACCTCAAGGACCGCGACCTGCCGGACATGTGCGCCATGATCTCGGGCGTCAAGGCGCTGGGCTTGGAGACGTGCGCCACGCTCGGCATGCTCACCGCCGACCAAGCGCGCGCGCTCAAGGACGCGGGCCTCGATTATTACAATCACAATCTCGACACGGCGCCGGACGATTATGCCCGCGTCGTCACCACGCGCACCTATAAGGATCGCCTGGAGACGTTGGCGAATGTGCGCGACGCGGGCATGAGCGTGTGCTGCGGCGGCATCGTCGGCATGGGCGAGACGCGGAATGCGCGCGTGGGCCTCCTGCATGCGCTGGCGACGCTGCCGGCGCATCCTGAATCGCTGCCGATCAACGAATTGGTGCCGATCCCGGGCACGCCGTTGGGCGACAGCCCCCCGCTCGACGGGCTCGAATTCGTGCGCACCATCGCGGTGGCGCGCATTGTCTGCCCGAGAAGCATGGTGCGCCTTTCGGCCGGACGCGAGGGCATGAGCCGGGAGATGCAGGCGCTTTGTTTTCTTGCCGGCGCCAATTCGATCTTCGTCGGCGCGCGGCTGTTGACCACGCCCAATCCGGAGATGTCAAAGGATTCCCAGCTCTTGGCCGATCTCGGCATGCGCCCGATGCGCACCTTGGCGCCCGCTTAAGGCCGAACTTACGCCCGATTTGAACGGGAACCGGGAGCGTCTATACCGGTATCATTGCGTAGTCGCGGAAAGGCCCGCATGCCCACCATCGCCCTGGTCGACGACGACGAAAACATCTTGGCCTCGCTCAAGGTGTTTTTCGAAGCGGAATCCTACACCGTCAAAACCTTCCATGACGGCGTGACCGCGCTGGCGGCGCTCTCCGAGGCGCCGCCGGACATCGCCATCCTCGATATCAAGATGCCGCGCATGGACGGGATCGAGGTGCTCAAGCGCCTGCGCCAGACGTCCAACCTGCCGGTGATCCTGCTCACCTCCAAGGATGAGGAGATGGACGAGGTCGTCGGCTTCAATGTCGGCGCGGACGATTACATCCGCAAACCGTTCTCGCAGCGCCTGCTGAGCGAGCGCGTCAAAGCGCTTTTGCGGCGCACCCGCGCGGCGAGCGCGGGACCGGAGGCCGGCGACAAGAAGCCGATCGTGCGCGGCGGGCTCACGCTCGATCCCAATCGCCACGCCTGCAATTGGCGCGGGCGCGAGGTGCGCCTCACCGTCACCGAATT
The DNA here is from genome assembly GCA_964563395.1 of uncultured Caulobacteraceae bacterium. Lineage (GTDB taxonomy): Bacteria > Pseudomonadota > Alphaproteobacteria > Caulobacterales > Aquidulcibacteraceae > JBEVOS01. The sequence goes on from CAZLWK010000002.1 coordinate 37,155, forward strand.
CCTGATCCTTCAGGCGCTCGCCCAGCGTCCGGGCTATGTGAAAAGCCGCGACCAATTGATGGATGCGGCCTATGATGACCAAGTCTATGTCGACGACCGAACCATCGACAGCCACATCAAGCGCCTCCGGAAGAAATTCCGCGAGATCGACGATTCATTCGACGCCATCGAAACCCTCTATGGCGTCGGCTACCGATACAACGAGGCCTGACGCCGCGAAGTCCGATGCAGGCGCGCGCGCGCCGCTGGACGATGGCGCGCATGTGTTCTCGCGCATCGGCCGCACGATCTTCCTCGCCAATTTTCTTGGCCTGTTCATTCTCGTGATCGGCGTTCTCCTGCTCTCCGAATGGAGCGCGGGACTGACGCAGGCGCAATTCCGCAGCCTGCGCATCGAAGGCGAATTGCTCTCCAACATCCTGGTGCAGACCGCCACGATCGAAGGCGACCCCGCGCCCGCCATCAATGAAAGCGCCGTGCGCGAGGTGCTCCATTCCGTGCTGCCCCCGCCGGCGGACGCCGAAGGACGCAGCGAAGGGCCGCGCGTGCGCGTCTTCCTGCCGGACGGCGCGGCCATCGCCGACACGGACGTGCTCTATTTGAAGGTCGATCAGGGCGCGCTGCCGCCGCTGGAAGCGGAGGAGCCGCGCGGGCTCGATGAATCCGTTCGCGCGATGAGCAAGGCGGCCGCGAACGTGGAATCTTGGCGTCTGACGCCGTGGCGGCCCAGCATCGATCCGGAGGAAGAGCGGGCGCGCGCTCTGCAAGGGCTGATCTCCTACGGCCAGCGCCTCGACGAGAATGGCCAGCGCGTCGTCAGCGTGACGCTGCCCATTCGGCGCGTGCAGGCCGTGCTCGGCTATATCACGCTGGAGACGGCGGACGTGGAGCGGATCCTGCTCGCCGAACGGCTCTCCATGATCCCGTTCGTGATCGGCGCGGCGGTGGTCACCTTCCTCTCCTCCGCGCTTCTGGGGCTTTTCGTGGCGCGCCCGATCCGCACGCTCGCCACCGCGGCGGATCGTTTGCGCCTCAGCGGCGCGACGCGTCTTTCCCTGCCGGAGGTGAGCCGCCGCAAGGACGAGATCGGTGAATTGTCGCGCTCGATCGAGGCGATGACGCGCGCCCTCGCCGACCGCATCGACGCCAATGAGCGTTTCGCCGGCGATGTCAGCCATGAGCTGAAAAATCCGCTCGCCTCGATCGCCTCGGCGGTGGAGGCGGCGCGCAACGTGCCCGACCCCGCGCGGCAGGCGGAGATGCTGAAAATCGTCTCGCAGGACGTGCGCCGGCTCGACCGCCTCATCACCGACATCGCGCGCGCGAGCCGGATCGAAGCGGAATCGGCCCGCGCCGAGCTCGACCGCGTCGATCTCGCGCGCCTTGTTTCATTGATCGCGGAATCCTATGCGGCCGCCCCGGGCGAAACCTCCGAAGTGCGCGTCGCCTTCCGTGGGCCCGCGCCCGCGGACGCGATCGTGCTGGGCCAGGAGAGCCTCCTTGGCCAAGTGTTCCGCAATCTCATCGACAACGCCAAGAGCTTCAGCCCCAAGCATGGCGTGGTGACGCTCAAGGTGGAGACGACGCGCGGGCGCGACGGCGCAATCGTGCGCGCCACGGTCGACGATCAGGGCCCCGGCATTCCGCCGGAGAATTTGGAATCGATCTTCCGCCGCTTCTACACGGAGCGCCCCAAGGGCGCGGCCTTCGGCGGCAATTCGGGCCTCGGCCTCTCCATCGCGCGTCAGATCGTGGAGAGCTATGGCGGGCGCATCTGGGCGGAGAACATCGAGGGCCGCGCCGCCGACCAGCCGGCCGGCGCGCGCCTGATCGTCGAAATGCCGATGGCGGCGCGCGCCTGAGCCGGTCCTAGGCCGTCTGGCTGATGGCGCGGGGGGCGCCGGAGCGGCATATCGATCCTTCACCGAACCGGCCAAAGTGTCGCAGCCGCTTTCTTCCGCGCGCGGAAAGGAGCATGAGTGCGCCGCGGTCGGACGCATTGATCGGACGGGCTTTTGGCGCGCTTCGGCGCGTCGCTTGGGTCCGCCGGCAGGAGCAAGGCATGATCGGCGTCGTGGTCGTTTCGCACGGCCGTTTGGCGGACGAATTCGTGGCGGCGGCGGAACACGTGCTGGGGCCTCAATCCCAGATCATGGCGGTCGCGATCGGCCCTCACGACGACATGGAGCGGCGCCGGGCCGACATTCTCGAGGCGGTCGGCCGCGTCGATGACGGCGACGGCGTGGTCATCCTCACCGACATGTTCGGCGGCACGCCCTCCAACCTCGCCATCTCGGTGATCGGCCAAGGCCGGATCGAGGTGATCGCCGGGGTCAATCTGCCGATGCTGGTGAAGCTGTGCGAGGTGCGCGGACGCATGGGCCTATCCGACGCCGCGATCGCCGCGCAGGACGCGGGCCGGCGCTATATCCGCGTCGCCTCCGTGGAGCTGGCCGGCGGCGGCTAGCTCGACAAGTCCCACCGCTTCTGGTCAGCTTGACGCTGGACGACGCGTACGGACCGGCATGGCGCTCAAAGAGACTTTGAAGATCGTGAACATGCGCGGGCTGCACGCGCGCGCCTCACGCAAGCTGGCCGAGCTCGCCTTCAAATACGAAAGCACGATCATGGTGCGCCGCGAGGGCGATGAAGCCGATGCGCGCTCGCTCATGGATCTGATGATGCTCGGCGCCGGCCTGGGCGCGGAGATCGAGGTGGAGGCCGACGGCCCCGACGCGCACGAGGCGATGGCCGCCATCGCCGCCCTCGTCGCCAACAAGTTCGACGAAGGCGAGTAGGCGCTCAGGATTGTCATCAAAGCGTGGCATAAGGCGGCTCCTCGCGGTGGGAGCGCGCCATGGCCCGATATCAAGTGCGGATGCTGGATTCCATTTCCGGCAATGAAGGCAATTACACCTTCGAGCATCGCGACAGCCTCATGGACGGCCCCGCCGACGACGTGGTGGCGGCCTTTTTCGAGTTCGCCGATCGTGAAATTTTCTCAACCGGCCATATCGCCTATGAAATCAACGGCGTGATCAAGAACGCCAAGCAAAAGACGGTGGTGGCCATCGGCCAATTGCACCGCGAAGGCCATGAGGACGAAGGCCTCCAGCCCTTCACGCTGTTCATCGCGCCGGTGAAATAGAGGCCACGCCCGCCAAGGGCGCGAGCAGGCCGAAACCGGCATGGGCGTCATGCCACAAGAGCAGGCCCGCCATCATCACCGCCCACAACATGCTGGCGAGCGATCCGATCAGGAAATATTCGGCGGTCGCGCGGTCTTCGAGGTCCTTGTAGCGCGCCACCGTTTTCAGCGCGACGACGGCGGCGATCACCTCCCAAGAGCGCGCCACGAGGCCGGTGACGATCAGCACGCGCTCCAAGAGACCGATGACGCGGCCCGCGCGCAGCGGCGGCTGCGCATCCTTTTCCGCCTTGCGCGCCTTGCTCAAGGCGATCACGAGACGGGTGAACAGATTGCCGCCGAACCACACGAGCAGCGCGACGATCGCATAGCCCGCCCACCCCAACGCCATGCTCATGTCGTCAGCTCCCACCGCGCATCGAGCCGCGCCAGCGCCGCATCAAGCGCATCGCGCTGCGCTTCGTAGAAATCGTGCTGCGCGGCGCGCAAGCTCTTATAGACCGCATTCTGCGACACGCGCCGCCGCCGCGCCACCGCCGCCACCTGCGCGCGGCTGGCGCGTAGATCGCGCACATAGCGCAACTGCGTCTGCGTCCAGCCATCCTCGATCGCGGTCATGGCATAGCCGGCCGCGTTCATGAGCCGCTCCAGCGCCGCGTCCTCGCGCCACACGAAGCGATAGGCGTTGGGATCACGCTTATCATTGAGCCGCGCGCGGGCCTCGGCCAAGCCCTCGCCCATCATGTTCCAGGCGCGCTCGGGATTGAGCGGCGTATCCAGCGCGACAAAACCGATCACGAAGCGGCACCGCACGCCTTCATCCATAAGCTCAAGGCGCATTTTTTGGGCGGCCTCGAAGGCGGCGGCGCCCGTGCGAAAAAGGCCCTGGAATTCATCCCCCAGCGTGATGGTGAGCGGAGAGGCGAGCAGGTCGGCTTCGCCGCGATTGATGCGCTCGACCGCCTTGTTGAACTTTCGGCTCAGCGCGCCGCCTTCCCGCGCCGCCTCGCTGCCGACGAGATCGCCCATCAGGACGGCGAAGCGGCGCTTGCCGCCGCCGGCGCGCCTTGGGGAGGGCTTTCGGGTCACATTCCGAACTTAAACCGAAATCAGTTGAAAATCGACTAATAAACCTAAATCGGTTTAATCGAGAACTTTATACCTATTTCGGTTTAGTGCGCCTCGGCCCAGGTGTGCGCGGCGCGAGCCTCCACGATCAACGGGATGGAGAGCGACAGCGCCGGCGCGCACGCCTCCTGCATCACTTTCACGGCCGTATCGCAGGTGCGCCGCGCTTCGGCCTCCGGCGCCTCGAACACCAATTCGTCGTGCACCTGCAAGAGCATCCGCGCCTTCAATCCCGCCCCTTCGAGCGCGGACGGCAGGCGCACCATGGCCCGGCGAATGATATCGGCGGCCGCCCCTTGAAGCGGCGCATTGATCGCCTGGCGTTCGGAGAAGGCGCGTTCGGCCGGATTCTTCGATTTGATGCCGGCGATCCAGATGCGCCGGCCGAAAATCGTCTTCACATAGCCATTGGCGCGCGCGAACGCCTTGGTTTCCTCCATATAGGTGCGAATGCCGGGAAAGCGCTCAAAGTAGCGCTTGATATAGGCGCCCGCCTCGCTCTGCTCGATGCCGAGATTGCGCGCGAGCCCGAAGGCGGAAATGCCATAAATGATGCCGAAATTGATCGCCTTGGCTTGCCGGCGGATCATCGGGTCCATCCCCTCGATCGGCACGCCGAACATTTCCGACGCCGTCATGGCGTGAATGTCGAGCCCATCCTTGAACGCCTGCTTCAGCTGCGGAATGTCGGCGACATGGGCAAGAAGGCGCAATTCGATCTGCGAATAATCGGCAGAAATGAGGAGATTGCCGGGCTCGGCCACGAAGGCGGCGCGGATGCGCCGGCCCTCCTCCGTGCGAACGGGAATGTTCTGCAGATTGGGATCGCTCGAGGCGAGACGCCCCGTCGTCGCCGCCGCGAGCGCGAAACTCGTATGCACGCGCTTCGTTTCGGGATTGATCGCCTCGCGCAACGCCTCGGTGTAGGTGGAGCGCAGCTTCTGCAATTGGCGCCAATCGAGCAGGACGCGCGGCAGGGCGTGTCCTTGCGCGGCGAGGTCCTCCAAAACGCTCGCATCAGTGGACCAGGCGCCGGTCTTCGTCTTGGTCCCGCCCGGAAGGCCCATTTCGTCGAACAGGATTTCACCGATCTGCTTGGGCGAGCCCACGTTGAAATCGCGCCCCGCGAGCTTCTTGGCCTCATCCTCGAACGCCAGCATGCGCTGGGCGAAATCGCCTGACAGGCGCGATAATTCCTGCGGATCGACGCTGATCCCGGCGCGCTCCATCGCCGAAAGCACAGTCGGCAAGGGCCGCTCCAGCGTCTCATAGATGGTGCGCATACGCTCGCCAGCGAGGCGCGGCGCGAGCTTTCGCCACAGGCGAAGCGTGATGTCGGCATCCTCGGCGGCGTAGCGCGTCCCCGCATCGATCGCGACGCAATCGAAGGTCAGCTGCGCCTTGCCCTTGCCGGCGACGTCGCTGAACGCGATCGGCTTGTGGCCGAGATGAATCTCCGACAATTCGTCCATGCCGTGATTGTGCAAGCCCGCATCGAGCGCGAACGACATCAGCATGGTGTCGTCGATCGGCGCGACGCGCACGCCGAGGCGAGCGAAAATCGACAGATCATATTTGATGTTTTGACCGACCTTTAGGACCGCATCGTCCTCAAGCAGCGGCTTCAAGGCGGCGATGGCGGCGTCCAGCGGAATCTGATCCGGGCAAAGCGTGCGCACGCCCGCATGGGGCGCGGCCTCGGCGAAGAGATCGCTTTGCGCCGCTGCCGCGCCATTCGTCACCACATGTCCAAGCGGCACATAGCAGGCGTCATTCGGGCCAAGCGCGAGCGAGACGCCGACCAGCTTGGCCCGGCACGCGTCGATATTGTCGGTCTCGGTGTCGACCGCCACCACGCCGGCCGCGCGCGCGCGCGCGATCCAGGCTTCGAGATCGGCGAGCGTCGTCACGGTCTTGTAGGACTCGTAGAGGATCGGCGGATCGTCCGCAGGAATGTCGGCGGGGCGCGGGGCTGGCGCGCCCGTCTCCTTGGCCGATTGTTCGCGCACGCGCCGCGCGAGCGTGCGGAATTCCATGTCGTCGAGAAACTTTAGCAGCATCGCCACGTCCGGCTCGCGGACGGCGAAACTTTCCCACGCCTCTTCAACCGCGACATCGTCCTTCAGCGTCACGAGCTGCTTTGAGATGCGAATTTTGTCGGCGTTGTTCTGGATCGCTTCGCGGCGCTTGGGCTGCTTGATTTCGTGCGCGCGCTCCAGAACGGCTTCGAGCGTGCCGAACATGCCGATGAGCTCGGCCGCCGTTTTCGGTCCAATGCCGGGCGCGCCGGGAATGTTATCGACGCTGTCGCCCATCAGCGCCTGCACGTCGATCACCTTGTCCGGCGTGACGCCGAACCTTTCGAGCACGGCCTCCGGCCCCAGCGGCTTTTGCTTCATCGGATCGAACAGCTCAATCACGCCGTCATCGACGAGCTGCATCAAATCCTTGTCGGACGAGACGATCTTCACGCTGGCCCCGGCGCGGGCGGCCGCGCGGGCGTAGGTGGCGATGAGATCGTCCGCCTCATAGCCCATCATCTCGACGCACGGCACGTTGAAGGCGCGCACGGCGTCGCGGATCAGCGGAAATTGCGGCGCGAGGTCTTCCGGCGCGGGCGGGCGGTGCGCCTTGTATTCAGGATAGAGGTCGTTGCGGAACGTCTTTTCCGAGGCGTCGAAGATCACGGCGAGATGGGTCGGCGCCTCGCTCGCCTTCATGTCCTCCAGGAATTTGAACAGCATGTTGCAAAAGCCGGAGACCGCGCCCACGGGCAGGCCGTCGCTGGCGCGCGTCAAGGGCGGCAAGGCGTGATAGGCGCGGAAAATGTAGCCGGAGCCGTCGATCAGGAAGAGGCGGGATTTGGCGGGCGCGCTCATGAGGGGTTTGTGCCGGCGCCCTTGGCGTCCGACAACCCTTCGCGGGACGGGTTTGTAACGCGGCGGGCCGATCCCATGTATATACATGAAAGAGGCGCGCCCATGATCCAGCCATTTTCAGCCATCGCGTTCACCGACGCCGTCAAGGCGATGCAGGACAAGGCCGGCTCACGCGCGGCCTACGCCGCCCAGGAGGCCGAGGGGGCGCGCCTCTTCCGGCTGGGCCCGGACGAGGCGGCTTTTCTGGCCGCGCGGGACCATTTCTACATGGCCAGCGTCTCCGAGACCGGCTGGCCGTACGTGCAGCATCGCGGCGGCCCGCCCGGCTTCATTAAGGTGCTGGACGAAGGCCGCTTCGCCTTCCCCGATTTTCGCGGCAACCGCCAATATGTGTCGCTGGGCAATTTCGCCGGCGACGACCGCGCGGCTTTCATCTTCATGGATTATCCGCGCCGCGCGCGGCTCAAGGCGCTCGGCCGCGTGCGCGTGGTGGACGACGATCCCGCGCTGTTCGAGCAGCTCTCCCTGCCCGGCTACAAGGCCAAGGTGGAGCGCGCCTTCGTGGTGGAGGTCGCGGCGCTCGATTGGAATTGCCCGCAACACATCGTCCCGCGCTTCACCGAAGCCGAGCTCGCCGAAGCGCTCGCGCCGATCCGTGAGGAATTGGCGCGGCTTCGGGCCGAGAACGCCGCGCTTAAAGCGCAGCTCAGCGCTTGAACAGCTCGTTATAATTGAACGCCTCGCCCGCGTGCTGGGCGAGGATTTCGCTGTCGCCTTCGGCCAGGAACGCGCCCGCCGCCGCGCGCACGGCGGCCCAGGCCGCGGCGGCGACGCCAGTGGCGGCCGAGAGGCGGCGCACGCCTAAAGCGGCGAGCGCGCCCGCTTTCGGCAGGCCAGGGCGCGCCATCACATTGAGCGGCATGGATACGCCGCGCACGATGGTTTCGATCTCACCCGCATCGATCACGCCCGGCACGAAGAGGCCACTCGCGCCCGCTTCGCGATAGAGCCCGCCCCGGCGCACGCTTTCGCCCGCCATTTCATCGGGCGCGGCGAGGCGTTTGATGTAAACGTCCGTGCGCGCATTGATGTAGAGATTGACGCCCGCGCGCTCGGCCGCGCCGCGCGCCGCCTCGATCTTGCGCGCATGCGCCTCGGGCGGATCGCGCGCGTCCTCAAGATTGATCCCCACCGCGCCGGCATCGATCAGGGCGGCGACGTGAGCGCCCACTTTCGCTGGCTGATCGGCATAGCCGCCCTCGGCGTCCACCGTCAGCGGCACACGGATCGCGCGCGCGATTTCCGCCGTGGTGGCGAGCAATTTCTCGAACGGCATGTCGTGGCCGTCCGCATAGCCATGGCTCCAGGCGACGGCGGCGCTCGACGTGGCGATGGCCTTGGCTCCGGCGCTTTCGATGACGCGCGCGGAGGCGGCGTCCCACGCGTTCGGCAAAAGCAATATATCGGGGCCCTGGTGCAGCTTTTGGAACAGGGCGGCGGCTTCGGGATGGGCGGTCATGGTCGGCTCCTTGGGGCGCCTCCTTGGCGGCCTGGAGCTTAGCACAGACGTTAGTGGCCGTCCGCGTCCGCGGCCAGCACGAAGCGGCGGTCGCAATAGAGGCATTCGACGAAATCGTCCTCGCCCATGTCGTAATAGACGACCGGATGGCCGAGCGCCCCGCCCCCTCCATCGCACTTGACCCGCCGCGAGCGCACCTCGATCACTTCCGGCGCGGGCAAGGCATCGGCGTCTCCGGGTTGGACGTGATCTGGTTTGGCCAAAAGAGAGCCCCTCGGTTGAACCTGGCGAAGCGCGCCCGTACCTAAGCCGCATCGCCGCGCGCGGCAACAATCAGAACACGTCGCTGGAAACCCCGATCATGCCCGCCCTTCCCGACTACGCCATCGAGGCGCGCGGCCTCGACAAAACTTATCGCGCCCAAAAGGGCGCCCCGCCCAAGCACGCGCTCAAGGCGATCGATCTGGCGATCCCGCGCGGCAGTTTCTTCGGGCTCCTCGGCCCCAATGGCGCGGGCAAATCCACCTTCATCAACATCCTCGGCGGCGTCGTGGTGAAATCGGGCGGCAGCGCCCGCATCTGGGGCCATGACATCGACACCGAGGCCCGCAATGCGCGCGGCGCGATCGGCATCGTGCCGCAAGAACTCAATATGGATCCCTTTTTCAGCCCCGCCGAGAGCCTGGAAATCCAGGCCGGCTTCTATGGCGTGCCCAAGGCGGAGCGGCGCACGGAGGAGATTCTCAAGGCCGTGGGCCTTTGGGACAAGAAGGACGCCTATGCGCGCACGCTCTCGGGCGGCATGAAGCGGCGCCTGCTGGTGGCGAAGGCCATGGTGCACGCCCCGCCCGTCCTGGTGCTCGACGAGCCGACCGCGGGCGTCGACGTGGAATTGCGCCGCCAGCTTTGGAGCTATGTGCAGGACTTGCACGCCAAGGGCACGACCATCGTGCTCACCACCCATTATCTCGAAGAGGCCGAAGCGCTCTGCGACACCATCGCCATCATCAATCATGGCCAGGTGATCGCGATGGAGCCGACGCGGGCCCTGATCGGACGACTCGACCGCAAGACGCTGGTGGTCAAGCCGCAAGGCGAATTGAGCGCGATGCCGGCGGGCTTCGACGATGTGGGCGCGGCGCTGCGCGCGGACGGCGCCATCACCGTGACGTATCGCACCAGCGAGCACTCGGTTGAGCAATTGCTTGACCGCGTGCGCCGCGCGGGCATCGCCATCAAGGATCTTTCGATCGAGGAGCCCGACCTTGAGGACGTGTTCGTCGAACTGACGAAGGGCTAGACCGTGATCGTTTTCGGTTGCACCAGCCGAAAACGCAAATCACGGTCTAGATATTAGATTTAGAGCACGTTCTCCGCTTCGGTTAGCCTCAATCTGACGCGGACGTGCTTCATGGAACCAGAGCCGAGACTGTTGGTTGCTTGAAGGACGGGCGGGCGCTGGAGATCGCCCATGACCACGTCGAGCCTCGTTCTCAGCCTCGCCATCTTCACGCTCGTCGCGGTGGCCCTGCTGGCGGTGTATCAAATGTTCCGCGCGCGGCGCGCGCAAAAGACCGGCGAGCATTCCAGCATGTCGAACGAAGCCGACCGCACCGAGCGGCCGCCCGGCACGCGCAGCACTTAAGGCGCCCTATCGCGTGCCGACGGAGGCGAAATCCTGGAAGGTGACGCGCTGCGAGCCGACGAAAATGTCGCCGCCCGCGCGGCAACGTGGAACCGTGCAAAAGAGCGCACGCGCCGCGAGAGGAACGTCTAAGGCGCGGCCTCGCCGCCAAAGCCTTGCAGCGTGCGGAGATACGCGATCAGCGCATCCGTCTCGGCGATCGTGAACGCGAATTGCGGCATGCGCGTGTCGCCGACATGCACACCTTCGCGCAATTCCTCTTCCAGAACGTCGAAGCGATAGCGCGTGTGCAGCTCCCGAAAAAGCGGCGCGCCCGCAACGGGGCTCGCGCCGGTTTCGCCGACGGCGTGGCATGTCGCGCAGCGCGCCTGCGCGATCTCAAGTCCGGTCGCGCGCTGCGCGGCCGCCGCATCCGTATCGGGCGTCTCTTCATGCGCGCAGGCGGACAACAGCGCCGCCGCCGCGACCAGTATCGATCTCATCACGGCCTCCTTCATCCAGCGTCAGCCGCAACGCTGCGCCGCGCCTTGCGCGGGATCAAGCGCGCATGTCACCACGCATCGATCCAGCGCAATTTTTTCTCGGCGCGCCGCGGCGCTGTCCCCGCGGCCTTGAGCCCTTCCACGATCCACCGACGCGTATCGGCCGGATCGATCACGTCGTCGATGGTGAAGGTGGTCGCCTGCGCCAACGCCTTGCCGCGCTGATAGGCGGCGGCGACCATGTCATCGAATTTCGCCTTGCGCAGCGCGGGATCTTCAATCGCGGCCAATTCATTGCGATAGCCGAGCTTGACCGATCCTTCGAGACCCATGCCCCCGAACTCGCCCGTAGGCCAGGCGCACACATACATGGAGGTCTGGTTCGAGCCGCCAGTCATGGCGAGCGCGCCGAGGCCATAGGATTTGCGCAGCACGATGGACAGAACCGGCACGCTCAAATTGGCGCCGATGACGAAAAGGCGCGCTGCGTGGCGCACCAGGCCCGTCGTCTCCACGTCGGGCCCGACCATGATGCCCGGCGTATCGGAAAGCGAAACGATCGGCACATCATAGGCTTCGCAAATCTGCATGAGGCGCGCGGCCTTGTCTGCGGCGTCGCTGTCGATGGCGCCGCCAATATGGGCCGGATTGTTGGCGATGATTCCCACGGGCCGGCCCTCCACGCGGGCGAAGCCGGTGATCATGGCGAGGCCGAATTTCGGACGCAGCTCCAGGAACGTGTCGGTGTCGAGCAGCGTGCGAATGAGCGCGCGGCTGTCATAGGCGCGCAGGCGATTTTCCGGAATCGCGCTGCGCAGGAGTCGCTGATCGGCGCACGTCCAATCCTTCAGCCTGCCTTGGAAATAGGAGAGATAATTCTTAGCGGCTGCGACGCCGGCCGCCTCGTCCTCCACGGCGATATCGACGACGCCGCTTTTCATCTGCACGTCGATGGGGCCGATCTCCTCGGGGCGATATATGCCAAGCCCGCCGCCTTCGATCATCGCGGGGCCGCCCATGCCGATGTTCGAATTCCTGGTGGCGATGATCACGTCGCAACAGCCGAGAACGCTGGCGTTTCCAGCGAAGCAGCGCCCGCTATTGATGCCGACGAACGGCGCGTTGCCGCTGAGCTTGCCCAAAAGCTCGAAGCCGCGCACCGGCCCCGCCCCTTCCGTGTCGCCCGGTCGTCCGCCACCGCCTTCGGTGAAGAAAACGAGCGGCGCGCGCCAACGATGCGCGAGTTCGAACAGGCGATCCATCTTCAGATGATTGTGCGCGCCCTGCGTGCCCGCGAGCACGGTATAATCATAGGCCAGCACCGCCGTGCGCGCGGCATCCTCATCGAAATGTGCGCCATTGACGCGGCCAAAGCCCGCGATCAGCCCATCGGCCGGCGTCGTCTCGATCAATTCCTCCAAAGCGTGGCGGCGGCGACGCGCGGCCACGGCGAGCGCGCCATATTCCAGGAATGAGCCGGGATCGCAGAGATCGTCCACGTTTTCTCGCGCGGTGCGCTGCTTGGTCTTACGCCGGCGCGCGACCGCGTCCTTGCGATAGGCGTCGCGGGTTTTTTCCCTCCGCGATTGGAGTTCGGCGAGATCGGGGCGAATGAGATCGAGATCGGCGGCCGCTTCGTCGCGTATATCGCTCGCGCTCGCCGAATCCGTCTCTTCGATGAAAGCAAGCGCGTGATCCTCGAACACCGCATCGCCCGGCGCCACATGCACGGCGCGCACGATTCCCGCGCGCGGCGCGGCGATGACATGCTCCAGCTTCATCGCCTCCAGGATGAAGAGCGGCGCGCCCGCGCGCACCGATGCGCCTTCGCCGGCCAGAACCTCGCGGATCGTGCCTTGCATCGGCGCGCGCACGGCCTCCATGCCGGCGGGCATTTCCTCAAGCTCGTGGCGCGCATGCGCCGCGTCGCTTTCGGCTTTGCCATGGGCGAGCACGGCCAGCGGATCGCTGGCGTCGATGCGCGCGCCGGGGCCTTTGGCTTGGCCCTGCGGCTCGACGAAACGCTTCGGCGGCGTGGGCGCGGCGATGAGGCGCGCGGCGTTCGTTTCGATGAAGCGCGTGTCGAAGCCGCCGGCGCGCACGTCCGCATCGCTCAAAAGCGCATGCAGAAACGGAATGTTCGTCGCGGGTCCCGCGATGCGGAATTCCGCCAGCGCGCGCGCGGCCTTGGCGCAGAGCGCGGCGAAATCGGCGTGCGGCGCGGCGACGATCAGCTTGGCCAGAAGCGCGTCGTAGCGCGCGCTGGTGCGATAGCCGGCATAGGCCGCATCGTCGACGCGCACGCCCGGTCCGCTGGGCGCTTCATAAGCGGCGATCACGCCCCCGCTCGGACGCGCGGCGCCATCCGCGCCCATCGTCTCAAGATTGATGCGGGCCTGGATGGCCATGCCGCGCGCCGGCGGCGGCGTATCGAAGCCGAGTTCGCGCAGCGTGCGCCCGGCGGCGATCTCCAATTGCAGACGCACCAGATCGAGGCCGGTGATCGCCTCCGTCACCGTATGCTCCACCTGGAGGCGCGGATTGGCCTCGATGAAGACGAAGCGCGCATCAGCGCCGCCGCGCGCGTTGACAAGAAATTCGATCGTGCCCAAGTTCTTGTAGCGCGCCGCGCGCGCGATCTTCAGCGCGGCGTCGAACAATTTTTCGCGCACCGCCTCGTGCACGAACAGCGCCGGCGCGATCTCAACGATCTTCTGGCGCTGGCGCTGCAGCGAACATTCGCGATCGTAAACATGGGCGAATTCATCGCCGTCGCCGACGATCTGCACCTCCACATGGCGCGCGGCGTCGAAAAATTCTTCCGCGTAAAGCGCCTCGTCGCCGAAGCTCGCGCGCGCTTCGGAGGCGCAGCGCGCGAACGCCTCCTCAAGCTCGTTGGCGACGCGGACAAGGCGCATGCCGCGCCCGCCGCCGCCGGCGACGGCCTTGAGGAGGATCGGACCCTTGACCTCTTTCAAGAACGCACGCGCGGCCGCGACATCGATGCCGCCCGCCGTGCCGCGCAGCATCGGCGCGCCTGCCTCGCCCGCGAGCGCGCGCGCGGCGGCCTTGTCGCCCAGCACGGACAGCGCGTGCGGCGCGGGGCCCACGAAGATCAGGCCCGCCTCGGCGCAGGCGGCGGCGAAGCGCGCATTCTCGCTCAAGAAGCCATAGCCGGGATGGATCGCATCGGCGCCGAGCGCCTTGGCGGCCGCGATGATCTGCTCGCCGTCGAGATACGCGCCCGCGCCCACGCCGCTCAGCGCGTGCGCGCGATCGGCCTTGCGCACGTGCGGCGCGAGCGCGTCATCCTCGGCGTGCACCGCGATCGTGGCGAGGCCCAGATCGGCGGCGCTGCGCGCGATGCGGATGGCGATCTCGCCGCGATTGGCGATCAGCAGGGTCTTCATGGCTCTCTCGGCGTTTCCTCAACGCCGAGAGAGCAAGCCGACGGAAGGGAAGGCAAGAGCCCTATTCGACCCGCTCGGCCAGCACGCTCAAAGCCAGAAGCCGCGCCCCGTCCCGGTCGGCGCGTTCATCCACCAGCCGCCAGCCGGAGGCCTTGAGCAGCGCGACGGCTTGGCCGATGCGGTCAAAGCCTTCCGCGGCGCCGGGAAACTCGCTGGGCGTTTGCAGGTGATGGCCGCGCTGCGTGATGACGAGCCGCCCGCCCGGGCGCAGCACGCGCCCGATCTCGCGCAGCGCGCGCACCGGATCTTCCCACAGCCCGAAGGAATTCACCGCCAACGCCTTGTCGAACATGCGATCGCGGAACGGCATCAATTCGGGGCCGCATTGCTTGACGAAGGCACGCCCGTCCAGCACGGCGCCGCGAATGGCGTGGGCCGCCACGCGCGTGGCGGTGCGCGATTTATCGATGCCGACGACGAAGCCTTCGGGCCCCACGGCCCGCACCAGCTTGCGCAGCGCCAGGCCGGGGCCAGACCCGATCTCGAGCACGACATCGCCGGGCGCAGGATCGAGCAACGCGACCGCCGCCTGGTTTTGACGGCCATTGAGCAGCGCCATCGCCGCGAGCGCGCCGCGACCTGCGAGGCCTTGGGGGATATCCCAAACCGGTCCGCATGCTGACGCCGAGGCCGCACCCATCGCACTTGCTCCACACCCGGCCGGAGGGCCTATCACTTTGGAGATAGGATGCGGATGCGGCGGCTTTTAGATGCAGCGCAGCAATTTCACGCGCAGTTTACTGCTGCGCCTGCGCGAGGGTGGTGAGGTCGCGCTTGGGCAATCCGCTAAGCGCTGGACTTTGCTCCGATTTCGCCACCGCCGCCATCATCGCCTGGAAGCGCATTTCCATGAACGGGCGATATTCGGGGTGGGTGAAAATGTAGAGGTCGTTGTCCTTGACGGCCTCCACCACCCGCGCGGCGACCGCTTCGGGCGGGATGCCGCCCTCCACCGCCTGGGCGGCCACGCCCGTCACCTCAAGCGCGTCCTGGTCCTTGTCGCCGCCATAGGCGCCCTGGCGGTTGCGCCGGCTCTCATGGATGCGGGTGCGCACGAAACCGGGGCATAGAACGCTAACGCCGATATTCTTCGCCGCGAGCTGATTGGCCCAGCCCTCGCTCATGCCGACGACGGCGAATTTGGTGGCGCAATAAGGCTCCAGCATCGGCGCGCCGACATGGCCGGCCATCGAGGCGGTGTTGACGAAATGGCCGCCCTCGCCATGGCTTTCCATCAGCGGCGCGAACACTTCCATCCCATAGACGACGCCCTTGATGTTAACGTCGAGGATCCAATCCCAGTCGCGCTCGGGCACCTGGCCGATGGGGCCGCCAGCGGCCACGCCGGCATTGTTGCAGACCACATGCACCTTGCCGAATTTGGAGATCGTCGCGAGCGCGGCGGCGCGCATGGAATCGCGGCTCGCGACATCGGCGACAACGCCCTCGGCGCGGACCTGCTTGTCGCGCAGGGCCTGCACGGTTTTTTCAAGCAGGTTCGCATCGATGTCGGCGATCATCACATTCATGCCTTCACGGCCGAACGCTTCCGCCATGGCAAGGCCGATGCCGCCCGCCCCGCCCGTGATGAACGCGGTCTTGCCGCGCAGGTCTTTCATAATCGCGCTCCCTATCCGTCGGCGCGCGCCCATGTTCGCATGGGCGCGCGCGGATTGGATTTCCCTATTGCGGCGCCATCCGGATCGCGCCGTCGAGACGCACCGTTTCGCCGTTGAAATAGGAATTGGTGATCATCTGCAGCGCCAGCGACGCATATTCCGGCGGCTCGCCCAGACGCGCCGGGAACGGCACTTGCGCCTCGAGCTTCTGGCGGAACGGCGAGCCGGGCGGGCCCATCAGCGGCGTGTTGAAGAGGCCCGGCAGGATCGTGTTGATGCGGATGCCTTCGCGCGCGAGGTCACGCGCGATCGGCAGCGTCATGCCGACGACGCCGCCCTTGGAGGCGGAATAGGCGGCCTGGCCGATCTGGCCGTCCACCGCCGCCACCGAGCCGGTATTGACGATCGCGCCGCGCTCGCCCGTCGGCAGGGGATCGAGCGTGAGCATGCCGGCCGCGGATTTGGCGATGCAGCGGAACGTGCCGACCAGATTGATCTGGATGATCATGTTGAAGGCGTCGAGCGGGAAATGCTTGATCTCGCCTTCCTTGGAGCGCGAGGCGGTGCGGATGGCGTTGCCCGTGCCGGCGCAATTGACGAGGATTCGCTCCTGGCCGTTGGCGGCGCGCGCGGCGGCGAAGCCTGCGTCGACGCTCGCATCATCGGTGACGTTCACATTGCAATAGAGCGCGCCGGTCTCCTTGGCGGCGGCCTCGCCGCGCTCGGGGTTCAGATCGAACATCGCGCATTTGACGCCATGCGCCATCAGCGCCTTCACCGTGGCGAGGCCCAGGCCCGAAGCACCGCCCGTCACCACTGCAGAAATCGAAGAATTCAGTTCCATCGCTCTCCTCCAGGCGCCCCGCGCCATGTCGGGCGCACAATACGCAGCGAAAGCGCCCTGTCGACGGCGCCGCAACGCCAATGCGCTCTTGCGCGCCGCTTCCCCGGCCCGACACAGTGCGCCGGGGAGATTCTGATGGGGTTTGGACCGCTTTCCTGGGCGCTCGTGGCGCTTAGCTTCGCCGGCGCGCTGGCCTATGGGCTCGTCTTCCTCGACCGGCCCCGCACCCTCCTACGCGCGGCGGTGAAGACCAGCGCGATCGGGGCGCTGGCGCTCGCCTTCGCTCTGGAGGATCTGAACCCCCTCGTCCTGGCGCTGGCGTTCTCCGCGCTGGGAGACCTGGCGCTGGCGTTCGACAAGAAATGGACGCTGCCGCTCGGCATCGGCGCCTTCCTGATCGCGCAATTGCTCTATCTGGCGATGTTCGTGGGCCTGTGGATCGGGGCGGGGCCGCTGGAGCCGATCTGGCCGCGCACTGCGGGGATGGTCGCGGTCGGCCTTGTCGTCCTCGTCTATCTGCTGTGGCTCGCGCCCAAGCTGGGGGTTCTGGCGTTCGGCGTGATCCCTTACGCCGCCGCCATCAGCGCCATGGCGATGATGAGCTTCTGGCTGGATTGGCGGGCCTGGCCGGCCATGCTGGGCGCGGTGCTCTTTCTTGTTTCGGACGGCGTGCTCGCGGCGGAGCTCTTCCGCATGGCGCCCGACGCGCCCGCGCGCCGCATCACCGCGCCAGTGGTGTGGTGGACCTATGTCGGCGCGCAAGCCTGTTTGGCGATCGGGATCGTGATCGCCGCCGACCTCATTCGCGCCACATGATCCAAGGCGCTATTCATTCACGGGCGGCGGCGGCTTCTTGAGTCGCGCTTCGCGAATGGTGATGAACAAGGTGGAGGCGATGACGACGAGCGCGCCGAGCATGGTGACGGCGTTGGGTATTTCCTGAAACAAGAGCAGCCCGACGATCAGCGCGAACACCAGACGGGTATAATCGATCGGCGCCATGGCCGCCGCGTCGCCGAGCGCCATGCCGCGAATATAGCAGGTCTGCGCCATCAGGCTTAAGCCGCCCATGGCGGTGAGCATCAAAAAGTCGGGCCATGTGGGCCAGCGCCATTCCAGAAGCGCGCCCGGGATGGCCAGCACCACGCCAAGCGTTGCGGCCCAGGCGATCAGCACCGTCGTCGAATGATCGCGCGTCATCACCTTCATGCCGAGAATGGTGGCGGCGAACAAGAACGCCGAGCCGAGCGCGGCCAGCGCCGGCAGACCGAACGAAGTTCCAGCGCCGGGCTGCAGCATCAGAAGAACGCCGGCGAAGCCGACCAGCGTCGCGCCGATGCGATAGGGCCCTACGACCTCGCGCAGCAGCAGCGCCGCCATCGGCACGATCCAGAGCGTGCGCGTGAAGGAAAGCGCGTTCGCTTCCGCCAATGGCATCTTCTGGATCGAATAGAAGGCGAGGATCATCGCCACCGTGCCCGCCGCGGAACGGAAAAACAAAATGCCCGGCCGCGTGGTGCGAAACGCGGCGACGGGATCGCGCGCGATCAGCGGCAGCACGAGAAGGAGCGCGCCGAATTGGCGATAGAAGGCCTGCAGCGCCGCGCCGTAGGACTCGCCCAGGAATTTCACCAAGGTCGTCGCCACGGTGAAGAACAGCGCCGAAGCCAGCATCCAAAGCGCGCCCTGCGTGTTGGCGCTCAGGCCGCGATAGGTTTCGCGAAGATCGGTCATGCAAATCCTGGCGCGGCGCGCGCCACGAAAACGGGGGAACGCAAACTATGACGCGGGCGTCAGGCGTGGCAAGGGCGTCCGCGCCGCGATAGGAATGCGGATGCTTCGACTTCCGCCTTTCGTTCTCGCGTTCGCGCTGTGCGCGTGCGGCCTTGAAGCGCCGCCGCGCGAAAGCCCCGCGCCCGAGGCGCCGCGCGAAGCGCCCGCGCCGCTCGATATCGTCGCCAATCATGTGGTGGCGCTCGGAGCCGATTGGCGCCTCGATTCAGCGCCGCACATGGGGCTGGTGTTCGACCGCCCCGCGCTCGGCGGACCAATCAGCGCGCCTTACGCCGCGCCGCGTCTTTCGGAAACCGGCGCCACCGATATCGCGAGCGGCCCACTCACGCTGACGCTCACCCCGGCGGCGTGCGAACGCGAAGGCGTCCCATACCCGATGCGCGCGCGTGTGCGCGTGGCGGACGGCGCGGCATTGCAGGGCTGCGCCTATGCGCGCTGGGACACACACATCGTGGAGCTCATGCCCGCGATCGAGTCCTGTCTTTCCCTGGCGCCGGAAGGCGCGCGAATCCTGCATGCGGGCGAAGAAGAAAATGGCGGACGCATCCTGGTGCGCCTCATCGCCGAGGCGGCGCAATGGGATTGCCGTGCGCCGCGCGATCCGGGCGCGGGCCCCGCCGTCATCGCCTCCGCCGATCCGACGCTGCGCATCGCCGGCGCGGGCGATCCGGTTTTCGTGCGCGCGCCAGGCGCCGCCTGCCCCGAAGCCACGGAAGTACGCGGGCACGACGGCGCGCTTTTGGGCTGGACCGCGCGCGACGGCGTGTGCGCGCCTTAGATGCCGAGCCGCGTCAGCACCATCGAGGCGATCAGCACCGGCATGACCAGCGCTGTCAGACCCGAGGCGACCACACGCGCCGTCTTGATCTTGCGCTTGCCCATGATCGGACGATCGTCGCGCGGGGCCAGCGCCCATTGGCACATCACGTAGAACACGCCGCAGATCAGCGCGATCGTTGCGCCGCCGAACGCACCGGCGCTAAGCGCGGCGAGCGCCGCCAACAAGCACACCGCCGCGACGATGCCATGGCCCGCCTTGATCACGCGCCGCACATGCCGATCGGCGCGCCCTTGATCCATGTCGCGAAACGAGACGGGCGCGACCACGAAGGAGAACAGCATCGTCCAGCCCAGCGCGATGCCGGCGAGGACGAGCGCGAGCTGCATGGCGAGATCGGTCATGGCCGCTTGCTACGCCGATTCGTCCGATTCGGCCTCAAAACGGGATGCGCTCGCCGTTCCAGGCGATGAGGCGGCCCGTATCGGCGGGCTCCAGCGCCGCGATCACGTCGATGAGGCGCGCGGCCGCATAATCGGGCGTGAACAGCGATTCCGGCTTCACGCCGCCCTGGAACGGCTTCGACAAAGCCGTATCCACAGTGCCTGGATGCAGCGCCACGCAGATCGTCTCCCGCCGCCGCGCGCCGATCTCGATCGCCATCGTGCGCACGATCTGATTGAGCGCGGCCTTCGAGGCGCGATAGCCGTACCAGCCGCCGCTGCGATTATCTTCGATGGAGCCTACGCGCGCGGAGAGCGCGGCGAACACGGCCTTTCCGGACCGCGCGAGCAGCGGGGCGAAATGCTTGGCCACGAGCGCGGGGCCGATGCTGTTCAACAGGAAACTGCGCGCGAGCTTTTCGCCGTCGAGGTCGGCGATGCGCTTTTCGGGTCCGTGCGCGTCGTCGTGCAGAAAGCCGGTGGAGACGATGACGAGCCGCAGCGGCGCATCGCCGATGCGCGCGGCGGCCTCGGCGATGGTGTCCTCGCGCGTGATGTCGACGACGCCGCGCACGACCTTCTCATACGGCGTCTCGAACGCGCCGCGCGCGAAGGCGAACACCTGCGACACCGCCGGATCTTCGGCCAGCGCGCGCACCAAGGCCGCGCCAATGCCGCTGGTGGCGCCGATCACCGCCGCCGCATAGGGACCGGGAATCGGATTCATCGCGCGCCGGCCCAACGCTGCAGGCGCGGGCGCACGCGCAGATAGGCGCCATAAGCCGCCTCCAGAAGCACGAGCAGCGGGCGCCAGCGCGCCATAAGGCCCAAGGGCCGCAGGACCGGTATCGCACGCCACATCGCGGCGAACGCCGCCGCGCCGGAAACGATGTCGCCACCCGCTTCCTGCGCGTGAAAGCGGCGCAGAAGCGTCGCCCGATCGATTGGACAGGCCGCGTCACTATAAAGATCGACGAAGCGGATCGCGCCGGCGCGGTCGAGCGCACGCATCAAGGCGATCTCGCGCGCGCAGAGCGGACAGGCGCTGTCATACCAGACGATGAGCTTTGGTGCGTCCATGCGCACAGAATACGCGCGAAGCCCCGCTTCGGTTTGCGGCGAAAGCGCGCTCCTCACATCACATCGTCGCGCAGGCGCGCCATGATCACGCTGTCGCGCACGCCCAGATGGGTGCGCCAATTCCCGCGCAGCAGCGCCTCGCGCGCAAAGCCGGCGGCTGCGAACATTTTCAGGCACGCGACGTTTTCGGGATCGACATCGCCGAACATGCGATGAAGCCCCAGATCGGAAAAGCCATGCCTGGCGACGAGCGCGAGCGCGCGCCGGCCAAGACCGCGCCCCTGCGCGCGCGCGCGCAGAATGATGCCGATTTCGGCGACCCCGTCGCGCAGCGTGAACAGCGCGATGCGTCCTTCCGCGCGATCGCCGTCCGCGCTGATCGCCCAGATCAGGCACGCTTCATCGGCCAGCATGCGCGCGATGGCGGCTTCGGTCTTCCCGATATCGTCATGCGCGGGCGCGGACCAGAAATGACGCACCGTCGGATCGCTGTCGGCCTCGAACAGGGCGGGCGCGTCTGAAAGGTCAAGCGGGCGCAGCACGCAGCCCTCGCCCGTCAAAAGCGGCCCCTTCACGCAAATGTCTCGCCGACCACTTTTTCGCTCAGCGCCCAGAGCGCATCGGCGCGCGCGGGATCGACCGCGTAGGACCGAACGCCCTCGCGCGCGTCGGGATCGTCCAGAATGTCGGCGACATGGCAATCCTCGCAATAGCGCGCGCCGACCGCATCGCCGGACGCGACGATGCCGGCCCAGACGCTGGTGGCCGCGCCCTGCGGAATTGATTTGAAGGTAAAGGCGGACAGATCCGTCGCCCCGCCCGTGACCTCTTTCAGCGATTCCGGCGTCATGTGGCGGCCAAGTTCGGTTTGGATCACGCCCGGATGCACGGCCGCGGCGCGCACGCCGCGTTTCTTCAGGCGCATATCGAGACCCACCGCGCACAGCGCGTTCGCCGTCTTGGAGCGGCCATAGGCCTGAAACGGCGTGAAGGGCGTGCGCTCGAAATTGGGATCGTCGAGATTGACGTCGGAGAAGCGATGGCCCGAACTGGAGAGGCACACGATGCGTCCGCCATCCTTCACCAGCGGCGCAAGGCGATTGAGCAGCACGAAATGGCCCAGATGGTTCGTGCCGAATTGCGTCTCGAAGCCATCCTTCGTCTTGCCGAAGGGCGTGGCCATGACGCCCGCATTGGCGATCAGCACGTCGAACTTTTCATTGCGCGCGACGAGCGCGTCGGCGCAGGCGCGCACGCTGGAAAGATCGGCAAGGTCGCATTGCACGATGGAGAAGCGATCGCCGCCCGCCGCCCGCGCGGGCGCGGCCGCTTCGTCTGCTTTCGCGAGATCGCGCGCGGCGCCGACCACGCTTGCGCCATGCGCCAAGAGCGCGCGCACCGTTTCAACGCCCAAGCCGGCGGAGACGCCGGTGACGAAAATGCGCTTACCCGTGAGATCGACGCCCGCAAGCACGTCGTCCGTGGTGGAGGTTGCGCCGAAAGCCATTAGATACCTTTCGTTGGTAAATCTGCGCAACTGACCGATATTCAACGCCCACCCTAAGTGATGAAACGGCAATGCACGAAGTCACGCTACAAGCACCATACATCGACGAAAACGAACTAGTCAAAAGAACGCCGAAGCTTTTTCACTACACTCGGTTGTCGGCACTCCAAGCAATACTCACCTCCGGAGTACTCTGGGCTACACACTATAGATGGCTGAATGACCTGACTGAATTTTCGCTGGCACAAGACACGGTAGCCGAGGCGATTCACGGCCGTTGTAAGGAAGAATTGGAACGCTTCGTAAGAAAGCGACCTGTTCTTGCCAATCGCATGCGCAAGGAGCCTGGAGGGATCGAAGCAGTAATAAAGCAGGATACGCAGGTTCTTCCCAAAGCAATTACCACAATCGCTGACCGAATGACCCCAATGCACGTAACGTCGTTTTCAGCGCATGAAGAACCTCATCAGACTCTCGGCGGCATCCTTACACTGTGGCGTGCTTACGGAGGGAACGCTGGCGTTGCACTTCGTTTTGACACTCAAAGGCTTCTCGACAGCTTAGTGAATTTGAAAAAGCACCAACTCTTCCACGCGCTGTATTTGTCGCGCGTAACGTACGGAGACTGTGATCCAAGATTCGTGGCAAAACTTGACGGATTAGCAGGACTTGCGGAGATTTACGTTAAGGTTGCCAAGGGACTGATAAACAAAACCACCTTGGAAGATGTACTAGCTTCGTCTCATGAGGAGACCGCAAAATATATGGTCACATCTATCACGCACAAACACATTGCCTTTGAAGACGAGAGGGAAATTCGACTTGTTGCCGCGCCGATTACTGAATCCAAATCCGGAGTAGGAATCGCTTCTATTTCTAGGGTTCACATACCATGTTTAGGCGCACTTGAAGATGTGATGGTAGGCCCATCAAGCAATCAAGCAACGCTTCGATCCGAGGTTCTCGATCTGATTAGTCGCCACGGGAGGTCGGATGTTACCGTTTCCCTTTCTGATATACCGTATCGCAATTAAGGGAGGGCTTTTACATTATCCCGTCGCCGCTTCGCGCTTTAAACGCGCGCTCGCCCGCTCCTTGACGCTTTCGCTGCGCAGCTGTCCGCACGCGGCCAAGATATCGCGTCCGCGCGGCGTACGGATGGGGCTTGCATAGCCGGCGCGATTCAACACCGCCGCGAAGCGTTCGATCGTCTCCCAATCGGCGCACTCATATTTAGTTCCCGGCCAGGGATTGAACGGGATGAGATTGATCTTGGAGGGAATGTTCTTGAGCAGCGCGACGAGCGCCTTGGCTTCCGTCATGCTGTCATTGACGCCCTTGAGCATCACATATTCGAATGTCACACGCTTGGCGTTGCCGAGGCTCGGATAGGCGCGGATGGCGGCGAACAGCTCTTCGAGATTGTATTTCTTGTTGAGCGGCACGAGCTCGTTGCGCAGCGCGTCGTTCGTCGCGTGCAGCGAAATCGCCAGCATCGCGCCGGTGCGTGCGCCCAGCTCTGGAATTTTCGGCGCCACACCCGCCGTGGAGACGGTGATGCGGCGGCGCGAGATGGAGACGCCGTCGCCGTCGGAGATGATGTCGATCGCGGCCGCGACATTGTCTAAATTATAGAGCGGCTCGCCCATGCCCATGAAGACGATGTTCGTAAGCGCGCGATCTTCGTTCGAGGTGGGCCATTCGCCGAGCGCGTCGCGCGCGATCAGCACTTGAGCGACGATCTCTTGCGCACTGAGATTGCGCACCAGCTTTTGCGTGCCGGTATGGCAGAAGGTGCAATTCAGCGTGCAGCCCACCTGGGAGGAGACGCAGAGCGCGCCGGAGCGGCCGACATCGGGGATGAAGACGGTCTCCACCTCATTGCCGGGCGCGAGCCGGATCAGCCATTTGCGCGTGCCGTCGCGCGAGACCTGCTGCGCGAGGATTTCCGGACGCTCCAGCGTGAACGCCTCGGTGAGGCGCGCGCGCACCTCCTTGGCGACATTCGTCATCGCCATGAAATCGGTCACGCCATAATGGTAAATCCAGCGCCAGAGCTGTTCGGCGCGCATGCGCGCCTGCGTCGCCGGCACGCCGATCTCGGCCATGCGCGCGGCGAGTTCGGCCCGGTCGAGCCCCGCGAGGCTGGGTCTTGGGGACAATTTTTGACTCATTCCTTGTCCATGTAGCGATCCTGCCGCCCGGCGCCCACCTGCCCGCCATGGCGTCCGCCGGAAAGCGCGGCTATAGGTGTCAAGGGTGAAGGACGGTTCGTGACGTCAGCTTTAGACACCAAGACGGAAAAACCGGACCGCGAGCACTTCGCGGACCTGATGGAGGCCGTCGCCCAGGCGCAGGACCGCGCCGCCTTCGCCGCCCTGTTCGAATATTACGCCCCGCGCGTGAAGGCCTATTGCCTGCGCCTCGGCGCGGGCGACGCCCTGGCCGAGGAATTGGCCCAGGAGGTGATGGTCACGGTCTGGCGCAAGGCCAAGCTGTTCGACCGGAACCAGGCCGCCGTCTCCACCTGGATATTCCGGATCGCCCGCAACCGGCGGATCGACGCGGCCCGCCGCGCGGCCAAGCCCGAGATCGACCCGGCCGACGATCCCCTCGCGCCCGAGGCGCCGCTGGCGCCGGACGACGCCATGAGCGCGGCCGAGCGGGCCGAGGCGGTGAAGGCCGCCCTGACGCAGCTGCCGCCCGAACAGCTCAGCCTATTGGAGCAAGCCTTTTATGAGGGTCTCTCCCATCGTGAAATCGCCGAGCGATCCGGATTGCCGCTTGGCACCGTAAAATCCAGAATACGTTTGGCCTTCGGGCGGCTGCGCGCGCATTTGGACGGAAAGGTCTAGCAAGTATGGATCAAGGGTCGATCCGGTCGGAGTTCGCGCGGGCTTATGCCTCGGGCGCGCTGTCGCCCGCGCTGGCGCTGATGGTGGAGGCGCAGGCCGCTTTGGTGCCGGCCCAGGCCCAGGCCGTCGCGGCGGCCGAGAACGCCGCCGCCGCCCTGTTCGAGCAATCTGGCGCGATCAGCCTCAGGCCCGGCGCGCTGGCCGCGATGATGGCCCGCATCGACGCGCTGGCGCAGGATGAGGCCGCGCCTTCACCCGCCGCGCCCCCGGCCTCCGGGCTCATGGCCGAACTCGCGGCGCTGCCCGAACCCGTGCGCCGCGCCGCCGCTGAGGCCGAGGCGCGCGGCGAGAGCTGGCGCACGGCCGCGCCCGGTCTGCGCACCCTGCGCCTCATGGAGGCCGACGGGACGGAGACCGAATTGCTCCGCATCCAGCCCGGCCATGGCGCGCCCGCGCACACCCATTCGGGCGGCGAATACACCCTTGTGCTGCAAGGCGCCTTTCATGACGGGCACGCCCTTTATGGCGTGGGCGACATTTCCTATGCCGACCCAGACCTGACGCACCGCCCGATCGCCGAGCCTGGCCCGATCTGCTACGCGCTGGCCGTCACCGAGGGCCCGCTCGCGTTCAAGGGCGTGTTGGGCGCGCTGCAGCGCCTCACCAAGCACTAGCGCTTCGTTTTCAGCGCTTCGCTCAACGCTGGCGATGGACCGCCCGGCATGATCGGCCGCGCCGGATAGCCGCCAAGCGACAGCGCGCGGTCATACATGACAAGCGCGCCCGCGAGCGAAACGTTGATGCAGAACTTGGTCGGGATCTTCACGACATGATCGCACGCCGCGATCAGGGCCGGCGAGAGCGAGCCGCGCTCGCGCCCCAACACGTACGCCGCCGCCTGGGGATGGCGAAACACCGGCAGCTCCACCGCCTCGTCCGTCAGCTCCACGCCCACCAGCGCGCAGCCGCGCGGCAAGCGCATCTCCTCAAGGCTGCCCCACGCATAATAGGGCACGGAATCGGCGCTGCGCGAGGTGTCGGCATTGTAGGCTTCGCGCAGTTTCGGCGCGGCGTTGATGGTGAAGAAGAAGCTGGCGCCGAAGGCGTGCGCGGTGCGCATCAGGGCGCCCAGATTCATCGGCTTGGACATTTCCTCCGCGCCGATCCCGAAATAGCCGCGCATGAGAGCGGTTCCCGAAAAGTGTTGCGCGGTTTTCGGACGAGAACCGCTCTCGAAACTAGGTCTATCGCACCGTCGGCGGCGCGGGCGGCGGCGACTTTCCCGTCAAATGTCCCTCGCGCCAGCCCACATAGAGACCGATCAACGTGGCCGAGGGGAGGAAGCCGTCGAATTGATCGGAGAGGTCGACGATCTCGCCCAGATAGAGGAGCCCCGCCGGCCCCCAGAGCGCGGTGAGCAGGAGCGCGCTCGCCCCCTCTCCCACGGAGCCGAAAATCGGCACGCGCCCGATGGTGAAATCCAGCAGGTCGATCGCCACGGAAACCGCTATCCGCATGAGATAGCCGCGGCGCGTCATCGATTGATCATCCTTGGCGGGCGCATGGCGCTGGCTTAGACCTTGGCGCACATTCACGCAAAACCAACAGACGTTTCGGGAGACGACATGAAAGCCATCCTCAGCAAGACCGTGGGCGGGCCGGAGAGCCTCACGCTGGAAGATGTGCCCTCTCCTATCGCCGGCCCCGGCGAGGTGGTGGTGACCGTGAAGGCCGCCTCGGCCAATTTCCCCGACCTCCTGATGATCCAGGACCTTTATCAGTTCAAACCGCCGCGTCCCTTCTCGCCCGGCGGCGAAGTGGGCGGGATCGTCAAGGCGGTGGGCGAAGGCGTCACGCACGTAAAGCCCGGCGACCGCGTGCTCGCCTCCACCGGCAATGGCGGCTTCGCGCAAGAGGCCAAGGCGAATGCGCGCGCGGTCTATAAAATTCCAGACGCGATGCCGTTCGACGATGCGAGCGCGCTTCTGATGACGTACGGCACCTCGCATTACGCGCTGAAGGATCGCGCCGCGGTGAAGCCCGGCCAGAGCCTTCTCGTCATCGGCGCGGCGGGCGGCGTGGGCCTTGCCGCCGTCGAACTCGGCAAGGCGTTCGGCATGAAGGTGATCGCGGCCGCCTCGAGCCAGGAGAAGGTCGATTTCGCCAAGGCGGCGGGCGCCGATCTCGGCATCGTCTATCCCGAAAAGATGGACAAGGACGCACAGCGCGCCTTCTCCGACGCGATCAAGGCCGCGGGCGGCGGCGGCGTCGATGTCGTGTATGACGGCGTCGGCGGCGACTACGCCGAACCCGCCGTGCGCGCGCTCAATTGGGAAGGCACGTTCCTGGTGATCGGTTTTCCCGCCGGCATTCCGAAATTGCCGCTCAATCTGACGCTTCTGAAAAGCTGCCAGGTGGTGGGCGTGTTCTGGGGCGCGTTCGTGGCGCGCGAGCCGCAACGCAACGCCGAGAACATCGCCGATCTCTTCCGCCTCTATGGCGAAGGCAAGATCAAGCCGCGCATCTCCAAGCGCTATCCGCTGGCGGACGCGGCCTTGGCGATCAAGGATTTGCAGGATCGCAAGGCGACGGGGAAAATCGTCGTCATGGTGGACTGATTGACGCATCCTTGCGCGCGTCCGCCGCGTACACCCTGAAAAAGGGAGACGCGCATGACGATGGTGGTGACGATTCCGGGCGCATGGCACGGCGCCTGGGCGCTCGATGCGTTCAACGCGGCGCTTGAAGCGCGCGGCGTGCGCGCCATGGCGCTGACCATGCCGTCCCTGGGCGGCGGCCCGGACCGGCGCGGCATCCCCGCCGACGTGGAGGCCACGCGCGCAGCGCTCGACGCGCTGGACGAGGACGTGGTGCTCGCCGGCCATTCCTATGCGGGAATCGTCATCACCGAGGCCGGCGCGCATCCGCGCGTCAAACAGCTCGTCTATTTGTGCGCGTTCATGCCGGAGGGCGATGAGAGCGCCAACAGCTTGATGTCGGGCCCGGTTGTGGCCGCCGCCGGCGAGGAGACGCTGCTGCCGGCGATGCGCCAGAACGCCGATCCCGCGCTCATCGATCTCGCTCCCGAAATCGCTAAGCGCCGTCTCTACAATGATTGCAGCGCCGCCGCGGCGGACGCGGCGGCCGCGCGGCTTGAGCCGCATGTGGCCGCCGTGTTCAACCAATCGCCGCAAGCCGTCGCTTGGCGCGAGAAGCCTTCGCTTTATGTGATCTGCAATCGCGACCGCGCCATTCCACCGGCGCTGCAGCGCGTGATGGCGCGCCGCGCGACGCGCTCGCTCTCGCTCGACGCCAGCCATTCGCCCTTCCTGTCGATGCCGGCGCAGCTGACGGACGTGGTGCTCGCCAATATCCGCCCTTGAGCGCACGAGCGCGGCGCTTAAGCTCGCGCCATGAAAGCGTTCCTCGCCGCCCTTCTTCTCGCGTGCGCCGCGCCCGGCGCGCACGCCGTCGTCATCACGGAGGCGGCGTGGCGCGCGGCGGGCGGATCGGACCGCGATTGGGCCAAGGGCTTTGAAGCGCATGACGCGCTGGCGGCTGAGCCGCAATTCAAAGCGATGGTCGCGTTTCGTCAGGACGACAGCGAATGGGGCGTGGCCTCCGGCGTCTGGATCGGCAATGCGAATGGCCGCGCCTTCATCCTCACCGCCGCGCATGTGGTGACGGACGGCACGGAAGCGCATCAGCTTGAAGCGCGCTCCAGCGGCGGCACGATCCGGCGCGGCGTGACTTATCATGTGCATCCCGGCTGGAACAATGAAGTCGACACGCGCAGCGGCATGGACCTCGCCATTCTCGAACTCGATGGGCCGATCGAGGATGCGGGCCCGGCGCCCGCGCTCTATGGCGGACGCAGCGAGCGCGGAAAACGCGCGGTGATGATCGGCGCGGGCACGCATGGCGTGGCGCCGTTTGGCCATGGCTGGCGGTTCGGTCCCGAACATGGCGCGGCGATGAGCGCGGCGGAGAATGTGATCGACCGCGTGACGCCGCTGCGCGCCGGCGGCGAGAGCGGCGATTGGGGCAATCATCTCAGCATCGATCTCGATCAGCCGAACGGGCCGGGCAAAAATCGCTTGGGCGACGCGAGCCCGGTTTCGCTTCTGGAGGGCGTTCTTGCGCCGGGCGATTCCGGCGGGTCGCTGTGGGTGAATTTCAACGGGCGCTGGCGCATCGTGGGCGTCAATTCCGCCGGCGATCCAGGCGCCGATTATCAGGACCTTTCGCATTTCGCGCGCGTCTCGGCGCACAAGGCCTGGATCCGCTCGGTGCTTCCAAGCGCACGCTTCGAGGGCGAGAAAAATCAATAGACATGGGTTGTGACCGGCGCCCGACGCTTCGGACCCGGCGAAACATGTCTGGCTGACGCGAACGGCCTAGGGCGGGGCGCGCGCCATCGCGGCGAACGCGATCGCGCACACGATGCGTGAAAGCGCGCCGAGCGTGCGCGGCGCGGAAGGATGCGGCGATGCAATGCGCTTCGCGGCGTCGCACAGCGCTGTGATGGCGCGCAGAAGACGCGCGGCGACGCGCGCCACGATCTTGCGCGGATCGCGCGCGATGCGCGCGAGCTTGGCGAAACCGCCGCCGCGCCAATAACAATCGCTGAGCTTCATCAGCGCGCGAAAATCGATGGACGGCTCGCGCGCGCCTGTCGCCAGAAGCGGCGTCAAAGGCCGCGCACAGAGATAGCGCGCCGCGTCGATCAGGAAGAGAAGCCGCGCCGTGCGCGTGATCGGGCCCATGAGCCAGCGGCCAAACGGCCCCAACGCTTCAGCCAGGGCGATCATCGCGCGCAGAAACGGCCACGCCCAAAGGGCTTGCTCCGTGTTCTGGTCCTCGTCGGGACGAATGATGATCGCGCTTTCCATGAGCGGTCATCTTAAGCGCGCTTGTCATGGAGTCGGATAAGCGCGCGCGTATGCAACGCGCGCGCTAACCTAGGCGGCGCTTTTCTTCTTGCCGGGAACGGGCGCAGGGCCGGGACGGGCGGACTCAAGACGCGCGGATTTCGCATCCGCGATCCAACGCGCGGCCAGCGCTTCATCGGGCAAGGGCGCATCGCCCCAGACGCGCTTGCCCTCTTCGCCTTGCGCCCAGCGCAGCGCCGCTTCCGCGAGCATGGCGGGCTCGCTCTCGATCAAGGCGCCCGCATCGCGCACGCCGCAACCGACGAGCGCCTGCGCCTCGCGGCTCCTGAGGCCAGGCGCGGCGAGCGCGAGGCGTGCTTGCGCCTGCCAATCCTGAATGAGCTGCGCGGAAATGTGCTTTTGATCGATCAGCACGGCGCCGGTGGCCGGCTGCAGCGCCAGCAAATCGCCGATCGTGCGCACGCCCTTGGCTTCCAGACGACGCGCCGTCTTCGGCCCGATCGAGGGCGCGTCGACGACGGGGCTGGTCATGGCGAGGCCGCGCTTCGGCGCCGGCGCATCCGCGACGCGCATGGGCTCGGTCCTTGGCGCGGGCGCGGAAAGGAAGGCGGGCATCGCAATCGGCGCGGGTTTTGGCGCGGGCTTCGCGACAGGCGCAGATTTCGGCGCGGGCGCGGGCTTTTCCGCTTTCGCGGGCTTCAATGGCTTTGGCGGTTTTTCTGCCTTCGCCGTTTGCGCCCTGCTCTTTTGCGCGCGTTGCGGCGGCGCGTGCTTGGCGCCGGTTTCGCGCGGCCATTTCGCGTCGAGCGAGGAGAGCGGCGTCTTCAGCACCTCGGCCGCGAAGAGCGCGCGCACGGCCTTGTCGTCCTCGCTCAAGGTGTCGCGCACCTTGCCGGTGCGGCGGAATTCCTCGTATTGCGCGGCCACGACAGACCGCTCGCGCGCATCGCCGATGGCGGCGAGCACGACCTGGATCGGCGTCTCCAGCGCGAGAAAGAAAGCCTGCAGCGTTCCATCGACGCGCGGCGGCGCGACGCCCGCCGCCGCGATGGTGCGGTCGAGCGCCAGCGCCACGGACAGGATCGCGCGGCCATAGAGCGGCGCGATGGCGGCGCGCAGCGTGTCGTCGAGGCCGGCGGGCGGATTCTTCACGCCGACCGCGAAATCATAATGGTCGATCACCGTTTCATAGGCCGCGTTCGCCGTGCGCGCGCCCTCGCGGATGAGATCGGCCAGCCAGGATTCGCCTTGCGGCGCGGCGATTTGCGGATAGCCGTCGCGCGCCAGAACAGCGGTGAAATCCTTGTGCGATTTGGCGAAGCTCCATTCCACCGCGCGATGGATGACGTTCTCTTCCTCGGTCTGATGCGTGTGGAAGGGCTGGATCGGATCGGCGATGTAATGGCTCATCACGCCGGCGCACCAGGCGGCGTGGCGCCAATCCTTGGCGGCGAGCGCGCGCTCGGTGCGCCGGCGCCATTCCTCGGCGGCTTCGATCGCCCCGCCCCATTCGCCGTCGCGCACATGCAGGACGTGGTTCTTGAAATCCTTGAAGGTGTCGTCCGGCGCCTTGGCCCCTTTCAGGAAATCCGCGTGATGGTGCAGGAACACGTCCCGCCAGAGCGCCGCGTCCGGCGCGCTCAGGCGCCCAAGCGCCTCAACCGCGATGCGGTGATGATTGGAGCTGCAGCGCGTGGCGAGGATGATGCTGGCGAGGAGGGACATGGGGCCAGCGCTCGCCCGAATCCGTTAAGGGGGCGTTAACCGGCCTTGCCGCCGAGGTCCCAATCCTGCCAGAGCACGCGCACGAGCCGCTCATGGCGCTCATCGAGCGCGCGCGGCGTCCATTCCAGGATCGGCTTGATGTCGCGCGTGATGGCGCGTTCGGGATAGCCGCGATTGAAATAAAAGTCCCGCTTGTCGGGATAGGGTTTGTTGCCGGCTTCGTCGTTCTGCCGATCGGTGAGCAGCACGTAATTGCCGAGCAGATTGGCGTATTCGCCGTAATCGCTGACGCTGGCGAATTGCTGGCGCCACCAGGGCGTGGGCGTGGCCGGCAAGACATGCTCCACGCAGGCGTCGGCATGGATCGTGAGCACCTCCCCCATCGCCGCGTTGACGCGCAACACCAGATAGCGGCGCAGCGGCTTGCGCGACGAAGGCTGGGCGACATTGTTGCGCAATTCGCGCTGCATGCGCGGGGTCAATTCCAGCGCCGCCTCGATCTGCTTTTCATCGTCGAGATGGGCCAGCACGCGCTGGGGCCTGGTGCGCTGCGATTTGGTGTCCACCGCATTCAGCACGCAGGCGCAGATGAAGCGCTCATAGATCTGGAAAAAGCGCTGCGCCTTGGCGCGCTCGCCTGGCCCATGCGCGACGAGATAGGCGATGGCCAACGGCTCCCACCGCTCGGGCGCGACGAGATGCAGGCAGCGCACGCGGCGATTGATGTCGGCGCTGTCGACGCCCGCCGCCACCGCGCCATGCACGAGCTCCAGGAACGCCTCGCCGTGACGCGGCAGCCATTCGGTGAAGAATTTCCTCACGCTGATGCGCCGCTCGATCGTATCGACGAGCGCGGCGACATCGCCCGGCGAGATGATCGGCCCGGCCCGCAAGAGCAGCGGCATGTAGTGCAAAAGGCGCGCGAAATTATCGCGCCCCGCGCGCTCCTCGTAATGGTCCCAGATTCGCGCGCCCTCGCGCACCTCCTCGGGCGAGAGCCCATCCTTCAACAAGGCGCCCTTGACGATGTCGGCGGGCGAGAGCGGCTTGCCGCGATTGTGCATCGTCTCGAACACGGTGGCCGCGCCGCCGATCTCATCAGCGTCGATCACATTGAACGTGGCGCAGCGCGCAATGTAGCGCACGAAGGCGGTGAGCTCGGCGTCGTTCATTTCATCGGGGCCGAGTTCGCCGCGGATGCATTCGGCGGCGGCGGCGAGCGCTTCTTGCGCTTCGTTTTGAAACGGCTTCTTGAGCGCGGCCATGTCGTCGATGCGGCCGGGCGTGTGCACCCAGCGCTCATAGAAGGGCGCGTCGGCGGGGCGCAGGCGGATGCGCCCCACCGTGCCGCCGGCGATGATCAATGTCTGCAATTGCGCGGCGAGCTGGGGCAGACGATCGCGCGCATAGGCGAGAAGAATGGTGAGCGTGGTGAGCCGCTGCTGGCCGTCGCAAATATCGAGAAAGCGCAGGCCTTCCTTCACGAACACGATCTGGCCGATGAAATAATAGGAGGCTTTGCGCAGGAAGGCGGCGCGCAAATCCTCAATGAGCTTGGCCACCTCCTCCACGCCCCACGTATAGGGCCGTTGAAACGGCGGCATGCGCATCGTGTAGGGGCGCGAGAGAATGCCGGCGAGATTCATCACCTCGGCCTCAAGGCCGATCGGCTTGTCCCCGAACGCGTTGGCCATGCGTGTCCCCTCGATCGGCCGGATGCTAGGCGCCTCGTTACGATGTGGAAAGGATAGGCCCGCGCGAATTCGCCGCCGTCGCTTTCAAGTGACAGGCGCCGACGCAAGCGTTGCGAAGCCGCGCGCGGCGAAGGCGCCGGCGAGGCGCGGCGCGGGCGCGGTCAAAAGCGCCGCCTCCGGCCGGGACGGGCCGCCCTCGCGAAGATCCAACAGATCGGCCACGCGGCGCGCGATCGCCGCGCCGGAGGACAGCCAGGCGCAGGGGCGCGGCGCGGCGGCGGCGAGTTCGGCCTCCAACAAGGGAAAATGCGTGCATGCGAGCGCGACGACGTCGATCGGCGCATCGTCCGCGAACAGCGCATCGACCGCCTCCCTGATCGCGGCCTCGTCGATGGGCGCGCCGGCCAGCTTGGCCTCGGCGGCGGCGACGAGCGCGGTGGAGCCGACACGCACCACCCGCACGCCGGCGGCGAAGCGCGCGATGAGATCGTCGGTATAGGGCCGCCGGATCGTCGCGGGCGTGGCGAGGAGCCCGATGATTCCGGTGCGCGTGAGCGCCGCCGCCGGCTTGATCGGCGGCACCACGCCGACGATCGGAACGGACGTCGCCGCGCGCACGGCGTCGAGCGCGATGGTGGAGGCGGTGTTGCAGGCGAGCACGATGAGATCGGGCGCGCGCGCGTCGGTGAGCGCCGCGATCAGCGCGGGCACGCGCGCGCGCAGCGCGGCGTCCGACTTATCCCCATAGGGCAGCCACGCATTGTCCGCCGCGTAATCAAGCGCGACCGGAATCCGCGCCGCCACGATCGCGTCGAGCACGCTCAAACCGCCGACGCCGGAATCGAACACGAGCACGCGCTTCATCGCGCCGGCGCCTCCCGCGCGCACTGCGCGCCGCGCTTGGACAAATGAGAGGAAGGGCTTAGCATCGATTTGAAATGGTTAACGATTCGGCGGAGTAAAGTTTTAGAAAGGCGCGCCAAAACGGGGCGCCTCAACATTCCTGTGCACTATTTGGTAATCATGTTCCCCAGAATGGTCCTTTGAGCTAATCGGGTCGCCTGGGGTTCATAGCACAACCGAATCGCCGCCTGCTCAGCGGGCGGTTAGGTGAAGCGAACTGGGGTCTGACATGAGCAAGATCGGCACTTCCTCCGTCGTCTTCGTGACGCTTTCGGGCTTGTTCTGGGGCGGCTGGGCGGTCGGCTCGCAAACGCCGCAAGGTCAGGAAGCCCTGGCCAACGCCTACGAGGCGTACGCCACGCAGCAGGCCGCCGCCAACGAGGACATGTTCGCGCCGAACGCGCTGCGCGCCCTGGTCTGCAGCACCAGCGGCCACGCGCTCGAAGCGGCGCGCGAATCGCGCCCCTGCCTCGCCGTCGCCGCCGCCGGCCGCCTGTTCATCGTCGACGCCGGCTCCGGCGCCGCCGACGCGCTTGAGCGCCGCAATGTTTCGCTGGGCCGCCTCGAAGCGGTTCTGCTCACCGGCGCGGACATCACGCGCTCGGTCAATCTTGATGAGCTCTACGCGCAATCGGAAGGCGCGCGCACCACGTCGCTCTTGCCGGTCTATGGCCCGGCGGACGCGCAGCGCCTCGTCGAAGGGCTCAACACCGCCGCCGGCATGGATGGGATCAGCCGCGGCCTGCAGGCCTGGGGCCCAGCGCCCGAGCCGGGCCGCTCCGTGATCGTGTTCGAGGGCGACGGCCTCATCGTCTCGGCCTTCACCACGCAGCAGGACGCCTTCGAAGGCCGCGTCGGCTATCGCTTCGATTATGGCGGCCGCTCGCTCGTGGTCGGTGGCGACGGCCGCGCCGAATGGGCGAGC
Source organism: uncultured Caulobacteraceae bacterium (assembly GCA_964563395.1). Classification (GTDB taxonomy): domain Bacteria; phylum Pseudomonadota; class Alphaproteobacteria; order Caulobacterales; family Aquidulcibacteraceae; genus JBEVOS01. The sequence goes on from CAZLWK010000002.1 coordinate 72,485, forward strand.
GCGGCGACCGACGCCGACGTCGTGCTGCACGGCGCGCAATCGGAGGCCTTCGCGCACCTGCATCAGGGCGGCGCCACGATCGCGGAGGTCGCGCGCGAAGCCCGCGCCGCGAACGCCGGCATGGTGGTGCTCAGCGCCGCCGACGACGCGCTCTCCGCCGCCATGCAGCGCAGCGAAGCGCGCGCCAATGGGCTCGACAGCATTGTCGCCGGCCGCGACGGCATGATGCTGGAACTGCCCTTCGGCGACGACGCGGTGAACGTGCGCCCGCTTTAAATCTCCCGTCATCCCGGACAGCGCACAGCGCTGATCCGGGACCCAAAGCCCACGCAGCGACTTCGCCCCTGGGTTCCGGGTCTCCGCCGCTGTGCGGCTTCCCTCGGAATGACGTATCAAGGCGCATCGCTTAGACAGCGCGCGTCATGACAGCTTCTCCAAGCCAGCTTGCGCGCCGCGCCGCCGCCGATCTCGTGCTCGAGGTCGCCGCGCGCGGTCACACGCTGGAGGATGCGTTCGCGCGCAGCGCGGCGTTCAACGCGCTCAGCGGGCGCGACCGCGGCTTCGCGCGCGCGATCGCGTCCGCCACCTTGCGCCGCCTTGGCGGGATCGACGCGGTGCTGGCGCGTTTCCTCGATAAGCCCCTGCCCGAGAGCGCGCCCGCCGCCACGGCGCTCCTGCGCACCGGCGCGGCCCAAATCCTGGTGCTCGGCACGCCGGCGCACGCGGCGGTGTCCGAAACGGTGGCGCTGGCGCGCGCGCATCGCGGGCTCGCGGGCTTCGCCGGCCTGATGAACGCCGTGCTGCGGCGCGTGGCGGGCGAGGGTTCGGCGCTGCTCGCCGCGCAGCCGCCGGGCGCCGATCTGCCGGCCTGGCTCTATACGCGCTGGCGCGCGGCCTATGGCGATGAAGACGCCGCCGCGATCGCGCGCGCGCTCCAGGCCGAACCGCCGCTCGATCTGACCATGAAGGCCGCGCCCCCGCCGAGCCTGCCAGGCGCGACGACGCCGACCGGGAGCTGGCGCCTGCCGGCCGCGCACGATGCGGTGGAGGCGTTGGCCGGCTTCGCCGAGGGGGATTGGTGGGTTCAGGACGCCGCCGCCGCGCTGCCGGCGCGGCTCCTCGGCGACGTGCGCGGCAAGACGGTGCTGGATCTGTGCGCCGCGCCGGGCGGCAAGACGCTGCAGCTCGCCGCAGCCGGCGCGCGCGTCACCGCGCTCGACAAGGATGCGCAGCGCCTCGCGCGCCTGCGCGAGAACCTCGCCCGCACCGGCCTTGCGGCCGACATCGTCACGGCGGACGCGCTGGACTGGGCCGCGCCCGCGGACTTCGACGCCGTGCTGCTCGACGCGCCCTGCACCGCGACCGGCACGATCCGGCGCCATCCGGACATTCCCTGGCTGCGCCGGCCGAGCGACGTGGCTGCGCTCGCGGCGCTGCAGGGCCAATTGCTCGCGCGCGCGGCGGATTTCCTGAAGCCGGACGGAACGATGGTCTATGCGGTCTGCTCGCTGGAGCCGGAGGAAGGGCCCGGCGTGGCGGCCAAGGCGGGCCCCGCCCTGCGGCGCGATCCGCTGCGCGCGGAGGAGGCGCCCGCGCCTTTCGTGACGGAGGACGGCGCGCTGCGCACCCTGCCCGCGCATTGGCCCGAGATTGGCGGCCTCGACGGCTTTTACGCGGCGCGTTTCATCCGCGTTTGAGGGCACATTGACTTTCTACGCCAATGACGTAGTTTGGGCGGGTGGGATTGGTCACCATCGTGGAGCTGCCTGGCTTTATCCGCGATGCGGAGGCGGGGCTGCCCGCTGATGAGCTCGATGCGCTCAAGCTCCATCTCGCGGCCAACCCGAAGGCGGGCGATGTGGTCCCGGGCACGGGCGGCCTGCGCAAGCTCCGCTGGGCCGCCTCAGGTCGCGGCAAACGCGGCGGCGCACGCATCGTCTATTTTTTTCATAATGCACGGATGCCGCTGTTTCTGATCGCGTTGTTCACGAAGAATGAAAAATCCGACCTGTCTCCGGACGAGCGCAAGGCGGCGGCGAAGCTGGCCGCGGCGCTGGTCGAAGCCTATCTGCCGAAGGAGCCGAAATAGATGAGCAAGGCCGGCGAAAAGGTGATCCAAGGACTTGAGGAGGCCCTCCAGCACGCGCGCGGCGGACATATCGGCGCGCGAGTCTGGCACGCGCAGGACGTCGCCGCGATCCGCGCCAAGCTCGGACTGACGCAAGCGGCCTTCGCCGAGCAATTCGGCGTCAGCGTCGGCACGCTGCGGAATTGGGAGCAAGGTCTGCGCTTGCCGGAGGGCCCAGCGCGGACGTTGCTCACCATCATCGACAAGGAGCCGGCGGCGGTGGCTCGCGCCCTGTCAACGCGCCCGCCGGCCAAGCGAGCGACGCCGAAGCGCAACCTGCGCAAACGGGCTTGATCGGCGTCCTTGCGCGCCCCCGAGAGCATCGCTAGTCACGAGGCATGGCGCGTGTGTTGATTGCGCCGTCGATCCTATCGGCGGATTTCGCCAGGCTCGGCGAAGAGGTGCGCGCGGCGGAGGCCGCCGGCGCCGACATGATCCATGTCGATGTGATGGACGGGCATTTCGTGCCCAATCTCACGATCGGGCCGATGGTGGTGAAGGCGCTGCGCCCCCACGCCAAGACGCCGCTCGACGTGCATCTGATGATCGCGCCGGTCGATCCGTTCATCCAGGCGTTTCGCGACGCCGGCGCCGACATCATCACTTTCCACCCAGAAGCCGGCCCGCACGCGCACCGCACCGCCCAGGCGATCAAGGCGAGCGGCGCCAAGGCGGGCGTGTCGCTCAATCCCGGAACGCCGGCGAAGATGCTGGATTATCTGATCGAGGACATCGATCTCGTCTTGATCATGAGCGTCAATCCCGGCTTTGGCGGGCAGAAGTTCATCGACAGCCAGCTGCGCAAGATCGAAGCCGTGCGCGCGATGATCGACAAGAGCGGGCGCGACATCATCCTTGAGGTGGATGGCGGCGTGAACGCGGAAACCGCCCCGCGCGTGATCGCGGCGGGCGCCACCGCCCTGGTGGCAGGCGCGGCCGTCTTCACCGGCGATCCGCGCGACTATTCCGCCAACATCAAGCGCCTCAGGCCGGCGTGAGCGCGGCCGCCGACGATCCCCCTTGGCGCCTCTTCCGCACGGGCCGCGCGCCGGAAGCCGATCCCTGGCGCGCCAATCCCTTCTACCGCATCCGCCTCGGCGACAGCGCCCCGCACCGCATCGCCGCCTTCGGCCACGATCCGCGCATCGGCGACATTCAGCGCGGGCGTGAGCTCTATCGCGGCCATTGGCGCATCGTGGCGGAAAAGCTGCCGATGGAGCGCGATATTCCGTGGGGCATCACCGCCCCGTCCAAGCATTTCGCCGCGCGCCTGCACGCGTTTTCCTGGCTGGTCGATCTGGCCGCGCTCGGCCCCGACGCGCGCGAACGCATCGCGCTGCTGATCGAAACCTGGGTGGAAGCCTATGGCGAATGGGAGGATTTCGCCTGGGACGCGGAGATCGCGGCTGAGCGGCTGTTCGCTTGGCTTTGCCATGGGCGCGCCGCGTTCGAGGCGGGCGACCCGGCGTTGCGGCCCGCGCTCATGCGCTGCGCGGCGCGGCATGCGAAATTGCTCTCGCTGGCGCAGCATGATCTCGATGAGCGGCCGCTGGCGAAGATCAAGGCGGGCGCGGCTCTGGTGCTGGCTGGCTGCGCCGGCTTTCCCGACGCGCAGCGCCTGCGCGATCTGGGCGAGGAAATCCTGATCGAGGCGCTGGCGAAGCAATTCCTGGCCGACGGCGCGCATCAATCGCGCGCGCCCGAAGCGCTTGCGGAAGCGTTCTTCGATCTCGTCACCGCGGCCGACGCCTTGACGCGCGCCGGCGCGGAGAGCGTGCGCGGCTTGTTCGACGCGCTGCCGCGCCTCGCCGACATGCTGCGCTTCTTCCGCCATGGCGACGGCGCGCTCGCCTGCTTCCATGGCGGCGGCGAGGCGAGCGCCTCCTCGATCAAACGCGCGCTCGATGCGGTGAAGGGCCCAGTGCGCGGCTTTCAATTCGCCACGCAGGCCGCCTATCAGCGCCTGACCGCGCAAGACGTGACGGTGCTGTTCGACGTGGGCGCGGCCCCGCCCTTTCTTTATGGCGAGCGCGCGCATGCGGGCGCGCTGGCGTTCGAATTGTCGTGCGGGCCTGAGCGCCTGATCGTCAATGTCGGGGCGAGCCGCGATCTGGAGCCGGACGGACGCGCCGCCGCGCGCACCACCAACGCCCATTCGGCTCTGATCCTCAATGACGCGCTCTCCTGCCGCCAGGAGGGACGCGGGCGCGCGGGCGTGCGCTTCGCCGGCCCCGGCGTCGACGACGTGCGCCGCAGCGAGGACGATGACGGGATCACTATCCAGGGCCGCCATGACGGCTATCGCACGCAATATGGCCTGCTGCACCGGCGCTATCTCTTCCTCGATCATGCCGCGCGCAATCTGCGCGGCATCGACGAATTGATCCGGCCCACGCGGCAGAAATCGCCCAACAGCAACACGCCCATTCCGTACGCGGTGCGGTTTCACCTGCATCCGGACGTGCGCGCCGGCCTGATCGAAAATCAGATGATCGCGCTGGAGACGCCGACGGGCTTGCGCTGGCGGTTCCGCACCGATGCGCCGCACGTGGCGCTGATGGAATCGGCCTATTGGGGCGGGCGCGCCGCGCCGCAGGACACCCAGCAGATCGTGCTCTCCGGCCATGCCGACCCGATGGGCCATGGCCTTGGGCCCCCCAACCGTATCCGCTGGGCGTTCGCGCGGGGGGAGTGAGACGTATTTGCTCCCCCATTTACGGGGGAGCTGTCATGCGCAGCATGACTGAGGGGGCCCCCTCCGACCTCACTGCGTTCGGCCACCTCCCCCGCAAGCGGGGGAGGAAGGTCGCAGCGCTCGCATCCCCCGCTGAGCGCCGTTAAACCAGCGATCCATGAGTCCTGACATCATTCCGATTCGCCGCGCCCTGATCTCCGTGTCCGACAAGACGGGCCTCATCGAGGCGGCGCGCGCGCTCCACGCGCTCGGCGCCGATCTCGTCTCCACAGGCGGCACGGCGAGCGCGCTCAAGGCCGCGGGCCTTGACGTGACGGATGTGAGCGCGCTGACCGGCTTTCCCGAAATGATGGATGGGCGCGTGAAGACGCTGCATCCGGCGGTGCATGGCGCGCTTCTGGCGCTGCGCGACGAGCCTTCACACGCGGCCGCCTTGAGCGAACACAAGATCGCGCCGATCGACGTGCTGTACGTCAATCTCTATCCGTTCGAGGCGACGGTGGCGGCCGGCGGCGATTTCGATACATGCGTTGAAAATATCGACATTGGCGGGCCGGCCATGATCCGCGCGGCGGCGAAGAACCACGGCCATGTCGCGGTGGCGACGGACGCAAGCGACATCGCCGCGATCCTGGAAGACGCGCGCGCGCATGGCGGCGTGACGCACGCCTTGCGCAAACGGCTGGCGGCGAAAGCCTATGCGCGCACTGCCGCCTATGACGCGGCGATCTCGAACTGGTATGCCGACCAGCTCGGCGAGGAAGCGCCCGCCTGGCGCGCGATCGGCGGCGCCTTGAAGCAGACCTTGCGCTACGGGGAAAATCCGCATCAGAGCGCCGCCTTCTATGTGACGGACATGAAGCGCCCCGGCCTTGCGACCGCGCGCCAGCTGCAAGGCAAGGAGCTGTCCTACAACAATCTGAACGACACCGACGCCGCGCTCGATCTGATCGCCGAATTCGATCCGCGCGAGAGCGCCGCCTGCGCGATCATCAAGCACGCCAATCCCTGCGGCGCCGCGCTCGGCGCCAGCCTGGAAGAGGCCTATGCGCGCGCGCTCGAATGCGATCCGGTGTCTGCGTTTGGCGGCATCGTCGCGGTCAATCGCCGGCTCGATGCGGCGGCGGCGCGGGCGATAACCGACATCTTCACCGAAGTCGTCGTTGCGCCCGACGCGGACGAAGAGGCGATCGCGCTGTTCGCGAAGAAAAAGAATTTGCGTCTTTTGCTCACGGGCGCCCTGCCCGATCCGCTGGCGCCCGGCCTTTCGGTGAAAACCATCGGCGGCGGCTTTCTGGTGCAAGGACGCGATACCGGCCGCGTGCGCGCGGAGGATCTGAAGATCGTCACCAAGCGGGCGCCGAGCGCGGCTGAATTGCGCGACATGTTGTTCGCCTTCACCATCGCCAAGCATGTGAAATCGAACGCCATCGTCTTCGCCAAGGATGGGCAGACCGCCGGCATCGGCGCGGGCCAGATGAATAGGCGCGACAGCGCGCGCATCGCGGCGCTGCGCGCGGGCGAAGCGGCGGAAGCGGCCGGCAAGCCGCACTCGCTGGCGCGCGGATCGGCATGCGCGTCCGATGCGTTCTTTCCGTTTCCCGACGGGCTTCTGCAGGCGGCGGAAGCGGGCGCGACCGCGATCGTTCAACCGGGCGGGGCGCTGCGCGACAAGGACGTGATCGCGGCGGCCGACGAAGCGGGGCTGGCCATGGCCTTCACCGGCATGCGCCATTTCAAGCATTGACGAAGACGCTTTCGGACCACGCCGATTTCATCGCGCCGTACGTGACGTGGGCGCGGCCCGAGGGCGCGGGGCCGTTTCCGTGCGTCGTGCAATTGCATGGATGCGGCGGGCGCAAGCCGCTGATGGATACATGGGCGGAGGTGTTCACGCGCGCGGGATGTGCGGCGCTGATCGTGGATTCCTATGGCCCACGCCGCATTTCGCGCATGGCGGCCTATGCGAGCGTGTGCACCGGGCTGCGCCTGCAGGGGCGCGAGCGCGCGGGCGATTTGTTCGCCGCGTTCGCGCTGGCGCGCGCGCAGAGCTTCATCGATCCCACGCGCATCTTCGCGGCGGGCTGGAGCCATGGCGGTTGGACGCTGCTCGACGCGCTTGGCTTGCGTCTCGGCGGAGAAGCCGCGCGCGCGACGGGGCTATCGCCGCTGGAGGATGAGCCGCTCGCGGGCTTCGCGGGCGCGCTTCTCTTCTATCCCTATTGCGGCGTGGCGAGCCTTGCGTCGCGGCGGCCTTGGCGCGTCACTGCGCCGAGCCTCGCGATCCTTGGCGGGCGCGACGATATCGTCGGGCGCACGCAGCCGCGCGCGGCGATCGAGGCGCTGAAGGCGCGCGGCGCGCCAATCGCGCTGCACGTTTTCGAGACGGCCACGCACGCCTTCGACGAGCCCGACGCGCGCCACCCGCAAGTGCGCTACGACGCGGCGCTGACGCGGCGCGCGCAGGAGCTCGCGGGGGCGTTTTTGCGCGCTCTTCCCCCGCGCGCGGGGGAAGTCCCGAGCGCAAGCGAGGGGATGGGGGCTTAAGAGCCCCCTCCGTCTTGCGCCTTCGGCGCAAGCCACCTCCCCCGCTTCGCAGGGGAGGAAGATCTCACGCATTCCGCGCCATGAGCCCGCCATCGACCGGAATGGTGACGCCTGTGATGAAGGAGGCCGACGGCAGGCAGAGGCCGAACGTGATGTGCGCGACCTCCTCTGGATCGCCATAGCGGCCCATCGCGGTGCGGCGCTTGGCGTAGGTGGCTTTGTCCTCGTCTGGAATGGCGGCGGTCATGCCGGTGCGGATCGGCCCGGGGCAAATGCAATTCACCGTGATGCCTTCGCGCCCCAACTCGACCGCCAGCGCGCGCGTGAGGCCGGTGACGCCCGCTTTCGCCGCCGCATAGACGCTGTCGCGCGCGGTGGCGCCGAGCGCTTCGGTGGAGGCGATGTTGACGATGCGCGGCGAGGACGATTTGCGTAAATAAGGCAACGCCGCGCGGATGATGCGCGGATGCGCGGTGAGCAGGATCGGCAGCATCCGATCCCACAGTTTTTCATAATCGGGATGATCGATCGGCAGGAAGCCGCCCACGCCCGCATTGTTGACGACGATGTCGAGCCCGCCGAACTGCGCGGCGATCTCCGGCACGACGCGCGCGATCTCGTCGCCATCTGATACGTCGAGCTTCCAGGCCTTGGCCTTGCCGCCTTCGCCGTGAATCGCGTCCGCCACGGGCGCGACGCTCTCCAGCGTATAATCCGTGACAGCGACGTTCGCGCCCTCCTCGCCGAACAGGCGCGCGGTGGCGCGGCCCATGCCGCTGGCCGCGCCGGTGACGAGCACGGTCAAGCCGCGCACCGAGCGCGACAGCTTCTTGTAATCGGACATCGCTTTTCCTCCCGCGCGCTTCTTCACTTTTCGAGACCGTGATTCACGCTTTTGGCTGATGCAACCAAAAGCGATCACGGTCTATTTTTGCGCTTCGCGCAATGCGTCCACCGCCGCGTCGAAGGCCAGCATGGTGGAGGCGTGGCGCGGCGGATAATGACGCACGCCCTCCAGATGACGCAGTTCCCAGAAGCGGCCTTGCGGGGGGGCCGCGCCCTCTTTCAGCATGGCGCGCAACGCGTCGCGTCCGGCCTCGATCTCCTCGGGCGCGGCGCCGATGGCGTTCATGGCGAGCACGGCGGTCGCGGCCTGACCGAGCGCGCAGGCTTTCGGCATCACGGCGATCTCCGAGACGAGGCCGTCCTTCAGCTTGAGCTCGACCGACACGACCGAGCCGCACACGCGGCTGACCTTGGTGGAGGCGCCCTGCGGCGCATCGAGCCGGCCGAGATGGGGAATGTCGGCCGCCAGCTCCAGAACGCGCGGATGATAGAGATCGTCCATGGGCCCTTATGTAGGGATCAATTGCCGCCGAGGAGGCCGCCATCGCTGCGGCATGCGCGATCGTAAAGCCCGCGCGAGCGCGAGAGTCCCTGATTTTCCGCGTAGAGCGCGACCTGCCAGGAATGGCTGCACTCGCCGACGCGGATCGTGCGCCGGCAGAGCTGGGCAGGCGGATCGCCGCGACGGTCCCGCGGCGCGGCGCAGGCGAAGCTATTGTCGCGCAGATCGGCCGCGACCGCGCTCAGCGCGACACCCTCTCCATAACGGCGCGAGACAATGCGCGCGAAATCGGCCGCCGTGGCGCTGATGCTGGCCGTGCGATAGGGGCCGAGCTCCAGCGGCGCGTCCGGAATGCGCGCGGGGCCGCGCGGACTTGTGGAGGCGGTCTGAAGGCTCGCGCAGCCGGCAAGAAAGGCCATCGCCGCCGCCGACGCCAATATCCTCATGCCGTATCTCCGCTCATGGGCGCGGGCAGATCGCGTCAAAACCCGCGATCGGCGCCGGCGCGTCCGGCTCGAACACAACGTACCAGCCCTTGGCGCATTGCGCGTCCTGGATTTCGAGTCGGCATTGCATCAGCGCCGCGCCGGAACACAAGAAACCGTTCGCCTCCAGATCGCTGCGCGCCTCATCGACGCTGCGCCCCGCATAGCGCGCGCGCATCCGCGCCCCGAACGCCGCCCCATAGGTGTCGGGATCGACCCCGCGCCAAGCGCCGAAATCCAGGCCGGCCGCTCCGACGCCTTCAGGCGGCGGCGTTTGGAGGCCGCCGCCTGAAGGCGTCGGAGGCGGCGGCGCGGTTCCGCGCTCGACCGGAAAGGATGGCGCGCGCCCGCTCAAGCCTTGCGCGCCCGCAAGCGGGGCGAGCGCCAAGAGCGCGCCGGCGCACGCGAGAAAAACGAGCCGCATGGAAATCCTCCGTCCCCCGCGCACGCGCTTAGGGGCGGGCGGGCGCGCGGGCAAGCGGGCGTCACAGCGCGATCTTCCACCCCGGACGGGCAACGCCTATATTCGACTCGTTCGGGCTTGCTCGGACTATGGCGATAAACGCGCGAAGATAGACGGATCGGACCCGGGTGCGATTCCCGGCGGCTCCACCAGCCTCCGCGCTTTGCGCTTCGGCTAGGCAGGCCTGATGCACCCTTTCGGGCGCGAAGGCTGTCTCGCCGAAGCCGCGCAGCGGCGAAGGCGGACCTCCTCATTGGGGACCCATGAGGGGCCGAAACAGGATCGACGGACGTTGAAGGTCGTTGCTTTTGCTCGATTTGGCCCCGTCACAGGCCAATTCAGAATAGTTGCCAATGACAACTACGCTGAGGAAGTCCGCCTCGCTGCGTAATGCAGCGCGGTGATTTCCGCACCAAGTCCTGACGAGTAGCATCCTCAGGCGGGGCCCCCCGGCGCCCGGCAACAGAAGCCGGGGATTTTTTCTTGAAGTGTGACAGGAAGGCCGGGCGCCTTCCTCACGCGTTTCTTGGGCCCGGCGCCGAAAGCCGGGAGTTTTTCTCGCCTTTTTGCTATCGCAGCGCAGGACTCTCGCGCGTCGCGCGCAACGCGCACGCGGCGCGGGAACTTTACGCCTGCTTCGTCATTGAATGGGGTTGCGTGTCGCGCACGGGCGATGCGCGGCGCGCGCGCAGGGCGCCGTTTCGTTTCGCCTCCGGCGCCGTGCCCTGAAAGTTCAATTCGCGTGGGCTGGATCATGCGTTGACTGCCAGTGCGCAATGGCTATGGGTTTGACCGTCATGGCGGGGAGAAAAGCGTGGCCGACGATCTGATCGGGTACGATCATTTGATGCAGGATGCGCTGCGCAGCGTGGTGCGCGCCGCGCTGCAGATGGCGGCGAGCGCACGCGGGCTTCCGGGCAAGCATCATTTCTACATCACGTTCCGCACGCGCGGCCCGGGCGTGATCATTCCCGAACATCTCGCCAATCGTTATCCCGATGAAATGACGATCGTGCTCGAGCACCAATTCTGGGAGCTCGAAGTGTTTCAGGACCGCTTCCGCGTGATCCTGAAATTCTCCGGTCAGCCGCATCCGATCGTCATTCCGTTCTCGCAGATCACGCGCTTCTTCGATCCCTCGGTGAAGTTCGGCCTGCAATTCGAATCGAACGTCGAAGAACCGCGGCTCGCGGCCGGCGATGAATCCGCGATGGCGGCCGCCCAGAATGCGCGCGGCGAGGACACGCCCGCGCCGGCGCCCGCGGCCCCCGCCGGCGGCGTGATCAGCCTCGACGCGTTCCGCAACAAGAAGTGAGCGAGAGCGAGGCCCCGCGCGAGAGCGCCGCGCTCAGCGACGCCGATCTCCTGGCGCGTTTCCAGCGCTCGAAAAACCGTCCGCAAAGCTCGCTGACGCTCGGCTTTGAAATGCTGGCGCTGTCGCAGGGCGAGCAATGGGTCGAGATCGCGGTGGAGGGCAAACCCGAATTCTGCAACCCGATGGGCCAGATCCAGGGCGGCTTCGTCGCCGCGATGCTGGACGAGGCGGTGTCGGTGGCGGGACAGATTTCCAGCGGCATGGCGTTCGTGATGTCGACGCTGGAGATGAAGGTGAATTATCTGCGCCCGGTGTATCCGGGGCGCTGCATTGTGCGCGGCCAGGTGCGCCGCCTGGGCAAGAGCGTCGTCTTCATCGAAGGCGAATTGCGCGACAAGGACGGCGCGCTGTGCGCCACGGCGTCAGCCACCGCCCTGCCCCGCGAGTATCGCCGCGTGAAGCCCGCCTGATCAGACGGCCTGCCGCGTGGCGGCGCCGCGCAGCACGCCCGAGCCGATCACCGGGATCAGAAACGTTCCCATGAACAGCGCGTTCGGTACGACGTTGAACGCCGCTCCGCTCAGCACCGAGATCGTGCTGTCGATCGTGAACCAGATCGCCATCGCGGCGGTGAGCCCGCGCCAAGCCGGCGCCCCGGCGGCGCGCGCCGCGTCGATCAGCGCGAAGATCGTCACCGCCCACCCGATCAGCACCGCGCCGAGCACGCCCCCGGTGAAGCGCAGCATCGGATCGAAATCCGGCGCGCCGTCGAGCGGCCAATAGACGAAATCATAATAGAGCAGCGCGGCCGCATCGGCGCCCGGCGCGGCGCCGGCCACGAAGACGAGGCCAAGCGCCACCGTGGACCAGCACCAGATCGTCATCCAGGATTTCCAAAATCCAGTCATGTCATCATCCTTGATGGTGTGATCGAAATCAGGCCGCGCGCGCGGCGGGCGCGTCCTGCAGGACGCCGGACCCGAGAATGGGCGCCAGAAAAGTCGCGGCGATCGCGGTGTTCGAGATCGCGTTCACCGGCGCGCCAGTCGTCACCGAGACGAAGCTGTCGACGACATACCAAACCAGGAACACGCCGGTGATCGCGCGCCATGCGGCGCCGCCGATTTGATCGGCGAAGCGCGACGCCACGTAGATCATGGCGATGAAGCCCAGGAACACCGCGCCCAGGATGGCCACGGAGGCGCGCATGAGCGGATCCTCGAAACGCGGCGGATCGCCGAGCGGCCATTGGATCACGTCGTAGAAAAGGCGCACGCCGCCATCGAGGCCGGGGAGCCCAGCGCCGACGAAGACGAGCGCCGTGCCCATCATCACGTAGCACCAGATATTGAACCAGGTGCGCCAAAAGCCGGTCATATCATCCTCCATCCGTCGATGCGCTGGAGGCTGGGCCCATGCGGGAAGCGCCGCAATTACCTTCAAGGTCATGGACAAGCGCCGCCGGGGGCGCGGATATAGGCCATGGCCGTTCACGATCTGCACGCCGAGGCGCACTCAAGTTTCGCGGAAACCTTGCGCGCCTGGCGCCGGGCGCGCGGCGTGAGCCAGCTCGATCTCGCGCTCACCACCGGCGTTTCGGCGCGGCACTTGTCGTTTCTGGAGACCGGCCGCGCCCGCCCCAGCCGCGACATGGCGGCGGCCCTCGCCGATGCGCTGGTGCTGCCGCGCGCGGCGCGCAACGCGCTGCTGACGAGCGCCGGCTTCGCCCCGCTCTATCCGACGACGCCCTTGCAGGCGGCCGCATTGGAGCCGTTTCGCGCCATTCTGGACGCGATGATCGACAAGCACGACCCGAACCCGGCTTTCGTGTGCGACCGGCATTGGAACGTGCTGCGGCACAACAAGACCGGCGCCATGATCCTCGCGCCCTTGAGCGACGGCGAGAGCCCGCTCAACATGGCGCGGCTGATGGCCGATCCGCGCGCGGCGGCGCTGATCGAGAATTATGGCGAGGTGCTGGTTGAATTCATCGCCCGCGTGCGCCTGGAGACGCTGGAAAGCGGGCCGGACGCCGTTCAGGCGGCGCACCTTGCGCATCTGGAGTGCGCGCTGCGCGCGCATGGCGCGCCGAAAGCGGCCAATCCGCGCCGCCCGATCGTGCCGATCCGCTTGAAGACGCCGCTGGGGCCGCTGCAATTCCTCACCGCCGTCGCGCAATTCGGCACCAGCGAGGATGTGACGGTGCGCGATCTTCGGCTCGAATTGTTCTTTCCGATGGACGAAACCACCAAGGCCGCGATGGCCGCGCTCGGCTAGAGCAGCCGTTTTCAGGCGCCGCGCCTCTCTTCCTCGGCGGCCTTCTGCGTCACGATGATGAGGATGCGCTCGCGCTCGCCGCGCATGCGTTCGGCCAAGAGGCGCGCGATCTGCATGTCGTCGAAGAACACATGGCCCTTCAGCGCATCGAGCAGCGCCTTGGCGAGATTGTCGAGATCGAGGCGCGGCGCCTCGCCGACATGCTCGACGCGGATCTCCACGGCGAAATCGCCCCAGCGCGGGCGCAGCGGGAATTCCTTGCGGAAAAATTCATAGACGAGCGGCTTGTAATAGCGCGCCTGCGTGGTGAGCCCCTCCACCGCGATGTGCAGCGCCCCGTCCGCCTCCCGGCGCGCGCGCACCTTGCTCTTGCCGACCCAGATTTCGCTCACGCCGGCTCCGACAATTTTCGCCGCATCGCCGCGATGATTTCTTGTTTGAAGCTCTTATTGTCGCTCGGCCGGCCGTTCTGCTTGTAGGTGAACAGCGGCGCGTTCGGAAAGCCGTGCGCAATGAGCGATGCGCGCGCATCGGCCTCCTGATCGGCGCGGGCGATGAACACGATGCGCTCCTCCACGTCCTCGTGCAGCATCGTTTCGAGCTCCCAGGCGGTTCCAGCCGCGACCTCGGTGACGTCGACCACGATCACATCGCTCGCATGCATCAAGAGCAGCACCACGTGCTGCCACCACGCATCGGACGTACGCACCATCACCGCATTGCGCCGCGTGCGCGCCACTTCGAGATTGAGCCCGTAGCGATCGGTCAGCCGCTTCACGAAATGGCGAAAATCGCGTGCGCTCCAGATCATGATCGGACCTGCGCGGGAGCGATCGAACACGCGGATCACAAGGCCGACCGGGATGTTGATGATCCGCCAGACGAGGAGAAACGGGTTGAGCGAGAACCACGAAAACGCCAACGCCAGCCAACTGCGTTTGAAATAGCGGTCCGCCAGCGTGAAGACGTGGCCGTAGGGCTTGAGCGACCGGCGCGACAGTCTCGCAATAGCCCGGTCCACCGAGCGATCGTTGAAACGCCGCAGCAGCAAAACGCGCGCCGGCCGCTGCCGCAATCCGATCAGGATCGTGTAGGCCGGAAATAGGATCATCGCCCAGGTCATGGCGCCGCCGCCCAGCTCGTTAAGGCGTTCGTGCTCCGCGAAGAAGGGTTCCGAGAGCGGATATTTCTGGCGCAGCGCGGCCCGTTTGGCGGTGGTGTGGGCTGTAGGGTTTGCGTCGCTCTCTTCCGTGGTCGGCTGGCGGATGGCTTCCTCGAACTCGGCGCGCGGGATAACGCCCGCCTCCACGGCGCGCTTGAAGCCCTCCGTCTCGACCGACGTGTTGGTGAAGATGATCGCCAGCGTGACGATGAGCGCGATGTTCGCGGCCCATCCGACAACGCGGCGCAGCCAATGCGCCGAGCCGAAGAACGGGCTGTCGCGCGCATCGAGATCGGCGACTTTGATCCAGCCCGGCGGGGGCAGATTGTCGATGAAGGCGCCGATCAGCCTGTCGGCCTCCGCCTCGCCGACCTTGCTCACCAGCGCGGCGCGCGCGGCGGCGCGCCCAGCCTCGCTGTGCTCCGGATTGTCGGCGGCGAAGGCCAGCGCCTCCGCGTCGAGCCCGTCGAGCGCCGCCAGATTGGGGTTCGCCCGCTTGAGCCCGCGCAGGGTGCGGATGCGGCGCGCGCGCGCCTTGTCCTCCTCGCTCGACGGCATCGAACTCTCCCCCGCTCTCGGGGCCAGATTGCCGCAATTTCCCGCCCGCGCTACCCTGACCGCGCGACAAATCGGCCAGCGAGACGACGAGCTAGATTGGGCACATGGCGCACGCCGATCTGTACGAGGACGATTTCTACCTCTGGGCCCTTGGCCAGGCCGAGGCGCTGCGCGCGCGCGGGCGCGGCGCCAATGCGATCGATTATGAACGGCTGGCCGAAGAGGTGGAGGACATGGGCAAGTCCGAATTGCACGCCTGCGAATCCCAGGTGCTGCACATCCTCGTCCATCTCTTCAAGCTGGCCGCGCTTGGACGGGAGGAGCCGACGCGCGGCTGGAGGACGGAGATCGCAACGGCGCGGGTCATTTATGACCGGCACGCCACGACTTCCATCCGCCGTCAAATCGAGCCCCGCCTTGAAAAGCTTCACAAACAAGCCGCAACGCTGGCCCAGCTCTCCATGAGCGAACACGAACCGGACGGGCCCGCCATTCCGGCTGAGCGGCGCTGGACGCTAGGTCAAATCCTCGGCGAGACAGACGATCCGATCGCCTGAGGCGCCCAGCTTGCCAGAGCGGGCGGCGAAGGTTAGGCGAAGCCCGCTTTTGAGAAGGGCAACCCCATGGCCACGCGCACCGAAACCGACACGTTCGGCCCGATCGCCGTCGAGGACGACAAATATTGGGGCGCTCAGGCGCAGCGTTCGCTCGGCAATTTCAAGATCGGCGAGGAGAAGATGCCGCGCCCGCTGATCCGCGCGCTCGGCATCGTCAAGCGCGCCGCCGCCGAGGCCAATCGCGAGCTGGGCAGGCTCGATGCGAAACTCGCCGACGCGATCATCGCCGCCGCGCAGGAAGTGATCGACGGCAAGCTCGACGCGCATTTCCCGCTCTCGGTCTGGCAGACGGGTTCGGGCACGCAGACCAACATGAACGCCAATGAAGTGATCTCGAACCGCGCGATCGAGATGCTGGGCGGCGAGAAGGGCTCAAAGAAGCCGATCCATCCCAACGACCACGTCAATATGAGCCAAAGCTCGAACGACGTGTTCCCCACCGCCATGCATATCGCGGCGGCTGAATTCCTGGTGCGCGACACGCTGCCGGCGCTGACGCGGCTCTCCGCGTCGCTGACGAAGAAGCAAGACGCGTTCAAGGACATCATCAAGATCGGGCGCACGCACACGCAGGACGCGACGCCGCTGACGCTGGGCCAGGAATTTTCCGGGTATGCGGCCGCGGTGGAGAACGGAATCCGACGCATCGAGGAATCGATGGTCGATCTCTACGAACTCGCCCAAGGCGGCA
This sequence comes from uncultured Caulobacteraceae bacterium, assembly GCA_964563395.1. Taxonomy (GTDB): domain Bacteria; phylum Pseudomonadota; class Alphaproteobacteria; order Caulobacterales; family Aquidulcibacteraceae; genus JBEVOS01. Next base: position 88,771 of record CAZLWK010000002.1, read on the forward strand.
CGGCGGTCGGCACGGGGCTCAACGCGCCCATCGGCTTCGCCGATCTCTTCGCCGCGAAGGTGGCGCAAATCACCTCCCTGCCCTTCGTGTCCGCGCCCAACAAATTCGAGGCGTTGGCCAGCCATGGCGCGCTCGCCTACGCGCATGGCGCGCTCAATGCGTGCGCGATGGACCTTTTCAAGATCGCCAACGATGTCCGCTTCTTGGGCTCTGGCCCGCGCTCGGGCCTCGGCGAATTGAGCCTGCCCGAAAACGAGCCCGGCTCCTCGATCATGCCCGGCAAGGTGAACCCGACGCAGAGCGAGGCGCTGACCATGGTGTGCGCGCAAGTGCTGGGCAATCAGGCGACGATCGGCTTCGCCGCGAGCCAGGGCCATTTCGAGCTCAACGTGTTCAAGCCGGTGGTGATCTATAATTTCATCCAATCGGCGCGGTTGATCGGCGATGCGGCTTTGAGCTTCGCCGAGCATTGCGTGGACGGCATCGAGGCGCGCGAGGACAACATCAAGGCGGCGATGGAGCGCTCCTTGATGCTGGTGACGGCGCTGGCGCCCAAGATCGGCTATGACAACGCCGCCAAGATCGCCAAGACCGCGCACAAGAACGGCACCACGCTGCGCGAGGAAGCGGTGGGCGGCGGCTATGTCACCGACGCTGAATTCGACGCGATCGTGCGGCCGGAGAAGATGATCGCGCCAGGCTAGACTAGATCATAGACTAGTCTATACTGCCTCCATGACCGTTTGGACCATCCAGCAAGCCAAGGCGCGGCTATCTGAAATCCTGCGGCTCGCCCGCTCGGGCGCGCCGCAACGGATCGGACTGGGACCGGACGCCTGCGTGCTGGTGTCGGGCCAGGAATGGGAGGCGCGCGCGCCCAGGCGCCTCGGCGCGTGGCTGGTGGAAAGCGCACCGCGCGGCGAGGATTTGGAAATCCCGTCGCGGGCCTCCCATCGCGGCGATCCTTTTGCCTGATGGCGCGCGGCGAAATTCTTTTGGACACGAACGTGTTGTCGGAACTCGTCCGTCCAAGGCCCGACCCCCGCGTCGTCGCCTTCGTGGCGGCGGTGGCGAGCCCCCTTATCTCCGCGGTGACGCTACACGAAATCGCCTTCGGGGCGGAGCGCGCGACGACGCCCAAGCGACGGGCGGAGCTGCTGGACTGGCTGCGCGATCTCGAAGCCACATTCGCGCGGCGCATCGTCTCCATTGACGCCGACGTGGCGATCTTGGCTGGTCAGCTTCGCTCCACAGCGGCCGCCAAGGGCGCGGCCGCCGATCCCCTGGATGCGATGATCGCCGCCTGCGCCGCCAAGCATGACGCAGGTATCGCCACGCGGAACACGCGCGACTTTGCGGCGTTCGATTTGCACTTGATCAATCCATGGGAGGCCTAGGCCACAACAGCGCCTAGCGGCCGGACAGCGCCTCCAGGCGCTTCATCGCGGCGTCCGTCACGGTTTGGACTTCGAGCATCTCGGCTTCGACGTCCGCGAGCTGGGCTTGGACCTGCGCCACGTCGAGCGGGCGCACGGTGGGCGCGCCGGCGAAGGCGGCCTCGGCGGGCGTGGAGGCGGCGGCCGTCGGGGTGGAGAGGCCGCCATTGGCGACGAAGGCGCCCATGGCGCCGAGCACCGTCATCACCGCCACGCCGGCGGCGAAGCTGCCGAAGATGGACTGCACGTGCGATTGCGGCTTATCCGCCTGGACAGGGACAGTCATTCTTCTCGGGCTCCGGTAACGGTCCAGTAGCAATTTCCCCAGTCAGACGCAATTCGCAGCCGCCGCATTTTTCGCCTTTTCAGCGCTCGGAACGCATGAATTGCGCGAAAGATTGGCGGCCCGCGCCTGAGACGCAGGCACATGGCCCCTCGATACGGCGGATTCTAGACCAAAGCTGTGAAAACTCCGTTCGCGGGCGCCGCGACGGATCGCCGGCGAACCGACGCATTGACGCCGCGCCCCGCCCGCCGCACCAAACCGCGAAACCAGGGAGGGACCATGCCGCGCCCGAAAATCCGCAAAGCCGTCCTGCCTGTCGCCGGCTTCGGCACGCGCGTGCTGCCGGCCACCAAGGCCATCCCCAAGGAGATGCTGCCGGTGTTCGACCGGCCGGCGATCCAATACGTGGTCGATGAGGCGATCGCGGCGGGGATCGAGCATTTCGTGTTCGTCACGGGCCGCAACAAAGGGGCGATCGAGGATTATTTCGACCGCGCCTACGAGCTTGAGGACGCGCTGGCGCAAAAAAACAAAACCGCGCTTCTGGACGAGCTCGCGCGCACGCGCCGCGAACCCGGCGAAATGAGCTTCGTGCGCCAGCAGGCCGCCCTTGGCCTTGGCCACGCTGTCTGGTGCGCGCGCGACATTGTCGGGCGCGAGCCCTTCGCGGTGCTGCTGCCGGACATGCTGATGATGGCTGAGCCCTCGTGCCTGACCCAGGCGGTGGCGGCGTACGAACAGGTGGGCGGCAACATTATCGTGGTGGAGCCGACCGACACGCCCGAACTTTATGGCGTGATCGATCCCGTAAGCCGCGACGGCCGGCTCTTGAAAATGCGCGGCATGAAGGAAAAACCGAAGCGCGAGGAGGCGCCGTCCAACCTCTTCATTTCAGGCCGCTATATTTTGCAGCCCGAGATTTTCGATCTCCTGGCCGATCAGGATCCCGGCGCCGGAAACGAAATCCAGCTCACCGACGCGATGGCGCGGCTGATGGCGCGCCAGGATTTTCACGCGCTTGAGTATGAGGGCGTCACGTACGATTGCGGCGACAAGATCGGCTATCTGCGCGCGACGGCGGCCTTCGCGCTGGCCAGCGGCCAAGGCGCGGAGGCGGCCGCGACGCTGCGCGCGCTGCTCGATAGAGGCTGATCATGGAAAACGTTCCGGCAGCTCCGCGCGCGCCTGGGCGAGCGTGTCGGGCAGGCCGATATCGATGAAATAGCCCTCGAAGGCCGCCCCGCGCAGCGCGCCGCGCGCCGCGAGCCGGGGAAAGACATCCGTCTCCAGGGATTGAAAGCTGGGGCCGATCTCGTCCGCGATGGCGGCGCGCAGGCAATAAAGTCCGCCATTGATCAGCGCCGGTCCGGCGGCGGCGGCGTCCTTCTCGCGAAAGGCGGCGATCCGTCCCTCCGCCGCGAGCGCGACCGTCCCGTAGCGGCGCGCGTCCTCGACCCGCCGCAAAGCCAGCGCGCCGAGCGCGTCCGCGCTCAAGGCGGCGGCGAGGCGGGGCGCCGAAAAATCGAACAGGGAATCCCCATTCGCCATGAAGAAGACGGGCGAAAGCGCCTCGCGCGCCAGGCGAAGGGCGCCGGCGGTGCCGGCGGGGCTTTCCTCGCGCAGCACGCGAAAACCGGGCATGGCGCCATAGCGGGCCTCCACCACCTCGGCGCGGTGGCCGGCGAGCAGCAGGAACTCAGTGACGCCAGCTACCCGGAACCAGGCGATCAGATAATCCAGGAACACCTTGCCGGGGGCGATCTCGACCAGGGGCTTGGGCGCGTCGCCGGCCAGCGCGCCGAGCCGCGTGCCCTTCCCGCCCACCAGCAGCACGGCCTGACGCGGCGTCATCGCGCTCCTCCTTGATCAGATGCAAAGCGCAGTTGGACGCATTGCCAAATAGTTAATCGGCGCGATTGTTGCGTGGGGAGGCGCCATGATCATCGTTCGCACACCGCTGCGCATTTCGTTCTTCGGAGGCGGCACGGACCATCCAAGCTGGTTCAAGCGGCCCGCGCCGGGCGCCGTGCTGTCGACCTCGATCAACAAATACATTTACGTGCAGCTGCGAAAGCTGCCGGCGGTGTTCGATTTCAATTATCGCGTCGCCTGGGGCATGCCGGAAGAGGTCAAGACGATCGAGGAAATCCAGCACCCAGTCGTGCGCGCCGTCCTGTCTCATTATGGCAAGCACGAAGAGAGCGGTTACGAAGTCATTTACAACGCCGATTTGCCATCCCGCTCGGGGCTCGGCTCGTCTTCGGCTTTCACCGTTTCGCTGCTGCACGCCTTCTTGGGCGATCGCGGCGTGCTCTGCTCCAAGCGCATGCTGGCCAGCGAAGCGATCCGCGTTGAGCAGGATTATCTGCAAGAGCCGGTCGGCTCGCAGGATCAGGTCGCCGCCGCCTATGGCGGCTTGAACCGCATCGATTTCGAGCCCGACGGCGATTTCCGCGTCACGCCCGTGCGCATCAGCGCGCATCGCCGGCAGATGCTGGAAGAACGTCTGATGATGTTCTTCACCGGTTTCACGCGCGCGGCGAGCGGCGTGGAAGCGCTGAAGATCAAGAATTTCGACGAGCGCGTGACCGAGATGATGCGGCTCTATCATCTGGTCGATGAAGGCCAGCGCATCCTTGAGGACGATTCCCGTTCGCTCGACGATTTCGGCGCGCTTCTGCACGAAGGCTGGATGCAAAAGCGTGCGCTGACCAACGCCGTTTCGAACGAAAAGATCGACGCGGCCTATGAGGCGGCCCGCGCGGCCGGCGCGATCGACGGCAAGCTCCTGGGCGCGGGCGGGGGCGGTTTTCTCTTGCTCTATGCGCCGCCCGAACGGCACGAGGATGTGCGCGCGGCCCTGAGCGGCTTGACGTATGTGCCGGTGGCGATGGAGCGCGAAGGCACATCCGTCGTGCTCTACGCGCCCGAACTCGACACCAATTACCAGACCGCGGCCGCGCGGCTGCGCTGAGGCGATGATGGCGGACGGGGCTTCACTTCATCTTGCGTTGTCGCGATTCACGATCGGGCCGAATGACGGCCTGTGGACCGCGATCGAACGCGCGCTCGACAATGGCCGCCAGTGCGTGTTCGCGCTGGACGCCGATGGGCGCCTTATGGGCGTCGTCACGCTCGCGGCGCTGCGCGCGGCGATCCGCGACGGGCGCCATTTGGACGAGCCGCGCGCGGCGGCGTTCGCGGAACCTTGGCAAGACGCGCCTGACGCGGTGCTGGCGCCCGTGCTCGACGGCGAAGGGCGCCTGCGCGACGTTGAGGTGCGCGCCGAGCGCGCCTTCCTGCCGGTGGCCGAACCGGATTTGAGTCACGCCGAATTTCGCCGGCTGATGGACGCTTTCCTTTCCACCTGGATTTCCTCCACCGGCGATGAATTGCGCGCGTTCGAGCGCGCCTTCGCCGCGCGCATGGGCGTGAGCGAGGGCGTGGCGACCGCGAACGGCACGGTCTCGCTGCATCTGGCGCTCACCGCGCTCGGCATCGGGCCGGGCGATGAAGTGATCGTGCCGGATTTCACCTTCGCGGCCTCCGCCAACACCGTCATCCATGCCGGCGCGACGCCTGTGCTCGTCGATGTCGATCCCGAGACCTGGTGCATCAGCGCCGAAACGTTCGCGCGCGCGATCACGCCGCGCACGCGCGCGGTGATGCCGGTGCATGTGTTCGGCAGACCGGCCCCGATGCGCGAGATCGCCGAAATCGCGCGCGCACGCGGCATTTACGTGATCGAGGATTGCGCCGAGGCGCATGGCGCGTCCTATGCGGGCCGCCCCGTGGGCGCGTGGTCGGATATCGCCAGCTTCTCCTTCTTCGCCAACAAGATCATCACCACCGGCGAAGGCGGCATGTGCGTGACCGCCGATCCCGAGCTCGCCCAGCGCATGCGCGTGCTGCGCGATCACGGCATGCGTCCGGAGCGCCGCTATTGGCACGAGGAAGTCGGCTACAATTATCGCATGACCAATCTGGCGGCCTCGATCGGGCTCGCCCAGCTTCAGCGCATGGACGATTTCCTGGCGATGCGCGCGCAGGTGGACGGGCTCTATCGCGCGGCGCTTCTGGGCGTGCCCGGCGTTGAGGCGCCCGCGCCGATGCGCGCGCCGGCCGAACCCGTCATCTGGTTTTCCTGCGTGCTCGTGCCGGCGGACAAGCGCGCCGCGCTGATCGCCGCCTGCAAGGCGGACAACATCGATCTGCGGCCCTTCTTCAACGCGCTTTCGGCGATGCCGGCCTATCGCCGCCATGCGCGCCCCAATCCCGTTTCGCGCATGCTGGCGGCGCGCGGGGTCAATCTGCCCACTTCTTCGCGCGTCGATGAAGCGGCGGTGGACCGCATCGCCGCCATTTTCCGCCGCGTGCTCGGCTAGGAGCGTTTCAACATGCGTGTTCTCGTCACCGGGGCTGCCGGCTATATCGGCTCCATCCTTATTCCGGAAATGCTGCGGCGCGGCTGGCGCGTCGACGCGCTCGACACCTATGCGCGCGGCGACACGGTGCTGGCGAACGCGTGCGCCGATCCGAATTTCAATCCCATTCGCGGCGATTGCCGCGACGAGCGGCTGATGAAGCCGCTGATCGCGGAAGCGGACGTGATCATTCCGCTCGCCGCGCTCGTGGGCGCCCCGCTCTGCGCGCGCGACCCGTTGAACGCGACGACGATCAATTTCGACGCCGTGAAGATGATCGTGGACGCATCGAGCCCGCGCCAGATGCTGGTCTATCCGACCACCAATTCAGGCTATGGCATCGGGCAGAAGGATCAATTCTGCACCGAGGAGACGCCGCTCAATCCGATCTCGCTCTATGGCCGCACCAAAGTGGACGCCGAGCGCGCCGTGCTCGACACCGGCCGGGGCGTGACGCTGCGGCTGGCCACCGTGATGGGCATGGCGCCGCGCATGCGCATCGATCTTCTGGTGAACGATTTCGTCTATCGCGCCGTGAACGACCGCGCCGTGCTCATTTTCGAAGGCCATTTCAAGCGCAATTACATCCATATCCGCGATGTGGCGAAGGGCTTCCTGCACGCGATCGACAATTTCGCCGCGATGAAGGGCGAGGCCTACAATATGGGGCTTTCGGAGGCCAATCTCTCCAAGCTCGAACTCTGCGCGCGCATCAAGGCGCAATTGCCGAGCTTCACCTATGTGGAGGCGCCGATCGGGGAAGATCCCGATAAGCGCGATTACATCGTCTCCAACGAAAAGCTCGAGGCCACGGGCTGGCGCCCCGATCATTCGCTGGACGCCTCGATCGCCGAACTCATCCGCGGCTATCGCATGGTGACGAACACACGCTATTCGAACGTGTAGGCTTACATCCGAAACACGCCGAAGCGCGGCTGCGCCGGAATCGGTGCGTTGAGCGCGGCGGAAATCGCAAGGCCGAGTACATCGCGCGTCTGCGCCGGCTCGATGATTCCGTCATCCCATAAGCGCGCCGTCGCGAAATAGGGATTGCCCTCGTCCTCATAACGCTGGCGGATCGGCGCCTTGAACGCCTCGGCTTCCTCAGGGCTCCATTTTTCCGCGTCGCGATGGACGGTGGCGAGCACGCTCGCCGCCTGCTCCCCGCCCATCACCGAGATGCGCGCGTTCGGCCAGGTGAAGAGAAAGCGCGGGCCATAGGCGCGCCCACACATGCCGTAATTGCCCGCGCCGAACGAGCCGCCGATCAGCACGGTGAATTTCGGAACCTGCGCGGTGGCGACAGCGGTGACGAGCTTGGCGCCATGCTTGGCGATGCCTTCGGCTTCGTATTTGCCCCCGACCATGAAGCCGGAAATGTTCTGCAGGAACAGGAGCGGCGTGCGCCGCTGGCAGGCGAGCTCGATGAAATGGGCGCCCTTGAGCGCGCTCTCGGAAAACAAGACGCCATTGTTCGCCAGGATCGCGACGGGCATGCCCCAGATGCGCGCGAAGCCGGTGACCAGCGTCGTGCCATAGAGCGGCTTGAATTCGTGCAGCTCGGAGCCATCGACAATGCGCGCGATCACCTCGCGCACCTCGTAGGGCGCGCGCACGTCCGGCGGCACGATTCCCGAAAGCTCGGCCGGATCAAACGCGGGCGGGCGCGGCTCGGCGAGATCGAGATCGACGCGCTTGACGCTGTTCAGACGCGCCATGATCTCGCGCACGATCAGCAGCGCGTGGGTGTCATTCTCCGCGACATGATCGACCACGCCGGAGCGGCGCCCATGCGTGTCCGCGCCGCCAAGCTCCTCAGCGGAGATCACCTCGCCCGTGGCGGCCTTCACCAAAGGCGGGCCGCCAAGAAAGATCGTGCCTTGGCCGCGCACGATGATCGTCTCGTCAGACATGGCCGGCACATAGGCGCCGCCCGCCGTGCACGAGCCCATCACGCAGGCGATCTGCGCAATGCCTTCGGCGGACATTTGCGCCTGGTTGAAGAAGATGCGGCCGAAATGTTCGCGATCGGGAAACACCTCGGCCTGGTGCGGGAGATTCGCGCCGCCGCTATCGACGAGATAGATGCACGGCAAACGATTTTCGCGCGCGATTTCCTGGGCGCGCAGATGCTTCTTCACACTGATTGGATAATAGGCTCCGCCCTTCACCGTGGGATCGTTGCAGACGATCATGGCCTCGCGCCCACTGACGCGGCCGATGCCGGTGATGATCCCCGCGCCCGGCGCTTCATCGCCATACATGCCGTTCGCGGCAAGCGCGCCAATCTCAAGGAAGGGCGCGCCCGGATCGAGGAGGCGATGCACGCGGTCGCGCGGCAAAAGCTTGCCGCGCTCCACGTGGCGCGCGCGGGCGTTCTCCGATCCGCCGAGCGCGGCGGCGGCGACCTTCTCTCGCAAGGCGGCGACGAGCGCCTCATTGTGCGCGGCGTTCGCCTTGAACGCATCGCCGCCCGGATCGACCAACGTGCTGAGTTTCGTCATGCGCCGATCAGCTCCCGGCCGATGAGGAAGCGGCGGATTTCATTCGTCCCCGCGCCGATATCGTAGAGCTTGGCGTCGCGCAGGAAGCGCTCCACCGGCCATTCGCGCGTATAGCCCGCACCGCCCAGCGCCTGGATCGCTTCGAGCCCCACGCGCACGGCGTTTTCGCTGGCGAGCAGGATCGCGCCCGCCGCATCGAAGCGCGTCGTCTTGCCTGCGTCGCACGCGCGCGCCACCGCATAGACATAGGCGCGCGCCGAATTGAGCGCGACATACATGTCCGCCACCTTGCCCTGCATCAGCTGGAACGCGCCAATCGGTTGGCCGAATTGCTTGCGCTCGCGCACATAGGGCAAAACCACATCAAGGCAGGCGCGCATGATGCCGAGCGGCCCGGCCGCGAGCACGGCGCGCTCATAATCAAGCCCGCTCATCAGCACCTCAACGCCACGGCCAAGCGGACCCATCACATTATCCGCCGGAACCTCGCACTCCTCGAACACGAGTTCGGCCGTATCCGAGCCGCGCATGCCCATCTTGTCGAGCTTCTTGGAGACGGAAAACCCTTTCATGCCGCGTTCGATCAAAAACGCTGTGATCGCGCGCTCGCCGGTTTTGGCATAGACGACGAGCGTATCGGCGTGCGGGGCGTTGGTGATCCAAAATTTGGTTCCGTTGAGCACGAAGCGATCGCCGCGCTGCTCGGCCTTCAGCTTCATGGAGACGACGTCCGATCCCGATCCCGCCTCAGACATGGCGAGCGCGCCGACATGATCCCCGCTCAACAGCTTCGGCAGATAGCGGCGCTTTTGCGCGTCGCTCCCCCAGCGCCGGATCTGATTGACGCACAGATTTGAGTGCGCGCCATAGGAGAGCCCCACGGACGCGGAGGCGGCCGACACCTCCTCCATCGCCACCACATGCTCCAGATAGCCGAGGCCGAGCCCGCCATAATCCTCCTCCACCGTGATGCCGTGGAGGCCCAGCGCGCCCATTTCCGGCCAGAGCGCGCGTGGAAAGCTGTTTGTCTCGTCGATCTCGCGCGCGATGGGCGCGATGCGGTCGGCGGCGAAGCGGCGCGTCGTCTCGCGGATGGCGTCCGCCGTTTCGCCCAAGCCGAAATCCATGTCGCCGGCCATCGGCGCGTCTCCTCTTTTCTTGCGCTCGTCAGCGGGCGCGGCCGCGCGCGCTCACTGGCCAGATCGCCTCAAGCGTTTCGCCCCGCACCACATGATAGGAATCGTAGAGATTGACCGTGGGGTCGCAATGGGGCGTCACCAAGGTGACGCGCGCGCCGAGCGGCAAGCGCGCCCCCTTGATCACGAGCAGACCATGCTCATCGCCGGCGAAATGAAACGCCGCGCCCGCCGGCGCGCCGGCGAACACTTCTGGCGGCCCGCCATCGGCGGCGAGCGCCTTGAAGCCGCAATCGAGCGTGACGAGGCCCGGCGCGTTCGCGCTGATCACGCTGGCTTCGACAAAGAGCGACGGCTCGAACGGCGCTCTTCCTTCCGCCAGGTCGCACTCGCGATATTGGCGATCCATGAAGATGTAGGAGCCGGCCTGCAATTCGGTGAGCACGCCGATGCGCGCATCGATCTCGTGCGTGCCCGTGCCGCCGCCAGTGACCAGCGCGATCCGCGCGCCGGCCTCCTCAATGGCGGCGATCACGGTCTTCAGATGGGCCATGCGCTCGGCGAGGCTTTCCGCGCGCGCCGCATAATCCGCGATGTGCTGGTGCGCGCCGCAATAGAATTGCACGCCGCGCAAGCGAAGGCTCGGCTCGCCCAGTATGAGCGCGGCGAGCGCGCGCGCGTCCCGCGGGCTCGATACGCCGGTGCGGCGAATGCCGGGATCGACATCGATCACGACGTCGAGCGGGCGCTCCTTCGCGGCGGCGGCGGCGAGCGCGCGGACATTCTCCGGATGATCGACGGCGACGCAGAGCGCCTTCATGCGCGCTTGAAGCGCGATGAGGCGCGCAATGGCCGGCGCGGTGACGACGGGCGAGGTGATGAGAATATCGGGCGCGGCCTCGGCCAAGGCTTCGGCCTCGCCCAGCTTGGCGCAGCAAACGCCGACGGCGCCGGCTTCGATCTGCAGGCGGGCGATGTCAGCGCTCTTGTGCGTCTTGGCGTGGGGCCTCAGCGCCAGCTTGTTGGCGCGCGCGAACGCGGCCATGGCGGCGATGTTGCGCATCAGCGCATCGCGATCGAGCACCAGGACCGGCGTGTTGAGCCGCGCGCGGGCGCCCTCCACGCCGATCAGCGCGCCGTGCAGGATGTCGTCGTCGCCCATCAGGCGGCGTCCGCCAGCGCTTCGGCGCCGAACAGCGCGCCAAGATGGGCGTTGGCGAATTTGCCCTGCGGATCGTGCGCGGCGCGCACGGCGGCGAAGCGATCGGCCATCGGATAGAGCGCGCGCACATCGGACGCGCTCAAGGTATGCCGCTTGGCCCAGTGCGGGCGCCCGCCATGGGCGCGAAACATGGCTTCAGCCTCCTTGAAAAGATGCGCCCACGGCATCTTGGCGTATTGGTGCATGGAGACCGAGGCGCAGGGGCCCTTGTTGAAGGGGCTGAGCCAGATATCGTCCGCGGCGGTGACGCGAAACTCGAACGGAAAAACCACCGGCAAGCTCTTGCGCCTGATCCAGCCGATCACCGCGCGCAGCGCGGCGAAGCCCGCCTCGCGCGGCATTTCATATTCCATCTCCTCGAAACGGATGGTGCGCTCGGACGGAAAGATCTGAAACGCCGGGCCGACGCGGCGCGTCTTCAATCCCGGCTTGACGATCTGACGGTGCAGGAACGGCGTGAGGAACGGCAAGGCGGCGGCGAGATCGCACAGACGGCGGAAGCTGGTTTCGTCCATATCCTGCATGCGCTTGAGCGGCCCCTCGCTCGGCGCGGGATTGAGGCGCTTCAAAATCACCATGTCGGCATGCGGAAAGATGAAGAATTCGACGTGGCGGTTCTCAGCCATCAGCGCCGGCCAGCGCTCCTCCACCGCGTCAAGCGTGTGCGATTCTATGCGCTCTTCCAGATGATAGGCGGGCAAGACGTCGATCTCGATTTCGAGCATCACGCCGAGAAGGCCGAGCGAAAGGCGCGCGGCTTCAAAAAGCTCCGGGCGCTCATCGGCGCTGGCGGTGACGATGGCGCCATCCGCCAGCATCAAGCGAAAGGCGCGCGCGGCGGTGGAGAGCGAACCGAGCTCGGCGCCGGTGCCGTGCGTGCCGGTGGCGACGGCGCCGGCGAGCGCCTGGGGATTTACGTCGCCCTGATTGATCAGCGAATATCCTTGATCCCAGAGCGCTTCGGTGAGCCGCGCGAGGCTCCAGCCCGCCGGCGCCCAGACGCGGTTCGCCGCCGCGCCGGGCCGGATCGCGCCTTCCATATCCGCCATCGAGATCAGCGTTCCCGGCGTTTCGCACAGCGGCATGAAGGAATGACCCGCGCCGGCGACGCGCACCTTTTCCGCCCCGCGCACCAGGGCGGCGAGTTCGCCCTCGTCGCGCGGCCGCGCAAGGACGCGCGGGCTCGCCCGCACGCTGCCGGACCAATTCGACCATGCCTGCATGACGCGCCCTCTTCGCGCGCCAAGAGATAGAGCCGCGCGCGCTTTGGCAAGCGATCAGCGCGTGGCCCCGCCGGCCGCCGCCTCCAGAAGCGTAAGGTAGGATTGCGCCATCGCCCGCGCCGTGAAGCGCACGAGATGGGCGCTGGCCGCGGCGGCGAGTTCGGCGCGCTGCTCGGGCGATTCCAGCAGGCTTTCGATGCTCTCGGCCCAAGCGTCCGCATCGTCCGGATCGACCAAGAGGCCCGCCGAGCCCACGGCCTCGGGCAGGCCGCCGGAATTGGCAGCGACGATGGCGGCGCCCATGGCCATGCCTTCGAGCGCCACGATGCCAAACGGCTCGCGCCGCGACGGGATCGCCATCACCTTGGCCTGACCTTGCGCCTCAGCGACCATCGCGGAGGGCAGCGCCCCCCAATATTCGACGACGCCCTTCACGCCATGCTCCTGCGCCAAGGTTTCGGCGCTGAGCCCATCGCCTTCCGGGCCGATCATCACCGCCTTGAGCGGACGCCAGCGCCCATGCAGGCGCGCGATCGCCTTGAGGAAGGTGGTGACGCCCTTTTCCGGCACCACGCGGCCGACGAAGAGCACGTCGATCGGCCGCTCCTGCGATAATGCGTCAGAGGGACGCCACACATCGTCGCGATAGCCGTTCGGCGCGACATGCGTGTTTGGGCCGATGAGATCGGCCAGCATCTGCGAACAGGCGAGCGCGGGGCGCCGCCAGGCGATGAGCGCGCGCAAGACATGGAGCGCCGCGTCACGCGCATTCTTGACGCGCGGGGGAAAATGGTGATGCGCGACGATATAGGGCGTGCCCGAGAGGAGCGCGGGCAGACCCAATTGCAGACTGAGATAATTAAGCAGGCCCACATCGGCCCAGCGCATGTGACGGATGATCTCCGCCGGGCTCGGCCGGCGCACCACGAGCACCTCTTCCGGCACGTCTCCGCGCGCATCGTCGGGCCCGCGCGCGAGCGTGAGGATGCGCACCTCATGGCCGAGCGCGCTGAATTCGCGCGCCAGCATTTCGATGGCGCGTTCGGTGCCGCCAAGACTGGGAAAGAAGAACGGCGTCAGGATCGCGATCTTCATGCCCAGGCCGCCTTAAAGCTCGAGGATTCGCTCCGGCCGCTGACGGGCGCGCAAGGCGTCGGCGAAAGCAAGCAAATTGCCATAGAGCCGCCCCCGTCGGTCAATCCACGGCTCGGGCGCAAGACTTTTCACCGTGTTGGCGATGATGTTGCGCCCGATCATGGTCGCCGCCTCCTTGAGCGGCATTGTGCGCTTGCCGACGAGATAGATCGGGTTGGCGACTTGCGAATAGCCGAGCCTCACGCCCGATTGGCGCCCCGCCGTCACGCCCATATGCACGCCCGCCACGCATGGCGCATAGAGAATGCGCCCGAACGCGCCGATGCGGCGCGAGAAATCGAGATCCTCTTGCCAGCCATAAAGCGGCAGACGTTCATCGAAGCGCAGATGCGGCGCGGCCGCGACGCGCAGGATCATGTTGCAGCCATAAGCATGGCGCGCCGGCTGCAGCGCCCCGCCCGCGTGCGGCGCGGCATCATGCGCGGCGACCATGGCGGCGGCGTCCGCATAAGAAATGCCGCCGCGCTTGACGCCGTCATCGATGACAAGGCCGGTGACGGACGCCGCGTCGGGCACGGCCTCGAACACCTCGCGCACATTTTCGATGAAGCGGCGCGAGGGCACGTAATCGTCGTCGACGAAAGCGACGATGTCGCAATCGCCGGCGAGATGATCGAGCACGCGATTGCGCTGCGCGCACAGGCCCTTGGGGCCGAACAGCGTCTCTCCGCCCGCGGCGGCGATCCCCGCCATGTCGAGGTCTTCCGGCGTGACCGCCGAATAGAGGATGCGATCGGGCGCGACGCTTTGATCGCGCCAATGCGGCAGCACGTTTCGGATCGTGTCGGCCCGGCCCAACGTGGCCACGCCCAAGGCGATGCGGAGGCTCATGCGCGGCCCTTCAGCCAAGGCGCGCCGGCGGCATGGGCGGCTTCCAGCACGGCCTTGTCGCGCAACGTGTCCATCGATTGCCAGAAGCCGCCATGGCGATAGGCGCTGAGCGCGTTGCGCCGCACCATTTCATTCATCGGCTCCTGCTCCCACACCGTGTGATCGCCCTCGATGAGATCGAACACGCCCGGCTCGCACACGAAAAAGCCTCCATTGATGAGGCCGACATCGCGGCTGTCCTTCTCGCGGAAGGCGGAGACGCGGTCGTCCGCGTCGGAAATGGCGAGCACGCCATAGCGGCCGGCGGGGGGCGTGGCCGTCACCGTGGCCATCGCGCCGCTCTTTTCGTGATGGGCGATGAGCGCGCCGATATCGATGTCGCTGACGCCGTCGCCATAGGTGAGGCAGAAGCGCGCCTCGCCGATATGCGCGCGGGCGCGCTTGAGGCGCCCGCCCGTCATGGTGGCTTCCCCCGTATCGAGCACGGTGACGCGCCATGGCTCGACCGCGTCGCGTTCGAGCGTGACGGCGCCGCTTTGCAGATCGATGGTGAAATCGGCCGAATTCATCCGATAATTCAGGAAATATTGCTTGATGTAATCGACGCGATAGCCGCCGAGCACGACGAAATCGTTGAGCCCATAATGGCTGTAGATTTTCATGATGTGCCAGATGATCGGCTTGCCGGCGATCTCGACCATCGGCTTTGGCCGCACGCTGGTTTCCTCGGAGAGGCGCGTGCCGAGCCCGCCCGCAAAAATAACCACTTTCATCGCTCGATCCGCCCTTGCGCGGACCCGCGCGGCGCGGGCCCGGTGATCCTTACTCCGTAACGCAAGCCGCGTTCCAGGGCCTTACGGTCCCGCATAATCGGGCCAGGCGGCGTCCTTGTCGGAAATCACCGCGACCGGGCCCGGCCAGACCACGCCGAACGCCGGATCGTCATGGCGCACGCCCCCTTCCGCGCCGGGCGCGTACGCCGCCGAGACGAGATAGGTCGCCTCTACATCGTCCGTGAGCGTCAAGAAGCCATGCGCCACGCCGCGAGGCGCATAAAGCTGCACGCCATTGTCCGCGCTGAGCTCGACGCCGATCCATTTGCGGAAGGTGGACGAATCCGGACGCAGATCGATCAGCACGTCGTAGAGCGCCCCGCGCGCGCAGCGAATGAGCTTCACCTCCTGATGCGGCGCGCGCTGATAATGCATGCCGCGCAGCGTGCCCTTGTGCGTGGAGACGGACACGTTCTGCTGCACATAGGTCGTTTCAAGGCCATGCGCCTTGAATTCCTCCACGCAGAAGCTGCGCGCGAACGCGCCGCGCGCATCGCCGCGCCGCTCCAGCTTGACGATATAGGCGCCGTCGAGCCCCGCCGGTTCGAAGATCATCGGCCCGCCTCCGCCAAAATTGGCGCGGCGAGGCCGAAATGCTTCATCTGCTCGGCGTAGAAGCGGTCGATCAGGCGGCCCTCCGGCACGGTCACATCCGCGAAGGTGAGCGGCGTATCCTTCGCCAGCGGCCGTTTGAGGCGCGCGCCCTCCGCCAGCGCGATCGGCAACAAATTCTCGCGCACGATGGCGTCCATGTTGTCGGCCACGCCATAGACGCAATAGCCGCCGAACCCGTCGAGCGTTTCGCCGGCGGCCAAATCACGCTTGGCGAGCGCGATGACGCCGACTTTCGGCGCGCCGGCCGGCGTCAGCACGGCGTCGCCGAACAGGACCGCGCGCGCGACGCTGTTGGGCGCCTCGAAATGGCACAAATGATAGGGCGTGGAGAAGCAATAATAGGGGCCGGGCCCGAGCTTGTAGAGATTGAGATAGTGCCGCTGGCGCGGATCGTCGTGGCGCCCGATGACAAAGACGCCGGGGCCGGGACTTGCGCCGACGACATAATCGACAAGTCCTTCGTCGACCGCGTCCAGATGCGGCTCGAACGCGGAAAGCGTTTTCTCAAGCGGCGTCAGCGGCGCGGTGGGATCGCCGCCGGAGAAATCCGGCCCTAGCATGCCGCGCCGCGCCACGCGCCAGCCATTGCCGTTGGCGACGATGGCCTGCTCGAAGCTGATCTTCGTGCCGTCCGCGAACGAAGCGACCATGTGCGGCTTCTGGCCCCATTTCTTGGCGAACGCCTCCTGCGTGGTGGGGTTGCGATAGGGATCGTGCAGGCCCTTGATATTGCCGGCGAGCACGGGCGTGACTCCGATGCCGCGCACGAAGCGAACGAGATTTTGCTGCACGCCGGGCTGATCGCCGTCGGCGAAGCTGTAGACGACGCCCGCCTTGTCGGCTTTCGCCTTGAGCAGCGGCCCCACCGTGCCGTCGATCTCGGCGTTCATCTGCACCACGTGCTTGCCGGCGCCGATCGCGGCCAACATGGCTTTCAGCGCGAAATCGATCGAGCCGGTCATTTCCAGCACCGCCTCGATCCCATCGGCCGCGGCGAGCGCTTCGGCGTCCTCGGTGACGATTGCGCGTCCCTGCGCGGTGCGCGCGGCGATGATGCGCGGATCGTTGGAGACGATCACATCCTCGACGCCCGCCTCGGCATAGCAATGCAGCGCCTGCTCCGGGCGGCGCGCGGCGATGCCGCTCAACGTAAGGCCGGGCATGGCGCGCACGATCTGCAAGGCCGCGCCCAGGCCCATGAAGCCCGCGCCGATCATGGCGATGCGGATCGGACGGCCTTCGGCGGCGCGTTTGGCCAAAGCGGTGTCGACGATGAACATGGGCGTTTCCGATCTTCCTTAACCGCCGCCCGGCGCCGCTGACGTCGCTTTCGCCCAGGCCGCCGGGTGGAAGCAAGCCCCGCGCCGCCCCTGTCGTCATGCGGAACCGATCTTGCAGCCGGACGAGGCTGTCCCCCATGAAGCGAGCACATGAGCGAACCAGCGCCGACAACTGACCGCGCCTCCTCCGTGCTGGCCTCGCTCTCGCGGATCTGGGCGCAGGCGGCGGGCGGCGTCCTGGTGCTGGCCGCCTCGCTGGCGATGAGCCCGGCGGCCTTCGGCGAGTTCGTGCTGGCCGCCTCCGTGTTCGCCTTCCTGGCCATCTTTGCGGGCCATGGCATTTACGAATACGTCTTGAAGGAGATCGGCTCGCGCTCGGCGCCGGCGACGGCGGGCCTGGTGAATTTCGCGGCCGCGATCGCCGCGTGCGCGGCCGCCTATCTGATCTCACTGCACATCGACGCGCTGTTCGACAGCACGGCCGTGGGCGAGAATTTGCGGCTGCTCGCCCCCGCGCTTCTCTTGCAGGCCGGCAATCTGGTGCTGGAGAGCGTGCTTTTGCGACGCGGGCGCGTGGGCCGCGTCTCGGTGACGATGATCGCCGCCGACACGCTGGGCCTGGCCGTGGCGCTCGCGGCTTTGGCGCGCGGAGCGGGCCCTTTCGCGCTCGTCCTGCAAAAGCTGACGCGCGAAGCGGTGCTGCTGGCCGGCTATGCCCTCTCCGACCGCTGGCGTGCGCCCGCCGCGCCCAGCTTCGTCGAAGCGGGCGCGATGGTGCGCTTCGCGGCGGCGATCATGGGCGCACGCCTGATCGGCCAAGGCGCGATGACCGCCTTCGACATGCTGATCGGCTTCTTCCTCAGCCCAGCCGCCGCCGGCCTCTTCCGTCTCGCCAACCGGCTCATCGGCATGGCGTTCGATATTCTGCATTATCCGCTGCGCACCCTTCTTTGGGTGAAGCTGCCACCGCTGCAGGACGATCACGCGGCGTTCGCGCGGACCGCCTTCACCATGGCCGCGACGTTCGCGGTGGCGATGTCGGCGCTGGTGGGCGGCATGGCGGCGGTGGCGGCGCCCGCCTTCGACCTGGTGTTCGCGCCGGAATGGCATGACGCGGCCCCGATCGTGGCGATCATGGGCGCGGCGCGGCTCATGGCCTGGCCGGGCACGCTTCTGGAGACGCTGATGGCCATGCGCGGCCAGGTGCGCAGCCTGTTCGTCTGGAACGTGCTGAATTGGTCGAGCGGGGTGGCGCTCCTGGCGGCGTTCGCGCCGTACGGGCTGATGGCGGCGGCGGGCTCGCAGCTGATCGCCGCGCCGGTCGCGCTGGCGCTGACGACGCCGTTCCTGGTGCGCGCCTCGCGCACGCCGTTCCGCGACTGGGCCTGGCTCTGGCTGCGCCTCGCCTTGATCACGCTGGCCATGGCGGGCGCGGTCTTGGCGGCGCTGTGGGCCGCGCCCCTGATCGGCGTGGATGGCTGGGCGCGTTTGATCGCCGCGATCGTTCTGGGCGCGACGGTGTTCGTGGCGCTGGCGGCGCGCTTCGCGCCTGAAGGCTTTTCGGCCTATGCGGACGCGGCGCGCGGCGCCTTTAGGCGGCTGCGCCGGGCGGCGCCGGCGCGGCGTTGAACGGATAAAGCCGATGCGGCGGCGGCGCCCCGACGCGCTCCAAAGCGTCCGGCGCGCCGACCAGATCGCGCCGCCCGATCATCGCCAGCGCGCACCATTCGACAAGCGCAAGCGCATAATCGCCAAAGCCTGGCGCCTCGCCGCGCGCGGCGAGGAAAGCCGCGTTCGCCTCCACAACCTCGCGCGGATGCCCGTCCACGCTCCACAGCAAAAGCCGGCGATGGAATTGGCGCAGATGCGCCGCGCGCGTGCGCGCCAATTCGCGCGCGTCGAGGAAAAGCGGACCGATACGATCGAGCAGGATCAGCCAATCGCGCAGATAGCGCTCCTGCCGCTTGCCGGCGCTCGTCTCGGTCTCGTCATGCATGCGCGTCCAGCCCAGCGGGGCATGCACGAAGCCGTATTTGCGGCCCGCCATGGCGCGCATCGCGCCTTCGACATCCTGGAACGCGATATAGGGATCGGCCCGATACATCGGCGCGACCGCCTGCGCGACGGCGCTGCGGATCAGGAAATGCGTGGACGATATCGCGCCATGGCGGCGCATGAGATAGGCCCGCGCGATGGCCGCGCCGTCGAACATTGTTTGATCGCTGGGCAGGCCGATCCCGATCACCGGCCCGGTCGAATGCGCGTGCAGCGACCCCACGAGCGCAATCTCGGGATCGCTCTCCATCAGCGCGACGGCGCGCGACACCGCATCGGGCGTCATCAAATCGTCGGCGCAGAGAAAGCGCACCAGCGGCGCTTCCTCCGCCGCGAGCGCCATGGCGCGGCTCCAATTCTCCGAAAGGTTCAGCGTGCGCGCGTTGCGATGCACGATGCGGGGCGCGCGGCCCATCGGCGCGGCGTCAAGGATGGCGGCGGTGTCGTCCGTCGAGGCGTTGTCGAGGATGACGTGAACGAGATTGGGGTAATCCTGGGCCTGAACGCAGGCGAGAGTCTCGGCCAGATAGGCGCCGCCATTATAGACAGGCGTGCATACGGCGACTCTCGGCGCGGTCATTACATCCCCACATCCTCCCGCCAAAAGAGGTTATCGTCCAAAGCCCCGGTCTCGCGCAAGCGCAACAGCATTTTCAGGCGGGTAAAAGGTGCGGCGCCGAAATCCTCGGCGGTCATGCCGATGCGTTCGAAGACGGCGCGCATTTGACGGGCGCCGCGCTCGGGCGTCCACGCGCATTCAAAGCCCGGCAGAACCTCCTTGATGCGATCGAAACGGACGCGATAGGAGCGATTGTCCGCGCTCGGCGCGCCCACATGGAGGGCGCAGCCGGGGAAAGCAGCCTGCACGATCTGCGCGATCTCAATGACGCGATAATTCTGCTCGGTCGACCCAACGTTGAAAATCTGGCCGGCGATGCGATCCCGCGGCGCCTCCAGCGCGCGGTGCGCGGCTTGACATATGTCAAGTGCATGAACGAGCGGACGCCAGGGCGTGCCGTCGCTTTGCAGAACGATCTCCTTGCGCGTCCAGGCGAGGCCGCACAGATCGTTCAGCACGATGTCGAAGCGCTGGCGGGGCGAGGCGCCATAGGCCGTGGCGTTGCGCAGGAAGCAGGGCGCGAAATCGGTGTCCACACACTTGGAGAGCGCCTCCTCCACCAGAACCTTGCACTCGGCATAGGCGGTTTGCGGATTGACCGGGCTCGTCTCGTCCACGTAATCGCCGCCCGCGCCAATTCCATAGACCGAGCAGGACGAGGTGTAGACGAAGCGCGCCGCGCCGGCCTTGCGCGCGGCCTCGGCAAGACGCACCGAGGCGCCGAAATTGATCTCATGCGTGAGCGCCGGGTTCTGCTTGCCCAAGGGGTCGTTCGACAATTCGGCCAGATGCACCACCGCGTCGAAGCCGGCGAGATCGGCCGCCTCGATATGGCGCACGTCCTTGGTGATCATGGGCGGGCGATTGGATAGGTCCGGATAGAGCCAGCCCTGGCGGTAAAAGCCGGAATCGAGGCCGACCACGTCGTGCCCGCGCGCCATCAAATAGGGCGTCATGAGCGCGCCGATGTAGCCGTCCGCGCCGGTAACCAAAACTCGCATGTCTCAATCCTCGGTCTGAATGCGCAGGCCAAGCGCCCGGCCCGATTGTGCAATTACGAGGCCCCTGGTTCTTGCATGATCGCGCTGATAACATTTTCGTGAGGTCGGGAGCATTCGCCATGCACGAAACACGCGCCAATCTGAGCGCCTCCGCGCCCATGTGCCGCCATTGCGGGCGCCCGTTAACGCTGATGCTCGCGGATCTGGGCGTTTCCCCGGTCGCCAACGATTATGTCGATTTGGAACATTATGCTCAGGCCGAGCCTATGTATCCGCTCGAAGTCTATGTGTGCGGCGGATGCCGACTGGCGCAGACCCGCGACGTGATGAAGGCCGAAACCTTGTTCCGCGCCGATTACGCCTATTTCTCCTCCCATTCGAGCACATGGCTCGCGCATGCGCGCGCCTATGTGACGGCGATGATCGAGCGCTTCCATCTCGCCGCCGGCGCGACCCATGTCGAGATCGCCGCCAATGACGGCTATCTGCTGCAATATTCCAAGGCTGCGGGCCTCGCATGCCTCGGCGTCGAGCCCTGCGCCTCGGTGGCGGCGGCGGCGCGCGAGAAAGGATTAGAGGTGCGCGAGGCGTTTTTCGGCGCCGACCTCGCCGAGGATTTGGCGCGCGCGGGCTGGAAGGCTGACCTCGTCACCGCCAACAACGTGCTCGCCCACGTGCCCGACATCAATGATTTCGTGAACGGCGCGCGCGTTCTCCTGAAGCCCGAGGGCGTGGCCACGTTCGAGGTGCAGCATCTTCTCACGCTGATGCGGCAGCGGCAGTTCGACACGATCTATCACGAGCATTTTTCTTATCTGTCGCTGATCGCGGCCGAGCGCATCTTCGCGGCGGCGGGCTTGCGCCTGTTCGACGTGGAGCTGTTGGAGACGCATGGCGGCTCGATCCGCTTCTTCGTGTGCCGGCCGGAAGCTGCGCATGAGACCACCGAACGCGTCGCCGCCGTGCGCGCGGAGGAGCTTGCTTACGGGCTCGACGACGACGCGATCTATCTGGCCTGGAACGAGGACGTGAAGCGCGTGAAGCGCGCCTTCCTGGCGCTGCTGATCGATTTGAAGGCGAAAGGCGCGCATATCGCCGCCTATGGCGCCCCGGCCAAGGGCGTCACGCTGCTAAACTTCTGCGGCGTGCGGCGCGACATGCTCGATTTCACCGTCGATCGCGCGCCATCGAAGCAGGGCCGCTTCATGCCGGGCGTGCGCGTGCCGATCCTGGCGCCGGAAGCTATCGACGAGATGAAGCCAGATTATCTCGTCATCCTGCCCTGGAATTTGAAGGACGAGATCAAGGCGCAGATGGCCCATATTCGCGGCTGGGGCTGCAAATTCATCACGCCCGTGCCGGAGGCGGTGATCGAGGAATGAGCGAGGGGCTTTCCCCGCGTTTCAAGATCCTTGTCCTTTCGGGGCAGGATTTCCGCTCCAAGCGGCAAGTGAACATCCATTTCATCGCGCGCGCGATGATGGAGGTCGGGGATGTGCGCTTCTTCTCCATCGGGTTCAGCCGGCTCTCGCTGATCCGGCGCGATCCGCGCGCGAACCTTTGGGCCAGCGCCAACCGCATCGAGCGCGTCGACGGCGTGGAGTGCTTTCTGTGGCGCACGCCCCTGCATCCGATCAATCTGGCGCGGCACGGCGCGGCGGCGGCGCCGCGCGCTCTGTCGGAATCGCTGTTCGCCCGCTATGCGGCGACGCCCCAGCCCGTGCTGGACCAATGGGCGCGCGAGGCGGATCTGATCGTGCTGGAATCCGGCATGGCGCCGATCCTCATGGCGCGTCTGCGCGCGTGCGCGCCGCGCGCGCGCTTTGTCTATGTGGCGTCCGACGCGCTTGAGACCATTGGCTGCGACGCGGCGGTGGAGCGCGCGCTCGCGCGCCACGCCGATGCGTTCGACGTGATCGCGCTGCCCTCGCCGCTCCTGGCGCGCGATTTTCCGCCCGGAAGCCGGCTTGCGCATATTCCGCACGGCCTCGATGCGCGCGTGCTCGGCGCGCGCGCGGCGCCCTCTCCGTACGGGCCGGGCGCGCACGCCATCTCCGTGGGCTCGATGCTGTTCGATCCGGATTTTTTCCGCATCGCGGCGGCCGTGCGTCCGCGGATACGCTTTCACGTCATCGGCGCGGGCGTTCCCGTGCCGGCCGCCGACAACATCGTCGTCTATCCGGAAACGCCGTTCGCCGAGACGCTGCCCTTCATCGGCCACGCCACGATCGGCCTTGCGCCCTATCGCCAGGCGGGCGCGCCCGCCTATCTCGCGGACACGTCGATGAAGCTCATGCAATATGCGGCGCTGGGCGTGCCGGCCGTGTGCCCGCATTTCGCGGCGGGCGGCCATGCGGGCCGCTTTGGCTATCGGCCCGGCGATCCGCGCAGCATCGCCGCCGCCCTCGACGCGGCGATGGCGTTCGACGCGACATCGCTGCGCCCCACTTATTTGACATGGCGCGACGTGGCGATGCGCCTTCTTCATCCCGATCAATTTCCCGAGATGTGGATCGATTCAGCGCCCGCCGCCGCGCACGGCTGATCGCGCGCGCTCGACGCGATCCGCCAATCCTATTATGCGTCGTGCGTGGGGGACGCGTCGGCGCGCTTGCGGCGCCGTGCGTCCATGATGGGCGCTTGCGCCCGAAGGAGCGCGCGTGGCGACACCGACGACAAATACGACGCCTGTCACATATTATTCACCTGCCGATTATGGCGTCGTTGGCGGGCTTCTCGCAGGATCCAAATGGGGTGACGCAGTCGGATCGGGTGTGACGCTCACCTATTCGTTTCCAACCAGCGGCGCCGCAAATTTATGGGTCAACAATTACGGCTTTGGCGAAGTCGACACGTTTCGAGCGTTCAATACACGGCAACAAGACGCAACGCGCGACGCGCTCGCGCTTTGGGCGGCCGTAGCGGACATTACATTTGTCGAGGTGACGGATTCGCCGACGGAAGTGGGCGAAATGCGGTTCGGCTTCTCCGACGAAGTCGAGATATCGGGCTCTTATGCATACGCCTACCTCCCTGACGACTTCTTCGTTGAGGCGGGCGATTCTTGGTACAATAGCTCGTGGGGCGCCGGCCCGAACAGCCTCCAACGCGGCCGCTACGATTTTACGACGCTGATTCATGAGATCGGCCACGCGCTTGGCCTCGAACACCCCTTTGAAGGCGCACCCACGCTTCCAGAGCAATACGACAATTATTTTTACACGATCATGAGTTATTCCGCGTACGCGCGCGATGTCGGCAATTACGCAAGCTATTATCCGACAACGCCCATGTATTACGACATCCTGGCGCTACAGGCGATGTACGGGGCGGCGCAGAACAATGTCGGCGACACCGTCTACACCTTCGACGGCACCCAGCGCTATTTTGAAACCATCTACGACACCGGCGGCAATGACCGCATCGTCTACAATGGCGTAGCCCCAAGCACGATCGACCTCAGGGAAAAGCGCTTCAGCAATGTGGGCGCTGACATTCAGTTCGACTTCGGCCTCTCCAGCGACGACACGGTCTGCATCGGTCCGGGCACGGTGATCGAACAAGCCTTCGGCGGAACCGGCGCGGACACGCTGATCGGCAATTTCGCCGCCAATGTGCTGAACGGGCGCGGCGGCGCCGATTCCATGACAGGCGGCGTCGGGAACGATCTGTATTATGTGAACGTCGCGGGCGATCAGGTGATCGAAAACGCCGGCGGCGGCCTCGACACCGTCAATGCCGCGATCAATTACACGCTCGGCGCCAATGTCGAGAATCTCATCTTGAGCGGCGCCGCCGCGACGGGAACCGGCAACGCGCTCGCCAACACCATCACCGGCAATGCGCAGAACAATACGCTGAGCGGCCTTGGCGGCGCCGACATCTTAAATGGCGGCGCGGGCGCCGATTCCATGAATGGCGGGGCCGGCAACGACACATATATCGTCGACAATATCGACGACACGCTGATCGACAGCGCCGGGCTCGACGCGGCGCAATCCAGCGTCTCGTTCACGCTCGCGCTCGGCATCGAGCTTTTGACGCTGACCGGCGTCGCCGCCATCAATGGCAAGGGCAATGCCGGGCTCAACATCCTGCGCGGCAACGATGCCGCGAACACGCTGAATGGCGCGGGCGGAAACGACACGCTCCATGGCGGGCTTGGCAATGACGTGCTCGTCGGCGGGTCGGGCGCGGACCGCTTCGTGTTCGACACCGCGCCCGACGGCGCGGCCAATCGCGATCTCATTTTCGATTTCAACGTGATCGACGACACCATTCTCCTGGACGACGCGATCTTCACGATGCTCGGGGCGCCGGGCGCGCTCAACGCGGATTTCTTCCTGGTGGGTGCCGCAGCGCTCGACGCCGACGATTTCATCCTGCTCGACGACCGTGCGCTCTATTATGACGCGGACGGATCGGGCGGCGGCGCGGCGGTGCAATTCGCCGCGTTCGGCGGCGCGGTCGCGCCCGCGCTCACCAGCGCCGATTTCCTGATCGTGTGAGGCTTAACCGCCGGAGAGGCGCGGGATCAGCACGACTTCGCTCTCCGCGCGCAGCGGCGTATCGAGCGCGTCCTGATGAATGTCGCCGTCGATGGCGATGGCCATGTTCTCTTCCACATGCGCGCCAAGGCCAGGCCAGCGCGCCTCCAGCGCGGCGATGAGACGGCGGACGCTGTCGGCCTCGATCTCGAACGCGCCTTGCCCGCCGGTGAAATCGCGCACGCGCTGCGAGATGGTGGCGACGCGCGCCAAGGCTCAGCCCGCGCCGGTCTCGATCGCTTCGAGCACGCGCGTCGGCGACAGCGGCAATTCATGCATCCGCACGCCGATGGCGCGGCGCATCGCGTTCGCCACCGCGCCGAGCGGGGGCACGATCGGCGTCTCGCCCACGCCCTTGGCGCCGAACGGATGGCGCGGATTGGGCGCGGTTTCGATCAGGATCGTATCGATCATCGGCAGATCGGATGCGACGGGCATGCGATAATCGAGGAAGCCATTGTTTTGCAGCGCGCCGTCTGGGCCATAGACGTATTCTTCATTCAGCGCCCAGCCGACGCCCTGCGCGACGCCGCCTTGAATCTGCCCTTCCACATAGGAGGGATGGATCGCGCGGCCGACATCCTGCGCGGCGGTGTAGCGCAGCACGGTTGAGCGCCCGGTCTCGGGATCGACCTCGATGTCGCACACATGCGCGCCGAAGCCCGGCCCCGCGCCTTGCGCGTTCAGCGTCACTTCCGCGCCGATGGGCCCGCCGGTGCGCGCCTGGCGCGCGGCGATGTCCCTGATGGTGAGCGGCTTCACATCCTTTTTCGGGTCCACGCAAATCGCCGCGCCATCGCGCCATTCGACGTTTTCTATGTCGCATTCCCAGGTCTGCGCGGCGCGGCGCTTCAAATCCGCGACCACTTTTTCCGCGGCCTGCGTCACCGCCATGCCGGTGGCGAAAGTGACGCGGCTTCCGCCGGTCGAGCCGGAATAGGCGATCGATTGCGTGTCCGCGACGGTGGCGCGCACGCGCTCGATCGGCAGGCCGAGCACTTCCGCCGCCATCATGGCCATCGAAGCGCGCGAGCCGCCAATATCGGGATTGGAGGAAACGACCGTCGCGCCGCCATCCTCATCGACATGCACGGCGGCCGAGCTTTCCCCGCCAATGTTGAACCAGAAGCCGCACGCCACGCCCCGCCCCTGATTGGGGCCCAGCGGGGCCGCATAATGGGGATGGGCCTTGATCGCTTCGAGCGTATCGACAAAAGCGATGTTGCGGAACGTCGCGCCATAAATGGCTTTGGCGTTGTCGCGCACGGCGTTGGCGAGGCGCAGATCGATCGGATCAATGTTGAGCTTCAGCGCCAATTCGTCGAGCGCGCTTTCAATCGCGAACGCGGCCATCGGCGCGCCCGGCGCGCGATAGGCGGCGGACGTGGCGCGATTGGAGACGACGTCATAGCCGGTGATCGTCGCGTGCTCGATATCGTAGCAGGCGAGCGCGGCCATGGCGCCGGCGTTCACCGCCGAACCTGGAAAGGCGCCGGCCTGATATTTCAGTACGACATCGGCGCCGATCACGCGCCCGTCCTTCGTGGCGCCGAGCTTGACCTCGATCACCGAGCCGCTGGTGGGGCCGCTGGCTTCCAGCACCTCGCCGCGCGTCATGACGAGCTTCACCGGCCGGCCGCATTGGCGCGACAGGGCGAGCGCGACGGGCTCAAGATAAACCACGGTCTTGCCGCCGAAGCCGCCGCCGATCTCGGCGGGGATGACCTTGATATCGCTCAGCGGCAGGCCGAGGATTTTCGCCGTCATCGCGCGGACCATGAATTGGCCCTGGCTGGAGCACCAGATCGTCGCCTGCCCGTCCGGGTTCGCCGCAACGACGCAGGCGTGCGGCTCAATATAGCCCTGATGCACCGCCGCCGTGACATAGCGGCCCTCGATCACGATGTCCGCGCCGGCGAGCGCTGCGGCGCTGTCCCCGCGCGACATCACGATCTTGGAGGCGATGTTGGAGGGTTTGACCGGCGCGGGCGTTACGCCCTTGGTGAAGAGATGATCGTGCAGCACGGGCGCATCCGGCGCCATCGCCGCTTCGACTTCGATGACATGCGGAAGAATCTCGTACGTCACCTCGATGAGCCGCACGGCTTCGTCCGCGATCTCGGGCGATGTGGCCGCCACCGCCGCGACGGCATGGCCGACATAAAGCGCCTTTCCTTGCGCCATCACGTTTTGCGAGACATGGCTCATATCGGAGGCGCCTTCGCCGTGATCGACCGAGCCGCCGGCGCCGCGCGCGAAATCCGCGCCGGTGACGATGGCTTTCACGCCCGGCAGCGCGCGCGCCGCGCGCGTGTCGATCTTGACGATGCGGGCATGGGCGTGCGGGCTGCGCTTGACGCGCCCGATCAGCATGCCCGGCAGATGCAGATCGGCGCCGAAGGCGGCGCGGCCGGTGACTTTCTCCGCGCCGTCGGGCCGGATCGGACGCTGACCGACGACCTTGTACGGTTTCGCGAAGCCCTGGCTTCCATCGCTGCTCATCGCACGGCCTCCGCCTGGCGCAATTCCGCCGCCGCATCGAGGACGGCGCGGATCACTTTGTCATAGCCGGTGCAGCGGCAGAGATTGCCGGCCAGCCAATAACGCACTTCGGTTTCGCTCGGGTCCGGATTGCGGTCCAGCAGCGCCTTCGACGCCATCAACAGACCCGGCGTGCAGAAGCCGCATTGCAGCGCGGCGTGCTCCAGGAATTTCTGCTGCAAGGGATGCAATCGGCCATCCTGCGCCAGCCCCTCGATGGTTTCGACGCGCGTGCCCTCGGCTTCCGGCGCCAGCATCAGGCACGCGCAGACGAGCCGCCCATCGACGATGATCGAGCAGGCGCCGCAATCGCCCGTGCCGCAGCCTTCCTTGGAGCCGGTCAAGCGCAGTTCATCGCGCAGCGCGTCGAGCAGCGAAGCCTGCGGGCTCGTGAGAAAGTCCATCGGCTCGCCATTGACGATGGTGGAGACGCGAACCTTGCTCATGCGCTTGCTCTTTCATAGGCGATCTTCGTGGCGCGGCGGGCCAGCACGCCGGCCACCTTGGTGCGATAGGCGGCGCTGCCGCGCTTGTCGCTGATCGGCGCGCAGGCGG
Source organism: uncultured Caulobacteraceae bacterium (assembly GCA_964563395.1). Taxonomy (GTDB): domain Bacteria; phylum Pseudomonadota; class Alphaproteobacteria; order Caulobacterales; family Aquidulcibacteraceae; genus JBEVOS01. Next base: position 117,034 of record CAZLWK010000002.1, read on the forward strand.
CGCGCACGGCGGCCTCCATCGCGGCGAGCGCGGAATCATCCAGCTTGGAGCCGATGAGGGCTGCGCCGGCCGCCTCCACAAGCAGCGTCGTCGGCGCGACCGCGCCGACGCTGACGCGCGCGTGCGTGCACACGCCCGAAGCGTCGAGGCCGAGATTGACGCCTGCGCCGACGATGGCGATATCCATCTCGGTGCGCGGAATGAGCCGCAAATAGGCGTCCTTTTCTCGCGGGGCGCGCTTGGGCAGGCGGAACGCGACGATGATCTCATCGCTCTTCAAATGCGTTTTGCCAGGGCCCGCCTGAATGCTCTCGGCCGGCGCCTCGCGCCGACCGCCCGCGCCTTCGATCACGCACATGGCGCCGGCGGCGATCAGAGCGGGCGCGCTATCGGCGGCGGGCGAGGCATTGCACAGATTGCCGCCAAGGCTGGCGCGGCCTTGCACTTGAGTCGAACCGATGAGCGTCGCCGCCTCCACAAGGCCGGGCCAGGCCGCGCGCAGCCGCTCATGCTCGCCGAGCTGCGCGCCGGAGACGGCCGCGCCGATCACGAACGCGCCGCCCTCCTCGCGGATGTCGGTGAGGCCCGGAATGCGCTTCACATCGACGATCAGCGTGGGGCGGATGCGGCCGGTGCGCGTCTGCACCAGAAGGTCGGTGCCGCCCGCGAGAATGCGGGCCTCGCCCTTGGCGCCCGCGAGCGCGCGCACGGCTTCGCCGATGCTGGACGGGGCGAGATAGTCTGTCTGGATCAAGAGCGGCTCCCTCTCGCCAGTTTAGGGAGTCCGCGCCGCGAACGCCAAGCCTCTTGATGGCGCGCGGCCGGCCGAGCGCGTAAAACCGGCGGATGCGCGCTCCCCATGGTCTTTCCGGGCTCCTGCCCGGTCCCGCCGACGCCGATTGGCCGCTGTTCGGCCTCATCGACGATGTGCGCCCGGCCCTTGCGGAAATGCGCGCGCTCAAGGCGCCCGGCGCGCTCGCCACCCTCGTGGGCGTCGATGGCCCAAGCCCGCGCCCGCTCGGCGCGCAAATGGCGATCGCGCCGGACGGGCGCGCGGCGGGCCATCTCTCCGGCGGCTGCGTTGAGGGTAATCTCGCCCTGATCGGCGCGGAGGTCGCCGCCGCCGGCGCGGCGCGGCTCGTCACCTTCGGCGAGGGCAGCCCCTTCATGGATGTGAAGCTCGTCTGCGGCGCCCGCATCGACGTGCTGATCGAGCCGATCGCGCCGGACGATGCAAGCATCCACGCGCTGCTCGACGCGCGCGCGGCGCGAAAGACCGTGGTGCGCGAGACGACCTTGAACGGCGGCGCGATCGTGCGCGCGGCGGGCGCGGACGAGCCGATCGCGGGGGCAAGCGGGGCGCGCTTCTTCCGCCGCCACGATCCGACGCCGCGCATTCTCATTTTGGGACATGACGCAGTCGCGCTCGCGCTCGCCGCGCTCGGCGCCATGGCCGGCTTTGAGACGGTCCTTCTGCGCCGCGTCGGCCCGCGCGCGGGACCGGAGGGCGTCGACGCGCTCTATCTGGAGGGCGATCCGCGCGCCGCGCTCGAAACGCTCGGCGTCGATGCATGGACCGCCGTCGTCACCTCCACGCACGATCTCGACGACGATCATGACGTGCTTGAGCGCGCGCTGCCCTCGCCGGCCTTCTATGTCGGCGCGCTGGGCAGCCGCCGGCGCGTGGCCGACCGCATCGCGCGTCTGGAGAAGGCGGGCCTCTCCTGGGAGGCGGTGCGGCGTCTGCATGCGCCGGTGGGACTCGATATCGGGGCGGCGACGCCGATGGAGATCGCCATCGCCATCCTGGCCGATGTGATCCGCGCCTATCGCGCGCGCTAATCGGAAAAAGTGAAGCGCATCGTCAGCGCCATGCTTTCGCCAGGGCCGAGTGCGCGCACGCCGGCGTTATCCCGGTTCATCGCGTCAGGCGCCGCGCTCTGCGGCTCGATGCAGACGATGTCGCCGCCCGCGGGCGCATAGATCTGCAGGAACGGAACCGCCGGCGCGCTCTCAAAGCGCACGCGCGCATGCGGCCAAATGAGTTGGGCCGCGCCGTCCCAGCCGGTGAAGCAATTATCGAGCACGGTCTCATCCGGCGCCCAGCCGCGTGCGAGCGCATCGACGACAGGCGGACGCGTTTCGTGCGTGGGAATGAGATCGGGCGTCGTCTCCAGCATCGCCCGCGCATGCGCGAACACGCGCAAGCCCGCGCGCGGGAAATAAGGATGAAAGCCGAGCGCAGCCGGCATCGCGTCCGGGCCACGCGCGGTGAGGCTGAGCGCGATCTCCGCGCCGTCGCCGCGCACGCTGACGCGCCGCTCCGCGCTGAACGACCAGGGCCAGACCGCATCCGCCGCATGGTCCAGCACGATGCGCGCTTCGTCGCGCTCCTGGCGCATGACGCGCCATGGCCGGCGCCAGCCAAGACCGTGGAGAAGATGCGCCACGGTCTGCCCATCGGGATCGAGCGCGATGGCTCGGCCGCGCCAGGTAAAGCGCCCATGCGCGATGCGGTTGACATAAGGCAGGAGCGGAAACTCGCCGAGGTCGAGCGGACCTGACGGATGGGGCGGCGCGGTGCGCAAGATCGGATGATCGCGCCAGGTGAGCGCGGCGAGTCCGCCGCCGATCTCCGGCGCCAAAACGAGGCGCGTCGGACCGCCTTCGATCTCGATCATGGCTTTTCCACCAAACGCTCCTAAAGAGAGACATGGACCAATTCGCACGTTTGGACGGCGGCGGCGTCACGCTCGCGCTGGCGATTCCCGACGAAGGCGCGCCGCGTCTTCTTTATATCGGCGCAAGCCTGCCAGCGCATGCGGATTTGGCGGCGCTCGCTGCATTGCACGCGCCCGCGCGCCGCGAGGCGGCCCCCGATCAGCCCCAGCACGCGACGATCCTACCGGTCGCGGGCGCGGGCTGGCTGGGGCCGGTCGCGCTCGCGGGCCGGACCGAGGGCGGCGATGGACTCATCGCGTTGAAGCGACGCACGCTCCATGTCGGCGCACACGACGTGCGCATCGACCTTGCCGACGACGTGATTGAGATCGGCGTGACGCTTTCCTGGGACATCGACGCGGCGTCGGGAATTGTCACAACGCGCGCAAGCGTGCGCAACGAAAGCGCGCGCGCCTTTCACCTCGATGGGCTCGCCGCGCTCGCGCTGCCGCTCCCGGCTTGGGCGCGGGAGATCATGGCGTTCGCTGCCGGCTGGTCGCGCGAGCAGCGTCCCACGCGCTTTCCCGCGCCGCGCGGACAATGGGCGCAGATCGCTCGCGGCGGCCGCACGGGCTTCGCCGGCGCGACCTTCCTGATGCTGGAGCCCGGCGCGGGCGATCTTCATGGGCGCGCGCTCGGCCTTCATCTCGGCTGGAGCGGCGATCATCGCCTGGCCGTCGAGACGCTCAGCGACGGCGCGCGCATCGCGCTTCTGGAAGAAGCCCTTGCCCCGGGCGAAGTGACGCTCGCGCCGGGCGAGGCGTTTGAGACGCCGCGTGGGCACATCGCTTTTTCCGAATCTGGCTTCGCCGGACTCACAGCGCATTTTCAGGATTTCGCGCGCGCGCACATCCTGCCGCCAGCGCACGGCCCGCGCCGCGTGCATTTCAATTCCTGGGAAGGCGTCTATTTCGATTTCGACGCGGCGCGCTTGATGGCGCTCGCGGCCGAGGCCGCAACGCTTGGCGCGGAGCGCTTCGTGCTTGACGATGGCTGGTTCATCGGCCGGCGCGACGACACGAGCGCGCTCGGCGATTGGCGCGTCGATCCGGCCCGCTTTCCGAATGGGCTCGATGAAGTGATCGACCATGTCGAGGCGCTCGGCATGGATTTCGGGCTCTGGGTGGAGCCGGACATGGTGAGCCCGCGGAGCGCGCTCCATGAAGCGCATCCCGATTGGTGCGTGCATGCGCCGGGCCGCGCGCGCGCGACGATGCGCAATCAGCTCTGGCTCGATCTTTCGCGCCCTGAGGTGCGCGATCATCTGTTCGCCGCGCTCGACGCCCTGCTCAGCCGGCATCGCATCGCGTACCTCAAATGGGATTGCAACCGGGACATCTTCCCCGCCGTCTCTCATGGCGGGCCTGGTTCCGGCGCCATCGTACGTGGGACCTACGATGTGATGGCGCGCGTGAGGGCCGCGCATCCGCGCGTGGAGATCGAAAGCTGCGCCAGCGGCGGCGCGCGCGTGGATTATGGAATCATGCGTTGCGCGCGCCGCATCTGGCCGAGCGATTCCACCGACGCGGAGGAGCGCCTGCGCATTCAGCGCTGGGCCGCGCTCCTCCTGCCGCTGGGCGCGCTCGGCGCGCATGTGGGGTCAAGCACGAATCACACGACGGGGCGGCGCCTCGACATGGCCTATCGCGCGCGCGTCGCGCTCTTCGGCCATATGGGATTGGAGCTCGATCCTGCGCGGCTAAAGCCGCACGAAAAGGAGGTGCTGGCCGCGCATGTCGCGCTATACAAGCAGCATCGCGCGCTTCTGCATGATGGCCGCTTCATCGCGTGGGAAAGCGCGGACGGCTCCGAGGGCCGTATCGTGATCGCGCGCGACGGCGGCGAGGCGTTGGCGCTGCTCGCCAGCGGCGGCGCGGCGAGCCCATTCGCGCAGAGCGCGCCGATGCCGCTGCCCGGCCTCGATGAGGCGGCGCGCTACGATGTGCGGCTGATCAAGCCGTGGCCGCGCGTGGTCGCGCAACGTTTGGCGGATGCGGCGCTGTGGGAAGAGGCGCGCCGGTTCGACGGCGCGGCTTTGATGCGCCACGGCCTTGCGCTGCCGCTGACGCAGCCGCACATCGCCTGGCTGCTCCATCTCGTGCGCGTTTAGGCTTCACGCCAAGCGGCGACGCCGGCGGGCGGCAGATGCGCGCCGCCGAGAACGTAATCGAACGCGCCGGCGCCAGGAACATGCCGCGTCAAATCAAGCGCTTCGGGCGCGTAATTGATCGCGAAGCGCAGCCCGCCGCGACGGCGCAGGCGCAAATCGTCCGGCAGCGCCAGATAGGCAAGACCCGCCGCGCCCGCCGCCTCGCGCAGCACGGCGTCGAGAAAATCCGCGCCCGGCCAGGCGGCGACATAGTGCGTGCGCCCTTGCGCATACCAAAGCCCGAGGCCCGATTGCGTGCGCGCGCGCGGTGCGAGCGCCGTCTCCACATGCTCAAGCCAGCGCGTGACTGGAAAATCGCCGGGCTCCACATGGCCGGGCGGCAGGCTTTCCACCAAGGCCACGCGCAGATCGATCAACGCGCGCAAATCGCCGGGCGGCAGCGTGGATGGGATGTGCAGATCGGCGGTCTTCGCGCCGGAGCGCGGCCCGAGAATGATCCTCGCGCCGCTCTCATGCGCGCGCGCGGCGAAATCGGGTGGCGGCGACGGCAGCGATGGAACGAGTACGAGTTTGTACCCATCGAGCGGCGCGCTCTTGGACACAACATCGACGTCCAAACCGCAACGCCGCGCCGCGCCATAGAAGGCGAGCACCAGCGCAAGATAATGGAAATCGGCGCCCTGGGGCTGAATCTCGAAAGTCCACGCGGCCTCATAATCGAATAGGAGCGCGACGGGCGCGCGCGCGGTATGCAAAGCCGGCAGCCCCTTCAATTCCTCCGCCACCTGGCGCGCTTCGGCATAGGCCGGAGCCTCGCGTCGATCCGGCGTGTGCAAGCCGGCATGCATCTGTTCCTGCGCGAAGGGCGCCTGCCGCCAGCGAAAATAGGAGACCGTTTCGGCGCCATGCGCGAACGCCTCCCAGGTCCAGGCGCGCACCATGCCGGGGAGCGGCGCGGGATTCCAGCGCGCCCAATTCACCGGGCCGGGCTGCTGCTCCATCACCCACATGCGCCCTGCGCCGACGCCGCGATAAAGGTCGTGATGGAAGGCGGTGAAATCGGGATGGCCCTGGCGCAGATAGCGCAGCTTTTCCGCTTGCGTGAACGGAAAACCGTTCAGGAAACCGAGCGGATAGGAATCCCAGGCCGCGACATCGAGATCGCGCGCGACGTCATAATGATCGAATTGCGTGAACGCACCCATGTAATTGTGGATGAGCGCGCGGCCCGGCGCGTGCGCGCGGAGAATATCCGTCTGCAGCTTGTTGAACGCGGCGACCTCGCTTGAGGCGAAGCGCTGATAATCGAGCCGGTGCGAGGGGTTCGCTTCCGTGACCGTTGCGACGGGCGGGTCGACTTCCTCGAACGAGCGATAGTCCTGGCTCCAAAACACCGCGCCCCAGGCGGCGTTCAGCGCATCCACGGTCTCGTATTTCGCACGCAGCCAAGCGCGGAACGCCAGCCGCGCGGCGCGCGAATAGGAGAGCACCGTGTCGTGGCAGCCATATTCATTGTCCGTCTGCCAGGCTGCGACCGCTTCGTGCGCGCCATAGCGCTCGGCCATGGCCGTGACGATGCGCGCGCATTCGCGCCGATAGGTCATGCTGGAAAAGCAATAGTGCCGCCGTGAGCCGAAGCCGCGCGGGCGCCCGTGCCGATCGAGCGCGAGAATGTCGGGCTCAGCGTCGATCAGCCATTTCGGCGGCGTCGCCGTGGGCGTGCAGAGCACGATTTTGAGACCGTGGCGGGCGAGCGTTTCGATGGCGCGGTCGAGCCAGGCCCAATCATGGCGCCCGCTCTCGGGCTCCATGCGGCTCCAGGCGAATTCGCCGATGCGCACATAGGTAAGGCCGAGTTCGGCCATGCGGCGGGCGTCCTCCTCCCACCAGCTTTCCGGCCAATGCTCGGGATAATAGCAGACACCCAATTTCATGCGCGCGCGCCCCGATGCGTGGCGCAAGCCGCCGCGCCCGGCTAGGCTTAGAGGATGGACGCCGCCCCGCTCAAGCGCGAAGACGAGCCCGCCCCGGCGGCGCTCGCGCGCGCCTTCATGCAGATGTTCGGCGTGCGCCCCCGCCTCTTTCGCGCGCCGGGCCGGATCAACATTATCGGCGAGCACACCGATTATGCCGGCGGCTTCGTGCTGCCGGCGGCGATCGACCGCGCGGCCTTCGTCGCCGCCGCGCCCGCGCCCGACGAATTAACGCGCATGGTCTCGCGCACGCTCAACGAAGCGCGCGCCGTCGATCTGGAGATGGCCGCGCCCCAAGGAAATTGGAGCGATTACGTGATCGGCGTCGCCAAGGCGCTTGAGGCGCGCGGCGTGGGCGTGAAGCCGCTTTCCATAATGATCGACACCGACGTGCCCGTGGGCGCGGGGATATCTTCCTCCGCCGCGCTTGAGGTGGCGAGCGCCTACGCCTTCCTGGCCGGCGCGGACGCGCAACGCGATGCGCCCACGATCGCCGCGGCCGCGCGCACGGCGGAGAATGATTATGTCGGCGTGCCGTGCGGGCCGATGGATCAGATCGCCTCGGCGTGCGGCGTGGCCAATCATGCGCTTCTGGTGGATTGCCGCTCCCTCGCCGTCACGCCCGTCGCCGTGCCCGACACTTTCGCGTTCGTGCTGATCGATAGCGGCGTCAAGCACAAGCTGGCCGACGGCGCCTATGCCGCGCGCCGCGCCGATTGCGAAGAGGCCGCCGGCGTCTTGGGAATTCCGCTGCTGCGCGACGCCGACGAGGCGATGCTGGGGCGGCTTTCAGGCCGGCTCCTCATGCGCGCGCGCCATGTCGTGCGTGAGAATGCGCGCGTGCTGGCTGCCGTCGTGGCGCTGCGCGCGGGCGATGCGCGCACGCTCGGCGCGCTGATTAACGCCTCCCACGCCTCTCTTAAAGACGATTTCGAGGTGACCTGCGCGGAGACGGATGCGCTCCAAGCGCTCGCCGCCGCGACTCCGGGCGTGCATGGCGCGCGGCAAATGGGCGGGGGCTTTGGCGGCGCGGTGCTGCTTCTGTGCGATGCGGCGCTGGCGGGCGCGGCGGGCGCGGCGGTTGCGGACGCCTACAAAATGCGCGTCGGCGTTGAAACAAAACCCCTGCAGGTGCGTTTGGGTCGTGGCGCGGGGGAGATATCGCCATGACGGAGCTGCCGCATCGGCGGATGAATTTGCTTACGGGCGAATGGGTGCTGGTCTCGCCCCATCGCCTGGAGCGGCCTTGGCAGGGCGCGATCGAAGCGACCGCCCAGCCGGCGGATATCGCCCACGATCCGCACTGTTATCTCTGCCCCGGCGCGCGCCGCGCCCATGGCGCGGACAATCCCCCTTATGTGGGCGTCTACATCTTCGACAATGATTTTCCCGCGCTCTTGGCGGAAGGCGCGCCCGCGCGGGAAGATTCCTTGCTGCGCGCGGCGCCGGAAAGCGGCGCGTGCCGCGTGATCTGCTACGCGCCGGAGCATCATTTGACGCTGGCGCGCTTGCCGCCCCAGCGCATCCGCCCGGTGATCGACGCCTGGGCCGCCCAATTCGCCGAGCTCGCCGCACGCGAGGACATCGGCGCAGTGACCATCTTTGAAAATCGCGGCGCGATGATGGGCGCCTCCAATCCTCATCCGCACGGACAAATCTGGGCCACGGCCTCCGTGCCGGACGAGTTGGCGCGCGAGGACAAGCGCCAGCGCGCCTGGGCCGACACGCACTCGACGCCAATGCTGATCGCCTATCTCGAACGCGAACGCGCCGAGGGCGCGCGCGTCGTGTGCGAGAGCGACAGCTTCGCCGCGATCGTCCCGTTCTGGGCGGCCTGGCCGTTCGAGACGATCATTCTGCCCAAGCGCGCCATCTCCGATCTGACGCAGCTCGACGCGGCCGAGCGCGACGGGCTCGCGGCGCTGCTTTCGGATTTGACGATCCGCTACGACAATCTCTTTCAGACGCCGTTTCCCTACACGATGGGCTGGCACCAAAGGCCCACACAACAAGCGGCCGATGCGCATTTCGTCGCCCATGCGCATTTTTATCCTCCGCTGCTCCGCTCGGCCGAGGTGCGCAAATTCATGGTCGGCTTTGAAATGCTGGCGATGCCGCAGCGCGATATAACACCCGAGGACGCCGCCGCGCGCCTGCGCGCCGCGGGTGGGACACATTATCTGACGCGTTAATCGCCCTTCTGCGCTTCCTTGGCGCGCGCGAAGGCGGGCCGCGCCGAGACGCGCGCCCAATAGGCGCGGACATTGGGGCCGAAATCGCCGTCGATCTGAAGATTGCGCGCGAGTAGAAGCGCGTAGGCCACGGAGATATCCGCCGCGGTGAAGCGGCCGCCGCAGAGATAATCGCGCGTCGCCATCGCCGTCTCCACCGCGCGCAGCCGCCCGTAGAACCATTTGGTGTAATCGGCGGCGACTTGGCTGTTGCGTTTCTCCGGCGGCTCAAGGCGCGTGTAGCGCAGCACCAAGGTTTGCGGAAACGTGAGCGTGGCTTCGCCGAAATGCAGCCAATTCAGATAGGCGCCGTAATCGGCCTCCTCCGGCGCGATGGCGAGGGGCGTCGGCCCATGACGCATGGCGAGATAATGGCAAATGGCGGAAGATTCGGTCATCCGCGTGTCGCCGTCGATCATGTACGGGATCGTACCCAGCGGATTGATCGCGAGATATTCCTTTTGCAGCACGCGCGGGGGAAACGGCAGGAGCTTCAGCGTGTAAGGCAGGCCCATCTCCTCCAGCATCCAGAGCGGACGGAAGGAGCGCGCGTCGGCGCAATGATAAAGCTCGATCATCGTCCGGAAACCTCCCGTTTCACGCGCTTGGCGATCGACCAGCGGTGCACCTCGGACGGCCCGTCATAGATCCGGAACGCACGAATGTCGCGGAAGATTTGATGCACGGGCGTATCGTCAGTGACGCCGGCGCCGCCCAAAATCTGCACGCAGCGATCGGCGATGCGGAACAGAGCTTCGGACACAGCCACCTTCGCCATGCTGGATTCGGCCGTGCCCGCGCCATGGCCGCTCTGATCGAGCACGAAGGCGCACCAATCGATCATCAGCTCGGCCTGCTTCAAATCGATTTCATTGTCGGCGAGCATGAAGCCCACGCCCTCATGATCGATCAGCGGCTTACCGAAGGCGTGGCGCTTTAGAGCATAGGCGCTGGCGATGTCGTGCGCGCGCTTGGCCGCGCCCCACCAGCGCATGCAATGGGTAAGCCGCGCCGGCGCGAGCCGCACCTGCGCATATTTGAAGCCCTGATCGACCTCGCCGAGAATATCGTCGGCGCTGACGCGCACATCTTCCAGGGAAATCACGGCGTGCCCGCCCGGCATGGTGCGGTCGATCGTGTCGAGCACGCGCTCGATGCGCACGCCGGGATGAGGCAGATCGACGAGGAAGAGCGTGGCGCCATGGTCGGTCTTGGCCATGATGAGGCCGATGCCGGCGCCGTCCGCGCCCGTGATCAAGGTCTTGCGGCCATTGATCAGCCAATGATTGCCGTCGCGCCGCGCATGCGTTTGCATCATCGAGGGATCGGAGCCTGCGCCGCCGTCCGGTTCGGTCATGAAGAAGGCCGAGCGCTTCTCGCCCGCCGCGAGCGGGCGCAGATATTTTTCCTTTTGCGCGGCCGTTCCCGCCTTTTCCAGGAGCGCCATATTGCCTTCGTCCGGCGCCATGCAATTGAGCGCGACGGGCCCCAAAAGCGAATAGCCGGCAGCGCGAAACACGGTGGCGATCTCGCGATGATTGAGGCCGAGCCCGCCGAATTCCACGCCCACGTGCGGCGCGAGCAGCTCGGCCGCCTTGGCCTTGGCCTGCAGCTCACGGCGCAGATCGTCATTGGGCCCATGATGCTCAATGCGGGGATCGCCTTCATAGGGCATCACCACGTCACGGATGAAATCGGCGACGCGCGCCGCGATCTCCACTTCGCGTGGCCCCCGCGTCAAATCCACCATGGACGCCCTCTCCCTTTTTTGTCGCCGCTGACAAAGCCGATTTTGAGCTTATCTCATAGCCATGGATCCGCGCGAGATCGTCACGCCCCGCCCCGCGGGCCTCTATGCGCCGCTGGCGGACGCCTATCTCGATCCCGTGCGGCCGGTGGACCGCGCCATCATCACCCATGGTCATGCCGATCATGCGCGCGCGGGCCATGGCGCGGTGCTGGCGACGCCCGAGACGCTCGCCATCATGGAGGCGCGCTATGGCCGCGATTTCTGCGGCCGCCGCCAGGCGCTGCCTTATGGCGAGACGCTGAAAATCGACGGCCTCAACCTCACCCTCCATCCGGCGGGTCACGTGCTCGGCGCGGCGCAGGCCGCGTTCGAGGCGGGCGGCGCGCGCGTCGTCGCATCCGGCGATTATAAGCGGCGGCGCGATCCCACCTGCCCCGCGTTCGAACCGATCCCATGCGACGTCTTCATCACCGAAGCCACGTTCGCGCTGCCGGTGTTTCGCCATCCCGCGACGGACGGCGAGATCGCAAAGCTCATCGCCTCCGTCGCGCTCTTTCCCGAGCGCACGCATCTGGTCGGCGCGTACGCGCTGGGCAAGGCGCAGCGCGTCATCGCGCTGCTGCGCGAAGCGGGCTGGGATAAGCCCATCTATCTGCACGGCGCGCTAATCGCGCTGACGCGGCTTTATGAGAAGCTCGGCGTGGCGCTCGGGGACTTGAGACCCGTCAGCGGCGCGGCGAAGCAGGACCTTGAAGGCGCGATAGTATTGTGCCCGCCCTCCGCGATCCAGACGCCTTGGGCGCGGCGCTTCAATGATCCGGTGACGGCGTTCGCCTCCGGCTGGATGCGCGTGCGCGCCCGCGCGCGCCAACGCGGCGTGGAATTGCCGTTGGTGATTTCAGATCATGGCGATTGGGACGAACTCACGCAGACCATCAAGGACACCGAGGCCAGCGAAATCTGGATCACGCATGGCGAGCCGGAGGCGCTGGCGCATTGGTGCGCGCTCAATCAGATCCGCGCCAAGCCTCTGCATCTCGTCGGCTATGGCGACGAGGAGGAAGGCGAAGGCAAGATCGTGGCGGATGAGGCATGAATCGCTTCGCGCAGCTTCTGGATCGCCTCGCCTATGAGCCGCGCCGTCTCGCCAAGCTCGCCTTGATGGAGGATTATTTCCGCACCACCCCCGATCCCGATCGCGGCTGGGCGCTGGCGGCGCTGACGGGCGCGCTCAATTTTCGTGAAGCCAAGCCGGCTCTGATCCGCAAGCTTGCGGAGGAGAATGCCGATCCGACGCTGTTCGCGCTCTCCTACGATTTCGTCGGCGATCTGGCCGAGACGGTCGCGCTGATCTGGCGCCCGCGGCCTGGCGCGGCGACGGCGCAGGCGCCGACCCTTTCCGAAATTGTCGATACGCTGTCGCGTACAGGCAAAGCCGCGCTGCCGGCGCAGATCGCCGATTGGCTCGACCGGCTGGATGAAACCGGCCGCTGGGCGCTCCTCAAGTTGATCACCGGCGGCTTGCGCGTGGGCGCGAGCGCACGGCTGGCGCGCACGGCGCTGCAAAGGCTGGGGCCGCATGCGCTTGAAGAGATCGAGGATGTGTGGCCCGCGCTCGCGCCGCCCTATGCGCCGCTGTTCGCCTGGCTGGAGGGCGGGGAGCGGCCGCGCGCGCAAAGCGCGGCGCGGTTTCATGCGCCGATGCTGGCGCACGCCTTCGACATGGAGGAAGCGGCCAAGCTCGATCCCAAGGATTTCCGCGCCGAATGGAAATGGGACGGCATCCGCGTGCAGGCCGCCGCGGGCGATGGCGTGGGCCGGCTTTTTTCCCGGACGGGCGAGGACATTTCCGCGAGCTTTCCCGAACTCGCCGCGCGCTTCGATTTCAACGCCGTTCTCGACGGCGAATTGCTGATCGTGCGCGAAGGACGCGTGCAGAGCTTCAACGACTTGCAGCAAAGGCTCAATCGCAAAACCATCAATGACAAGCTGATCGCGGATTATCCCGCCTTCATCCGGCTTTATGATATCCTCTCGCTGGACGGAGAGGATCTGCGTCCACTGCCGCTTCTGGCGCGGCGCCGAGCGCTGGAGCGCTTCGTCGGCGCGCGCGCGCCGCGAATGATGGATATATCGCCGCTTCTTTCCTTCGACAATTGGGAGGCGTTGGATCATGCGCGGCGCGCGCCGGATGCAGGGCCGGATTCAGCCGCCATCGAGGGCGTGATGATCAAGCGCGCCGACGCGCCATACGTCGCCGGGCGCCCGAAGGGACTTTGGTGGAAATGGAAGCGCGATCCGTTCGCGGTGGACGCGGTGCTGATGTACGCCCAGCGCGGACACGGCAAGCGCTCCTCCTTCTATTCCGATTATACGTTCGGCGTCTGGCGGGACGGCGCGCTCGTGCCGGTGGGCAAGGCCTATTTCGGCTTCACCGATGAGGAGCTGCGCGAGATCGACCGCTTCGTGCGCAACAACACGGTCAGCCGCTTCGGGCCGGTGCGCGAGGTGGCGCACGAGGCGGAGAAGGGGCTCGTGTTCGAGGTGGCGTTCGAGGGCTTGCAGCGCTCGCCGCGCCATAAATCCGGCCTCGCCATGCGTTTTCCACGCATCGCGCGCATTCGCTGGGACAAGTCGCCGAAGGACGCGGACGAAATTTCCGCGCTGGAGCAATTGCTGAAATAGGGGTTAGCGCCGATCGATCGCTTTTGCCCTATGCTGGCGGCAAAGGGAGAAGCGCCATGAAGAACCGGCAAATCCATCTCGTCGAAAAGCCGTCCGGCAAGCTTGAAGTGTCCCATTTCAGGCTGGTGGAGGGCGAGGCGCCAGCGATAAAGGACGGCGAGGCGCTGATCCGCACGCGCTATCTCTCGCTCGACGCAGCCAATCGCGCCTGGATGCAAGGCGCCACCTATCGCGCCGCGATCGACGCGGGAAGCGTGATGGCGGGCGGCGGCTTGGCCGAGGTCGTGGAAAGCCGCGCCGCGCATTTGAAGCCAGGCGATCTCGTCTTCGCGGAGACGGGCTGGCAGGATTTCGCCGCAGCGCCCGCCAAGCATTTGCGCGCGCTGCCCAGGATCGAACCGATGACGCATCTCTTGAGCGTCTATGGGATTGCGGGGCTCACCGCTTATTTCGGGCTCCTGCGCGTGGGGCGGCCCAAGGCGGGCGAGACGGTCGTCGTCTCCGCCGCGGCGGGATCGGTGGGCTCCATCGTCGGACAGATCGCCAGGATCAAAGGCTGCCGCGTGATCGGCATCGCCGGCGGCGCGGAAAAATGCGCGTGGCTCAAGGACGAGCTCGGCTTTGACGCGGCTGTCGATTACAAATCAGGGCCGATCTTCAAGACGCTGAAGGCCGCCGCGCCCGAAGGAATCGACGTCTATTTCGACAATGTCGGCGGCGACATTTTCGAAGCCTGTCTTTTCCAGATGAACATGCATGGACGCATCGCCTGCTGCGGCGCGGTCTCGTCCTATGACGGCGCCCCGCCCGCGCACGGGCCGCGCGGTGTGCCGGGCATGCTGGTGGTGAAACGCATCAGCATGCAGGGCTTCATCGTGATGGATTTCGATCATGAACGCGACGCCGCGCTCGCCGATCTTCAAGCCTGGGTGAAAGGCGGGCTGCTCAAGGTGCAGGAAGACGTGATCGACGGGCTCGAAAGCGCGCCGCGCGCCTTGATCGGGCTTCTCGCCGGCGAAAATCGCGGCAAGCGCATGATCCGCGTGTGAGGCGTCAGCCCTGGTGGGCTTCGACGAACCAGAGATCCTTGTCGATCTGGCGGGAAATGCCGGTGAAGAGATCGGCGGTGTCCTTGTCGCCCGCTTCATCGGCCGCATCGATGGCGGCGCGCGCGTGCTTGCCGAACGCGGCGAGCCGATCGGCCAATTCCTTGAGATGGCCCTTCTCGTCGGTGAGGTCCGTCGGATAAGGCGCGAGGGTGCTCGCCGCGCCGATCGCTTGCGAGGTGCCGACCGCGATCCCGCCCAGCGCCACCGCGCGTTCGGCGATGTCGTCGCTGAAGGCGTCCACGCGCCCGGCGATCTGATCGAAGAGCTCATGCAGCGCGATGAAGCCTGGGCCCTTCACGTTCCAATGCGCCTGCTTGACCAGCAGCTTGAGATCGAGCGTGTCGGCCAGGCGCGCGTTCAAAAGCGCGATCATCGCCTTGCGGGTATTGTCCGGCAGATCGTTGCGCGTCGCGGGCATGGGCGGCTCCTTATTTCCAGGAAAATATGTGGGGTTGTGACGCCCCGCGGACAACCGCGCCCGCTATTCAAAGTTCCGAGCCGGATGATAGACACAGCCTATGTCGCCGCCGGTCAATGTCGAAGCGAATGAGGGGCCGCGCCGGCACGTCTCCACCGCCTATGTGGTGATGCTCGCCGTCGGCATGGTGGTCGGCGCGGGCATCTTCAAAAGCCCGGCCATGGTGGCGGATTCGGCGGGCTCGGAGAGCTGGCTTTACCTGGCCTGGATCGCGGGCGGGCTTTTAAGCCTCGCGGGCGCGTTCTGCTACGCCGAATTGTCCGCCGCCTTTCCGAATGCGGGCGGCGATTATCATTTTCTCGGCCTCGCCTATGGGCGGCGCGTGGCGTTTCTGTTCGCCTGGGCGCGCTTCGCCATCATCAATTCGGGCTCGATCGCCTTTCTCGGCTTCATCATCGGCGATTATCTCAACGCAACGCCCACATTCGCGCTCGGACCGAACGGGCCGGCGATCTACGCCGCCATCGCCGTCATCGGCATGATGATCTTCAATCTGCGCGGCACGTATCAGGGCCGCTTCGCCGATTATGCGATCACGATGCTGGAAGTGGGCGGGCTCCTGCTGATCGGCGCGGCCGCCCTGTGGATCGCGCTGCAGGGCGCGCCGCCGCAAACCTCCTCCGCGCCCTTGGTCGATGCGCTCGTGCCGCCGGGCCTTGGCCTTGCGCTGGTGTTCGTGCTCCTGGCGTTCGGCGGCTGGAGCGAAATCGCCACGCTTTCGGCCGAGATCCGGGACGGCAAAAACGGCATGGCGCGCGCGCTGACGCTCTCCATCGTCACCATCACCGCGCTCTATCTCCTGGTGAATTGGGCGCTGCTTCGGGGCCTGGGGCTCGCGGGCCTCGCTGAAAGCGAAGCGCCCGCCGCCGATCTCATGGCCGCCGCGTTCGGACAAGGCGCGGGGCTCGTGCTGGCGCTTGCGGTCGCGCTCGCGGCGATCACCTCGATCAACGCCACCGTGATCGTGGGCGCGCGCACCACGTTCGCGGCGGCGCGTGATTTTCCAGCGCTTGGCGCGCTCGGCCGCTGGGACGATGCGCGCGGCATTCCAGCCGCCGCCACCTGGGCGCAAGGCGCGGTTTCGCTCGCGCTCGTCGGCCTTGGCGCATGGACGCGTGACGGCTTTGCGACGCTGGTCGATTACACCGCGCCCGCCTTCTGGATTTTCATGACGCTTTCAGGCTTCGCGGTGATCGTGCTGCGGCGCAAATTTCCGAACGCTGCGCGCCCCTATCGCACGCCGCTCTATCCGTTCATGCCGCTCCTCTTCTGCGCGGCGAACATCTTCATGCTCTGGTCGAGCGTGACCTATGTGATGAGCCTGCCCAATCCGCGCGTGGGCATTTTCATCGGGGCCGCGGTGTTGGGGCTCGGCCTTGCGGCGCTCGCCTTCGTGGAAATGCGCGGGCGCGCGCCTAAACCAGCTTAGTATTCATGAAGGCGTGATTCACGTTTTTGGCTGATGCAACCAAAACGATCACGGTCTAGAGCGTCGCCAGCCAATCGATCAGCAGCCCCGTCGTCTCCTCCGGCGCCTCCTGCTGGTTCCAATGGCCGACCTTGGGCGTCAGATGCACGCCGCGCAAATCCTTGAAATGAGGCTTCTGCAAAGCGGTGAGGCCCTCGGCGTTCGCGCCGCCGATCACGCCGTCGCGGGCGCCGGCGATGAACAGCGCCGGCTGCTGAATGATCGCCGGCTTGTCGGCCATGAAGGCGTGATCGCGGCGGAAATTGCGATAGCGATTGATCGGGCCGCGAAAGCCGGAGCGCTCGAACTCGCCGACGAAATAATCGATGTCCTCGGCGGTCATCCACGCGGGAAACACTTCCGGATCGGGCAGGTGTGAGAGAAAGTCCGAGCCGAGCGGGCGCTCCTGATACGTGAAGCCGGTATCCCAGATGTCGCCCGAGCCCATGTAATACATGCGCCGCAGCTTGCCGCGCACATCGCTTTCGAACTCGGCCTCGGCCACGCCCTCTTTCTGGAAATAGCAGATGTAGAAGAACTTGCCCTGCTTGGTGAAAAGCTCTTCCAGCGTGTCGATCAGCGGCGCGGCGGGACGCCCGCTATAGGGCACGGACAGGCCGGCGACGGCGCGCACTTTATCTGGATGCAGAAGCGCGGTGTGCCACACGATCGGCGCGCCCCAATCATGGCCGATGATCACCGCCGGCGCGTTCGGCGAAAGCGCGCGGATTACGCCCGCCACATCGCCGGTGACGCTCTCCATGTCATAGGCCTCGACGGGATGAGGCTTGTCGGAGCCGCCATAGCCGCGCACGTCGATGGCGCAGGCGGTGAAGCCGGCCGCCGCGATGGGCCCGATCTGATGGCGCCACGAATACCAGCTCTCTGGAAAGCCATGCACCATGACGACGAGCGGGCCTTCGCCCTCCACGGCGCAGCGGATGCGCACGCCATTGGTCTCGATGGTCTGAAATGTATGCGCCATGGCGCGCCTCCCCACGTTCCGGTCCAGATTTTTAGAACGTGTTGCACTTTTTCAGGGGCGCCTCAACCTCGTAATCGCATCCTATTGGTGCAAGGGCAGCATCAGCCATTTCCCATCGTCCTGGCGCAGGAACCGCCCCTGGCTCGGGCCGTTCGCATTCATCAGGGCCGCCATCGACCCGCTGACGAAGGGGGAGTTCGTCGCAAAGCCCACCTCGTAATCGCACACGAAGCCAGGCTGATCCGAGCCCGGGACGCAGGCGATTTTCTCAAAGCGCGTGATTTCGAACGAGAGATCGCAGGATTCACCGCCAGAGGCGCCGCAGAGCGTCAGGCATTGCATCGCCAGCATCGGATCGTTCTGGTAGGCGCCGCTGCGGCAGGCCTGGGCCGTCGCCGCGAAATTGGCGTTGGCCTCGGCAAATTTGGCCTCCACCGCGCCGCGCATCTGCGCCTCGCTCGGCTCGCGCGAAGCGCCCCCGCACGCCGCGAGCGCAAGCGCCGCCGCCATCGCCAGTATTCGTGTGCGCACCTCATCCTCCCCGTTTGCGACGCGCCAGCATGACGATGGCGGGCTCCGCCGCAAGATTGCTCGCAACGGATGCGCATGGCCGTGCGTATTTTCTCCAGAGGCGCGCAGGCTGATGGGCGAACGGATGTATTTGCAATCGTTCGCTTGAGCCCCCAAATGCCCGTAAACGCCGCGAGGGAGCGATCATGGCCGACGATGCCGCTTACACACCGCCCAAGGTCTGGACCTGGAACAGGGAGAGCGGCGGGCGCTTCGCCAACATCAATCGCCCGATCGCCGGGCCCACGCATGAGAAGGAGCTGCCCGTTGGGCGCCATCCCATGCAGCTTTATTCGCTGGGCACGCCCAATGGCGTCAAAGTCACGGTGATGCTGGAGGAGCTGCTCGCGCTCGGCCATGCGGGCGCCGAATACGATGCGTGGCTGATCAATATCGGCGCGGGCGACCAATTCGGTTCAGGCTTTGTCTCGGTCAATCCGAACTCGAAAATTCCGGCGTTGCTCGACCGCTCGGGCCCCACGCCCGTGCGCGTGTTCGAATCCGGCGCGATCCTGGTGCATCTGGCGGAGAAATTCGGCGCCTTCCTCCCCACCGATCCCGCCAAGCGCGCGGAGACGATGTCCTGGCTATTCTGGCAAGTGGGATCGACGCCTTATCTCGGCGGCGGCTTCGGCCATTTCTATGCCTACGCGCCCAGCAAGATCGAATACGCCATCGACCGCTTCGCCATGGAGGTGAAGCGCCAACTCGACGTGCTCGACCGGCGGCTCGCGGAAGCGCCCTACGTGGCGGGCGAGGAATACACGATCGCCGATATGGCGATTTGGCCCTGGTATGGCGGCCTCGCCAAGGGCCTGCTCTATGAATCGGGCGAGTTCTTGAGCGTGCACGAATACAGACACGTCAATCGCTGGGCCGACGCGTTGGCCGAGCGGCCCGCCGTCAAGCGGGGCCGCATGGTCAATCGCGTCTATGGCGAACCGTCGAGCCAGCTGCACGAGCGGCACGATGCGAGCGATTTCGAGCTGCGCACCGCCGATAAGCTCGCCGCCAAAAGCTGAGTTCCATGGTATGCTCGCCTCTCGAGGAGTTTAGAGCGGTTCTCATCCGAAGGCCGATTTTCGCGTTTCGGGAACCTCTCTGAGGGAGCGAGATCATGCCTGACATGATGGGCGCCGATGTCTGGTCGCCAGAGAACGCCGGTGTCCTGTGGGCGATCACCTACGCCGTCATGGCGGCGGTGTTCGCGCTGGTGCTGTTCTTCCAATGGCGCATCTTCGCCAAGGCCGGCTATCCGGGCGCGCTGTCCTTGATCAATCTGGCGATCTTCATCCCGCTCATCGGCCCGATCATCGTGATCGCGCTCTACGGCTGGTTCGCCTTCGCCAAATGGCCGGCGCTGCATCCGCCGGCCGACGGGGCGTGATCAGCTCTCGGCGCCGATCGCATCGGCCGCTTCGGGATTGAGCGCCTTTCCTTCGCGGCGCGGCTGCGTGAACGGTTCGGGCTGGGGCGTGACGACATTGCCGCGCATGAGGCCCGCGCCCGCCTGAATGCCGCCGACCAATTGCAGCGCCAACCGCTCCGCGTCGCGCGCGCGCACTTCCTCGATGGTTTCGTCCGCCGTCGCGGGATCGACGCCGAATTGCGTAAGCACCTCGCGGCCGAAGGCGAGCGAGGATTCGAACACTTCGCGCAGCTGATAATCGACGCCGGCCTGAATAAGCCGCATGGCGTGGCCGCGATCGAAGGCGCGCACGAACAATTTCGCCTGCGGAAACTCCGCCTTGCACAGGAGCACGATGCGGTCCGCCGCCTCCTGCTTGTCCACGCAGACGAGAATGGCGCGCGCCTCGCCCGCGCCGGAGGCGCGCAGCACGTCCAGCCGCTGGCCGTCGCCATAATAGACGCGGAAGCCGAAATTGCCGGCGGCGCGGATCATCTCCACGTCATTGTCGATGATGGCGATGTCCATGCCGCGCGCGAGCAGCGCCTGGCTCGCGACCTGCGCGAAGCGCCCGAAGCCGATGATCAGCACCTGGCCGCTGAGCCCATCGGCCACCTCCACGCCCTCCATGGATTCCGCAGCCTTCGGCAGAAGCCGCTCCACCGCCAGCGCCAGAAGCGGCGTCAGCGCCATGGAGAGAATGACGATCGCGGTCAAGGAGGCGTTGGCGTTCGCCTCGATCACGCCGGCGGCGGAGGCGGCGGCGTACAAGACGAAGGCGAATTCGCCGCCCTGCGCGAACAAAGTGGCGCGGCGCAGCGCGTCGCGATGATGCGTGCGCGTGGCGCGCGCGACGGCGTAGATGGCGGCCGCCTTCACCGCCATGAACACGGCGACGCCGCCAAGAATAAGCGGCCAGCTTGCCACTACGACCGCCAGATTGAGCGACATGCCCACGCTGATGAAGAAGAGGCCGAGCAGGATGCCGCGAAACGGCTCGATGTCGGCCTCCAATTGATGGCGAAACGTGCTCTCCGACAACAGAACGCCGGCCAGGAACGCGCCCATCGCCATGGAGAGGCCGCCCGTCTGCATGAAGAGCGCCGCGCCCAACACGACCAGAAGCGCCGCCGCCGTCATCACTTCACGCGCGCCGGCCCGCGCCAGAAGCGCGAAGAAGGGATTGAGCAGCCAGCGCCCCGCCGCCACCAAGAGCGCGATCGCGCCGAGGCCGAGCGCGACGGCGCGCCAAACCGCGCCCGCGTCCATGGCGGCGGCCCCGCTGATGGAGGCCATCACCGCCACCATGGCCAGAAGCGGCACGATCATCAAATCCTCGAACAGGAGGATCGAGACCGCGCGCTGGCCCTCGGCGGTGGCGGTCTCGCCGCTATCGTCCAGCATCTTCATGATCACGGCGGTGGAGGAGAGCACGAAGCCGAAGGCGCCGATGATGGCCGCGTTCGGCGGCAGGCCCGCCGCCATCGCCACCGCGCTCAACAGAATTCCGCACGTCGCCACTTGGGCCGCGCCGACGCCGAAAATGTCCTTGCGCATGGACCAGAGCTTGGCCGGCCGCATCTCAAGACCGATGATGAACAGAAACAGCACCACGCCCAATTCGGCCACGTGCAGGATCGATTCCGGATCATCGAACACCTTGAGCCCGAAGGGACCGATCGCGACGCCCGCGATGAGATAGCCGAGCACCGAGCCGAGCCCCAGGCGGCGAAACACCGGCGCGGCGACGACGCCCGCCGCCAGGAGCGCGACCGCCCCACCCAGATCGACGCCCGCGGATTCACCGGCCATGCTGTTCTCCGTTCAAGAGGCGGACAGCTTTAGGAAAGAAAGCGGCCACGGCCAATCCGGCTTTTCCTTCGCGGACCCCTGCCGCTACAAAGCGCCCGGAGCCTCAAGTGACGAAGCGCGTTTTTCTCCATGGCGGCCATTTCAAGACCGGCACGACCAGCGCGCAAAAGGCGCTGGCGGCGCACCGGCCGCTTTTGGCGCAGCACGGCTTTCTCTATCCCGAGCCGGCGATCGCCTGGTTTCCCTGGCAGCATGGCGTGATGCTGGCGGTGCGCAATCCGGAGCGGCGCACTGAGAGTCTCGCGGAATTGCGCGCTCTGCTGCAGGCGTTTCGCGCGGGGCCGGCGCACACCTTGATCCTCTCGGCGGAAATGCTCTCTTCCTATCGCGAGGAGGAATTCGCCTATTTCCGCGAGCTCCTGGCGGATTTCGACAGCACGTTCGTCCTGACGATGCGCCATTGGTCGGGCTTTCTGCGCTCGCGCTGGCTGCAGAATATCCGCAATGGCGACACGCGCGCGTATCCTGCCTTCGTTCGCGCGATCGCGGAACATTTCGAGCGAACCGCCGATGGGGATTTCAGCCTCGTTCTACATCGCGCGCGCGCGGCGACTCCGCGCCTGCTCGTCAACTATTACCACGCCGCGCATGTGAACCAGGCGCTGTTCGCCCTTTTCGGACTTCCCCCGGATCTATCAATGCGCCTGCTTTCAGGACAGCAGGCGGAGAATGTCAGCGCCGGCTTCCTGCAGCACGAAATGCAACGCATCGCGAACGATGTCGTCGCGGCGCACACGGGCGGCGACGGCGGCAAGGAGTTTCGCGATACGGTGGATTTCTCGAACGCCTTGCTTTTGGGCACGCGGATCGAGGCCTTCATGGCGGAACGCTCGAATGCGTGCCGCGATCTTGAGGCGCTGATCGAGCGCGCGCGACAAGCCACGAACCTCGCCGCGCTTCGAGCGCCCGTGGCGCACTGGACCGACTATTTGAGCACACGCCTCGCCGCGCTGGGCCTGCCCGCGCCGCCGCCGGATTGGGGCGCGGAGGAAATCCAGACATCGACCGCCTTCACGACGCTGAGTGCGGACGATCTGCCGGAGGCGCTGCGCGCCTCATTGCTGGAGCGCATGCTGTGAAGAAGCGCGTCATCATTCACGGCGGACACTTCAAAACAGGCACCACCGCCGCGCAAATGCTGCTCGCCGACAATCGCGCTTTGCTTGCCGCACATGGCGTTCATTATCCGATTCCTGCGAGCGACTTCGCGCCACATCAGCACGGGGTCATCTTGGCTGTGCGCGACGAGGCGGGACTGGACAGCCGCCTCAACGCGCTCCGCGCGCTTTTGCTCTCGTTCAAGGAAAGCGACTCAGAAACCCTCCTGCTATCGGCTGAAATGCTGGCGTCATTTCATGAAGCGACTTTCGCGCGCCTGTCCCCTCTGCTTCAGGAAACTGATGCGACTTTCGTTCTCATGCTTCGCTCTTGGAACGGATTTCTAAACTCGCGATGGCGGCAAAACCTGAGCCACGGAGACAGCTTGAGCGCGCAAGCGTACGTCTCCAGAGTAATTGACGAGTTTTCGTGGACCCTCGATGGAGACTTTTCGATCATTTTCGATCGCGCCCGCAGCACCGGAATGCGGCTATCGGCGATCTACTACTCGAAGGCGAACGCATTGCGGGACATGCTTCGCTTTGTCGGGCTTCAAGCGGACACCGTTGAACACCTTGTGACCCGCGCAAAGCGGGAGAACACCAGCGAGAAGTTCCCGGGTTATGAGTGGCGTCGCCTCGCGAACGCTCTCGTCGCCCAAGAGATCGGGCGACCGGCCGACGCGCGGTACGCCTCGCTGCGCGACGGCGTGGACTTCCGCCACGATTTACGGCTTGGCCGTAAATGCAGCGCGTTTAGGACTTCTGGCGCCGAAGCGGCTTTGCTTATTGAGCAAGCGATCATCGAAGCCAAACAAGAACGCACGCTGGCGGCGCTAGGCGCACCCGAATGCGATTGGCGCAGCGCGCTTGCCCAGAACCTTGTTGGTCTGGGCGTGGAACCGCCGCCGCCGGCTTGGGGCGATGACGAGCGGGAGGCGCCCTTCACATTCTGCGATCTTGCGCCAGACGATTTTCCAAGCGCGGCCCGTATTGCGTTCTTGGACCACCTCATGCGGCCGCAATAGCGCCCCTACCGCCGCACATAGCCCGCGAGGCGCTTGGTGATAATCGCCTCGGCGTCACCGACGATGCGGTCGATCAATTCCTTGCACGAGGGAATGTCGTGGATGAGCCCCTGCACCTGGCCGGCGGACCAGATGCCGTGATCGGGATCGCCGGTTTCATAGACGACGCGCCCGCGCGAGCCAGCGACGAGATCGCGCACATCCTCGAATTTCGCGCCCTTCCGCTCCAGCGCGACGACCTCCTGGCTCACGGCGTTCTTCGCCACGCGGGCGGTGTTGTGCATGGTGCGGAAGATGAGATCGGTGGCGCGCTCATCGTTCTTGACCATCTGCTCCTTGATGTTTTGATGGATCGCGCTCTCCTTCGTGCACATGAAGCGCGTGCCCATATTGATGCCGTCCGCGCCCAGCGCGAGCGCGGCGACAAGACCGCGCGCATCGCCGAAGCCGCCCGAGGCGATCATCGGAATCTTCACCTTGTCCGCCGCGGCGGGAATGAGAATGAGCCCGCCGACATCGTCCTCGCCGGGATGGCCGGCGCATTCCAGGCCGTCGATCGAGATCGCGTCGACGCCCATGCGCTCGGCTGAAAGCGCGTGGCGCACGGCGGTGCATTTATGGATGACCTTGATGCCGTGCTGCTTGAAATGATCGACATGCTCTTGCGGCTTGTAGCCGGCGGTTTCGACGATCTTGATGCCGCTATCGATGATCGCCTGGCGATATTCCGCGTAAGGCGGGGGATTGATCGCGGGCAGGATGGTGAGGTTCACGCCGAGCGGCTTCGAGGTGAGCTTGCGCGCCTTCTCCACCTCCTTGACGAGATCGGCCGGCGTGGGCTGCGTCAAAGCCGTGATGATGCCGAGCCCGCCCGCTTCCGAAACGGCGGCGGCGAGTTCGGCGCGGCCGACCCATTGCATGCCGCCCTGCACGATCGGGTGCTCAATGCCGATGAGGTCCGTGAACCGCGTTCTGATGCCCATGGGCGTTTCCTCCGTCTTCGCCGCGCACCTTGGCGCCGGCCTTCGCACGCGCCAAGCCGGGTCCGTTAGGGAAGCGGGGCGCGGCCCACGCTGATTAACGGGCGTTCGCTGGGCGGCGAATCGCTTATGTTCGGCGGCCCACCCACAATTTGGAGCGCGCCATGATCGAAGGTCCGCAGCTTGCCGCCCTGGTCGCGGCCAAGGTCTGCCATGACATGGCCGAACCGATCGGCGCGATCGTTCAGGGCCTGGAATTCCTCAAGGATTCCGATCCCGCCACCCGCGAGGAGGCGATCTCCCTCGTCGATCAGGGCGTGCAGAAGGCCTGGGCCAAGCTGGTCTTTTTTCAGTTCGCGGTCGCGGGCGCGCTAGCCGAGGGCGAGGGCGAGCTTGAGGAGGCGCGCGAGCCGGCCACGAAGCTCTATTCGGTGCTGCGCCCGGAGCTCGTTTGGAACGCGCCCAGCGTGAAGCTGCCCAAGGCGGCCACGCGCGTCGTCGTCAATCTCCTGCTCATCGCCAATGAATGTCTGCCGCGTGGCGGCAAGGTGGAGGTGAACGCAAGCGCGGACGGCGCGATCATCATCGCCGCCACCGGCCCGCGCGCCGGACTGCGGCCGGCGACCGGGGCCGCGCTGCGCGGCGAAACGCCGGCGGACGGCCATTCCGGCCCGATCGCGCAGCCCCTGCTGACCGGCATTCTCGCCCGCCAGGCCGGGCTCGACCTCGCCGCGCGCGAAAGCGAGGAGCGCGTCGAGCTGATCGTGAAGGCGCCCGCAATTCGCCTCGCCGCCTAGGCGCGGTAAATCCTTCTTAACCGGCGCGTCTCAGCGTCCGCCCGAAGCGCCACGTCCAACGCGTGGCGCCGCGGCGCGGGTCTTGAGCGCAATGGACGACCTGGTCACGGACTTTCTCGCGGAATCGCGGGTCGAACTCGACCGCGCGTGCGATGCGCTGGCGCGGCTGCGCCAAGGCGCGCCGGCGCGTCCGTGCCTGGAGGAGATGCTGCGCGGCGCGCGCTATGCCCGCACCGGCGCCGGCGCGATCGGGCTCGTCCGCATTTCAACGCTGGCCGGCGCGCTCGAAGACCATGTGACGCGGCTGCGCGGGGGCGAACCCATGCGCCCGGACACCGCGCATACGTTGGAGCGCGCGCTCGACCGCATGCGCAGGCTGATCGCCATGGTGGCGGCGACGGGCGCGGAGCCGGCGGGCGGCGATCCCGATCTTGAGGCCGCGCTGGGCGAGGAAGGCGAGAGGCGCGCGGCGCTCGGACCGACGCGGGAGGACCCCGCCCCCCAACACGAAGCCGACGAAGTCTGGGCCGAGATCGAACGCGGCGCGCTTCTGGTGGCCGCGCAGATGCGCAAGGCCGTGCAGATCGGGATCGATGAAACCGCGCGCGCGCTCCCGCACTCCCTCGTGCGGGCCTTGAAGCGCGCGATCATGCTCTTCATGCGCCATGCCTGCGTCTACAGCATCGAGCCGGAGGCGCTGCGCGTCTCGCGCGGCAAGCGCGCGACGGCCATGCTGCGCATCACCGCCATGCTGGTCGGCCGCGAGGCGGTTCTGGCGATCGGCGATGACGGCCAGGGCTTGCCGCTCGACCGGATGCGCCGCCGGGCGGAGCTGCTGAACCTCCTGCCCAAGGCGCGCGCCGCGAATTTGAGCGACGCCGACGCCGCCGCCTTGATCTTCGAGCGCGCCCTCTCAACCTTCGGCGAAGGCGATGGCGCACACGGCCTCGATCTGGCGCGGCACGATGTCGAAGCGCTCGGCGGCGCCGTCGACGTCAACACGCTGCACGAGCGCGGCGTCACCTTCATCATCCGCGCGCCGCTGCATGGCGGCCCGCTCACCAAACCGCGATCAGGACCGCGCACCGCAGGAGCCTTCCCATGAAAAGCTGTCTCGTCGTCGACGACAGCCGCGTGATCCGCAAGGTGGCGCGGCGCATCCTGGAGGACATGCGCTTCGACATCGAGGAGGCCGGCGATGGGCTGGAGGCGCTGCAGGCTTGCCGCCGCGCGATGCCGGACGCGATCCTGCTCGATTGGACGATGCCCGTGATGACGGGGATCGATTTTCTCAAACAGCTGCGCAACGAGCCGGGCGGCGACAAGCCGGTGGTCGTGTTCTGCACCACCGAGAACGACGTCGATAAAATCTCCGAGGCCATCAAAGCCGGCGCCGACGAATATCTGATGAAGCCGTTCGACAGCGACATCCTCCACTCCAAATTCCAGGAAGCAGGCCTCGTGTGACGATGCTGACCGACGCAGAATTCGCCCTGCTCGCGCGCGAACTCGCGCAGCGAACCGGCCAAGCGCTCGATCCCGCGCATATCGCGGGGCTCGGCGCGCGGCTTCTGCCGCTGGAGCGGCGCGAAGGTTTCTCCGGCCCCAGCGAATTGATCGCGGCCGCGCGCGCGAACGGCGCGCTCTGGAACGCCATCGCCGAGGCGATGCTGGTGACGGAGACGCGCTTCTTTCGCGAACGCGCCTTGATGAAGGCGATCGAAACGGACGTCGCGCCGATGCTGATGCGCCGCGCGGGCGGGCGCGCGCTGCGGGTGTGGAGCGCGGGCTGCGCCGGCGGGCAAGAAGCGTTTTCGCTCTCCATCATCGCCGAACGTCTGCGCGATGCGGGCCTCGGGTCCATGGAGATCGTCGGCACCGACATCTCCTCGCGCCAGCTCGATAAGGCGCGCTCGGGCCTTTACACGCAATTCGAGGTGCAGCGCGGCTTGCCCATCCGCACCTTGATCACCTTCTTCGAAAAGGCCGGCGAATTCTGGCGCCTGTCGGACCGTTTGCGCGCGCGCGTGCGCTTCGAGCAGCACAATCTGATGCGCGAGCCGAGCGCGCTCGACGGCCCGTTCGATCTGATCGTGTGCTGCAACGTGCTCGGCGGCTTGACCGAGGATGCGCGCGCGGCCGCGCTCGATCATCTGGCGCAAGCATTGGCGCCGGACGGCCTCTTGGCGACGGCCAGCGGCGACGGCGCGGACAGCCACGCCGCCTTCGCGCCCTTGGCGGGCGGGCTTTATCGGCGCGACGAAGCCTGGCGCAAGGCCGCGTAAGCGCCTATTCGGCCGGCTCGTTTTCCTCCTCGCGCGCCACGCGCAAGGCCGTGATCTGATTGCGGTTGCGCCGCAGGACTTGGAAGCGATAGCCGTGAAAGGCGAAGCGCTGACCGGGCTCGGGAATGGCTTGCGCCTCATGGATGACGAGGCCGGCCACCGTCACGGCCTCATCGTCCGGCAAATCCCAATTCATCGCGCGATTAAGATCGCGGATCGGCACGGCGCCGTCGACATTCACCGAACCGTCCGGCTGGACGCGCACGCCCTGCACGGCGATGTCGTGCTCGTCCTTGATGTCGCCGACGATCTCTTCGAGGATGTCCTCGAGCGTCACCAGCCCCTTGAGCGCGCCATATTCATCGACGACGAGCGCGAAATGCGCGCGGCGGCGCAGGAATTCCGCGAGCTGATCCTCCACGTTCGTCGTATCGGGCACGAACCAGGCCGGGCGCACGATCTCCGCCACCACGATGCCGTCGCGGCCCTTCTGCGCGATCGCGCGCAAGAGATCGCGCACGTGCAGCACGCCGATGATGTTTTCCGGATTGTCCTTCCAGAGCGGCACGCGCGTGTGCACGCCTTGCGTCACCTGCGCGATGATCTCGCGTGGCGGCAGATCGACGTCGAGCGTCTTCATGGCGCGGCGATGCACCATCACGTCGGCGACGGTGAGTTCGGAAAGATCGAGCGCGCCAAGCAGGCGATGTCGCACCTCGGTTTCGACCGCACCGCCTTCCGCGTGCAGCTCCACCGCGCCGATGATCTCCGCGCGCGCGGCGAGCACGTCGACGCCTTCCTGCACGCGCACGCCGAACAGGCGCAGGCCCTGATTGACGATCACCTGCACCCCGGCCACCACGGGCGCCAAGATGCGCACCATCCATTCCACCGGCAGCGCGACGACGCGCGCGATCTTGTCGGCGGAGGTGATGGCGTAGGTCTTTGGCATCACCTCGCCGAAGATCAGCAAGAGCGGCGTCAACACCAGGGTGGAGATGATCGGCCCCGCCTCGCCATAGAGGCCGGAAAAAATCGTGGCGGCGATGGCGGATGCGGCGATGGTGACGAAATTGGCGCCCAGCAGCACCGCGCCGATCATCCGCTCGCGATTTTCATTGAGCTTGTTGACGCGCGCGGCGCGCTTGTCGCCCTCCTTTTCCAGCGTGGCCATGCGCGCGCGGGAGGCCGCCGTCAGCGCGGTTTCCGCCAGCGAGAAAAATGCGTTCAACAAGATCAGCACGACGATCACGCCGCCGGCGATCAACAGAGCTTGCGTCATCGGCGCAGCTTGTCCTCCAGAAACGCGCGCAGAGCCACCCGATCGGCGCCCTTTTGCACGAAGGCGCGGCCAATCCCGCGTGTGAGAATGAGCGTGAGCGCGCCGGCTTCGTTCTTCTTGTCGTGCGCCATCGCGGCGATGAGCGCCTCGGCGTAGTAAGGTCCGCCGGGCGCGGTTTTGAGATCGGTCGCGAAGCCTGCGGCGCTCAGATGGGCGCGCACGCGCTCGGCGTCCTGCGTCGCGCAAATCCCAAGGCGCGCGGAAAAATCGAACGCCAGCGCCATCCCGACGCCCACCGCTTCGCCGTGCAGGATGGCGCCGTCATAGCCCGCGCAGGCTTCGAGCGCATGCGCGAAGGTATGGCCGAGATTGAGCAGCGCGCGCGGGCCCTCCTCGCGCTCATCGCTAGCGACGATGCGCGCCTTCGCCGCGCAGGAGGCGCGCACGGCGGAAGCCAGGGCGGCGGGATCGCAGGCGAGAATGGCGCGCGCATGCGCTTCGCACCAATCGTAGAAATCGGGCATGTCGATCAGCCCGTATTTGACGATCTCCGCATAGCCGCAGCGCAATTCGCGCGCGGGAAGCGTGGCGAGCGTGTCGAGATCGGCGAGCACGAGGCGCGGCTGATGGAAGAGGCCGACGAGATTCTTGCCGGCGGGCGTGTCGATCGCGGTCTTGCCGCCGACGCTTGAATCCACCTGCGCCAAGAGGGTCGTCGGAACCTGCACGAAATCCACGCCGCGCTTGACGATTCCGGCGGCGAAGCCGGCGAGATCGCCGATGACGCCGCCGCCGAAGGCGATCACGATATCCTTGCGCGAGACGTTTCCCGCGATCAGCGCCGCGCACACCTCTTCAAGGCCCGCGAAGCTCTTGCGCGCCTCGCCCGGCTTGATCACGATTGCGTCATGCGTGAGCCCGGCGCGTTCGAGCCCCGCGCGCAGGCGCGGCAAATGCGCGGCCGCGACGTTCTCATCCGTGACGATGAAGGCGCGCCGGGAGGGGCAGAAGGGCGCGATCTGGGCGCCCGCCTCTTCAAGCAGCGCCGGCCCGATCACAATGTCGTATGCGCGCGCGCCGAGCTCGACGCGCACGCTCTGTCGATCGTTCATGCGCGCGTTCCATAGCGCTGCGCGAGGGCGGCGATCACGGCGTGCACCGAGGAATTGTGCGGCGCATTGGTGCTTTCCACCACGAGATCGGCTTCCGCATAGAGGGGATAACGCTCTTCCATCAATCGCCGGAGGATGGTCTCCGGATCGCCCTGTCTCAGCAGCGGGCGATTGTCACGCTTCTCCACGCGCTTCAAGAGCACGTCGAGCGGCGCCTTGAGCCAGATGGTCACGGCCTTCTCGCGCATCAGCGCGCGTGTTTGCGGATCGACGAAGGCGCCGCCGCCGGTCGCCAGCACGTGCGGGGGTTCGCCCAGCAGGCGCTGGATGACCGAACGCTCGCCGCGGCGAAACTCGGCCTCGCCGTGCCGCGCGAAAATTTCCGGGATGGAGAGACCAGCCGCGCGCTCGATTTCATGGTCCGCGTCGATGAAGGGCAGATCGAGCGCGGCGGCGAGGCGCCGCCCGATCGTGGTCTTGCCCGCCCCCATCAGCCCAACGAGCGCGATCGGCCGATCGATCGCCGATTTTAGGTCGAGCGCAGGCGCTTCGGCCGCCGCGCCGAACTCGCCTTGATCCCGACCGGGAGTAGTCACGCTTGGCCCCATCTCGACGCCGCCGCGCCGTAACGCCTCGCGCGTCAAAGGGTTAACGCGCCGCCGCTGGAAATGCGCCTTATTTTGCGGGCAATCTCGACGCATCGCAACGCTGCATGATTCGCGCCCTGGCAGGGTCAGCCGGGCCGTTCCGATGGGGGATCGATTTGAGACGTCGCCGTCGCAGCAGAAGCCGGTTCGGCGGAGGAGGCCCATCGATCAATCCGCTGTTCCTGGCGGGCGGCGGGGCGGCGCTGTTCCTCGGGCTGTTCGTGTTCTTCATGGCGCAAGCCGATCAGCGCGCGCCGGAACCCACCTTGATGCGCATCGAGCTGCCCGATGCCTTCAAATAAGCCGCGCCGTTTGGCGCGCCTCCTGACGCCTTTGGCGGCCGCGCTGGGCGCGGGCGTGATCGCCTTCTTCGTGCAAGCAGCCGCGCAGACGCGCGCGCCGCTGATCGAAAGCGCGCCGCTCACCCAGCTTGACGGTTGGAGCGTGGGGGCGATGACGCGCGCCCAAGGCGCGCTCGCGCCCACGCTCTGGGAACGCAGCGATCCGGCCTTCCTCGCCACCCTGTTCGACCGCGTGCCGACCACGTTCGAAAGCCCCGCCGCGCGCGATCTGGCGCGGCGCGCCCTCGTTTCAGGCGGCCGCGCGCCGCGCGGGGCGGGCGCGGACGAAGCCATGCGCAAGCGCTTCGGCGCGCTGGGGCGCATGGGCGCGGCGGACGATCTCTCCCAGATGGCCGCCGGCGCCGGGCCCGCCGCCGCCGATCCGGCGGTGGCGCAATACGCGGCGCAAGCCGAACTGGCGCGCGGACGCCGGCCCGAAGCGTGCCTGCGCGGGCGCAACGCCAATGTGGAGGATCCCCCGCCCTTCCTGTTGCGGCTACGCGCCTTCTGCGCGGCGGCGCAAGGCGAGCGCGCGGCGGCCGATTTGGCGCTCGAGCTCGCACGCGCCGCGAACGCGGAAGACGCCTGGTTGCGCGGCGCGCTGTCCGGCATCGGCCCGGGCGCGGCGCGGCCGACGCTGGCGGCGCGGTATGACAACAGCCTCAACGCGGCGGTTTCGCTCGCGGCCGGCCTGCGCCCGGGCCAAAATCCGCTGAACGGCGCCTCCACGCTGGCGCTCGCGGCGCTGGCGCGCGCGAGCGACCCGCCGGCGGCGTTGAAGCCGCAGGCGGTGATGCTGGCGCTGCGACGCGGCGCGATCGCGCCAGCGGAAGCGCGCGCGGCGCTCACGGCGCTGCCGGCGGAAATTCCAGCCGCGCCCGGCACGATCCTGGCGGCGCTGCGCCTCGCGCAAGCGCAGCCGGGCGGGCTTGAGGCGGCGAGCGCGATCGTCGGCGTCCTCCGCGCCGCCACCGCGCCGGCCGATTTCACAGCGACGGCCCGGATTCTCCGCGACGACATCGCCGCCCTGACAATCGCGCCGGACGCAGGCGGCGCAATTCTCCTGGCCCGCGCCGCTTTGGCCGCCGGCGATGTCTCGCTGGCGCAGCGGCTCGCGCAGAACGCCGCGTCGGCGGGCGCGCCCTTGAACGCGCGCGCCGCGCTGGAGGCCGCCTTGGCCATTGAGACGGGCGCGCTGGATGAAGCCGCGATACGCCGGCGCATGGACGGCGCCGAAGGCGGCGGCGCGCGGGCCGCCGCGCGGGACCTCGCGCTCTTCGCCGCACTTGGCGCGCCGGTGGATTCAGCCGCCCGCGGCTACATCCTCGCGAACGCGCATGGCGGGGGCGCACGCGCGGACGCGGCGCTCCTGGCCGCGCTCGCGGCCGCCGCGGCCCAAGAAGCCGTCGGCGAAACCGCGCTGATCGGCGCGATCATCGCCGCGCCCGGCGCGGGCGCGCTCGACACCGCCTCGCTCACCGCGCTGATTGGTGCGCTGCGCGCGGCGGGGCTGACGGCCGACGCGCGCCGGCTGGCGATCGAAGCCGTGCTGGCGGGCCCGCCGGCGTGAGCGCGGACCGCGCCCGGCTCGAAGCGTTTCTGGAGACGCTTACGGCCGAGCGCGGCGCGCGCGCCAACACGCTCGCCGCCTATCGCCGCGATCTCGACGATGCGCGTCTCTCCATGGGGCGTCTGGCCGCTGCGGCGGCGCCGGATGTGGAGGCCTATGTCGCGGCCTTGGCGGCGCGCGGACTGAGCGCGGCCACGGTGCGGCGGCGGCTCTCGGCGCTGCGCCAATTCTACAAATTCGAGATCGAGAGCGGCTTGCGCGCGGACGATCCCGCGGCGCGCCTCGATGCGCCCAAACGCGCGCGCGCGCTGCCAAAGACGCTCAGCGTCGCCGAGATCGAAGCGCTGATCGCGGCGGCTGGGGCCAAGGGCGACGCGGCGAGCCTGCGCAATGTGGCGCTGATCGAAATGCTCTATGGCGGCGGCCTGCGCGTGAGCGAACTTGTTGGGCTGCCGTTTCGCGCGCGCCCGCGCCCGGGCCAGTCGCACCTCGTCGTCACCGGCAAGGGCGGCGGCGAGCGCATGGCGCTGCTTGGCGCGCCGGCGTTGCGCGCGCTCGACGCTTATCTGGCCGTGCGCGAGACGCTCCTGCCGAAACGCGAAACCGCCGCGCGGGCGCGCGCCGAACGCTGGCTGTTCGTCTCCGCGAGCGCGAGAGATGGCATGCTGACGCGCCGGCGCGTGGGGCAAATTCTCGATGCGTGCGCGCTCGCGGCAGGGATCGATCCCGCGCGCGTCTCGCCGCACGTGCTGCGTCACGCCTTCGCCACGCACCTCGTCGAGGGCGGCGCGGATCTGCGCACCGTGCAAACCTTGCTTGGCCATGCCGACATCGCCACCACGCAAATCTACACGCATGTCGCGGAAGGGCGTTTGCGCAGCGTGGTGGAGAGCGCACACCCGCTGGCGAAGAAGCGCTAGATGGTTTTGGGATAGGCGGCGTTCATCGCGTCCCAGCCGCGCGCGATGATGGCGCGCAGAACAGCCTCGTCCACGTCCGCCAGCGTGTTGATGTAGAGGCACGATTTCGCGGTCTGGTGCTTGCCGAGCTTCGCCAGCAGCGGCTGCAAATCGGCGAAGCCCATCATCACGTAGAGCGTCAGATTGGCCTTGCGCGGCGAAAAGCCGGTGCGCGGCCACACGCCGGAATGGCCGCTGCCATAGACATAGGAATATTCGCCATAGCCGACGATCGCATCGCCCCACATGGCCGGCTTCTCGACGGTGATCGCGCGAAAGATTTTGTCGAGCGCTTTGGCGTCATCGCGCTTCCGCGGCGGTTCGACGGCGTTCAGGAACGCCGCGACGGAGGCCTTGGTGCGCTGGGTTTTCGGTTCAGCCATGCACGCATCCTTCACCGCGCAGGGCGATCATGGTGACCCGGGAGGCGTCATGACCGCAACCTTGATCCTGTTCGCTCTGATCGGCCTTGGCGCGGGCGCCTATGGCTTTCTGCGACCTGCCGGCGTGCTGCGCGCCGCCGCGATCGCGCTTGGCGTCGCCATCGCGCTGCCTTTCGCGGTCGGATATCTCGCCGCGCCCTTCCTGGGCGAGGGGGCCGGCATGGGCGCCGCCTTCATCCTCGTGGCGCTGTCAGCCTTCATCGCCCTGTGCGCGCTCTGCGCGGCGCTCGGCGCCGGCGCACGCCATGGATGGCGGGCGATGGGGCCGGAGCGATAGACTCGCGATCAACATCCGCAATGGTGATCTAAAGGAAAAAAACTAAGTGGCGCCTCGATGGACTATTCAACGTCTTCAACCTGGACATGAGGCCTGAAATTCAGATTCACATTCCATTTGCGATTTTGTTCATGTCCCATCGGGTACCGCATAGCGCCCTCATTCCGCGGCCACGCCATGCTCGGCGCCGGCGGGCAGCAATGCCGGGGCGGTTTTCGAAACCTCCAAAATCTCGATGGCGATCAGCCGGCCGCCAGCGTCGAAATCGAGATTAACGGATTCTGTTGCAGTCACCGTCTCGACGCTGACGCCTTCCGAAAGGCGCAAAAAGCCGGCGTCGGTGTCGCTGTCATAGGAAAAAGTCACAGCCAATCGCGTCCAGAGCATGACGCCGAAACAGGATGTCGGGTAAATCAAAGCCCTTTGACGATCTCGTCCGTCATCTTCTTCGCATCCCCGAACAGCATCATCGTGTTGTCGCGGAAGAAGAGTTCGTTTTCGACGCCGGCATAGCCCGAGCCCATGCCGCGCTTCACGAAGAGCACGGTCTTGGCTTTTTCCACGTCGAGGATCGGCATGCCGAAGATCGGCGATTTCGGATCGGTCTTGGCGGACGGATTGGTCACGTCATTGGCGCCGATCACGTAGGCGACATCGGCCTGGGAGAAATCGTTGTTGATGTCTTCCAGTTCGAACACTTCGTCATAGGGCACGTTCGCTTCGGCCAGCAGCACGTTCATGTGGCCCGGCATGCGCCCCGCGACGGGATGGATGGCGTATTTCACTTCAACGCCCTCCTTCTTGAGCATGTCGGCCATTTCGCGCACGGCGTGCTGGGCCTGCGCCACCGCCATGCCGTAGCCAGGCACGATGATGACCTTGGAGGCGTTCTTCATGATGAAGGCGGCGTCGTCGGCGCTGCCCTGCTTGACGGGACGCGTCTCGACATGGCCGGCTGCCGCGCCGCCATCGGCCGTGCCGAAGCCGCCGAGGATGACGCTGATGAAGCTGCGATTCATCCCCTTGCACATGATGTAGGAGAGGATCGCGCCGGACGAGCCGACGAGCGCGCCGGTGATGATGAGCGCGATGTTTTCCAGCGTGAAGCCGAGCGCGGCGGCGGCCCAGCCGGAATAGGAATTGAGCATCGACACGACGACGGGCATGTCCGCCCCGCCGATCGGCACGATCAGCAGCACGCCGATCAGCAAGGAAAGCGCGAGCAGCGCCCAGAACATCCAGGTTTCGGTTCCGGCGGTCTGCACCATCATCACGATCAGCGCGACGATGCCGAGCCCGATGGCGATATTGATAAGGTGGCGCGCGGGCAGCATGATCGGCGCGCCGCTCATATTGCCGTTGAGCTTGGCGAAGGCGATGACCGAGCCGGTGAAGGTGATCGCGCCGATCGCGGTGCCGATGGAGAGCTCGATCAGCGAGCTCACCTTGATGCCGCCGGCGCCGTCGGCGATGTGGAAGCTATCCGGCGCGTAGAGCGCGGCGGCCGCGACCGCGACGGCGGCGAGACCCACGAGCGAGTGGAACGCGGCGACCAGCTGGGGCATCGCCGTCATCTTGATCTGGCGGGCGGTGAGCGCGCCGATCCCGCCGCCGACCGCCGCGCCGATCAGGATGATGCCGATGGTGGTGGCGTCGGGCTGGACCATGAACAGCGTCGTCGCCACGGCGAGCGCCATGCCGATCATGCCATAGGTGTTGCCCTGCCGGCTGGTCTCGGGGCTGGAGAGCCCGCGCAGCGCCAGAATGAAGAGCACGCCCGACACGAGGTAAAGCAGCGCCGCCAGATTGGGATCGACGAGGCTCGCGCCCGTCGCGGGGTTGTTTTCCATCGCTTTTAGCCCTCCGGCGGCCCGAAGGGCCCCGCATATTCAGCGCACGTCATGCCCGCTTCGCTCGCCGCGTCAAGACGGCGCCGGCCCGCACCGCCCTCGATTTGGGAGCCAATTTCAGGGACGCCGCGCCCAACGCACCCAGCGCAGCCAAGCCGTCAGCAGCGTCAGAGCGGGCGCCGCGAAGAAGACTAGCGCCGCTGTCCAGGTGGGCCAGTCCCACACGTCCCGGGCGCCGAAGAACGCGATCACGTTGCCGAGAAACGGCACGAAGGCGAGGATCACGCCGGCGAAGGTGGCGAGCGCGGCCGGCCAGGCCAGCGCCGATTGCACTTGGTCCGAGACGGCGAAAATCTGCAAAAGGCAAAGCCCGATCCAGGCCAGCGCGATGAAGCAGCCGAGGCCGACGATCTGGTTCATCTGAACCTGGAAGCGGCGAATGTCCTCGCGCGCGCGCACGCGATCATAGGTGCGGGCGCGGAAGCCGCCTGTGGGCTCGGCGCCGCCTTCATTGAGCCGCGCCAGCGCGCGGCGCGCCGCCTCGCGCAGTTCCGCTTCGTCCGCATCGCCCGGCTTGAAGAGATCGGGATCGCCGCAATAGGCGTCGACCACCTCCATGAGGGATTCGATCGCCGGCGGCGACGGCAAGTGATTGTCGCGCTCCTCGCGCCACGCATCGAGGAACCGCCGCTCAAAAGCGTCCGGGCCGATCCGGCCTTCGATGAAGGCTTCCAGCAGCGCGCGCCATTCCGCAACGGTCATCGTCCGCCGGCCTCCCCGCGCGCCGCGTGCAGCGGCGCGGGCGCTATTTCTGCTTCTTCTTGTACATCGCCAGCATGCGCTGGGTGACGAGGAAGCCGCCGAAAATGTTCACCGCCGCGAGCGCGACGGCAAGACCGCCCGCTCCCTTGGCCACCCAGCCGCCCTCATTGAGGCCGCTGGCGCCGGCCGCGATCAGCGCGCCGACGATGATCACCGAGGAGATCGCGTTCGTCACCGCCATCAAGGGCGTGTGCAGCGCGGGCGTCACCGACCAGACGACGTAATAGCCGACGAAAATCGCGAGCACGAAAATCGCAAGGTAGAAGACGAAGGGCGTAACGGCTTCCATGGACGTCTCCAGATCAGGCGGCGGGCGCGGGCGCGGCGGCGAGCGCGGGATGCACGATCGCGCCGGCGCGGGTGAGCATGGCGCCCTTGACGATTTCATCGTCCCACGCGGGGGCGAAGGCTTTCGAATCCTTGTCGGTCAGCAGCGGCAAGAGCGCGAGCAGATTCTTCGCATAGAGCGAGGATGCATCGGCCGGCAGGCGCGCGGGCAAATTGGCGAAGCCGGCGATCTTCACGCCATTCACCTCGACCACTTCGTCCGGCTTGGAGAGCGGGCAATTGCCGCCTTGGGCCACCGCCAGATCGACGATCACCGAACCCGGCCGCATCGTCGCGACCATTTCCGGCGTGACCAGAACGGGCGCAGGCCGCCCCGGGATCAGCGCCGTCGTGATCACAACATCCTGCTTGGCGATATGCTCGGCCACGAGCGCCGCCTGCTTCTTCTGATATTCCGCGCTCATCGGCTTGGCGTAGCCGGCGGCGGTTTCAGCCTGTTTGAATTCCTCGTCCTCGACGGCGATGAATTTGCCGCCGAGCGAGGCGACCTGCTCCTTCGTGGCCGGGCGCACATCGGTGGCGGTGACGACGGCGCCGAGACGGCGCGCCGTGGCGATGGCCTGCAGGCCGGCGACGCCCACGCCCATGACGAACACCTTGGCGGCGGCGACGGTGCCCGCCGCTGTCATCATCATCGGGAAGCCGCGCCCGTATAGAGCCGAGGCCTCGATCACGGCGCGATAGCCGGCGAGGTTCGCCTGCGAGGACAGCGCGTCCATGCTCTGGGCGCGGGTGATGCGCGGCACGAATTCCATCGCTAGCGCTTCGATCTTCGCGTCTGCGTAGGCTTTGACGCCGGCCGCATCGCCATAGGGCTCGATCAGCGCGCAAAAACCGGCGCCCGCGCGCATCGCCGCGATCTCGTCGCCCAGCGCGCGGCGCACCTTGAGCACCAGATCGGCGCCCGCGATGGCGGCGGCGGCGTCCGCCGCGATCGTGGCGCCGGCGGCTTCATAGAGCGCGTCCGGATAGGATGACGCCGCGCCGGCGTTCTTTTCGATCACCAGCGTATGGCCAAGGCCGATAATCTTCTTCGCCGTCTCCGGCGTGGCGGCCACACGCGTTTCACCGGGCGCGCGCTCCTTGAGAACAGCGATCTTCATGCCTTAACCCGCCAAGCCGACGATGAAGGGAACGAGCGCCCCGCCGATGGCGAGAAGGACCAGCGCGCCGGCCAAGGTCGCCCACCAGGCGCCGCCCATCTTGAAAAAGAGGCCGACCGCGACGCCGATCACCAGGTAAGCGGCGAGCCCCGCCCACCAGCCAGCGCCGATGGCGAAGGCCAGCGTGAACAGCGCGGTGGATTGGGCGATGAGCGTCGAAACCCAAAGCGCCGTCGCCATGAAGCCGCCAAACGTCTGGCGCTGATCGGCGATCTCCATCTTCCCGCGCACATAATCTCCGTGCGATGCTTGGGCCATTGCACCCCTCCAAACCGCTTTGGGCGCATCTAAACCGCGCCGACGAGCGGAGCAAGGGAGCCGCCGCCGCACCCATCGACGTCGCGCTTGTCCTTGGCGCGGCCGGGCGGCGTCCTCGCGCAGCCGAAAAAGCTGGCGGCTGGCATGCAAAGTGAACGGGCGGGCGGATGATCCTTGTCGTAATCGCTGCCCTCGCCCTCACCGCCGCGCTGCTCGGCGCGAGCCTGTCGTCCGATCTAGCCGCGCCGCTTACCGCGATCCTCGCGGCCTCGGTCGCGCTGGCGGCGTTAACCGCGAAGAACGTCCGCGCGCGGCTGACGGCGCTGGCGGAGCGGCACGGCCCGGCGGGGATCGCCGCGATCGCGGCGCTTATCCTTTACGCATGGAGCCTCGGCGCGTTTTCGGCGGGCAATGAAGGCGCGCTGCGCGCCGCCACGCTGATCCTCGCCCTATTCGCCGCCGCCCCCGCCTTCGCCGCCATCGCCGCGACCGCAGGGCGCGCGGCCGCCGCGACCGGGCTCATGCTGAGCGCGATCCCGCTCGCGCTCGCGGCCCTGATCACGCTGCAAGCGGACCTTGCGACGCCGTTCGGACGGCTGGTCCCCGCGCTCGACGCGCCGGGCCTCACCATCGCGCTTGGCCTTCTCTCGCTCTTGGCGCTGCACGCGGGGTGCGACGAATTACGCCGCCGCCCCGCGCCGGGCGAAAAGGCGCTGGCGCCGGTGGCGCAGCGCCTGTTCGCGCCGATCGCGACCTTGTGCGCGAGCGTCAGCCTTCTGGTGCTGGCGCCCGCGCCCGCGATCCTGGCGGCGCTGGCGGCGGGTGCGCTGGCCTTCACGCTCGCGCTCTGGCCGCGCGCGCGCCGCTCGCGCGTGGGCGTGGCGGTGCTGCCGATCGCGCTGTTCGTCAGCGCCGGCGCCGGCGCGGCGGCGGCGGCGTCGAGCACGATGCTTTCAGGCGAAGCGCTTTCGGCGCTCTCGTTTCAATTCGATGGCGCGGCGTTCGCGGCGTGGCGCGCCGAGGGCGGGCCGATCCGGGTCGGCGTGTTCGCGCTGCTGATCGCGATCCTCGCTTCGACTTTGGCCTTCGCGAAGGATCGCGGCCGCACGCCGAGCCGGGGCGCGGCGCTGCTGGCGGGCATGGCGATGTTCGTTCTTGTGTGCGCGGCGCTCTCACAGGACGTGGCCGCGCCGGGCGCGGCGTTCGTGTTCGCGCTTATGGCTGGCTTGGCGGCGAGTTATGTGGACCTGCCGTCGGGGCGCACGCGGCGTCGCGACTGATATCCTCGAACACCGGCGCGAGCGCGGCGCCTTCGCGGCGCGCCATGCAGGCTTCCGCGCGCGCGCCTTCGCGCGCGGCGGGCGCGAGCTGAAGCCAGAGCCGGCCCGCTGTTTCGGCGCGCACCGCGGCGAGCGGGGGCGACAAGGGTTCTAGCGCGTAGGATCGCGCGAGCGCGCGGGCGGCGTCTTGCGTTTCACCCACCAGCAAGGAACGCGCGGCGGCGAGGCGCGCATGGGCCTCGGCGTTTTCCGGCGCGCGCGCGATCGCTTCACTCGCGGCGGCGCGCGCGGCGCCCAAAAGCGCCGGGGACACTTGGCGCACTTCCGCGCCGGTCGCCTGGAGATAACGCGTCTCGGACAAGGCGAGCCAGAGCCGCACATCGTCCGGCCGCGCGCGCAGCGCCTGCGTGAGTTCGCCTTGCGCGCGGTCCAGCGCCAGATCGCGCTCCGGCCCGACGGGCGCGGCCGCCGCGGCCTCGGCGTAGGTGCGGCCAAGCGCGGCCGCGGCCGCGCTCTGCAAATCCCGCAGACCCGCCGCGCCGGCGATCAGCGCGCCGATCGCCACCAGGGCGACCGGCGCGGCCGCGCGCGCGGTCTCAGCGGATATAATAGGTCTGGTAGAGCTCACTGTAATAATCCGGCCGATCATAGAGCAGACGCGAGACAAGGCCGGATTCCACGCCCTCGAGCACGACGCCGGCGATCTTCGCGCCATGGCTGCGCAGGCGCTCCACCGCGTTGCGCACGATGGAGGACGGCGTGCGGCCCCAGCGCGCGACGACGAGCGTGGCGTCGGCGAACGGCGCCAGCACCCGCGTATCGGAAATCGGCATGACGGGCGCGGTGTCGAGAATGACGACATCGTAGCGCACGCGCAGCGCCTCGAGCAGCGACTTCATCGCTTCCGAGCCGAACAGATCGCGCGGCGTGAATTCGGCTTGCGCCAGCGGCACGATGTCCACGCCGGTGCCGAGATCCTTCTGGATCACCTCATTGAGCGAGGCGGTGCGGAACAGCACCTCGGTCAAGCCCTTCTCCGCCTCGATGCCGAGACAGTGCGTGGCTGACCGGCGACGCAGATCGCAATCGACGATCACGGTCTTGGAGCCGGCCAGCGCGGAGATGCGCGCAAGACCGATGGCGGTGGTGGTCTTGCCTTCGTCCGGCAGCGCGGACGTGACGGCCAGCACCTTCACCTTGCGATCCGGGCTTGCGTAGAAGACGCCCGCGCGCAGCGAACGCAGCGCCTCGCCGAAGGCCGAAAGCGGCCGCTTGATGATGAATTCCTCG
Organism: uncultured Caulobacteraceae bacterium; assembly: GCA_964563395.1. GTDB lineage: Bacteria > Pseudomonadota > Alphaproteobacteria > Caulobacterales > Aquidulcibacteraceae > JBEVOS01. The sequence continues at coordinate 158,223 of CAZLWK010000002.1, forward strand.
GGGCTGAGCAATTCGCCGTCGATGGTGCGCGCGCGGCGATCCACGAACGGAATGGCGCCGAGGCACGTCTCGCCGAGGCGCGATTGCACGTCTTCCGGCGTGCGCAGCGATTGTTCGAGCAATTCGACGATGAACACGGCGACCGCGCCGAGGCCGAGGCCAAGCAGCAGACCGAGAATGAGGTTCAGCTTCAATTGCGGCGAGGACGGCGCCTGCGGCGACACCGCCGGCGAGGTCACGCGCGCATCGGCGCGCTCGATGCCGCTCGATTCGGCGACCTGGCGATAACGCGTCAAGAACGCTTCATAGAGCGTGCGGCTCGCTTCGGCGTCACGCTCAAGCTCACGAAACTGCACGGAGGCCACATCGTTCGTCTCGAGCGTGTCGCTGGACGATTGCAGGCTGCCCTGCAGCGAGGCGACGCGCTGGGCGGCGATGTTCACCTCGGTGCGGATGCTTTGCGTGATGCGCGCGATTTCCGCGTTCAGCTCGCGCTGGAGATCGGCCGATTGACGGTCGATCTGCATCATTTGCGGGTGGCGCGGGCCATAGCGCGTGGACAGCTCGGCGCGCTGGCGCGCCAGCTCGGCCTGCTGAGCGCGCAGGCTCGCCACGACCGGCGAGGTCAACGCTTCCTGGCTGGATGCGCCGGCGGCCACGCCCTGCAGGCGCGCCTGGGCGGCGGCCAATTCCGTCTGCGCGCGCACATAATCGAGATTGATCGCGCCGACGCTCTGTTCCGTCAGCGTGGTCGCGCCGGTGGTGAGAAGGCCGTTCTCCGCGCGATATTCCGCGACCGCGCGTTCCTTGGCCTGCACCTCCTCGCGCAGCGTGGCGAGGCGGTTGGAAAGCCATTCATTGGCCTTGGCGATGGTCTCGTACTTGGTCTCGAGCTGCATCGTCAGATAATTTTCGGCGAAGGCGTTGGCGATGCGCGCGGCCTTTTCCGGGTCCTGCGAGGTGGCCGACACCTTGATGATCAGCGTGATGCCGTGGCGGCGCACATCGACGCGCTGCATCAAGTTCGAGGTGGTGCTCTGCCGGCGCGCTTCGCGCAGGCGCGCCTCGTCGGCGGCGGAGCGCGTACCGAACAGCGCGCCGATCCCGCCGAAGAGGCCCGGGCCGCCCGAAGGGGCGAATTCGGGATCGGCGGTCAGGTTCAATTCATCGACGACGCGCGCGGCGAGCGCGCGCGAGCGGAGAATTTCGGTCTCGGTTTCGACGATGGCGTTTTCCGGCTGCATCGCGCCGAACACTTCCTGCACGTCCGCGCCGAGCACGCTCGTTTGGCGCATGTCGAGTTGGACATCGGCGGTGGCGGTGTAGAGACGCGTCGCGGTCAGCGTGGCGAAGGCCACGAGCAGGAACACGACGGCCGTGGTGAGCGCGAACACCCAAAGGCGGCGGCGGAACGCCTCCACCACCTTGTTCAGGCCGCCATTCTCCTCCTCCGAGGGCTGCGGCAAGGGGGCGCCGAGATCCCATTTCGTCCCCAGCGCTAGATCGGCCATCTTACGTCTCCACCATGCCCGGCCGGCTCAACACGTTCAGATGCGCAATCCGACCGTGAAGAAGATCCGGTTCTGTTCAAACTCACGTCCGCGGTCGATCCCGGTCGAGTCTTCGCGCTCGAACCGGTAGCCGCCGCCCAACACAACGCGCCGGTTCATCAAATAGCGCGCCCCAATCTCAGCGACCGCGATATCGTCCTCGCGGTCGATCCCCTCATACTCCCGGCGCCCGAATTGGCCCCCGGCCGAGAGGATCACATTGCGACGCAGCTCGAAGTCGACCCGCACGCCCGCCACTGAACGCAAGAACGAGGCCGCGCCGCCCACGACCTCGAATCCGGCATCCTCCACCGATTGCGCGGCGTTAAGATTGACGCTGATCAGTTGGGTCGGCAGCCATTCGACGGCGGCCGAAATGGCCGTGCCGTCGACCGTGCCGAGAGCCGGATCGTCATAATCGCGCTCCACCGCGCCGGCGGTGATCTCGCCGCGAATAAGGTTGGTCACGTCGAAATTGGCGCCCACCAGATAGGTGCGGCCCTCGGAATCGCGGGTCAGCGCGCTGACCGGATCGTCGTATTCGCGCTTGTCGTCCGTGGCCTGGGCGACCAGGGCCAGGCGCGGGCTCACCGCATATTCGACGCGGGCCGTCACGGCCTTCTCGGTGCGGTCGCGATTATCCTGATCCAGAACGACCGCGCCGAAATTCACATCGTCATAGTCGAGCGTGCGCTCCTCATAGGAAGCGCCCACGCGGACGCGGTTAAAGGCGTGCCTGCCGCCCACGCGGATCATCTGCTCGGAGAATTCCACCGGCTCGCCGGCGGTCGGCGGCGAATCCGGGCTCGTGCGCGGCTCGACCGCCTGCGCGGCGCGCAGATTCAGCGTGAGCTCGGTGGAGCGGAGCACGTCGAGGCGCCCTTCGGCGGCCACATAGCCGGTGGTCTTGTCCTCGCTGTCGAAATCCTGATGAGCGCGGTGCTCGGCGCCCGCGTCAATCGCCACAAGGTGGCGCGACCAGGTCGAGGCGATCTGAACGCGCGGGCGGGCGACGTAGATGACGTCGGATTCCTCGTTGGTTTCGGAAGCGAAGAGATTGTCGTTCTGCTCGATCTCCAGGTCGAGCGAAGGCCGCGCCTCGAAGCCGCCGAAGCGCAGGCCGAGCGGATCATATTCCGGGCGGGGTCGCTCGGTGACCGACAGCGTCTCCTCGCGCGCGACCGGCTGCTGCTGCGCCAGCGCGGTTTCCCCGCCCACGATCGCGGCGAGCACCATCGCGATCGCCGTGAAGGTCTTCAAATGAACGGCACGGCCCATGATTATTCCCCTCAGCGGGCGCATTCTGCGCCTCCATTGTCGCGCCCCTCCGGCGCTCGCGCATCGAGCCGCCCTGAAGCGACTGATCGCAAGTCAACATGTGCCAAAAGGGGAATCGCAACGAATGCAGCGCCGCCCGACGCCTGCCGCGCATTCCCCTTCGCCACCCCCCGGCCGCTGTCTGTGATTAAGAAATCCCTAACGGGCGCACCCGGCGCCTACAAGCGCGGCGCGCATGCGGACGCGATAAAACGCTGCCCTGTTTCGAAAAAGCCGCGTCGGCGCCAGCCATGACGGCGCCCCGCCGCCCATTTGTGCGGCGCGCCCGGTCCAGTTTATTGACGCCCGTTCAAGGGCGCCGGCTATCAGAAGAAACGCTCGCCGATCCGGATCGTATCGCCCGGATTGATGCGCAGGCTGGGGGTCAGCGGCAGCCGCTCCTCGGCCGCCGCGCCCTGGCGCAGAATGAACACGCGGCGCTGATTGGCCCGGTAGGTGAAGCCGCCCGCCGTGGCCACCGCGTTGGGCACGGTGAGGCCGGTCGTATAGGGGTATTCGCCGGGCCTGTTCACCTCGCCCAGGATGTAGAAGGCGCCCTTGGCGATGCGGATCGTGTCGCCCGGCTGGACGATGGCCTCCGGCGTCAGCGCCACCTCTTCCTCAAGATCGCTGCCGGCGCGCTTGATGAACACCCGCGTCTGATCGGCGAGCGGGGTGAAGCCGCCGGCCGTGGCCACGGCGTTCAGGACCGAGAGCCCATTGGCGTACGGATATTGGTTCGGCCGCACCACCTCCCCGAGAATAAAGAAGGGGCGGAAATTCAGCACCTCGGCGCTGACGCGCGGATCGTTCAGATAGCCTTCGCGCAGCGAATCCTCCACGCGCCGCTCGAACTGGCGCACGCTAAGGCCGGCGGCGGCCACCTCCCCGATCAAGGGCAGGGCCACGCGGCCGGAGGAATCGATCGCGAATTCGCCGCTCAGCGTCTCCTCGCCGAACACGATCAAACGGATCCGATCCTCGGCGCCGAGCACATATTCGCCAGAAGCGGCGGAGGTTTCCTGCGCGGGATCGGCGGCCGCGACGGGCGGCGCGACCGGCGTCGGCTCGGCGACGCCAGCGCCCGCCACGGCCGGCGGCTGGGTGGGCGCGGTCTGGGCGCCGACGGGCGGGGCCAGCGCGAACAGCGCAACAGCCAGCCCGAAGCAAAGGACGAGCATCAAGCGGAACATAGAATTCTGTTTCATTTTATCCGGTCCGTTCAACCTGCTCGTGCGGCCGCGGTTCCTTGGCGTTGCGCGGCCGCGTTTGAATTTAGAACATTTCGCGCGACGCGTGCACGTAGCAAGCGCGCGCGCACGCGCCAACTGGGGCGTTAGGTTTGCAGCACACGCACATCCGCGCCCTCCAAACGCACCGCCGAAAGTTTTCCTGTGACATAGGCGCCGGTATCGACGCCGATGCGCCGCTCGTCCTGGTGCACGCGCTCCTCCGGCGTGTGGCCATGGACCACCACGAACGGCCAACGCTTGCGCGAGGTGAGGAACGGCTCGCGAATGGTGAGCAGATCCTGCTCGCGCTGCTGCTCCAGCGATTTGCCCGGGCGCAAGCCGGCGTGAACGAAGAGATAGCGCCCATGGCGCGCCCACAGATCGAGACGCTTGAAGAACGCCAGATGCGCCTCAGGCAGTTTGGCGCGAAACGACTCGGCGGCGCGCACGATGGCGTCGGGCGAGGCGCCCGGCGTGGGCGCCTTCACGCCATAGGAATAGAGCGTCTCGGCGCCGCCATAAGCCAGCCACGCCCAGCCCATTTCCGGGCGCTCCAGGAAATCGAGCAGCGCGGATTCGTGATTGCCCTTCAAGAAGCGCAGCGAAAAACCCGGATCATCGCTGAGCGCGATGAGCCGCTCGACCGCCTCGCGCGAATGCAGGCCGCGATCGACATAATCGCCAAGGAAGATCACGCGCGCGGGCTCGTCCAATCCGCGCGCGTCCTCGCGGATCATCGCGATCATCGCGTCGAGCAGATCGTCGCGCCCATGCACGTCGCCGACGGCGTAGACGCGGCGCGGATCGTCCGGCTCCATCTTCATGGCCGCACGCGCGTCAGACGCGGCTCGCCGAACGGCGGCTCAGGCGCGCCTTGGGCGGCTTCGCGCGCGGCGGCGCGTTCGGCCAAGGGCGCGGCGGCCAGCGCCGCATAAGCCCAGAACATGTTGGGCAGCGCCATGTCCGGCGCGGAAAGGCCCATCGCCGCGAAGGAGGCGAACAAGCCGAACCCAGCAGCGCTCGCCACCGCGTCCTCGCCGGTGCGCAGCTTGCGGAAGGCGCGCAGAATGATCGGCCCGAACGCCAGCACGAAGAGGATGAGCCCCGGCAGACCGATCATGCCGAACAGCGACACGATAAGGCCGGACGAGCGCGCCGCGCCATAGCCGACGCCGAGCAGCGCGGTCTCCATCGCGTTCGACACCGAACGGTCGGCCCATTGGCCGCGCTCGAGCGCCGAGCTCGACGTACTTTTGTTGATCGTCATGTTTTCGATCATCAGGCGCAGATCGCCGAGGAACCCGCTCTGCGCGGAGAACACCAAGGCGGCGGCCGCGGCGGCGAACACCGCGCCGACGATGACGATGATCAGCCCGCGTTCGCGGCGGCGCTTGTCGGGATCGAGCAAAGCGTGCACGAGCGCGAAGCCGGCGATGCACAGAAGCGCGAAATACGAGGTCGAGGACGTCGACAAAAGCATCGCCGCGCTGATGCCGCCCAGAAGGCTGAGGCTCAAGATGGGGCGGATGCGATTGACGTAAAGCGCATAGCAAAACGCCACCGCGCCGGCGCCCCATTGACCGAAGGACGAGGCCTCCACGAAGACGGAGGTGACGCGCACGAAGCCGCCTTCGCGCGTGGCGCCGAAAATGGTGTAGCCCTCGTTGTTGACGATCCATTCCGTCGGCGTGGTCACGCCCGCGAGGCCGAGGAGCGCCTGGGCGAGGCCGAAGCCGCCGATCAGCACCACCTGCCACAGGATCGCGTTCAGGATCGGCTCAAGACCGACGCGCAGGATGGCGTGGCGCAGGGCCAGGTAGAGCCACAAGCCAAGAACGAGATAAGCGATCTGCGGATAGGAAATGAACCAGGGCCCGAGCGGCATCGCGCCGAAAGCATCCGATTGCGGGGTGACGTAGGTTTGCCCCTCGAACAGGCGTGGGAAGAAAACGCCGGACACCACGCAATAGGCCGCGAAAGTCAGAAGCAGCACGTCCGAACGCACGATGGAGAAGAATTGCCCCCGCACCTGCGGGATCAGCAGGCTGAAGGCGTGCCGGGCCAGAAAGCCGATCGTGACCAGAACCGGCAAGAGGAGCGGGTCGGACCCCAGCATCATCGCCGCCGTGCCGGACAGCGGCAGGCACAAGACCGCGATCGCCGCGCCCCAGCGCAGCGGCGCGGCCGCCGCCGCGACAGCCAAAGCCGCCCCGATCACAAGCCAGATTGTCATGCGGTGCGGTCCGGGCCGTGAGAGCGAGACATGGTTAATCCGATGGAAAGAGGCTTAGGAGGCCCTTCGCCGTCTTTCAAATGCAAGAATTGCGCGCACGGGTCCGCCAAGGGCTGCGGCGGACATGGGATCGATCCGGCCAGGCGCCTAAGGACTGCCCATCCCGGTGAACAAGGCGGCGACTTCGACCCCGCTCCGCCAGAGCCATTTCGTCGCATCCGGCAGCGCGCCCACGCCGGCGATCAGCGCGGCCCAAAACATGCAGCAGTACAGAACAAGGCCCGACGCGACGATCCATCGAGGATAGCCGCGTTCCGGTAGGTTAGGATTGTGACGATGAATGGTCCCGTCGGCGCCGGCGCTGCGTTTGTCTTGCCTGGGTCGCGCTCTTCTCATGCGGCACGACCCCCTTTCTGTGCAAACGCGCCGTTCCGGGCGCCTCAGAACATGAGCGAGCGCCTAGTTTCCGAACTATTTCTTAACACGGGAACAAACGCCCGTCGCGCGAACTTGTTTGCAAGATGCAGGCGGGCGATGGCTAATGCGCGTAAGCCTTAAAAACAAATAAAGGCTGGGGTTTTTCATGACACAACGCGTCGCGCAGGCGGAATCCGAATTTCGGTTGCCGCAACGCGCCCGCCGCTCGTCCGGCGAGCGCGGGAGCTATACGCGGACCCATGAGGGCAGCGTGATCACCGATCCGCGCCTCATCTTTATCGTCAAGCGCGCCAATGGCGCGATCAAGCGTGCGTTCGACGTCGTCGCCGCCGGTTCGGCGCTCATCGCGCTGTCGCCGGCGCTACTAACAGTGGCGTTTCTGATCTGGTTCCAAGATCGCGGCCCGGTGCTTTACAGCCATAAGCGCGTGGGCCGGTATGGCCGCCAATTCCGGGTGTGGAAGTTCCGCACCATGGTGACGGACGCCGAAGCGCGCCTCAAAGCCTATCTGGAGAGCGATCCCGTCGCCGCCGCCGAATGGCGCGACGCGCAAAAGCTCACGGACGATCCGCGAGTCACCGCGCTGGGGCGCTTCCTGCGCAAGACCAGCATCGATGAATTGCCCCAGCTCTGGAATATTCTCGTCGGCGAGATGAGCGTGGTGGGCCCGCGCCCGATCACGCGCCCCGAGCTCGACCGCTATGGCAAGGAGCGCCGCTATTATCTGCTGGTGCGCCCGGGCCTCACGGGGCTCTGGCAGATCAGCGGCCGTAGCACGACCAGCTATGAGAAGCGGATCAAGTACGATCGCGATTATCTCGAGCAATGGTCGTTCACGCGGGACATCGTGATCATTCTGAAGACGATCCCCGCCGTGCTGGCCTCGCGCGGCGCCTATTGAACGCGGCTTACGCGGACGCGGCGCGATAGGCTTTCTCGCCCGGCCTCGGCGCGCGCGGCGCCAGCGTCTTGAACACGCCTACGCCAGTCATCAGCGTGCGATCCGCGCACCAGATGCGGCCGCGCACCGTGAAGAGATCGTCCTCGCGCGACAGGATCTCGCCCGCGCCCTCCACCCAGTCGCCAAGCTTGGCGGCGGAGAGGAAATCGCAAGTGAGGCGCACCGTCACCCACATCGCCGAGCATTCCACGGACACGGCATGGCCCCACGCCATGTCGGCGAAGGTCATCAGCATGCCGCCATGGGCGTTCATCATGCCATTGGTGTGATGCTCCTCGACGCGAAAGCCCGTTACCCCGCCGGCGGCATCCTCGCGCCTGTAGAGCGGGCCGACAGCGCGGCCGAAACCGCGCCGCCACGCCATAGGCTCGAAGCCGGCGGGCGCGCGAATGTCGTCGTGCGGAACGATATCGTCGGACATGGCCCACGATAGCGGCGGCGCGGGCCCACGCCAACGGCGCTTGCGCGCTACTTGCGCGCCTTCGCGCCGCGCGGCAGCCCATTGACCATGTCGCTGCGCACATCGTAGCGCGCCGCGCGGATAGCGGGATGAAAGCCCACGTTCTGCAGCGAGATCATCACGTCCGCGCCGCGCTCGCGCCAATAGGCCTCGATCTTGGCCTTCAGCGCGTGGGCGCCCTCGCGCGAGCAGAAGTCGATGTCTCCAAAGCCCAGATCGTCACCGTGGTCGTTGCTCATGATCCCTGCAAAGCTCATGTCGGTCCCCCGCGCGTCGCCCTCCGCCGAACGAACCGGCCCCTTGCGACGCCGCCTATGTGACGGTTTTCGGACTGTGACAAAATTGCACGAAAGTGGGGGACGACGGCTTAGGTCATGGCGCGCGCGCGTCGCGCATCGGCGCTAGGCGAAACGGTCTAGGCCGTCCGCCGGCATTGCCGGGCGCCGCCGATCAGCGTTCACTCGCAGGCAGAGGGAACCATGCCGATGACAGATCGCGTCTATATCGCGATCCTGGAGGACAATGCGGCCGTCTCCGACGCGCTCGTGCTCATTCTTGGCGATCAAGGCTTTGCGTGCGTCGCGGGCCGCACAGCCGAGGAAATCGAGAGCGGTCTGCGTGGCCGCGCGCTGTCCCACATCATTTCCGATTTCAACATCGCCGGCTTTCCTGATGGCGTGACCGCCTCGCAATCGCTGCGCGTGAACGCGCCCGAGGCTCGCGTGTTGATCATGACCGGAGGCCCAAGACGCCCCGCCGAGGAGAAAGCGCACGCCGCCGGGTTCGATTTCATGCGCAAGCCAGCCCGCGCCGATGACATCATTTCCTGGGTGCGTCACATCTGATCATTGCGCGTTGAGCCGCACGATGGCTTCGGCCCGCGTGCGCACGCCCAGCGTACGATAGACGGCGGCGAGGTGAATCTTCACCGTGCCTTCCGCGATGCTCAAGGCGCGGGCGATCTCCTTGGAGGAGCGCCCCTTGCGCAATTCGGCGATCACGTCGCGCTGGCGCTGCGTGAACGCGCCTTGGCCGACGCGCGCCTCGCTTGGCTCTTGGCTGGGTTCGCGCCGACCCAACGATGAAGGCACATAGATGCCGCCGGCGAGGATTAAGCGCAGCGCATCGGCCAATTGCACGTTCGACAGGGATTTCGGCAGATAGCCGCGCACGCCCGCGCTCAGCGCCGCGAGAATATCGGCGCGCTCCTCCCACGCCGAAACAACGGCGATCTTCGCATCGGGAAAGCCATCGACGAGAGCGGAAAGACTTTCGGCGCCGTCCATGCCCGGCATGCGCAAATCGACAAGGATGAGCGCGACGCCGGGACGATCGGTCAATTGATCCATCGCCGCATCAAGCGTGCTCGCTTCCAGCACCTCATCGGCGCCGAGCGCGTCCTTCAACAAGAGGCTCAAACCGTCGCGGAACAATTCATGATCGTCGGCGACTAGAGCGATCAGCGCCATGGAGACCTTCCAGCCGCGTAATCATGGGCGCAGCCGAGACGGGCGCCAACCCCAATCACGCGATTGGAATAGAACTTAAGGCGTAAGACCCGTCGCCGCGCTCGCCGCGCCCATCGCCGCATTGGCCACGGTCACGCCGGATTCATGCGCACGCCGCTCGCGCAGCGTGTCGATGCGCGTGCGCTCAGCCTCGAATAGAGCCAGTTCATGGCCGGTGAGATTGCGGCCGGTGGCGACGCGCAAACTGATCGGGTTGATGTTCTGACCGTTGCGCATGACCTCGTAATGCAGGTGCGGCCCGGTTGAGCGGCCGGTGGTGCCGACATAGCCGATGATTTGGCCTTGCCGCACGCGCGCGCCGGCGCGCACGCCGCGGCCATAGCGGCTCATATGGGCGTAGGCCGTTTCATAACCGTTGGCGTGACGGATGCGCACATAATTGCCGTACGAGCCGAACCAGCCCGAGCGAACCACCGTGCCGTCCCCCGCCGCCATGATCGGCGTGCCGGTGGCGGCGCGGAAATCGACGCCGCGATGCATGCGCGAATAGCCGAGGATCGGGTGCATGCGCATCCCATAGCCGGAAGAAAGGCGTGCGCCGTTCACCGGCGTCTTCATCAGGAAGCGGCGCGCGCTCTTGCCTTGCGCGTCGTACCAATCGGCGCGTTCGTCGCCCGGAGGGCGGAACCGATAGAATTGGCGGGGACCGCCGCGCGCTTCCAAGGAGACGAAAAGCAAATCGCCGGTGCGGACGGTATTGCCTTCATCGTCATAGAAGCGCTCGAAGACGAGCTCGAACTTATCGCCAGGTCTCACGTCGCGCTGAAAGTCGACGTCGTACGAAAACGCATCGGCGAGCGCGCTGATTTCGCGATCGGTGGCGCCGAGGCGCAGCGCGCTCTCATAAAGACTTGTGTTCACCGGCGCGGCGATGCGCGCGATCTCGAAGGTGAGCGGCATCAGCACTTCGCGCGCGGCGAAGGCGCCGCCCGAGGTGCGGTTCGCGGTGATGGAGGCGCCGGGCTCGGAGCGGAACGAAAGACCGGTCAGGCGCGCACGGCCCTCCTCGGGTCCGTCCAACACCACTTTGATGGTCTGGCCCGGGCGCAGCGCGCGCGGGTTAAACACCTCCTGCATGGAGGCGAGGACGGCATGCGCATCGCGCGGATCGGCGCCGGCGCGGACCAGGAGGCCGGCGAACGTCTCGCCGCGCGCGACCGTCACCTCGCACGCGCGTTGGGCCTTGTAGACTTCGGCGAAGGCCAATTCCTCAGCGCGGCGCGCGGCGGCGTCGCGGAGCGCAAGCGCGCGCGCGACCTGCTCGCTGCGCGGCCCCTCCCCGCCCATCAGCCCTTGCGCGCCGGCGAAGGCCAAGCCTCCGCCGGAAACGACGAGCAGAGCAGCCACGGCGGCCACGCCGAGCCAGATCCGGCCAGTCTCCATGCTCTCGACCTTCATCCACGTCCCCTTCTAGGAACGTCGCACGCAGCACGAGCACGCCCGCCCCTGGCGGGCCCGAACGGCGCCGCCAGTAGGAGTGCGCGGTGCAATACGCGCGCCAATACCGCCCCAAAACACGCCGCGAGAAACGCCTGCGGGGCGAAAACTGGGGACAATAGGGTCGTCCCAGAGCGTGTGAGTCAAGCACGCTCGCAGTTAAGGCGTCGTGTAGGCGCAGCCTTCGCCGCTTAAAAAAGCGGTCATGGGCAGGACGGGGGCGGCTGCTATAAGGCGGACGTTTCTTGGAGCGCGCATGTCCGACGCCTCGATCTTGTCCCGCCTGGCCGGCGCCCGGGTCGCCGTGATCGGCGACATCATGCTGGACACGCATGTGGTGGGCCAGGCGAGCCGCATCTCGGACGAGGCGCCGGTGCCCGTCCTCCTGGTCCAATCGGAACGCCAGGCGCTGGGCGGGGCGGCCAATGTGGCGGCCAATATCGCGGCCCTGGGCGGGCGCGCCGCGCTCGTCGGCTTCATCGGCGCGGACGCGGCGGGTGAGGATTTGCGCGCGGCGCTGGCCGGCCATGCGGGGATCGCGCCCGCGCTGATCGTCACGCCGCACCGCCCCACCATCACCAAGACGCGCTTTCTCAGCGGACAGCACCAGCTCGTGCGCGTGGACCGGGAGCGGATCGAGAGAACGCCGGCCGATGAGGAGGCGGCGCTCATCGCCGCCATGGAGACCGCCATCGCCGGCAGCGAGGTCGTCGTCCTGTCCGATTACGGCAAGGGCGTCTTGAGCGACGCGGTGCTCGAGGCCGCGTTCGCGGCGGCCGCCAAGGCCGGCGTTCCGGCCATCGTCGATCCCAAGCGCACTGATTTCGCGGCCTATCGCGGCGCGGCCTACATCACCCCCAATCGCAAGGAATTGCGCCTCGCCGTCGGCCTGCCGGTGGAGAGCGACGCGGAGGCCGAAGCCGCCGCCGCCGCCGCCATCGCCGCCAGCGGCGCGGCGATCCTGCTGACGCGTTCCGAAAAGGGGATGTCGCTCTATCGCGCCGGCCAAGCCGCGGCCGCGCTGCCGGCGGAGGCGCGCGAGGTGTTCGACGTGTCCGGCGCGGGGGACACGGTGGTGGCCGGCCTCGCCCTCGGCCTCGCCGCCGGCTTGCCCCCGGAACAGGCCATGCGCATCGCCAACGCCGCCGCCGCCGTGGTGGTGGGCAAGATCGGCACCGCCATCGTCTCGCCGCCCGAACTCGCCGCCGCGCTCAAGATCGGCGGGCGCGACGCCCCGGCGCGCGACGCGCCCGCGCCGCTCGACAGCGCCCGGGCGATGCGCGAGCGCTGGCGAAGCGAAGGGCTCGTCGTCGGCTTCACGAATGGCTGCTTCGATCTCGTCCATGCGGGCCACGTCTCGCTGATCGCCCAGGCGGCCGGCGCGTGCGATCGGCTGATCGTGGGATTGAACAGCGACGCTTCGGTCAGCCGTCTGAAAGGACCGACGCGGCCGGTGCAGCCGCTCGCCGCCCGCGCGGCGGTGATGAACGGGCTCAAGGGCGTCGATCTCGTCGTCGCCTTCGAGGAGGACACGCCCCTGGCGCTGATCGAGGCGCTGAAGCCGGACGTGCTGATCAAGGGCGCGGATTATCGCGAGGACCAAGTGGTCGGCGGCGAGCTTGTAAAGAGCTGGGGCGGGCGGATCGTGCTCGCGGACCTGACGCCCGGCCAATCCACAACGAGCCTCGTGCAAAAAGCCAAGATCTGAGGCGTTTCAGGCTGACGCAGCGTGAATTGCGGCGAATATTGGACAAAGTGACGCAGAAGGTTCAGTCTCCTCCCTGAGGCCCAAAGAGAACTGCTCGAAACGAAGCGGTCCGCGGCCTCAGGGGAGGAAGCACATGCATGACCGCTATGCGGCGCGTACCAGTTTTGGCGCGCTCATCATCGCTGCTTTGTTGGCGCCGACGGCTTTCGCGCAAGACACGGTGGGCGACATCGTCGTCACCGCCCAGAAACGCGAGGAAAGCATCAATGACGTCGGCATGTCGATCCAGGCCGCCACGGGCGACCAGCTTCTGCAATTAGGGATCACCGAAACATCCCAGCTCGATCGCATCGTGCCGGGCTTCTCCGCCACGCAGACCTATTACGGCACGCCGGTCTATACGATCCGCGGCGTCGGCTTCTTCGACACCTCGCTCGCCGGCAGCCCGACCGTCTCGGTCTATGTCGATGAAGTGCCCATTCCCTATTCGATCATGTCGACGGTCGCCGGCATCGATCCGCAACGCGTCGAAGTGCTGAAAGGCCCGCAAGGCACGCTGTTCGGCGGCAATGCGACGGGCGGGGCGATCAATTACATCGCCGCCAAACCGACGGACGCGTTCAGCGCCGGTGTCGATTTCAGCTTCGGCCGTTTTGAAACCGCCGATCTCTCCGGCTTCATCAGTGGGCCGATTTCCGAGACGCTGCGCTATCGCCTCTCGGGCCGCGTGCTCACCAGCGATCCCTGGCAATACATGTACGCGCACGGCGATGACAGCACGCTGCCCGTCGATCAGCGGCCAGGCTACGCCGAATGGGGCGCCAAGGAATTGTTCCAAGGGCGTGCGCAATTGGAATGGGACGTGACGCCCGGCCTCACCGCCAATCTTTCGGTGAGCGGCTTCATCGACAACAGCGAAAACCAGATGCCGCACCTGTTCGGTATCGCCCCGCTGTCGCCGACATCCGTGGTCGATCCGCGTCTGGGCGTCTTCCCCTTCAATCAATTCGGATTCCAAGGCTCAGGCTCGCATTATCCGTTCGCGCCGGAAGACGCGCGCGCCGCCAATTGGAGCAATTGCGTCAACGATTCGCCGTTCAATCCGCCGATCGGGCTCGATTTCTACGCGCCGGGCGAAAAGCCGCTCAGCGCCACCGATTGCGAACCGGCCGCGCGTGACAACGATCTCATCGTCGCCTCGCTTCGCGTCGATTGGGAGATGGGCAATGGCATGACGCTGACCTCGCTCAGCTCGTACCAGGAATTCAATCGCAACGAATATATCGAGGGCGACGGCACGGTTCTGCAGGATTACGAGAACAATCAGCAGGGCTTTATCGAAGTACTCTATCAAGAGCTGCGCCTCGCGGGCACGTTCCCCGGCGATCGCGGCTCGTGGGTCGTCGGCGCCAATTATGAGAAGGACGAAACGCGCGACCGCTTCCTGCAGACCTATGGCGGCTCCACCGCGAATCCGACGGCGCTGCCGGGCGCCGTGCTCTGCCTGGCGGGCTTCGATTGCACCGGCGTAGACCTCACCGGCGTGCCCGATTTCTACGCCATTCCGCTGGGCCCGACCGCGCCGACCAACAATCAGACCACGGAAATCGCGGCGATCTTCGCCAGCGGCGATTATCCGATCTTCGAGGACCTCACGCTGCAACTCGGCGTGCGCTACACCGACACGTCGAAGGAATATCTCGGCTGCGGCTTCGATGGCGGCGACGGCTCGTGGGCGCAAGTGTCGCAAGGCATTCAGAACCTCTTGCAGGTGCTGACCGGGCGCATCGGCATCGGCGATTATCTGCAGCCGGGCGCCGTGCCCGGTGGCAACGGCATCAATGTCGGTGCGGGCAATTGCGCGACGACCGGTCCGGGCCCGGATTTCCATCCGATCGCCTCGGGCTTCACCGATACGCTCGAGGAAGACAACGTCTCCTGGCGGGCGGGTCTCAATTGGACGCCGACCGACGATCTCCTGATCTACGGAAACGTCTCCAAGGGCTTCAAGATCGGCGCTTATCCGACGGTCGCCTCGTCCGCCGGCTCGCAATTGCAGCCGGCCGTGCAGGAGGAATTGCTGGCCTATGAAATCGGCTTCAAGGCCTCGATGCTTGAAGATCGGCTGCAGCTAAACGGCGCGATCTTCTATTACGATTACACCGACAAGCAGCTGCTCGGCGCGATTCAGGATCCTGTATTCGGCCCATTGCCGGCGCTGGTGAACATCCCGAACAGCCACGTTCAGGGCTTCGAGCTCAACGCCGTCTGGCTGCCGATCGACGGCCTGCGCGTCGCGCCGGTCGTCAGCTTCAGCGAAAGCCGGATCGACGAGTGCGAGGACGAGCCGATCGTTCCAGCCGGCCAGGCCGGCTGCAATCCGAACGGCCATTTCTTCAATTTCGGCGCGTTCACGGAAAATCCGGCCGGTCCGATCGACCTCAACGGTCAATCCTTCCCGGTATCGCCGGAATGGCAGGCCTCGCTGGACGTTCAATACGATTGGCAGCTGAACGAGCGCACCAGCGCCTATGTCGGCTTCAACGTGAACTACCATTCGGCGACGCCGGGCTTCTTCGAGAACCCCGCGCCCTATCCCAGCGCGCAAAATTCCTATCCCAACGACGTGCTGCAGATCGACGATTACACGCTGCTCGATATTCGGGCGGGCGTGGAATTGGAGAATTGGCGCGTGCAGCTGTGGGGCCGCAACGTGACGGACGAGTATTATTGGCACTCGGCCGCGCACGTGAACGACGTGCTCTATCGCTATACTGGCATGCCCGCGACCTATGGCGTCACGGTCAGCTACCGGTACAATTAACCTTCAAGACACCGAACCGCCCTTGCGGGGGCGGACGGCCTCGGCGAAAGCCGGGGCCGTTTTCGTTAACCGCTCAGTATTTATAGTCCGAATGAGCATAATGTGTTAGACGGAGCGTGATGCCTCCCGCCCTGCCCTTCGCCTCGCTCTATGCGCACGGCTTCGCGCGTATCGCCGCGGTCGCGCCGCGCGTGCGCCCGGCCGCGCCCGGCGCCAACGCCGCCGAAATCATCCGCTTCGCCCATGAAGCGACGGCGCACCATGCCGCCATCCTTTTGACGCCCGAACTCTCGCTCACCGGCTATACGATCGACGATCTCCTTCAGCAGGACGCGCTTTTGGACGGCGCCGAAGCGGCGATCGCGCGGATCGCGGCGGAGACGAAGGCGCTGTTTCCGTTCGTCATCGTCGGCGCGCCGCTGCGCCTCGACGGGGCGCTCTATAATTGCGCCTTGGTGCTGCGGCATGGCCGCGTCCTGGGCGTGATTCCCAAGAGCTTCCTGCCGAATTATCGCGAATTTTACGAAAAGCGCCATTTCGCGGCGGCGTGCGACACCGGCGCGCGGATGATCCAGATCGCGGGCCAGACGGCGCCCTTCGGCGCCGATCTCGTGTTCGCGGCGAGCGATGCGCCCGATCTCACGTTCCATGTCGAGATCTGCGAGGATTTGTGGGCGCCGACGCCGCCTTCGACGATGGGCGCGCTCGCGGGCGCCAATGTGCTGCTGAATCTTTCGGCGTCGAACATCACCATCGGCAAGGCCGAGGACCGCGCGACCTTGTGCGACGCGCAAAGCCGGCGCTGCAGCGCGGCCTATGTGCTCGCCGCCGCGGGCGTGGGCGAAAGCACCAACGATCTGGCCTGGGACGGCCAGGTGATCGCCTACGAACTCGGCGACAAGCTGGCCGAGGCGGAGCGCTTTTCGCGCGATCCGAAGCTTCTGATCGCGGACATCGATTTGGGCCGCATCGCGCAGGAGCGGCGCCGGCTGTCCAATTTCCGCGACGCTGCCGGACGCGCGCGCGAAACGCTAAAGGATTTTCGCCGCATCGTTTTCGATCTTGAGCCGCCGCGCGGGGCGGTTCCGTTGATGCGCCAGATCGCGCGTTTTCCGTTCGTGCCGGACGATCCGGAAAGGCTCGATCGCGATTGCTTCGAAGCCTACAACATCCAGGTCGCGGGCCTCGCCAAGCGCATCGAATCGACGGGCGCCAAGCGCGTCGTGATCGGCGTGTCGGGCGGATTGGATTCCACGCATGCGCTGATCGTCATCGCGCGCGCCTTCGATCTGCTTGGACTGCCGCGCGCGAACATTATCGGCGTGACAATGCCCGGCTTCGCCACCAGCGAGGCGACCAAGGAAAGCGCCTGGGCGCTGATGAAGGCGCTGGGCGTGGATGCGCGCGAGATTTCGATTTTGCCGCTCGCTCAGCAAATGCTGAAGGATATCGGCCACCCCGCGGCCGATGGCGCGGCGCTCTATGACGTCACGTTCGAGAACGTGCAGGCGGGCTTGCGCACGGACATTCTGTTCCGCCTTGCGAACAAGGAAGGCGGCTTCGTCGTCGGCACGGGCGATCTCTCCGAACTCGCGCTCGGCTGGTGCACCTATGGCGTGGGCGATCACATGTCGCATTACGGCGTGAATGCCGGCGCGCCGAAAACGCTGATCCAGCATCTCATCCGCTGGGTGATCGCGGCGAAGCTGTTCGATGACGATGTCGGCGCGACATTGCGGCGCGTTCTTGAGACGGAAATCAGCCCCGAACTGGTGCCAGGCGACGCGCCGCAGAGCACGCAGGCGATCATCGGCCCCTACCCGTTGCAGGATTTCAATCTCTATTGGATCACGCGCTTCGGCATGAAGCCGAGCAAGGTGCTCTTTCTTGCCTGGAGCGCCTGGGGCGGCGCCTACACGTACGAGGAAGTGCGCCATTGGCTGGGCGTCTTCCTCACGCGGTTCTTCGGGCAAAGCCAATTCAAGCGCAGCGCCATACCCAATGGGCCAAAGCTGGTTTCCGGCGGCGCCTTGAGCCCGCGCGGCGATTGGCGCGCGCCCAGCGACGCGGGCGCCGCCCTTTGGCTCGACGAACTGGCCGCGAACACGCCGGAAAAGCTGTAGGCCGCGCGCCTTGATTTCAACGCACAAAGAGGCTCAAAGCCGGCCGATGGTCACACTCTTGATCGGCAACAAGAATTATTCCTCCTGGTCGATGCGGCCCTGGCTGGCTTTGACATGGGCGGCCATTCCCTTCGAGGAACGCGTGCTGCCGCTCGGCCATCTCGGCTACGGCAAATCGAAAATGCCCGATATTCGCGCCGCGAGCCCATCGGGGCGCGTGCCGGCGCTGAAGCTCGATGACGGGGCGACGATTTGGGACAGCATGGCGATTTGCGAATGGGCGCACGAGGCCGCGCCGCACGCCGGGCTGTGGCCGGCGGATGGAACGCAGCGCGCGCGCGCCCGCGCCGCCGCGGCGGAGATGCATGCCGGCTTTCAAAGCCTGCGCAAGGAAGCGCCAATGAACATGCGTCGTCGCCGCGCGCCGCGCGATTGGAGCGCCGATACGCGGGGCGACCTTGAACGCCTCGAAGAGTTGTGGGGCGATTGCCTGGCGCGCTCCGGGGGCCCCTACCTTTTCGGCGCGCGCACCATCGCCGATGCGTTCTACGCGCCCGTCGCCACGCGCCTGCGCACCTATGGGATAGAAATGTCCGCGACCGCGCGCGCCTATTGCGACACGCTCTTCAAGGACGACGCCTTCCGCGCCTGGGAAGACGCCGCCATCGCCGAGCCTTGGGCGCTGGAAGACATGGATTCAATCTGATGCGTCACCTCTTCTTCATCGCGCTGGCGAACGCGGCGCTCGCGGCCTGCGGCGAATCTTCAAGCGTGATGGAGGAGATCACACGCGCGGAAAAAGCCGAGGAAGAAGCCGCCACCGCCAATTCCGCCGAAGCGCAGCGCTTTCTGGCGGAGGTGGCGGCGCGCCCTGGCGTGCGCCCCACCGCGTCGGGGCTTCTGCTTGAAACGGTCGCCGCCGGGCCGGATCAATCCCTGCCGCGCCCGCCGCGCGAAGCGGTCGTGCTCGTGCATTATGAAGGCGCGCTGGCGGACGGAACCGTCTTCGATTCCTCCATCGCGCGCGGCGAGCCCGCGCAATTTCCGCTCTCCGGCGTCATACCGGGCTTCGCCGAAGCGCTGACCACGATGCGGCCGGGCGACACGGTGCGCGCCTATATCCCTCCGGATATCGGCTATGGTCCGGCCGGTTCGCCGCCGGCCATTCCCGGCAATGCCGCGCTCGTTTTCCGGATTCAATTGCTCGCCTTTCAGGGGCCGGACGGCCGCATTGTCAGCGCGCCGCGCCCGCCCGGCTAGTGGAGCGAACCTGACATTCGCGCCCTGCTTCGTGCAAACCGCGGAAGCGAATGTCAGGTTCATGAGCTCCACTAGAAACCTAAAGTTTCTAGTGGTCTTTTTGATTCTGACATTTGCGAACGGGTGATGCGGTGCTGGGATGCAAATGTCAGAATCAGACCACTAGCTCATGATCGGCGCGACACTTTCCATTCTTGAAACGCTGATCGCGTTCGACACCACATCCCGCAATTCCAATCTGGCCCTCATCGATTGGGTGGCGGACTTTCTCGATCGGCGCGGGATCGCATCGCGGCGCATCTTCGACGACGAGGGGCGCAAGGCCAATCTGATCGCGCGCATCGGCCCGGACGTGGAAGGCGGGATCGTGCTTTCCGGCCATACGGATGTCGTGCCGGTGGATGGGCAGGATTGGCGCACCGATCCGTTCAAGCTCAGCGGCGATGAGGAAAAGCTCTATGGCCGAGGCGTGGCCGACATGAAGAGCTTTCTCGCGCTCGCGCTCGCCCATGTCGATGCGATGCGCGCCGCCCCGCTGACGCATCCCATCATCCTCGCCTTCTCCTACGATGAAGAGATCGGCTGCCTTGGCGCGCCGCGCCTCATCGCGCAGCTGGGCGCCATGCCGCGCCCGCGCGCGGTGATCGTGGGCGAGCCGACGAGCATGAAGGTGCTTTCCGGCCACAAGGGCATTTCGGTGTTCAGCGTCGAGGTGTTTGGCCACGAGGCGCATTCCAGCCAAACGCATCTTGGCGTTTCAGCGATCATGGAGGCGCTGAAGCTGATGCGCCTGGTGGAGGACATGGCGCGCGAGGGCGCGGCGATGGCGGCGCCGGATTCGCCGTTTTCACCGCCGGGCGCGACGATGACGATCGGTATCGTCGAAGGCGGCACGGCCGCGAACATCCTCGCCCGGCGCTGCAAATTCGTTTGGGATCTGCGCTGCCCGCCGGACATCGATCCGGAATATTTCGCCGCCAAGTTCATGCGCGCCGCCGAGGCGCTCGATGCGGAGCTGAAGGCGCGCGCGCCCGATGCGGGGGTCGTGGTCACGCGCCGTTCGGCAACGCCGGCTCTGGCGCCGACATGGACCAGCGATGCTGAAAGCCTCGCGCGCGCGCTTACCGGCGATAACGGCCAAAGCGTCGCCTCCTACGCCGCCGAGGCCGGGCTATTTCAGCGCGCGGGCATGCCCGTGGTGCTGTGCGGACCGGGCTCGATCGATCAGGCGCATCAGCCGAACGAATGGATCGCCCGCGCGCAAATCGAGGAGGGCGCGCGCTTCATGGCGCGGCTGATCGAGCGCCTGTCGCGCGGCTGAGCCGCTGCTTGCGACGTGAACAGGCGGTAACGCCGGCTTAACCCAAGCAGGTCAGCTCTCGTCATGGAGCCATGGCGAAGTCAGAGACATCGGCGCCCGCGCGGCCGGTCGCGGCTCGCGGCACAGCTGCGTCGGCGGAGCAAGACGCCGGCCATGGGACCGACACGCCTGAAGCAAAAGCCGCCGCCCGAGGCGAAGCGCCAGCCCCAGGTCCGAAACGGCGTCGAAAGCGGCGCAGAAGCCGCAAGCGCAAGACGGAAACCGCCGTCGCCGCCGCGCCAACGCCGGATCGCCCAGTCCTGGTCCTGTCGCCGGACGGGCGCGGCCAAGCCCCCGAAGCGCCTTGGCCCGCGCCTGAGGACCCGCTCGCGCTCTATCTGGAAAATCCCTTCGATTTCGGCGGCGACGCCGAGGACGACCAGCGCGACGACGAGGCCGAGACGCCCGCCGTGCTCGCGCAGCCGCCGCTCCCGCCCAGACCGATCGGCCCAAGCCCAGAGGTCCGCGCCGCGCGTCAGAGCGCGCTCGATGCCAACATTCTGCCTCCGCTCGCGCCGCTGGCGCCCCCGCCTCCGGCCGATCGATCCAGCTTCATCGTCCGCGCCCGCGAGGCCGCCCAAGCGCAGGCGCGCGAGCAGGACACGCAAAAGGGCGGACTTTGGAAGCGGCTCAGCGACCCCAATCGCCTCACCGTGCATGTCACCGCCGGCGCCGCGGCCTTGATCGTGTTCGCGGGCGCGGTGACGCAGCCGCGCCAGGACGCCGAAAGCGCTCAGCCCGCAATGGGTCCAGCGCGGGCCGCCGCGAGCGCGCCGACGACAAGCCACGACGCGCATGCCGAAACCTATCGCCAGGCGCTGGCGCTGCTCGACGAAGGCGAGCCACGAGAGGCCGTGCGCCTCCTCAAGCGCGCCGCCGAAGCCGGCTTTCCGCCCGCGCAATACCGTCTCGCCAAGCATTATGAGCGCGGTGAAGGCGCGCCGCGCGATCTGGCGCTGGCGCTAAGCTGGGCCGAGCGCGCCGCCGAGGCCGGCAATGTGCAGGCGATGCACGATGTCGGCGTCTCCTACGCGCGCGGCGAGGGCGCGCCGGTGAACCCCGCCTCGGCCTATCGCTGGTTCCGCGAGGCGGCGGCCTATGGCGTCACCGACAGCCAATTCAATCTCGCGGTTCTGCATCAGCAGGGGCGCGGCGTGCGCGCCGATCCGAACGAGGCGCTGTTCTGGTTCATCGTGGCCGCGCGCGCCGGCGACGGCGCGGCCGTGGATCGGGCGGTGAGCCTCGCGGCCGCGCTTGAGCCCGCCGCGATTGAGCGCGCCCGCGCCCGCGCGCACGCCTTCCGACCGGCGCCTCCGCCGGCGGGGGCGAACGCCTTAGACTCGCTTTAGCGCCGCGCGGGCCGCCGCCTCGGCTTCAGGTCCGCCGTAAGCGACAAAGCCCTCGACTAGGAAATCCGCTTCCGCGCGGCCGTAGCGAAGCGGCGCCCCGTCAAGCCGCATCAAACCGCCGCCGGCGGCCGCCAGCACCGCATGGCCCGCCGCGGCGTCCCATTCGCTGACTGGGCCGAAGCGCGGATAAATGTCCGCCGCGCCCTCGGCGAGCTTGCAGAATTTAATCGAGGAGCTCGCGCCGATTCGCTCGTGCGGCCCCAGCGCGGCGACGAAATCCTCCATCTTGCCGCCCTTGCCGTGACGGCGGCTGCCGATCACGCGCCAGGGCGGCGCGGCGGCGGGCGTCACCGATATCGGGGCGAGCGCGCTGACGAGGCGCGCGGCGCGCGCGTCCGCGCGGGCGGCCAGCGCGCGGCCCGGCTCGGCGGCGTAGAGCGCGCCCGTGGCCGGGGCGAGCACCACGCCCATGATGGGGCGCGCGTCCTCGATGAGCGCGATGTTGACGGTGAATTCGCCAGTCTCGCCCTCGATGAAATCCTTGGTGCCATCGATCGGATCGACACAGAAGAAGCGCGCGCCAAGATGAGGCCGGCGCCCATCAGAAACGGCCTCCTCGCCCAGCATCGGCACGCCGGGCGCCAAACGCGCCAGCCCCGCCTCGATCACCGCCTCGGCGCGTTGATCGGCGATGGTGACGGGCGAGCCGTCGCCCTTCTTCATGGCGTCGAATCCGGCGTCCTTCACGGCCATGATTTCGCGCCCCGCCGCCAGCGCCAGCGCGATGAGATCGTCGAGCGCGGGACGCGCGGATGCAGGGCTTGTCATGGCGCGCCATCAAGCCGCTGGGGCCGGCCCGGTCAACATTGACATGGGGCCCGCCGCGATTAGCTTGCGCGCGATCGAGAACCAGCGCCGATCCGGCGCGCGGCGCGGGCGTTCATGCTGCTCATCACCGGCGTCGCCGGCTTCATCGGATTTCACGCCGCCAAGACGCTCCTCGCCGCCGGCTGGGACGTGGCGGGAATCGATGAGGTCAATGCCTATTATGATCCGGCGGTGAAGCGCGCGCGGCTCGCCGCGCTGGCCGGAGAAAAGCGCTTCCGCTTCATCGAGGCGGACATGGCCGCCGAAGGCGCGCTGGAGGCCGCCGCGCCCGCCGCCTCGCTCACCCATATCCTGCATCTCGCCGCGCAAGCGGGCGTGCGCTATTCGCTGCGCGCGCCGTTCGCCTATGAACACGCCAATGTGCGCGGGCATTTGGCGGTGCTGGAGCATGCGCGCGCCGCGCCGCGCCTTGAGCATTTGGTCTACGCCTCGTCCTCGTCGGTCTATGGCGATCGCGCCGACGGGCCGTTCCGCGAAAGCGACCGCTGCGACACGCCGGCCTCGCTCTACGCCGCCACCAAGCGCGCCGGCGAATTAATGAGCGAGACCTATGCGCGTCTTTATGGCCTCAAGTGCACTGGGCTGCGCTTCTTCACGGCCTATGGGCCGTGGGGTCGGCCGGACATGGCGCTGTGGCTGTTCACGGACGCGATCCTCAAGGGCGAAACGATCACCGTATTCGATGGCGGACGCCTCTCGCGCGATTTCACCTATATCGACGACATCGCCGCCGTGTTCGCGCCCATTCTGACAACGCCGCCGAATGGCGCGCCGCCGCACGCCATCTACAATATCGGCAACGCCCATCCCCATGACGTGAACGCGCTGATCGTCGCCGTCGAAAAAGCCACGGGACGCACCGCCGCGCGCATCGACGCGCCGCGCAATCCCGTCGAAGTGGCGGTGACGTTCGCGGATTCCTCGCGTGCGTCCGCCGCGTTCGGTTTCGCGCCGCGCATGCCGCTCGAAGAGGGCGTGGCGCGCTTCGTGGACTGGCGCAAAAGCCGAACGGACTTTTAGGGCAAGCGCAGATCGCCAAGGCGGCGCTTGATCGCCACGGCGTCCTCCGAGACGACGTCTTTAGCGAGCGTATGTGCGATCTTGGCGCCGGCGGCCTCCGGCAATCCCGCGCGCAGAAGGCCGAGCGCGCGCGGCGGCGCGATCACCACGAGATGGTCGAATGCGCCCATCGCCTCGCCCACCAGCCCAGCGACGCGGCGCAGGAAATTTTCCTCTTCCGCCTCGTGCAGGTCGCGTTTTTCCATCGCGCTGCGATGCGGCGTGGCGGATTCGAAGGTGCGCGGCGGCCGGTCCTGCGGCGCGTAAAGATCTTCGTCCGCGATGTCGTGGGCGGCCCGCTGAATCAGGTCGGCGCCGCGCCGAGGCTCCTCATAGAGGCGCGCCCGGCGGCCGTCGGCGACCAAGATCAAGGTTGATCCGTTCATCCGCATGGAACGCTCCAAAACAGGAATTGGCGCCAATGCGTGAACGGCGCCGACACATCCTCACAGATGCGCCGACGCCGCCCTTTGTTTCATCGCAAATCGAGGCGGGACCTATTGTTGCTGCTGCAGATCGCCATTGTTGACCCAGCCCTCATTGTCGTTGTCGTCGGCCACTTTCCACCACATGCCGTCGCGGTCGCCGAGCGGATAGACCGTCACGCCCGCCGGCAGCGTGCGCATCAGTTCACCCCGGCCGCCGGCCCGCGTGCGCATGGCCGTCGGCTGAAGCACGCGATAGCTCTCCTGTGGCGCGCCCGCGATCGTCGGACCCCCGCCGGCCTGCTGCACGAGGTTGGTGTAGGCGTCGATGAAGGCCACGGTGATGACGCGGCCGATTTCGGTGTCCGTGTAGCCGCCAAGGCCCACGCCGCCGCCGCCCAGGAAGGCGCCGCCGCCCCAGGTGATGTTGCGGTTCACGGCGTTGCCTTCGGTGGAATAGCTTTCCGTGGTGCGCACATTGGTGAGCGTAAGCGTGGTCTGCGCATTCTGATTGCGCACGCCGAGGCCGCCGATCGCCGCGCCGAAGCGTCCGCCGACCATGCCGCCGACGAGGCCGCCAACACCGCCGCCGCTGGAATTGTTGTCCTGCGCGACGACATCGGCGAGCAGCACGTAATCGGCCGCGCGCATTTGGCCGCCGCCCACATTTGAGCCGCGCTGGAGATTGCCCTGGCCGGACAATTCCCGCTCGCGCAGCGCCGCATCGAGACCCGCGCCGCGCTCGACCACGGTGAAGCAGCCCGATTGCTGCACCACGACGCGCAGCAGCGCCGCCGGCGGCTGCAGGCGCATGCCGGTCCAGCCCGCGCTGTCGCCGTTTTGGATCGACACCGTGCCCAGATTGGTGGCGCAACGTGGCACTTGCGGCGTGGTGGAGGCGGCCGCGCGCGGCTGCGCGTGCGCCGCCCCGACCGACAAAGCCGCCGCGCACGCCAAAGCCGCCGCTCGAATCGCGAATTTCATGCTTGGCCTCTCCCCTGGTGGCCGCGCCTTTCCAGCGCGCGGCTTCAAATCCCTGCCCGCGCGTCTTAGCACGCGCCCGGAGAGCGGCGAAGATATTCTTTCCTGCAGTTCACATTCGGTCAAAAAGGCGAGCGCTTAGAGCCGCTTGGGCGGATAGCCGGCGCGCGTGAGCGCGGCCACGATCTCATCGGTGTGCTGGGCGTCGCGCGTTTCGATCTCGATGTCGAACTCGGCGCCCTTGGCGGGCACGTCCAGCGCATAGCGCCGATGCTCGACCGAGATGATGTTGGCGCCGTTATCGCCCAGAAGACGCGACACGCTGGCCAAAAGGCCAGGACGATCATCGCCGGTGAACCGCAGATTGGCGATGCGCCCATCGCGGATCAGCGAGCGCGTGAGCACCGAAGCCAGAAGCCGCGTATCGATATTGCCGCCAGTGAGGATGAGGCCGCATTTCTGGCCGCGGAATTTCTCAGGATACGCTAAGAGCGCCGCCAGCGACGCCGCGCCCGCACCCTCCACGACTGTCTTTTCGATCATGCAATAAAGCGCGATCGCGCGCTCGAATTCAGGTTCCTCGACCAGCACGATATCGTCGATCAGCGGACGCACCACGGCGTAAGCGAGATCGCCGACCTGCTTGACCGCGATACCTTCGGCGATGGTGTGGCCGCCGGTCTTGGCGGTCATGCCGCGCATGCGGGCGGTGAAGCTTGGATACATCGCCGGCTCGACCCCGACGATGCGCACGTCGGGGCGCATGTGCCGCGCGGCGGTGGCGACGCCCGCGACAAGGCCGCCGCCGCCGATCTGCACCGGCAGCACATCGAAATCGGGCTGCTCCTCGAACATTTCGAGCGCGATCGTGCCTTGGCCCGCCATCACCGCCGGATCGTTGAACGGGTGCACGAAGGTCATGTCGCGCACGTCGCGCATCTCGATCGCGTATTGATAGGCTTCGTCGAACGTCTCGCCCTTCAGCACCACTTCGGCGCCGTGGCCGCGCGTCTGCTGGACCTTCACGAACGGCGTGTTCACCGGCATCAGGATCGTGGCCGGAATGCCGAGGCGCTGGGCGTGATAGGCGAGCGCCTGGCTGTGATTGCCGGCGGAGGCCGCGATGACGCCCTTCATGCGCTCCGAATTCGTCAGCTGAAGCAGCTTGTTCAGCGCGCCGCGCTCCTTGTAGGCGGCGGTGAATTGGTAATTCTCGAACTTGATCCACACCTCGGCCCCGGTGATCGCCGAGAGCGTTTTCGACAGGCGCAAGGGCGTGCGCTCCACCTGGCCCTTGAGGCGCTCGGCGGCGGCGCGGATATCGTCGATGGTCACGGCGGGCGCGAGGGAGCGCGCGGCCGCACTGGCTTGGTCCGGCATGGCGGGGCAGACCCTAGAGGGCGGTGCGTCAGGATTCAATTAATCCCCCGCCGATCGTCGGCGACGGATTGGCCTTGAAGGAGGCGTTGAAGGGGTGATGTCCCGCGATCTGGAAGCCGCCCTCGCGCTCAACCGATTCGGCCTCGGCGCCCGGCCAAGGGAGAGAGCCGGCCTCACCGCCCCCAAGGCGTGGCTGACGGCCCAATTGCGATCGCCGCACGCCTTCGCCCTTCCCGCCCCGGAGGGGCTGCTTTCGGCGTCCGCCGCCGCCGAGGCGCTCGCCGCCTATCGCGAGACGCGGCGCGATAGGCGTGATGGCGCGCCGCGCGAGGCCAATCCGCGCATCGAACTCACCGAGGCCGCGTTCGCGGAAATGCAGGCGCGCACGCTTCACGCACTCACCACGCCGCATGGCTTCGCCGAGCGGCTGGTCTGGTTCTGGTCGAACCATTTCACCATCGCCGCCACCAAGCTGACGACGATCCCCTTCGTCGGCGTGCATGAACGCGAAGCGATCCGCCCGCGCATGAGCGGCCGCTTCGCCGACATGCTGGAGGCGGCGGTGCTGCATCAAGGGATGCTGCTCTATCTCGATCAGGCGCAATCGGTGGGGCCCGCTTCGCGCATCGGCGCGCGGCGCGAGGCCGGGCTCAATGAAAACCTCGCGCGCGAGGTCTTGGAATTGCACACGCTGGGCGCCGGCGCGGGCTACACGCAGAACGACGTCACCGAATTCGCCAAGGCGCTGACCGGGTGGACCATCGCCACGGAGCGCATCGCGCGTCTTGCGCCGCGCGCGCGGCCTGGCGCTGTGGTGTTCATCGAGGCGCTACACGAGCCGGGCGCGCGCACGCTTTTGGGCAAAAGCTATCCCGATACGGGCGCGGACCAGGCGCGCGCGATGCTGGCCGATCTCGCCGCGCATCCCGCGACGGCGCGACGCTGCGCGGAAAAGCTGGCGCGCCACTTCATCGCCGACGATCCGCCGGCGGCGGCGGTCGCGCATCTGGAGCGCGCGTTCACGCGCGGCGACGGCGCGCTTCCCGCATTGCATGAAGCGCTGATCGATGCGCCGGACATCTGGTCGCCGGGCTTGCGCAAATTCAAGACGCCGAACGAATTCATCGTCTCGTCGCTGCGGCTGGCGGGGCTTGAGCGGCTGGAGCCGCGCGCGCTCATCGCCGCTTACGATCTCCTGGGTCAGGCGCCGTTTCGCGCGCCGTCTCCCGAGGGCTGGCCCGACGACGCGGCCAGCTGGGCGGGGCCAGACGCGGTGATGAAACGGCTGGAATGGGCGCAAGCCTTCGCCCAGCGCATCGGCGCGCGCATCCGCCCTCAGGATCTGGCCGACGACGCGCTCGGCCCGCTTCTATCCGACGACACGCGCACGGCGATCGCGCGCGCCGAAAGCGCCGAGCAAGGCTTCACGCTCGCCCTGATGAGCCCGGAGTTTCAGCGCCGATGACGAGAATCGACCGACGTTTTCTTCTGGGCGCGGGCGCGGCCGCTCTTGCAGCGGCGCATGCGCGCTTCGCCTTCGCGCAAGGCGTGGGCGACAAGAAACTCGTCGTGATCATTCTTCGCGGCGCCATGGACGGCCTGTCCGCCTGCGCGCCACGCGAGGACGGCGCCTATCGCGGCGCGCGCGGGCGCCTGGCCCTGACGCGGGGCCTTGCGCTCAGCGACGGCTTTTCGCTGCATCCGGCGTTCGCTTTTCTGCATGAGAGCTGGCGCGCGGGTGAGCTCGCGCTGCTTCACGCCTGCGCCACGCCGGCGCGTACGCGCTCGCATTTCGACGCGCAGGACGTGCTCGAAAGCGGCGGGGCGGCGGTGTTCGCGGTGTCCGACGGCTGGCTCAATCGCGCGCTGGCGGCGACGCCGGGCGGCGAGGGCGTGGCGCTCGCCTCGACGCTGCCGCTGATCCTGCGCGGTTCGGCGCCGGCGAGCTCATGGTCGCCCTCCTTCGCGCCCGCCGCGCAGGACGACACGCTCGCGCGCCTCGCCGATCTTTATGCGCGCGACGCTCTGCTCGGCCCCGCCCTGGCGCAGGCGAGCGCGACGAACGCCATCGCCGCGGGAATGGACGGCGCCAATAGACGCGGCGCGCGCGTGGGGCCGGCCTCCTATGCGCCGATGGCCGAAGCGGCCGCGCGCCTGATCAACGCCCCGGAGGGCCCCAACGCGGCGGTGCTGTCCTTTGACGGCTGGGACACGCACGCCAATCAGGGCGCCGAACAGGGTCAGCTCGCGGCGCGCTTCGAAGGCTTGGACGCCGCGCTGCGCGCATTGAAAAGCGGACTTGGCGCGCACTGGCGCAATAGCGTGGTTCTGGTCGTCACCGAGTTCGGCCGCACGGTGGCGGCCAATGGCACGGGGGGAACCGATCATGGCGCAGGCGCGCTCGCCATGGCGCTGGGCGGGGCGGTGCGCGGCGGGCGTATGCTGGGCGCGTGGCCGGGCCTTGCGCGCGGCGCGCTCTATGAGGGGCGCGATCTGGCGCCCGTCAACGATGTGCGCGCGCTCTTCGCGAGCGTTCTCTCCCAACATTGGGCGCTCGATGGCGCCACCTTGCGCACGCGCGTTTTTCCCGACGCGCGCGGGCTGGTCGACTTCGACAGTCTGATCCGCGCGGCTTAGGCGGCTTCGGAATCGTGCTCGGCGACGAAATGGCCCGGCGCGGCCTCCAGCCAGCGCGGGCGATATTGCACGGCGTCCGGATCATCGATCAGACGCGATTTGAGGAAGCGCAACGAAGCGCGACTGTCGAGCGGGCTCGGCAGATCGCCGACGAGGCGCACTTTGGGCCGATTGCGCGCGGCGGCCGGATCGGGCGTCGGCGCCGCCGCCAGCAAGGCCTTGGTGTAGGGATGGCGCGGCGCGGAGAGGATTTGCGCGGCGGGCCCGTATTCCACGGCGCGTCCCAGATAGAGCACGAGCACGTTGTGGCTGATCTCGCGCACCACGGCGAGGTCGTGGCTGATGAACAGCATGCCCATCCGGAATTCGTTCTGCAGATCGACCAAGAGCTTCACGATCTGCGCCTGAATCGACACGTCGAGCGCGGAGACGGCTTCATCGCAGACGACGAGCTTCGGCTTCATGATCATCGCGCGGGCGATGCCGACGCGCTGATTTTGGCCGCCGGACAATTCGTGCGGATAGCGATTGATGAATCCCGGATCGAGGCCGACCTGCGCCATCATCGCGCGCACGCGCTCCTCGCGCGCGCTGGGGCCAAGCTCAGGCGCGAAACTGAGCAGCGGTTCGGCGATGGAGCGGCCGACGCTCATGCGCGGATCGAGGCTGGCGAGCGGATCTTGGAACACGATCTGCAAATCCGATCGCGCCTTGCGGATCGCTTCATGATCGCTTGGCAGAAGGCCGCGCCCGAGAAACGTGACGGCGCCCGCCGTGCGCGGCGCAAGCTGCACCACAGCCCGCGCCAGCGTGGATTTCCCGCATCCGGATTCGCCCACGATGCCGAGCGTTTCACCTTGGCGCAGGCTGAAGGAGACGCCATCGACCGCGCGCAGGGGCTTTACCTTTCCGAAAAGGCCGCCTTCGACACGGATCGGAAAATGCACGCGCACGTCCTCCGCAACCAAGAGCGGCGGCCCGTCGGCGGGCGCGGACAGACTGATCGCGCTGGCGCGATCGCCTTCGATGCGCGGCACCGCGTCGAGCAGCATTTTCGTGTACTCATGGCGCGGCGCCGAGAACAGCGTATCGACATCGCCGGTCTCGACGATTTCGCCGTGACGCATCACGGCCACGCGCTGCGCCATGCGCGCGATCACGCCCATGTCGTGCGTGATGAGCGCAACCGCCGCACCGGTGTCGCGGCGCAGATCATCGATCAGATCGAGCACTTGCGCCTGCACCGTGGCGTCGAGCGCGGTGGTCGGCTCGTCCGCGATCAGCAGCGCGGGCTCGCCCATCATCGCCATCGCGATCATCACGCGCTGGCGCATGCCGCCGGAGAGTTCATGCGGATATTGCTTCATGCGCCGCGCCGCTTCCGGCACGCGCACGCGCGTCAGCCAATCGACGGCGCGGCGACGCGCATCGTCGCCGGCGACGCCGAAATGGTGGGAGAGCACCTCCACCATCTGCGCCTCCACCGTCATATGCGGCGTGAGCGCGGTGAGCGGGTCCTGGAACACGAACGCAAGCTTGCGCCCGCGTATGGCGTTTAGCGCCTTACGCGGCAGGCCGATCAGATTTTGCCCTTCGAACAGGGCCTCGCCCTCGACCGCGCCATTTTCCGGCAGGAGCCCCGCCGCCGCCAGGAAGGTCTGGCTCTTGCCGGAGCCGCTCTCGCCCACGATTCCGAGGCATTCGCCGCGCTGGATGGCGAGCGACACTCCCTTCACCGCCGCCACCGCCCCGTCGGGCGTGGCGAACGTCACTTTGAGGTCTTTGATCTGCAATACCGGGTCCGACATGAGCCGGAGCCTAGAGACTTTGCGCAGCCGATTGAAGTTCCCCCGCCTCCGGCGGGCGCGAATGCCTCACCGCGCCGCCGCTTTCGCCTTCTTGGCGACGCTCAGCCCCGCACATTTGGCGCACCGGCAGCCATGCGGCTTGATGAAGGTGTCGAAATAATCCTTGCCGTAATTGTAGGCGAGCTCCTCGCCGGGCCGGATGGCGCGCTTGGACATGATATAGACGCGGCCGCGATAGATTTCCGGTTCGCAATTCGGCCGGCAGGAATGATTGATGTAGCGCGCGGTGTTCTCGCGGGGCGCGCCATCGATCGTGCGCTTATCGTCGATGGCGAAGAGATATTTGTTGTTTGCCTTGTCGGCCTCCTCATTGGTGAGATAGGGGCCGAAATACTCGATGACGCATACGCCCTTGGGAATCGCTTCGCCGGCATAGAGGCCAAGCCCCGCCGCCGAGCGGCGCACCAGGAGATCGTAATCGCCGGGCTTGTATTTGGCCTTGCGCGCCGGCGTTTTGCGGGCGGCGGCCTTTTTCTTCAGCGGCTTTTTCGGTGCGGGCATGAAGGCGATTCCCGTTTGCGGATCGCCCTAGTTAGGGAAGCGGCGCCGATTTGCAATCAGGCGCGTCCGTGTTTCTCCAGGCATTCGGTGCGCGCGCGCGAAATGCGCGGATCCATGAGGCCCTCGCGCGCGAAACGATCAAGCGCGGCATCGTATTCGTCCGCCGGCAGAAGCCGGGTGATTCGGTCCCAGGTGCAGGCGCACATCGGCTCGCTCAGGGGGCAGGTGCGCGCGAAGGCGGCGCGCGCGGACTCGGGATAGGCGTGCGGCTCGCCCGCGCATCCCGCCAGCACCATAGAAACGAACAAGGCGACAAGCCGCATGGCGCGCTCCAGCGAGAGCTAGGAGCCTAACACAACGTCGTTAAAGGGCCGTTCGCGGGACCTTAATTCGCGCCTTCGTCCAGCAGGCGGCGCGCGATGACCATGGCCTGGATTTCGCCGGCGCCCTCGAAAATGTTGAGGATGCGGGCGTCCTGCAGGACGCGGCTGATCGGATATTCGAGCGCGAAGCCGTTGCCGCCATGGATCTGCAGCGCGTTATCGGCGGCGGCCCAGGCCACGCGCGCGGCCAGCAATTTCGCCATGCCGGCCTCCAGATCGCAGCGCTTGCCGCTGTCCTTCCGGCGGGCCGAGAAATAGGTAATCTGGCGCGCGGCCATGATCTCGGCGGCCATCATCACGAGCTTGTTGGAGACGCGCGGGAAGGCGAAAATCTCCTGGCCGAATTGCTTGCGCTCCAGCGCGTATTTGAGGCCCAGTTCGAGCGCCGATTGCGCCACGCCCACGGCGCGCGCGGCGGTCTGGATGCGGGCGCTCTCGAACGTCGCCATGAGCTGCTTGAAGCCCTGGCCCTCCACGCCGCCCAGGAGATTAGCCGCCGGCACTTTGAAGCCGTCGAAGCCGATCTCGTATTCCTTCATGCCGCGATAGCCGAGCACCTCGATCTCGCCGCCGCTCATGCCGGGCGTGGGAAACGGATTTTCGTCCGTGCCGCGCTGCTTGGGCGCGAGCAGCATGGATAGGCCGTTAAAACCCGTCGTGTTCGGATCGGTGCGCGCCAGGAGCGTCATCACGTCGGCGCGGGCGGCGTGGGTGATCCAGGTCTTATTGCCCGTCACGACATACGTATCGCCTTCCTTCACCGCGCGCGTGCGCAGCGAGCCGAGGTCGGAGCCGGTGTTCGGCTCGGTGAAGACGGCGGTGGGCAGGATTTCGGCGCTGGCGATTTTGGGCAGCCAATAGGCTTTCTGCGCGTCCGTGCCGCCGATCAGGATCAGTTCGGCCGCGATTTCCGAGCGCGTGCCGAGCGAGCCCGTGCCGATCCAGGCGCGGGACAATTCCTCGGAGACGACGCACATCGCCGTCTTGCCCATGCCCGCGCCGCCATATTCCTCGGGAATGGTGAGGCCGAACACGCCGAGATCGCCCATCTCCTTGAGAATTTCGAGCGGAATGAGTTCGTCGCGCAGATGCCATTGATGCGCGTGCGGCATGATCTTGGCGTCGGCGAATTTGCGGAACTGGTCGCGGACGAGCTCGTAATCGTCCTCAAGCCCCGTCTCCTCGAGCGTCGGCTTGCCGAGCGCGTCCTTCAGATAGGCGGCGAGCTGGTTCTTGCGGGCTTGATCGAAAACAAGGCGCACGGGCGGCGGCGCGATCCCGAAATCGACCGGGCGGATCGTCTCCACCTGCGTCATCGGCACGCCGCCGGCGAGCTGGGCCATGTATTCGGCGGCGATAAATTCGGCCAGGAGCGATTCAACCGCACCGAACTTGCCGTTCTCCGAGAGGGTGCGCGCCCAGGCCGCGACCTGGCGCAGCGCCTCAGCATAGGTGGCGACCCAACCGAGGCCATGGACGATATGCTGCTCGGCGTCGATCGCCTTGCGGTCCTGCTTGCCGTTCGGCGCGACCCGCGCGCGCACGGCGCTCAGAGCGCTCGCGCAATAGGCGTCGGCGTCATGCGCGACGCGCTCGAGTTCGTCGATGAGGGAGATCGTCTTCGTCGCTGTATCCATGGCGTCCTCAGGTACGAAGGGCGGACCCTAACAGATTTTGCAGGTGCGAAAAGGTCGCGCTTGTCGCGGGGTGAGGCGCCTCAAGCCAGAGCCGGCGCGCCCGGCGCGGCCTTGGCGGCCCGTCGCGGCGGCGCATTGGTTAAAAGCGCCACCTCCGCCAGCACGATGGGCAGCGAGAACGCGCCGGGCGCCGCCAGATAGCGGGGCGCCCAATCGGGACCAAACTTGGCCTTGAAGGCGCGCAGCCCCTCGAAGCCGTAGATCGGCTCGCCCAATTGCGCGGCGAGGCGGCCCATGCGCGCGAACAGCGAGGCATATTGGTCGGAGGCGAGGCCGGCCAACGGCGCCATGCCGAGATCGAAGCGCGCGAAGCCCTCGCGCTGCGCCCAAAGCAGGGTTTCGGTGAACAGAAAATCCATGAGGCCGTTCGGCGCGCGATCGGGATCGAAGCGCATCAGATCGACCGCGGCGCGCGTGCGCGCGCCATTCATCCAAAGCGACGCAAACGCGATCGGCGCCTCCGCGCGATAGACAAGCGCGATGGCGTGGCGCGCGAGATAGGCTTCGTCGAATGCGCCAAGCGAGAACCCCTTCTCCCCGCCATTCTGCTGCGCCAGCCACGCATTCGAAATCGCGCGCAGATCGTTCATCAAAGCCGGATCGTGCGGCGGCAAGCGCAGCGCGAACGCGCCGCCTTCGCGCTCCACCATGCGCTTACGGGCCGTGCGCAAATTCTGCCGCGCCGAGCCTTTCAGCGTGAAGGCGTTCAAATCCACCACGGCGTTCTCGCCGATCTTCTCCACGCGAAAGCCAAGATCGATGAGGTCAGGCAGCAAATCGGCGGGCGCGGCGTAAACGACGGGGCGCAAGGATAGCCGCTCCGCTTCCGCGCGCAGTGCGAGAAGCCCCGCTCGCCGCGCCGCCGGCTGGCCGATCGGCCCATGCATGGCGATCAGGCTCGACCCGCTGCGCGCCGCCATCACGAAGCCGCCTTCCACGAAGAGAAAGCTCTTATCGCCCATGAAGGCGAGTTCGGCGTCCGGCGGGGCGTGCGGCGCGGCGGCGATCAGGCTCTGCACGCGCTGGAAATCGCTGTCGCTCGGCGCGGGCGGCGCGCCGCGCGCGCGGCTCAGCACGAACGCGTTGAACGCCAGCACGCCGAACACCAAGGCGCCCAGCGCCAAGGCGCGCCCGGCGCGGCCAAGCTGGGGATCGGTAAGCAGCGCCCACCAGGGCGCCTCGGGAAAGCCTGGCCGTTCGCCCGCCCACAAGATCGCGCCGACGAGCGCAAGACCCATGGCGGCGGCGATGCCGAGCGCGATGCGCCGATCGGGCAGCATGTCCGCGAGGCGCGAGCGGCGATAGAAGGCGCGACGCGCGGCGATGAGCAGCGCCGCCGCGCCCGCCGCCGCCAGCGCGGCGACATGGTGGTCGTGGCGCAGGAACGCATAGAGCGCGAGCGCGGCCAGAAGCGCGGTGGCCGCCGCCCAGGCCGCGTCGAGCCGGCGGCGCAGCCCGGAGGACAGCGCCATGAGCGCCACGCCGATCACGCTCAACGTCAATTCCGGAGCTTCATCCAGCGCGCGTTCGATCCCGGCGAGCCCCGGAATATAGGGCAAGGCCGGCGTCGCCGCCGCGATCAAGGCGAGCGCGCCGGCGCTGAATCCCGCCGCCGCCAATAGATTGGGCGCGGATTCAAACAGCCGGGCGGCGAAACTGTCCTTTGTGCGGATCATGCGCCGGCCTCATGCACGGATTCGCCTAAACGCCCGCGAAACCTTCCGCCAAGAACCGCTCGGCCAGCGCGCAATGGGCGGCCACGCCATGCGCCATCGCCGCCTCATTGAGCACCATCTTGTTGGAATGGCACGGGCAGGCATATCGGAAATCCTCGCCCTCGGGGCACACGCCGATAAACATCATCGCGCCCGGCGTGCGTTGCAGCACGTAGGAAAAATCCTCCGCGCCCATCACCGGCGCCTGTTGCAGGCGGAACGCGCCTTGCCCCAGCTCGGCCTGGAGCGCGCGCGCCGCGAACGCCACGGCGCGGGAATCGTTCACCGTCACGGGAAAGCCGTGTACGATGTCCACGTCCGCCTCGCACAGATGCGCGCGGGCGATGTTCTCGGCGATGCGCCGCACGCCCTCCTGCATCGCCGCGCGCGTGCTTTCGGAAACGGCGCGCATCGTGCCCGACAGGCGCACGCTTTCGGCGATCACATTGGTCGTGGTGCCGCCTTCGATCTGCGCGACCGTGACGATGGCGGGATCGAACGCGTCGATCTGGCGCGTGACGAAAGCCTGAATGGCGGTGACGATCTCGCACGCGACCGGCATGGGATCGACAGCGAGATGCGGCATCGAGGCATGGCCGCCCTTGCCGATCACGCGAATGAAGAAATTGTCTGAGGAGGCCATCATCGTGCCGGCCTTGGCGGAAATAATTCCCGGCGGCGCGTTCGGCGTGATGTGCAGCGCGAAGGCGGCGTCCGGCGTGGGATCGTCCAGAAGGCCGTCCTCGATCATGAAGCGCGCGCCGTGATGGCCCTCCTCGCCCGGCTGAAACATGAACAGCACGCGCCCGGCCAGCTGATCGCGCCGCACGCACAAAATCTTCGCGGCGGAGGCGAGCATCGCCGTGTGCGCGTCATGGCCGCAGGCGTGCATCACGCCCGGTCGCTTCGAGCGAAAATCGACAGCGGTGTCCTCCGGCATGGGCAGCGCGTCCATATCGCCGCGCAGGAGCACGGTGCGGCCTGGCTTTGCGCCTTCCAGGATGGCGATCATGCCGGTGCAGGAGCGCCCTTCCTTGAAGGTGAGCGGCAGGCCGGCGAGCGCGGCCTTCACCTTCGCCAGCGTCTCGGGCGTATCGAGGCCGACCTCCGGCTCCTCATGAATGGCGCGGCGCAGCGCAATGGTTTCGGGCTGAAGCGCCTCGGCGGCGGCGAGAAGCGCGGAAGGCGCGGTGAGCGTGTCGGGCATGGCCCCTTCCTAGCGGAGGCGCGCGCGCCGCGCCAATCAAAGCGGGCCGAAAATGGCGTCGGGATCGGCCGCCTCAAGGCCGCGCGCGCTGTCGCCATCGGGCGACGCCGCCTCAGCG
The DNA here is from genome assembly GCA_964563395.1 of uncultured Caulobacteraceae bacterium. Taxonomy (GTDB): domain Bacteria; phylum Pseudomonadota; class Alphaproteobacteria; order Caulobacterales; family Aquidulcibacteraceae; genus JBEVOS01. The sequence continues at coordinate 194,863 of CAZLWK010000002.1, forward strand.
CGTCCCCGCAACGGCAGATCGGCCCAGACGCGCGTTTCGACATGGGGCGCGCTGCGCAGCCCGACCGCGCCGCCATGCGCCTCGGCCAGCATTTTCACGATCGAGAGCCCAACGCCCGCGCCCCTTGGCCCGCGCCCGCCCGCCGCCTCGAACGCCGTGCGCGCCGCGCCGGGCGCGAAGCCGGGGCCGCGATCCGTCACGCAGATGCGCGCATGCGTCTCCGCCACGCGCACCTCAACCCGTACGGGCCCGAACTCGCCGCCATATTTGAGCGCGTTGCTGACGAGGTTCTGCACGATCTGCTGATAGCGGATCGGATCGGCGAACAGGCGCGCGTCCTCGCGTACGTCGAGTTGGATCATGGTCGGCGAAGCGCCGAGCGCCGCCGCGACCGTCTCGATCGCGCGGCGCGTCTCCGATGCGGCGTCGATCCATTGCGCATCGATCTGCAACGCATCCATCTCCAAGCGCGCGGCGTCCAGGAGATCGACGGCGAGCGCCTGCAATTGCTTGGCCGCGCCATTCATTACCCCGAACAAGGCCTGATCGCTTTCGCGATCGGCGCGCATCGCCAGCGTATCGCTCAACCCCATGATGACGTTCAGCGGCGTGCGGATATCGTGCGCCGCGCTCATCAAGAGCCGCTGCTTGCGCTGGCTTTCGGCGCGCGCCGCTTCCGCCTCGCGTCGCAAGGCGTGGGACAATTGCATTTGCGTGTCGCGCAGCGCGGCGACGAACAAGCCCACGAAAGCCTGCACCAGAAAGAAGATTTGCATGAGCAGCACGCGGCCCTGTGCGGTGTGCGGCTCACCGATGATCGCAGCCCCCGCGGCGCCCGCGATGGGCGCGGCGGTGACGACAAGGCCGGCGACAATGGCGATTGCAACGCCGAACGCGCCGAGTTGATGGGCCGCGACAAGCACCAGGATCGTGGTGAAAAAGAACAAGGCCGGCGCTTGCAAAGCAAAGCTGAGCCCGCACAAAAGCGCCATCGGCGCGACGCAGAGCGCGATCCGACGCGCGCCATCGGCGGACAGCAATGTGCGCGGCTTGAGCGCGAAGGCGACAAGACCAAGCGGCGCGAACAGCATGATCCCAAGCGCGGACGGCACCGACCAGGAGAACCACAAGTCCAAATAGGCGCCCATGCCCAAGGCGGCCAATCCCACCGCGCCAACGGCCCCGCCAAGCAGGCCCGCCACCGCGCCGGCCGCGCAGACACGCAAAAAGCTCTGATTGCCGTCCAGGCGCGACAGGAGCTGCTGCAACGGACCGCGTGAGGTCAAGAAGAAAAGCGCGACGACGATCTCGAACGTATTCGCCAGCGTGAACCAAAGAGACAGGCGCGCATCATTGCCAGCGAGAAGATTGCCCAGAAAGATCGCGGCGACCACGGCGGCGAACAATTCGGCGCGCGGCGCGCCCCGATGCGGCGCGCGCGCCAGCGCCACGATCGCGATCGCGTTCGCCGGCCAGAACGGAGCGATGACTTCTCCGCCCTTGACCAGCACGATCGGAAAATAGCTGGCGCAAAACACCAGTAGGAAAGCGAGCCCCGCGCGTGCGGCCGCGCGGCCGAGGCGCTCTTCAGAGATAATGGCTGTCGTCCGCGCGGCGGCGCCGATCTGGCCCCTCATACGGGCGCGCTTCGGCGCGCCGCCTGTCGGGCCCGCAATAGCTCGCCTCATCGATGAAGGCGCGCCGCCGATTTTTCACGGCTTCGATTTTTTGCGCGAGCAACGCGGCCGACACCGGCTTGACGAGATAGGCGTCCGCGCCGCTGTCGCGCGCGCGCTCGATCACGGCGCGCCCGCTCTGACCCGAAACGATCAGGATCGGCACGAAGCGATTGGTGGTGGTGCGGTCGCGGCGCAGCTTGCGGATGAAGTCTATGCCGTCGCCGTCGCCCAAGCCCACGTCGACCACCGCCACGTCGAACCGCTGAAAGGCGCACATCACCTCCGCCTCGCTCGGATGGGAGGCGGTGGCGGCCCGCATGTCCTGCTGACGCAAGAGCTCGCTGAGCAGCACCCTCATATAACGGTCGTCTTCGAGCACGAGCGCGATCGGCGATTGCGGCATTCCATTCCCCTACTGACGGGAATGTGACACGCCGGTTAACCGGAGATTAACTAGCTCATCCAGCGCAGCGTGGCCGGCTCCAGCGGGTTGACGAAATCGCGGCCCTCTTCACGGCTCTTGGCCCACTCGCGCTTGAGCTTCAGATACCATTTCGCCTGCACGTCGATATCGTCGATCCAGAGCATGGTCGGCTGATAGACAAGCCCGGTGTTTTGCAGATCGACCATGCGTCCATCCTGATCGAGAAATTCCCGCGCCGCCGGAACGAGGATGGGCTTGATCGCGTCCAGCAGAAGCGCGTTCGACCAATAGGTCACCTGCGTGATGCGCGTGGAGCGCTCGTTTTCAGGCGTCAGGCACGTGAGCGTGAAGAGCCGCGCCTTCGCATTCTCAACCACCTCCCAGCGAAAGCCGGGCAGCATGAAAACGATCTCGGTCGTCACATCGCCGCCGAACAGCGCGCGATAGGCGAGCGAATTCGACGCCGGCTGGTGGCGCGCGATGGCCCAGCCGCGTTCGCGCGGCTCAAAGCGCTTTTCCTTCAGCTTGCGTCCCGCGCTTGGCGGGCGCCACCACCATTGATTGTGCACGAAGGGCACGTGCGCGGGGTCCATGAGGCCCACGACCGCATTGTCCATGCTCGCCGCGAAGATGCGTTCGACGACGAATTTCGGCGCCGCGAAATCCAGACCGAAATCCGGCGGCGCGGGCGCCGGCCCATCGAAGCGCGGATCGGCGGCGACAAAGAGCAGCACGATCCCGTTCGCCTCGTGCGTGGGGAAGCGGCGCACGCGAATGCGCTCCTTCTCGTAGGGTTGCCCCTCCACGAGCGAAGGCATCAACTTGCACACGCCGTCCGCGGCGCCGAAGCGCCAGCCATGATAGGGACATTCGACCGTGACCTGCCCATCGGTCTCGACTTGGCGGCCCGCCGAGAGCGGCACCGCGCGATGGGGACAGATGTCGCGCAGCGCGAAGGCGCGTCCATCGGCGCCGCGGCCAAGCAGCACGGGTTCGCCCAAGATTTCGCGGCGAAACATCGCCCCCCGCTTCAAGTCCTCGGAGGTGGCGGCGAAATACCAAAGATCGCGCAGAAGCTCTGTCATTGCGGCCGCGTGGCGTAGAGCATGAGGGCGATGCCAAGGAAGCCGCCGGCGGAGGATGCGACGATCGCGCCCGCACTCAGGGCCGCATAGACGCCCAGCATGGCGCGGTCCTTCTGGTCGCGGTTCTTGTTGAGCGCCTGCCCCGCGAAGCGCAGCGTCAGCGCGGAGAAAAAAATGATCCCCGCCACGGCGGCGAGAAAGATCGCCACATTGATCGCAATCAGAACCAATCCGCTCATGCGTGTTCGCGTCAGCGCGCGTCGATGGTGATCGTAAAGGTCTGGGCCGGCGGCTCGCTCGTCTCCCAGGGGCGGCGCTGCTCAAGGCGCAAATCGCCCATGCCGGGGCCCTTCACGTCGAAGGCCAGCACTTCCCAATGCTGGCCGCCGGCGAAGCCGGGCTGGTTTTGCGCCGCGGTGGTGGGCCCGCTCGTCTCTCCCGCGGGCGCCAGGAAGGACGGCACGCCCACCGCCTCCCAGACATAGCCGGCCGTGGGCACGCCGATCAGCTCCACCGCGAAACGCCCGCCCACCGGGGCGGTGACCACCGTGCCCGCCTGATCGCCGCTGATGCGCAGCGTGATCTCCGGCGGCGTGGGCGCCGGCAGGGATTCGTTCATGGGCGTCACCTGCTCCGCCGGCTGAGCCGCGCAGGCGGCGAGGCCCAACACCACACTCATCGCCAAAATCCGCATCATTGTCTCGGCCCCTGCAGGAAGCGGCGGCTGCGTTCTAACGCATTGGTGATGATCCGTCGAACCGGAGCGCCCGTAAGCGCGGGCGTCCCCCAAGCAGACGGAGAACCGTCCCATGAAACGAATGTTGGCGGCCGCGGCATGCGCGGCCATTTTTGTGACCCCCGGCGCGCTGGCCGCGCCGCTCGCGCAAGGCCAATGGGCCGGCGCCTTCAATGCCGGCGCCGAATTCGCGATAGACGGCGACGTGCATGGCGGCGCCGTCGCGGGCGTGGGCTCGCTTGCCGCGCTCAACCCGAATTTGCCGGCCGCGCCAGCGGAATTGCGGATCCAGTCGCGGTCGTTCGACGATATCTATGGCGAGGCGCTGACGTATTCGTTCGAGGCCGCCTATGGTCTTGGATCGAACCGCGAGGCGCTGATCGCCATTCGCCGCGTCGAAGCCGATGAGGGCTCCGTGCAAGTGGGCACGGCGTTCGTGCCGGCGCTGAGCGCGGAGCTGCCCGTTTTCGGCACGTTCGGCGAATACAAATCGACGGCGATTGAAGTGGGCTTGCGCCAATATTTCGGCGAAGCCGCGTTGCGTCCTTACGTGGCGGGGCGCGTGGGCGTGGCGCAGATCGACGAGATCGACGCGAGCTTCACCGTTCCCGTGCCGGACGGCGTCGGCGCCGAGCCGAACGACATCGCGCTCTCAAACGTCGCCTTCTATGGCGAATCCACCACCTACACGCTCGGTCTCGATGTGGGCGTGTCCTACGATGTGGGCGAGCGCTTCAGCCTCGCGGTGGAGACGGGTCTGCGTTACCAAGGAGAACTCGACGGCGACGATTCCGCCATTGGCGGTCTTGGCCTTGCATCGATCAACGATGAAGGATCGCGCTGGTCGGCGCCGGTGACAGTGCGGGCGAGCTATCGCTTCTGAAGCAAGATCGAAACGGGCGCGCCTGGGCGCTAGGCTTAGCGCGCGCCCGTTTCGATCAATTGCGCATAGAAGCGCGACAGCCGGCCCATATTGTCCACGCTCATCCGTTCGCCGTCGCCATGGATGCGCGAAAGATCGTCGCGCGCCGCCACCCAGCCGGCGAAACGATACACATTCTCCGCCACGCCGGCGAAATAGCGCGAATCCGTGCCGCCGAGCACGAGCATGGGCGCGACCGCCGCGCCGGGCGGGCTGGCCGCCCGCGCCGCGCTCGCCAGCAGCGCATAGGATTCCGAATCCATGCGCGACACGGGCGAGGGCTCGTTCGCATCGCCCTCGATCTCGATCGTCACGCCCTCTATGTCCTTCACGCTCTCGCGCAGCCAGGCGAGCGCGCTTTCGCGCGTATCGCGCGGATGCAGGCGCAAATTGACGATGGCGTGCATTTCCTGCGGCAGCACGTTCTCCTTGGTTCCGCCGTGCACGATGGTCGGCGCGATCGTGGTGCGCAAAAGCGCGTCGCTGGCGCTGTCGGCGGCGAGTTGCGCCTCAAGCAGCGCGCCGAACGCCCAGCGATTGGCGATGACGACACGTTCCAAAAGGCCAAGCCGCGGCGCGAGCGTTTCAAGCAGAACGGGCGCGGGGCCATCCTCAAGGCTCGCCGGAAAGGGACGTTCGCGCAGCGCCACGATGGCGCGCGACAGGCGCTCGGCGGCGCTGTCCGGCGGGGGCGTCGAGGAATGGCCGCCCGTCGCGCGCGCCGTCACGCGCACGCTCATATAGCCCTTCTCGGCCACGCCGATGAGCGCAACCGGCTCTCCGGTGAGCGGGAAATCCTCGATGATGGCCATGCCCTCATCGACCACCATCCACGGCTTTTGATCGCGCTCGGTGAGGAGCCGCGCCATCGCCTGCGCGCCGAGGCCGCCCGTCTCCTCGTCATGGCCAAAACCGAGGATCAGCGTGCGACGCGGCCGAAAGCCCTCGGCGAAGAGCGCCTCCGTCGCTTCCAATATCGCGATGAGCGAGCCCTTGTCGTCGGCCGCGCCGCGCCCGACCACGAACCCGTCCACGATGTCGCCCGAAAAGGGCGGCGCTGGCCAGGCGCCCTCCGTGCCTTCCTCGACCGGCACGACGTCCTGGTGCGCAAGCAACATGAGCGGCTTCAGCGCGGGGTCGGCGCCCTCCAGCGTGAACATCAGCGTGTGGCCGACGACGATCTCGCGCCGCATCGCCGCATGGGTGAGCGGATAGCTCTCCGCCAGAAAGTCGTGCAGCGCGGCGAAGGCGGCGGGGTCCTCAACCACGCCCGCGTCGCGTGAAATCGTGGGAATGCGGATCGCGGCGGCCAGCCGCGCGGCGGCGCGGTCGGCGTCGATCGCCGGAGGCTCGGCCAGCGCGACCTCGGCCACGCTTAGGCTTGGCGCGAAGGTGGCCGTGCGCCAGGCCACGACGCCGAGGAACGCCAAGAGCGCGCAGGCAAGTGCGCCAACAATCCATTTCCACATCGGTCCGCCCCTCCGCCGCCTGGCAGGCCCCGGCCGCGCCGCGAGTTGTCAATCGCGGGGCGCCCCTGCCATAGTCCGCGCCCAATCCTGGGAGGACAAGTCCATGCGCGAAGCCGTCATCGTTTCCTATGCCCGAACCGGCCTCGCCAAGGCGGCGCGCGGCGGCTTCAACATGACGCCGACCATGTCGATGGCGGCCCATGCCGTGAAGCACGCGGTGGCCCGCGCAAAGGTCGAGGGCGGCGAGGTCGAGGACGTGTTCATGGGCGCGGTGGCGCATGGGGGGGGCAATGTGGCGCGCCTCGCCGGCCTGCTCGCCGGCCTGCCGGTCTCGACCGCGGGCGTGACCGTCAATCGGTTCTGCTCGTCCGGCCTGCAGACGATCGCGATGGCCGCCAATTACATCAAGAATGACGGCGCTGAAATCGTCGTCGCCGGCGGCGTTGAATCGATCTCGATCCCCAATCCCGGCATGGGGCCGAACAATGTCGATCCCGCGCTCACCGAGCAATATCCCGCGATCTTCATGCCGATGATCGACACCGCCGACATCGTCGCCCACCGCTACAAGGTGAGCCGCGAATATCAGGACGAATATTCGCTTAAATCGCAGCGCCGCATGGCCGCCGCGCAACAGGCCGGAAAATTCAAGGACGAGATCGTGCCGATGGCGACCAAGATGAAGGTCGTCAACAAGGAAACCAAGGAAGAGCGCATCGTCGATACCGTGGTCGATCGCGACGATTGCAACCGTCCGGACACGACGCTTGAGGGGCTCGCTTCGCTGAAGCCGGTGCGCGAGGGCCCGGACAAATACGTCACCGCCGGCAATGCGAGCCAGTTGTCCGACGGCGCGGCCGCCGTCGTGCTGATGGAAGCCAAGACCGCCGAGAAAAAGGGATTGAAGCCGCTCGGCCGTTTCGTCGGCTGGGCCGCCGCCGGCTGCGAGCCGGATGAGATGGGCATCGGCCCGATCTACGCCGTGCCGCGCCTTTTGCAGCGCTTCGGCCTCAAGGTGGACGACATCGATCTTTGGGAGCTCAATGAGGCGTTCGCTTCGCAATGCCTCTATTCGCGCGACAAGCTGGGCATCGATCCGGCGAAGTACAACGTGAATGGCGGCTCCATCGCCATCGGCCATCCGTTCGGCATGACCGGCGCGCGCCTGACCGGCCACATCCTTCTGGAGGGCCAGCGGCGCAAGGCGAAATGGGGCGTCGTCACGATGTGCATCGGCGGCGGCCAAGGTGGGGCTGGGCTCGTGGAGATCTACAATTAGTAAGACGCGGCGCGCCGGCATGTATCAGGAAGAAACCAACGGGCTGCTTGTCAAAGTAGAGCCGAGCTATCTGCCGAAGGAGAGCGATCCGGCGGCGCCCCGCTATGTCTGGGCGTACGCCATCGAGATCGTGAATCTGACGCCGCAGACGGTGCAATTGCTGGCGCGCTATTGGCGCATCGTCGATGAAAAGGGCGTCGAGCAGGAGGTGCGGGGCGCGGGCGTGGTGGGCGAGCAGCCGGTGATCGAGCCGGGTGAGACCTACGCCTATGCCAGCGCCTGCCCGCTTTCGACGCCCTCCGGCGTGATGGTCGGCGCCTATACGATGCGCGACGTCGATAGTGATGAGCGTTTCGACATCGCCGTGCCGGCGTTCGCGCTGGAATCGCCGCACGCCAAAAGGCTGGCGAATTGAGCGCGTTCCGCGAAGCGTTGCGCCGCATCGTCACCGGCGACGATGCGGACGGGCGCTCCGTGATCATCATCGACGGCGGACCGTCCTCCACCTATGGCGATCCCGATCTCGGCGGCCTGTTTGAAATCTGGGAGGACGCGGCCTCGGGCCCGCTCGATCCGCGTGACCATGCCGATCTCGGCGCGTCGAAGCCGGTCCTGGGGCCCCGGCCCGGCAATGTGCAGGTGCGCTGGTTCGTGGTGCGGCCCTCGCCCGAAGGCGTGCCGCGCGAGACGCTCAACGCCAAGACGCGCGAACGCTTCGCCGACATGGGCGGCGATCGCCATATTCACGATCAGACGCGCCATCCCGCGATGCACGAGACCGAGAGCATCGACGTGATCTGCCTGTTGAAAGGCGATGTCTCACTAATTCTGGATGGCGCGGAGACGCGCCTCAAACCCGGCCAAGTGGTGATTCAGCGCGGCACGAACCATGCCTGGGAAGCGCATGACGGGCCCGCGCTGTTGCTTGCCGTGCTGATCGATCGCCCGCTCGTGCGGCCCTCAGCCTAAAAGCCGCGCCGGATCGATCCGATATTTGCGCGCGCAGAATTGGCAATCGGCGTGTATCAGCCCGTCTGGCTCGATGAGACTTTCGATCTCCGCGGCGGTGAACTGCCGCATCACCGCCGCCAGCCGCTCCTGATCGCACGAACACCGATCGGTCAGCGCCTCGGGATCGCTCATACGCACGCCGTCCTCGTTGAACAGGCGATAGAGCACGCGGTCCATCGGCAAGGCCGGATCGAGCATTTCGCTGTCGCTCAACGTGGCGAGAAAAATCTCCGAGCGGCGCCAGCCTTCATCCGTCTCGCCGCGCACGAGATCGGCCGCCACTTTCTGAATCAGCACGCCGCCCGCGCGCCAGAGCGGAGGCGCATCGGCGCTGAGCACTTCGCCCACCGCGAGCTTGAGCCGCGTCTCGGTCTGTTCCGACGTGCGGAAATATGCGTCGGCGCATTCCGCAAGCGTGTCGCCCTCGAGAGGCACGAGCCCCTGGTGCGGCGCGAAATCCTCGCCCTGATCGAGCGTGATGGCGAGCACGCCTTCACCGATCAGATCGCGCGGAGGCAGGCGATGGGCCTTGCCGATCCGCGCATGCGCATTGGGCGCGAGGCGCACATAGCCGCGCAGCGCCCCCCCGGTGCGATGCTCCGCGACAAGAAGAGGCGCGGGACCATCGCCTTGCGCCTGCACGATGAGACGCCCCTCCACTTTCAACAGCGCGCCGAACAGCGCCGCGAACGTCAGCGCTTCGCCAAGCAGCAGCGCGACGGGCGCGGGATAATCGTGGCGGCGCAGAATGGGATCGATGCTGGCCGCGCCAAGCCGCGCGCTGCGCCCGCGCAAGGGCGCGCCGTCGATCGTGAAGGCCGCGACGACGTCATCGGCGCCGGAAATCATAGACGGCCAAGACACCAGAGCAGCACGGCCTTCTGCGCGTGAATGCGGTTCTCCGCTTCATCCCACACGGCCGAGCGCGGCCCGTCCATCACCGCGTCGCTCACCTCTTCATTGCGATGCGCGGGCAGGCAATGCAGAAAAATCGCGTGCGGCGCGGCCTTGGTCATACGCGCCTCGTTTATCGCATACGGCGGAAACGCCGCCATGCGGGCGTCCTTGTCGGTATCGCCCATCGACACCCAGGTGTCCGTCACCACCACGTCCGCGCCGGCGATGGCCCCATCCGCGTCGGCGCTCAGCGCGATCTCGGCGCCCGCCGCGCGCGCTGCCTCGATGTCCTGCGTGCGCGGGCGATAGCCTTCGGGCGTGGCGACGTGCAGGCGAAAGCCGAGTTTCGGCGCGGCATGGATGAAGCTGAGGCAGACATTGTTGCCATCGCCCAGCCAGGCGATCGTGCGCCCGTGTAGATCGCCGAGACGCTCTTCGATGGTCATGATGTCGGCGAGAATCTGGCACGGGTGGGAGACATCCGAGAGGCCATTGATCAAGGGAATGTCCGAGGCGGCGGCGTAGCGTTCCAAATCCTCGTGCGCGTTGGCGCGGATCATCACGATATCGACCATGCGCCCGATCACGCGCGCCGTATCCTCGATGGTTTCGCCGCGGCCCAATTGGGTATCGGCCGCGCTCATCACCAGCGTCTCGCCGCCGAGCTGGCGCATGCCGATATCGAAGGAGATGCGGGTGCGCGTCGAATTCTTCTGAAAGATCATCGCCAGCGCGTGGCCGTCGAGCGGCGCGTCGGCGTCGCGCGCGCCGCGCGGGAGGCCCGCGCGCGCCGCCTTGCGGCGATGGGCTTCATCCAGAATGAGGCGCAGATCGTGTTTCGAGAGCGGCGCCAAATCCAGGAAATGGCGGATCATGAATTGGCCGCCGCCATGTGCGTGGCGAGCACGCGGTCAAGCACGTTGACGGCCTGGCTCACATGGCTTTCATCGATGATGAGCGGCGGCGCGAGACGCAGCACATTGTCGCCGGCCACGCCCACCAAGAGCTTGTTCTGCCGCGCGGCGGTTTGAATTGGCTTTGGGTCCATCGAAAGCTTAATGCCGCGCAGGAGCCCTTTGCCGCGCACCTCGCGCACGAGTTCGGGATGGCGGTCCTTCAAGCTCTCCAGCGATTGGCCGAGCTGGTTCGACACGTCGCGCACATGCGCGAGAAATTCAGGCCGCGATAATTCTGCATAAGCTGCATTGCCCACCGCCATCGCCAAAGGATTGCCGCCATAGGTGGTGCCGTGCGTGCCGCGCACCATGCCCTTCGCGGCGTGCGCGGTGGCGAGGATGGCGCCCAACGGAAAGCCGCCGCCCACGCCCTTCGCCACGGCTATGATATCCGGCGTCACGTCCGTCCATTGGTGCGCCCACATCCTGCCGGTGCGGCCCGCGCCGCATTGCACCTCGTCGAAGATGAGCAGGACGCCATGCTTATCGCACAGGGCGCGCAATTCCTTGAGGCAGCTTTCGGGCACGGCGCGGCAGCCGCCCTCGCCCTGCACCGGCTCGATGATCACCGCGCATGTGGTATCGCCGATCGCGGCCTTCAGCGCGTCATGGTCGCCGAAGGGCAGCGTCACATAGCCCGGCAGGCGCGGGCCGAAACCGTCGAGATAGCTCGGATTGCCGGCGGCGTTGATCGCGGCGTAGGTGCGCCCGTGAAAGGCGCCCTGGAAGCCGATAATGTCGATCCGCTCGGGCTGGCCGTTGGCGCTGTGGAATTTGCGCGCCATCTTGAGCGCGCCCTCGATCGCCTCCGTGCCGGAATTGGTGAAGAAGACGAGTTCGGCGAAGCTGTCCGCGCAATAGGCGGCGGCGAGCTTTTCCTGGCCCTCGATCTTGAACATGTTGGAGAGGTGCCAGAGCTTGGACGCCTGCTCGTTGAGCGCGGCCTGCAGCTTGGGATGGGCGTGGCCGAGCGCGTTGACCGCGATGCCGGCGATGAAATCGAGATAGCGCTCCCCCTTGTCGGTGGTGAGCCAGGGCCCCTCGCCGCGCACGAAGACCTCGTCCGGCGGCGCGTACACGGGAAGGATATGGGAGGATTGTGCGTTCATCTGTTGGGCGCTCATTTGGCCGCGGCCTTCTTGGGGGATGGAAACCGAAACGCCGCCCGGCGAGGGCGGCGCGATCTTCTAGGCGCTTCAGCGCACGGCCTAGCGCGATTTGCGCTTTCGCACGCGCGCCGGCGCCCGCGCTCGTCGCGCGCCGGCCAAGGCAGCGGCGGCGAGGAGCATGGCGAGGGCGGCCGAAACGGCGATCATCCCCGCATCTAACGCTAAAGCGCTCACGCCTTCAACCCGAAGCCGCTCTTCAACAGCCGCCAAGCCAGATAGCAGAGGCCCGCCGCGAGCCCCCCGCACACGATCACGCCGGCGAGCAGCGAGGAATGCGCCACGCCCATGAAGCCGAACCGGAAGCCGTCGATCAGCAGATAGACGGGGTTCCAGTGCAAGAGGTCCGCCCAGGGCGCGGGCAGCGCATCCACGCTGTAGAAAGTGCCGGACAGGAACGTCAGCGGGGTGATCACGAAATTGGAGACGGCGGCGAGATGGTCGAACTTGTCGGCCCAGATGCCGCCGATAAGGCCGATGGCCCCGAAAATGATCGCCGCGCAGACCGAGAAATAAAGCGCCGCCAGCGGCTGAGCGGGGGTGACGTCGGCGAACGGGATGGCGGCGGCGAGGCTGGCGAGCCCCACCAGAAGGCCGCGCGCGGCCGCCCCGGTGATGAAGGCGATCATCAGCTCCAGGGCCGACAGCGGCGGCATCAGGAAATCCACCGCGTTCCCCTGCACCTTGGCGATCACCATGGACGAGGACGAATTCTGAAAGGCGTTCGACAGGATCGCCATCATGATGAGGCCGGGGGCGAGGCCGTCGGCGTAAGGCAGCCCGGTGTCGGACCAGGTGCGGTCGGCGAAGGCGAAGCCGAACACCATCAGGAACAGCACGGTGGACATGAGCGGCGCCACCACGGTCTGCGCCGACACCTTCATGAAGCGCATGATTTCGCGGCGCACCAGGGTCTGAAAGCCGAGCGCGTTCCAGGCCCCATAGGTGCGCGCCGCCGGGGCCGCTTCGGTGTCGGCGCGGGCGGGCGCCAGGCTGTGCGTGTCCATCAACCGACTTTCACAAAATATTAACGATAAGGGCGCTCGATTTGCTTAACGGCGTCCAAAAGTCTTGCGCGACAAGGCGATGAAGGACTTAGGCGCGCCGGGCCGAGGGTGGAAGACCCTTGGATGACCTGTGAGTGATTCGCCCTCTTTTGTGGAGAACCGAACACTACAGCTTGTGCCCCGAAGAAGTCGCTGGCACCATATTCTGGGATGTCTCGCTAAGAAAGCGAGTCGGCGGCGGGCCGCAAGGCCTTTTGATGGAACCAGATCGGGGGCAGGAATGGGTTGGACCGATGAACGCGTGGCGCTCCTTCGCAAGCTCTGGACGGAAGGTCTGAGCGCCAGCCAGATCGCAAAGCAATTGGGCGGGGTCACCCGCAACGCCGTGATCGGCAAGGTGCATCGCCTGGGCCTCGCCGGGCGCGCGACGCCTTCGCGCCCGGCCAAGCGGCCGGTACGGGTGGCGCGGCCGCGCCCCGCCGCCCCGTCGGCGCCGCGCTTGCGCGCGCCGACCATGGGCGGCCTCGCGCCCGTGGCCATCGTGCCTCAGCTCGCGCCGCTGGTGCAGGAGGACGGCGCAACGGTCAGCGTGCTGACGCTGACCGATCGGATGTGCAAATTCCCGATCGGCGACCCGACCGACGCGGATTTCGCGTTTTGCGGCCGCGAGTCCGGCGGAACCGGCCCCTATTGCGGAGACCACGCACGGCTCGCCTATCAGCCGAGCCAGGCGCGCCGGCGCCGCAGCGACCAGCCGGACGAATTGCGCCGCGTCCTGCGCCTCGCCGCGCTCTGAGTTCATGCTTCGTTAAAACTGCAAAAAGGGCGGCCCGCGGGCCGCCCTTGATATTTATGGACTGCGAACAGCGCGGTCCATTAATGGTTTTCCGGTACGGATGTACCCCTTATGGGGCGCCCGCATCTCTACCTGACCGCACTGGTCGCGCTCGCCTGCGCCGCGGGCGGCGCGCCCGCGCGCGCGCTCAGCGCCGAGGCGACGGTGACGCTGGCGAGCGATTATCGCTGGCGCGGCCTCAGCATGAGCGACGAAAATCCCGCTTTGCAGGCCGACGGCGTGCTCTCCACGGAGAGCGGGCTCTGGCTGGAGGGATGGGCGAGCACGGTCTCAAGCGATCTGGGCGGCCTCGAACTCGGCTTTGGCGCCGGCTGGAGCGGCGCTGCGCTTGGCCTCGACTGGACCTTCGGCGCGATGCGCTATGTCTATCCGGACGCGGACGACGCCGACTATTCCGAGCTGACCGTATCCGCCGGCAAGACGTTCGGCCCGTTCACCGGCACGATCGGCTTCGACTACGCGCCCGAAGAGGAGACCTGGGCGGAGAGCGATGAATATGCGTGGATCGCGCTGGAGGCGGCCGCCGGCGAACGCGTGACGTTCCGCGCGCGCGCGGGACGCAATGATGGCGCCTTCGCCGCGTTCGACGGCGCGCGGGATTATGAGATCGGCGTGGCCTATGCGCTGGAGCGCGTCACCTTCGATCTCGCGCATGTGGAAGCGGACAGCGACGACGCGGCCCTGGTCGCGGCGCTGCATCTGAGCCTCTAGCCATGCGCCTTCAGCACAAAATCGTCGGCGGTCTGGTCGCCGTGTTCGTGGTGCTTGTCGGCGCGGCGGGCGCGGCGGCGAAACTCGTCATCGCGCCGCAATTCGAGCGCTTGGAGGCCGAGCATCACGCCCGCGCGATCAGCCAAATTCAAGAGACGATCGCCACGCTGCACGAAGAGATGCGCGCACGCGTGCGCGATTACGCGAATTGGGACGATGCTTACGCCTTCATCAACGGTCGCAAGCCCCGCTTTCCCGAGGAAAATTTCACCGCCGATTGGTACGCCAATTACGCAATCGACGTGGCGCTCTTCCTTGACGCTGACAGCGAAATTGCATGGTCCGGCAGTGTGGATGGCGCGCCTGACGCCGAATTGACGGGAAAACTCATTTCCGCGTGGCGCAGCGCCCCGCGCCGCGCCAATGACGCCGCCACCGGCGTGATCTGGGCCAAAGACGGCGCCTACGTCTATGCCGCTGCGCGCGGCACCAATTCGGACGCCACCGCACCGGAGCGCGGCTTGGTCGTGTTCGCGCGCCGCATCGATCGCGCCACGCTTGAGCGGCAGATGCAGATTCCGCTGCAGCTCCTGGAGCGTTCGACGCAATCGCTCGATCCGGAAACCGGCCTGCATCTGCGCTTGCTGATCGAAAGCAACGAGGATTTCAGGAGCTGGCGGGCCGACGATCAAATGCACACGCTGATCGCGCTGCGCAACAGCGCGGGCGCATTGAGCGCGGCGATCAAGCTGGACCGCCCAAGAGAAATCAACGCGCTTGGCGCGCACGCGATTTTGATCAGCCTCCTGGTGACGGCGGCGGTGTTCGCCATCGTCTTCGCAGCCGTTTGGATCGGCCTGCGCCGCTTGATCCTTGCGCCCGTGGCCGCGCTGGAACAGCACCTCAAGGCGCAGCAAGGCGATGCGCTGACGCCGCTGGAGACGCCAGCGCGCGACGACGAGATCGGGGCGCTGACGAACGCCTATAACGCGCTCGCGCTCAGCTTGCGCCAATCGATCGAAGCCGAACGCGCCGCGCGCGAGGAAAGCGTCGCCGCCCA
The DNA here is from genome assembly GCA_964563395.1 of uncultured Caulobacteraceae bacterium. Taxonomy (GTDB): domain Bacteria; phylum Pseudomonadota; class Alphaproteobacteria; order Caulobacterales; family Aquidulcibacteraceae; genus JBEVOS01. The sequence continues at coordinate 210,121 of CAZLWK010000002.1, forward strand.
AGAAGCCAACACGATGAAATCCGTGTTCCTGGCCAATCTCACGCACGAATTGCGCACCCCGCTCAATGCGATCATCGGCTACGCCGAATTGATCGCCGAGGACGCGGATGATGATGCGCGACGCGATCTTGAGCGCATCACCGGCTCGGCGCGCCACCTGATCAGCCTCGTCAATGAAATCCTCGATCTGTCGCGCATTGAATCGGGCCATATGGAGATGCGCCCGCACACGTTCGCGGTGGACACGCTCGTACGCTCAGTGGAGCGCGCCGTGCGCGCCATAGCGGACGCCAATGGCGACGTTTTGGAGATCGAAATCGAATCTGAGATCGGCGAGGCGTGCACGGATGAAGCGCGCTTGCGGCAGGCGCTCGTCAACGTGCTTGGCAATGCCTGCAAATTCACCCGCGGCGGCCGCGTATCCCTCGAAGCGCGGCGACGCATGCGCGAAGGGCGCGACGAATTGGAATTCGTCATTCGCGACACCGGCATCGGCATGACCCCTGCGGAATTGTCGCGCGTTTTCGAGCCGTTCGTGCAAGGTCAGAGCCGACAGGCGCGCTCCTTCGGCGGGGCGGGCCTTGGCCTTGCCTTGACGCGCAAGATCGTGCGCCTGCTCGGCGGCGAGGTTTCCGCCGAAAGCGTTTCCGGCCAAGGCTCGGTGTTCACGATCGTCACGCCCACGCTGCTGCCGGAAATCGCAAGCGACACGCGCGCGGCCTGACGCGGCGCTTAAGGCTCGGCGTCGATCGAATAGCCCGCGCTGCGCACCGTGCGGATCGGATCGTGGGCGTCGGTGTCGGCGTTGAGCGCCTTTCGCAGCCGGCCGATATGCACATCCACCGTGCGCGCCTCGACATAGACATCCGAACCCCAGACAGCGTCGAGCAATTGCTCGCGGCTGAACACGCGACCGGGATGGCGCATGAGATGCTCGAGCAGGCGGAATTCCGTCGGCCCAAGATGCACTTCCCGCCCCGCCCGCTTCACGCGATGGGCCACGCGGTCCATCATGATGTCGCCGCATTGGAGCTTGTCATCGGCCAGCGCGGGACGAATGCGGCGCATCACGGCGCGCAGGCGCGCCAGCAATTCGCTCATCGAGAACGGCTTGGTCACGTAATCGTCGGCGCCGGTGTCGAGGCCGCGAATGCGCTCGCTCTCATCGTCCCTGGCGGTGAGCATGACGATGGGCGTGTTGCGCGTCTCGTTGCGCAGGCGCAGGCGCCGGCACACTTCGATGCCTGCCGCCTTCGGCAGCATCCAATCCAACACGACCAGATCGGGCGGCGTCTCTTCCGCCATCAACAGCGCCTCCTCGCCGTCGCCGGCGACCGAGACGCGATAGCCTTCCTTTTCGAGATTATAGCGCAGCAGCGTCGCCAGCGCTTCTTCGTCCTCGACGACGAGTACGTGCGCGCTCACTCGTCCTTCCCCGTCATCTGTTCGTCCGCCTTGGGCCGTTGGGTTGCGATCTCCTCGCCGGTGACGAGGTAATGCACGGTCTCTGCAATATTCGTGCAATGGTCGCCGATGCGTTCGATGTTCTTGGCGATGAAGAGGAGGTGCGCCCCGGCGCTGATCGTGCGCGGGTCCTCCATCATGTAGGTGAGGAGCTCACGGAACAGCGAATTGTAATGGGCGTCGATGTCCTCGTCCTGAAACCATACGCCGATCGCCGCGCGCACATTGTTGTTGGCGTAGGAATCCAGCACCTGCTTCAGCTGCGCGGCGGCGATGCGCCCCATCCGATCCACGCTGCGCAGAAGCGACAGCGGCTCGGATTGATTGAGCACGAGCGCGCGCTTGCCGATATTCTTGGCGAGATCGCCGATCCGCTCCAGATCGCTGGCGATGCGCCATGCGGCCAGCACGTGGCGCAGATCGGCGGCCATGGGCTGGCGCAGCGCGAACAGCTTGATGGCGCGCCGTTCGATCTCGCGCTGCGCGCTGTCGATCTTCAGATCGCGGGCGATCACAGTCTGCGCCAGGCCGGAGTCGCGGCGCACCACCGCGGCGAGCGCGTCCGCCAGCGAGGCCTCGGCGAGCCCGCCCATGCGCTCGACCTCCTTGGCGATGAGGTCGAGCTCTTCCTGATAGGCTTTCACGGTGTGATCGGGCATGCGCGAGGCTAGCCGAAGCGGCCGGTGATGTAATCCTGCGTGCGCTGATCGCGGGGATTGGTGAAGATTTCCTCGGTCGGCCCCGTCTCCACGAGCGTGCCGAGATGGAAGAAGGCGGTTTTCTGCGAGACCCGCGCCGCCTGCGCCATCGAGTGCGTGACGATGATGATGCAATAATTCGCGCGCAGCTCGTCGATCAGCTCTTCGATCTTGGCGGTGGCGATCGGATCGAGCGCCGAGCACGGCTCGTCCATGAGGATGATGTCCGGGCCGACCGCCACCGTCCGGGCGATCACCAGACGCTGCTGCTGGCCGCCGGAGAGGCCGGTGCCGGGCTGTTGCAGGCGGTCCTTCACTTCGTTCCAGAGGCCGGCGCGGATCAGCGATTTCTCGACGATCTCGTCCATGTCCTTCTTGGATTTGGCCATGCCATGGATGCGCGGGCCATAGGCCACGTTCTCATAGATCGATTTCGGGAACGGGTTGGGCTTTTGGAACACCATGCCCACGCGCGCGCGCAGGATCACGGGATCGACGCCCTTGCCGTAAATGTCCTTGCCCTCGACCTCGATGGCGCCCGTCACGCGGCAGCCGTCGATGGTGTCGTTCATGCGGTTGATGCAGCGCAGGAAGGTGGTCTTGCCGCAGCCCGAGGGGCCGATGAAGGCCGTGACGGCGCGGTCCGGGATCTCGATGGAGACCTCGTTCAAGGCTTTCTTGTCGCCGTAATAGACGCTGATGTCCCGGGCCACCGCCTTCACGGGGTTGGCCGCGGCGGTGTCGCCGGACGACCGCACCGTCGGGGCGCTCATCGTGCCGCCTAAGCCCATTGACGCGCCCACGCCGCGTTCCTCGCCCGTTGCGCGATCCATGACCGAACTCCCGCCTTGGCGTCCGCCATGCCCAGCGCCCGAACGCCCGCGCCTCTTATAGGTCTTAGATGACAGTGATGTGACGCAGGCGGGGCCCCGCGATCGGCGAAGCCGGCTCCGGCGGCGGGCGCCGGCGTGCTCAAGCGGCCTGTTCCAGATAGATGGCGAAGGCGGCGCCGCGGCCTGGCTCGCTCTCCACCAGCACCCCGCCGCGATGGCGGTTCATGATGTGCTTGACGATGGCCAGGCCAAGGCCGGTGCCGCCCCGGTCCGCGCCCATTTCGCGCTCCACCCGGAAGAAGCGGGCCCCCAGCTTCGGCAGGAACCGACGTGGCACGCCGGGGCCGGAATCGGTCACCCGCACGAAAGCGCAGGCGCGCTCGCTGGGTGCCGCCGCCGGCGTCAGGAGCGCGATCCGACCCGCCTCGGGCCAACGCCGGCCGGCCCGCTCGATCGCCGCCTCGCGATTGGCCGCCCGGCCGAGCTCCACCTCGACCACGCCGCCATCGGGCGAATATTTGATCGCGTTATCGAGCAGGTTCTGCACCACTTGGACCAATTGAAATCGATGCCCGACGACCATCGCGCTTTGATCCGCCTCAATCAGCTTGAGGACGATTCCCCGCTCGCTGGCGAGGCCCGACAACGTGTCGACCGCCTCGCGCACCACCACGGCGAGGTCGGCACGGTCAGAAGGCGGCACATGCTCGTCGAGCTCGATCCGCGATAAGGACAGCAGATCGTCGATCAGGCGGCGCATCCGGTCGGCCTGGGTCTGCATCATCGCCAGGAAGCGGGCGCGATCGGCCTCGCTGTCCTTGGCCGGGCCGGACAAGGTCTCGATCAGCACCATCAGCGCCGCCAGCGGCGTGCGCAGCTCGTGGCTGGCGTTGGCCAGAAAGTCCGATCTTAGGCGTTCAGTGGTGACGCGCGCGGTTTCGTCGTGAAACACGATCAGCGCCGCCCGCGTTTCCGCCCATTGCACGGGCGCGACATAGGCGCGGATCTGCTCTTCCGTCTGCGCGCCGCTGGTTTCGAATTCGATGGTGCGCGAGGCGCCCTCGCGGGCGGCGTCCTGGGCGGCGTCCAAAAGGTCGGGCTGGCGCAGGATCGAAGACAGGCGCAGATCGAGCGCCTCAAAACCGAAGCGCCGCCGCGCGGCGGCGTTGGCGCCCACGATATGGCCGTCGGCGTTCACCAGCATCGCCGCGTCGGGCAGCGCCTCGAGCAGCGGCGCGAGCGGGGCGAGATCGCCGCCGCGGCGCTCCGCCTCGCGCGCCTCGCTCGTCCGGCCGGTGTCGGCGCGGGCCGCCATGGCCGCGAGCGCGCAGGCCCCCCCGCCCGCCAGCGCCACGAGAGCCGCCAGCGGCGCCCCTTCAAACGCCATCAGCGCGGCCAGCACCGCCGCGCCGACGCCCACCCAGGCGATGGGGCCCGGGCCGAACGCGGAAAGGCGAGGCGGCGTGCTCATGAATGTACTTGGGACCTAAACGGCGTCGCCGCAACGCGCAACGCGCGCACAGCTGCGCCCCTTGCGGAAAGCGCTCTCGGCTGACACCAAGAGGCGTCCAAACCCGGAGACAGACATGCATCTCAGCCGCCGCGCCTTGATGGGGTCCTCGCTGGCGCTGCTGGCGAGCTGCGCCACGCAGACGCCGCCGCCCGCGACGCGGCCGAAGGCGGAGATCGGCGCCTGGGGAATCGACACCGAAGCGCGCGATCTCGCCGTGCGCCCGGGCGACGATTTCTATCGCCACGCCAATGGCGGCTGGCTGCGCACGGCGCAAATTCCGGCTGACCGCACCTCCTGGGGCACGTTTCAGATCCTGCAGGAAAAATCCGAGCGCGACGCCAAGGCGATCATCGAGGAAACCGCCGCCGCGCCGGGGCCGCGCAGCGGCAATGCGCAGAAGATCGCGGATTTCTACACCGCCTTCGTCGATCAGGATGCGCTCGACGCCAAGGGGCTCGCCCCGATCGCGGACGATCTGGCCGCCATCGCCGCGCTGCGCACGCACGAACAGACGATGCGCCTCATCGCCCGGCCCAACATGCCGGTGAATACGCCCATCGCGTTTTACATCGGCAATGATTCAAAGAATCCGGACCGCTATCTCGTTTACATCACGCATGCGGGCCTCGGCCTTGGCGAACGCCAATATTATCTCAATGACGGCGACGTCTATTCCGATATCCGCACGCGCTATTTGGCGCATATCGAACGCATGCTGACGCTGGCGGAGCAGCCGGAAGCGGGCGCGAAGGCGCGCCAGATCATGGCGCTCGAAACCGCCATCGCGCAACGCCATTGGCCGGCGGAGCGGCGGCGCGACGTCAACGCGACCTACAATCCGAAAACGCGCGCCGAACTCGCCGCGCTTTATCGGCGCTATCCCTGGGACGCGATGTTCGAAGGCGCCGAGCTTGACGGCGTGGAAAACGTGGTCGTGGCCGAACTCGACGCGATGGCGCCGCTCGCGCGGCTGTTCATGGCCACGCCCGTCTCCACGTGGCGCGCCTATTTGACCTTTCATTATCTGTCGCAGTGTTCAGCCGTGCTGCCGCGCGCTTTCGATGAAGAGGATTTCGCGTTCTTCGGCCGCGTGATGACCGGCCAGCCGGAGCAGCGCGCGCGCGACAAGCGCGGCGTCGACGCGGTCAATGAAGCGCTGGGCGAAGCGGTCGGTGAAATCTACGTGCAGCGCCATTTCCCGCCGGCGGCCAAGCAGCAAATGCTCACGCTGGTGGAAAATCTGCGCAAGGCCTATGGCGAACGGATCGACGCGCTCGATTGGATGTCGCCGGAAACGAAAGTCGCCGCGCGCGAAAAGCTCGCTCTGTTCCGGCCGAAAGTTGGCTATCCGGATAAGTGGCGCGATTACACCGCGCTCGACGTGCGCGCCGGCGACGCGCATGGCAACATGATCCGCGCCAACGAATTCGACTGGCGGCGCAAGGTGGCGCGCCTGAACGATCCGGCCGATCGCGACGAATGGCTGATGACCCCGCAGACCGTGAACGCCTATTACATGGCGAGCTACAACGAAATCTGCTTCCCGGCGGCGATCCTACAGGCGCCCTTCTTCGATCCGAACGCGGACGATGCCGTGAATTATGGCGGCATCGGCGGCGTGATCGGCCACGAAATGGGCCATGGCTTCGACGATCAGGGCTCGCAATTTGACGGGCGCGGCGTGTTGCGCACCTGGTGGAGCGAAGACGATCTGCGCCGCTTCAGCGAGCGCACGGCCAGCCTCAAGACCCAATACAGCGCCTATGAGGCGCTGCCGGGCCTGTTCGTGAACGGGCAGCTGACGCTCGGCGAAAACATCGGCGACAATGGCGGCCTGCAGGTCGCCTATTACGCGTATCGCATGTCGCTCGCGGGGGCCGAAGCGCCCGTGCTCGACGGGTTCAGCGGCGATCAGCGCTTTTTCCTCTCATGGGCGCAGGTGTGGCGCCAATTGATGCGCGACGAGCGCATGCGCAATCGCGTGCTCACCGCGCCGCACTCGCCGCCGGAATTCCGGTGCAACGGCGTGGTGCGCAACATGGACGCCTGGTACGCGGCGTTCAACGTCGCGGAGATGGATAAGCTCTATCTGCCGCCGGACCAGCGCGTGCTCATTTGGTGATCGCGGCGCCGCCAGGACGTGCGGCGAAATGAGCATCGCGTCAGGTTTCACGCGTCTTTTGCGTTGTTGTCACGCAACCGTCGCACCGGGCGCCTAGTTCCGCCCTCGAAATCGTGGCGGGGAATAGATTCATGAACAAGATGTGGTCGAGCGCGCTGGCGCTCGCGGCCGGCTTTGGCTTCGCCGCGCCCTTTGCGCTGGCGCAGAGCGCGGACGATGCGGTGCAGACCGAGGAAATCGTCGTCACCGTGCAATTGCGCGAACAGAACATCACCGATGTTCCGATCGCGGTGACCGCCTACGGCCAGGACTTCCTCGATCGCCTCGGCGCCACGCAATACGACCAGCTCGCGCTGTTCGTGCCCGGCTTCGAGGTGCAGGAGCAAAGCGCCAACAATACCGGCTTCGTCATTCGCGGCATCACCTCCGATTCCGGCTCGGCCATTTCCGAGCCGCGCATCGCCGTGTTTCAGGACGGCGTCTCCACCTCGCGCAATCGCGGCACGTATCAGGAATTGTTCGATATCGAGCGCATCGAGGTGGCGCGCGGGCCGCAAGCGACGCTGTTCGGACGCGGCGCGCTGATCGGCGCGGTGAACGTGATCCAGAACAAGGCCGACACCGAGGAATTCTCCGGCACGCTGGAGCTTGGCGGCGGCGACAACGGCTATGCGCGCGGCATGGGCGTGGTGAACATCCCAATCGCTGAGGATCAATTCGCGATCCGCCTCGGCGCGACGCGCCGCGAGCAGGACGGCTTCACCGCCAACACGTTCGGCGGCGACGATCTGGGCGGCCAACAAGTCACCGCCTATCGCATCGCCTCGGCCTGGACGCCGAGCGAAACGCTGCGCTTCGATCTCCTGCTCAATCAGCACGAGGACGACAATGCCGGCACCTCCTTCAAGTCCGGCACGTTCAACGCCATCGGCGGCGACACCAGCCCCTTCAGCGCCGCCTCGCTCAACCGCACCGCGCCCGGCTTCGAGGGCGGGCGTGAGATCGGCCTCGATCGGCGCTTGCGCGCGGGCACGCTGATCGCGAATTGGCAAGCGAGTGAGGCGCTCACGCTCACCTCCATCACCGGCTATCGCGAATTCGAAAGCATCGAAGCCTTCGATCCGGACGGTTCGGCGATCCCGCTCATTCAAGCGGCCGAAGACGCCGAAGGCGAGCAATGGAGCCAGGAGATCCGCCTCGCCTATGACAATGGCGGCCCGCTTTCCGGCTTTGTCGGCGTGTCCTTTTTTCATGAGGAAGGCAGCCAGCGCGCGCCCACGCAATATGACGAGCGCTACGCGCTTGCTTTCTCCACAGGCGATTTGCCGGGCCCTTCAACGCCGAGCCTTGATGAGGTCAACGCCATCAATGCGGCGACGTTGACGGGCTTGCTCGCCCCACTCTTGCCGCTGCTCAAGCCAGCCCATCGCGAACAATCCACCAATCTTGGCGAGACAGACGCAATCGACGTGTTCGCCGACGCCACTTGGCGCGTGACCGAGCGTTTCGAACTCACCGCCGGCGTGCGCTACACCAGCGACGACAAGACGAGCACGCTGGTCGCCGAAACGCTGAACGGTCCCAGCGTGCTCGGCGGCTTGTTGCTCGCGCAAGGCTTGCTTGGCGAGGGCGACTTCGGAGGTGCGCTCGCTGTGATCAACGCGCTCACCAGCCCCTCCACCGCCGACGATCCGCAAGTGGGCCTGTTCACGCAACCGCAGACGCGCGTCAGCGCGAGCGACAGCTTCGACGGCTTCACCTATCGCCTGGTCGGGCGCTACGCCGTGAGCGACGACGTCTCGCTGTGGGCCTCCTATGCGCGCGGGCGCACGCCGAACGTGATCTCCATCACGCCGGGCAATCTGCCGGGTTCGGAAACGTCGTTCGAAACGCTGCCGGACGAGACCGTGGATTCCTTCGAAGTGGGCGTGCGCGCTTCACGCTTGATGAACGGCGCGCTCGACGTGGAGGGCTCGATCTATCGCTATCAGTACAACGATTTCCAATCGACGACGTTCGACGCCGGACGGATCGTGCCGATCAATGCCGGCGAAGCGACGGCCACCGGTTTCGAGACGGCGGCGCGCTGGCTCGCCTCCGAGCAATTCGAGCTGTTCGCGACCTATGCCTACAGCCATGCCCGCTTCGAGGGCGGCGCGCGCGACGGCAATCGCTTCCGCCTGTCGCCCGATCATTCGCTCTCGCTTGGCTTCACCTGGGAGATACCGGTTGGCGATCTCGGCGATTTCTCGCTGACGCCCACTTACACTTGGCAATCCAAGGTGTTCTTCGACGACAACAATGATCGCCTCGATCTGCAGCCGCCGCCGCTGCCGGGCCTGCAAGATGCGGGCGTGGATGAGGTGCAGGAGTCCTACGGCCTCTTCAATCTGCGCGCGCGGTTCGATGCGGCCAGCCGCGCCTGGGCGATCACGGCCTTCGCCAACAACATCGCTGACGAGGACTATCTGCTCGACGCCGGCAATGTCGGCGACAGCTTCACCATCCCGACTTTCATCCGCGGCGAAGGCCGCACCATCGGTGCGGAGCTGGCGCTGAAATTCTAGGGTCCAGGATGCGTCTGGGCTCAATCTTACGGGGAACCACATTGGCGGGACCGCGTTAGGACCCTTCGGGGCGGCCGTTGTCATGGCGTGCGTTGAATGAGGGAGTCCTAGAATGCGTGCAATGAACCATCTCAAGATCGTCGGCGTCGCGCTCGTGGCGGCGTTGAGCCTAAGCGCGTGTGCGACGAGAGACGACATCACTCAGATCGGCGCCCGTCTCGACTCAATCGACGCGCGCGTACAGAGCGCGGCGCAAAGCGCCGAATCCGCCAATCAGGGCGCGCAACGCGCCAACCAAAGGCTGGACGCGATCGAAGGCCGCGTGCAGGCGCTCGAAACGCAACCGGCTCGCCGGCCGCGCGGCTGAAAGGCTGTGCCAATCTCGTGACGGCGGTCGATGCGGAACGTCCATGTTCCTGACAAGAAGCCGTCTCATGGGTGGAGCGCATGCGATATAAGCTCAGAGCCCTGCTCGGCTCCGTGGCGCTGGCGTTCGTGACTTTCGGCACGGCCGAAGCCGAGGACGCCGGCGCGCGCGCCGTTCCCGCCGCCGATCAGCTGCCGCCAGGGCAGGACGTGGCCGATATCGTGGTCGAACTCGCGGCCTGGGTGATCGCGACCGAAGACAGCCAGGGCTATCCGTTCGCGGTGATCGACAAGGCCGCCGCGCAAATTTTGGTGTTCGGTCCCGACGGGCGCCTTCGCGGCGCGGCGACGGGGCTGTTCGGCTCCGCGATGGGCGATCACATCGCGCCGGGGATCGCCGGCCTCGCGCTGCGCGAAATTCCGGGCCGGGATCGCACAACCCCCGCGGGCCGTTTCGTGGGCGGTTTCGGGCCGTCGATCGATGCGGGGCGGGTGCTGTGGGTCGATTATGAATCCGCGGTCTCTATCCACCCCATCCCGCCCGGCGCCTCAGCCGATCGGCGCGCGGAACGCTTCGCCTCACCTTCGCCGGCGGACAACCGCGTCACCCATGGCTGCATCAACGTCTCGCCGGAATTCTATGAGGGCATTCTGCAGCCGACGTTCCAATCCGGCGGCGTGTTCTACATCTTGCCGGACACGACGCCCCTGGCGGAGACCTTCGCGGCGTTCGCGGAAAGTCGCGCGCGCGGACGCGGCGAGAACGGATCGCGGCTCGCGCGCCGCCAATAGGCTTCGCTATTGCGGCGCAAAGCGCGCATCGCACTCGGCGGCGCGGGCCTCAAGCTCGGCCGGCGCGCGCGCAAGCCATTGCGCCTTGATGTCGCTCGCGGCCGCGCGCCCCGCCGCGCCTTCAAGGCCGGGCTCCTTGTCCATGAGGGCGAGCATCGTCCAGGCCGCGTTGGTGTCGGGCGTGTCCGCTTGCGGGGGAATTGCGAGATCGACATTCCCGCGCGCGGCGTAAACACCGGCGCACTCGGTGAGCGCGTCGGGGATGGTCATGTCGCTCAAGATCATCTGCGCGCCGCCGGCCGCCCCGGCTGCATCCGGCGCCGGCGCGGCCGGTTCCGGCGCCGGCAATGGCGAGCAAGCTCCAATGAGCCCAAGCGCGGCGCTCGCCGCAATCCATTGACGCATCTGTCGCTCCTTGATCCCACACAGCGCCGCTCCAGGCGCGGCGAACAGCCCGCCCGCCCCGCATTGACGGGGCAAATGGCGCGGCTAGTGTCCCGGCCACGTTCGGTTCCTGCCAATCGGGGTTATCCAGATGAAGGTGCTCGTGCCCGTCAAGCGGGTGCTCGACTATAATTTGAAGGTGCGCGTGAAGCCGGATGGCTCGGGCGTCGACCTCTCCAATCTCAAAATGTCGATGAATCCGTTCGACGAGATCGCGGTTGAGGAAGCCGTGCGCATGAAGGAAGGCGGCGGCGGGCACGCGGCGGGCACGGCGAGCGAGATCATCGCCGTCTCCATCGGCCCCGATCAGGCGCAGGAGACGATCCGCACCGCGCTCGCCATGGGCGCCGACCGCGGCATCCTGGTCAAGGTTGACGGCGAGGTCGAGCCGCTGGCGGTCGCCAAGATCTTGAAGGGCATCGTCGAGGCCGAGGGCCCGCAGCTCGTCATTCTGGGCAAGCAGGCGATCGATGACGATTCCAACGCCACCGGCCAGATGTTGGCGGCGCTGCTGGATTGGCCGCAAGCCACCTTCGCCTCGAAGATCAGCGTGGAAGGCGGCAAGGCGCGGGTGACGCGCGAAGTCGATGGCGGCCTGCAGACGCTCGAACTCGACCTGCCCGCGATCGTCACCACCGATCTGCGTCTCAACGAGCCGCGCTACGCCTCGCTGCCCAACATCATGAAGGCCAAGAAGAAGCCGATCGATGTGAAGGCCGCCGCCGATTATGGCGCGGACGTGAAGCCACGCCTCGCCGTGCAAAAAACCAGCGAGCCGCCGAAGCGCCAAGGCGGCGCGAAGGTCAAGAGCGTGGCCGAACTGGTCGACAAGCTGAAGAACGAAGCGGGAGTGCTCTGATATGGCCGTGCTCGTCATCGCCGAACACGACAATGCGTCGCTGAAGGAAGCGACCGCCAAAGTCGTCACCGCCGCGCAAGCCATTGGCGGCGACATCGATATCCTCGTCGCCGGCCACAATGCCGGTGCGGCCGCGGCCGCCGCCGCGAAAATCGCCGGCGTGCGCAAGGTGCTGCACGCGGACGCGCCCCCGCTCGCCAAGCAATTGGCCGAGGCGATGGATGCGCTGATCACGCCGCTCGCGGCCAATTATGACGCGCTTCTGTTTCCCGCCACGACCAGCGGCAAGAATGTCGCCCCGCGCGTCGCCGCCAAGCTCGACGTGATGGTGATCTCCTCCGCCACCGGCGTGGAAAGCGCCGATACATTCGTGCGCGGCACCTATGCCGGCAACGCCGTCACCGTGGTGAAATCGTCGGATTCCAAGAAGGTGCTGACCGTGCAGGCCACCGCCTTCAAGGCGGCGGGTGAAGGCGGTTCCGCTTCGGTTGAGACGATCCCGGCGCCGAACGGCCCGTTCAAGGCGGCGTTCGTGTCGGAAGAGATCGCGAAATCGGATCGTCCGGAACTGGCGGGCGCCAAGCGCGTCGTCTCCGGCGGGCGCGCGCTCGGCTCGGCCGATGAATTCCACAAAGTGATCGAGCCGCTCGCCGATAAGCTCGGCGCGGCGGTGGGCGCCTCGCGCGCGGCGGTCGATGCGGGCTATGCGCCGAACGATTATCAGGTCGGCCAGACTGGCAAGGTGGTCGCGCCCGAGCTCTATGTCGCGGTCGGTATTTCCGGCGCCATCCAGCACCTGGCGGGCATGAAGGATTCCAAGGTCATCGTCGCCATCAACAAGGACGAGGAAGCCCCAATCTTTCAGATCGCCGATTATGGCCTGGTGGCGGATTACAAGACCGCCGTGCCGGAATTGATGACCGAACTCGGCAAGGTCGGCCTCTAAGCGCGAAGCGGCGGCGCGCCAAACATGGCGCGTCGCCGCGCGGCATTTTTCTCCCGCTTGCTTTGATCATCCTCTATCTCGGCGACCGCGAGCGGCTGCGTGACGAGGCCGAGGAAGACGCGCGCAATAGCGCCGCCGCATAGGCCGCTGCGCCTCGCGTTAGAACCAACCCTTCTTTTTCTTCTTTTCCGGCTCGGGCGGCGGCGCGGGCGGCGGCACGACGATGCGCGGCGGCGGCGGCGCGGCGGCCTGCTGCGGCGGCGGCTGCGGCGCGGGCGCCTGGG
>CAZLWK010000003.1:0-54659 GCA_964563395.1 uncultured Caulobacteraceae bacterium
GGCATCGCCAATGAGGATGTGGCCAAGGGCATTCGCGGCGTCGATCCGATCGCCGGCGGCTTCCTCTCGCGCGAGGAAATCGCCAAGGGCGAAGCCGACCCGGCCTACAAGCTCAAGCCGCTGGAGCAAAAGCGGATCGACGTTCCCGTGGTGAAGAAAAAGGGCGCCCGCTACACGCCTATCGCGCGTCGCCAGGACCGCCCCGACGCCATTCAATGGTTCCTGAAGAACCACCCCGAAGTGCCCGACAGCAAGATCGTCAAGCTGATCGGCACGACCAAGGCGACGATCGAGCAAGTGCGCGAGCGCAAGCATTGGAACTCGACAAACATCAAGCCGGTCGATCCGGTGTCGTTAGGCCTGTGCTCCCAGATCGAGCTGGACGCCGTGGTGGCTGAAGCGGCCGCGCTGCGCGCGAAGAACGAGGCCAAGAAGCGCAAGCTTGAGGCAGGCCCAACGCTGCGCCCCGCCAACGAAACCACCGCGCCGGCTGAAAGCGAAGACGAGGACGCTTGAAGGCCGCTCTAGCCTCCCTCGCCGGTCGAGGGAGGCTTTGGCGCGCACGTTTAGAATTCGAACGCGCGCTCAGTGACGATCGCGGACCCGGAGGGCCTCGATCTCTTCCTTGATCTTCAATTTCTGTCGCTTCATCTCGGACAATCGTACCGTGTCCACGGCCGGAAGCTTGGCTTCCGCAGCAATCATACTGTCCAAATCCCGGTGGCGAGCATCCAGCTCGCGGATCCGCGATTCAAGCGCCATGAGGCGACTCCTTCTGCTGACGAAACGGAGCATGGCGCCGATGCGACGAAGAGTCCCCTCACTTCGTGTTACAGATTGGACACGAAGCCATCAAAGCTGCGTGACACCGGCCGTCGCGGAAGGCGGTTAACGGGCTTTGACAGGTCCGCGCGCGGACGCTTATGTCCACGATTATCGGCGAAACGGGACGCTTGGGATGGCTGAGGGCGGCGACGGCTTCGACCTCCAGGATAGTCCGGACATTCGCGCGCTCAAGACGCGCCTCGTCGAGCTCAGGGAGGAGCACCGCGCGCTGGATTCGGCGATCGCCGCGCTCGCCGATCAATCCGGCGACGCCCTCCAGCTCGCGCGTCTGAAAAAGCGCAAGCTTTCGCTAAAGGATCAGATTCAATGGATCGAAGACCGGCTCACGCCCGATATCATCGCATGAAGGGCGCAAGACGGGAGGCGGCCGATCGATTGAAGCGCGTGCTGGCTTTCGCGGCGCTGGCGGCGTTGCCGGGCGTCGCGCATGCGGACGACCGCCCGGCCGAGGAAAAGGGCGTGTTCTCCATCTTGATCGAGAATGACAGCCTCTCCTCCGGCGACGACGACAATTACACGAGCGGCATCAAGCTGGCGTATGTGTCGCCCGTCGAAGGCGTGCCGGAATGGCTCAAGGGCGCGGGCGGATTCACGCGCGCTTTGTCCCGCTCGGAGCCGGATTATTGGGGGGTCTCGGTCGGCCAATCGATCTTCACGCCGCAAGACATCGACGCCAATCCCGCCCCGCCCGATCAGCACCCTTACGCTGGCTGGCTCTATGCGCAGATCATGGTCGCGGCGGAGGAGGACACGCCCGCTGGCCGCGCGCCGGGCTATCTCGACACGTACGAATTGGAATTCGGCATCGTCGGCCCCTCCGCGCTCGGCGAGGAGGCGCAGCGCGGCATCCATAGCCTGCTCGACGCGCCCGACCCGCAAGGCTGGGACAGTCAATTAAGCGATGAATTCGCCTTCGCGGCGTCGTTCGAACGGCGCTGGCGTGCGCTGCGCGTCTACACCGATGTCGCTCCGGGCGGCCTGGAAGCGGATTTGACGCCGAGCGCGGGCGTGTCGCTGGGCACGCTGCGCACCGAGGCGCGCGTGGGCCTCACCGCCCGCATCGGCTATCGGATCGATAGTGATTACGGGCCGCCGCGCGTGCGCCCCGCTCTTGCCGGCGCGGAGCATTTTCGCGGCGGCGGTTGGTCTTGGAGCTTTTTCGTCGGCGTGCAAGCGCGCGCCGTGGGCCGCAATCTCTTTCTCGACGGCAACACGTACGAAGACAGCGCCAGCGTCGATAAGGAGCCGCTCGTCGGCGACGTGCAGGCCGGGTTCACGGTGAGCGCCGGCGATTGGCGCATGGCCTATACCTACGTGACCCGCACCGAGGAATTCAAAACCGAGGAAGACCCGCAGGATTTCGGCGCGTTGTCGGTCAGCTGGCGCTTCTAGAACATCTCAAACGCCGCACGCGTGCGGCGCAGATGTTTTTCGGCGTACATCGCCTCGTCCGCGCGCGCGAGCGCGTCTTCAGGCGGCTCGGCGGCGTCGATGACATGCATGCCGATCGATGCGCGCACGCGGTGGCGCACGCCTTCATGCGTGATCGCGGCTTCATCCATGGCGCGGCTGAGCGCCTCGGCTTTGCGCCGCGCTTCCTCCGCGCCCATGTCGTTCAAGATGATTCCGAACTCGTCACCGCCGAGACGGCCGACGACATCGGATTCCCGCACATGATCGACAAGCAGCCGACCGATCTGACGCAAGACCGAATCGCCCGCCGCGTGGCCGTGCGTGTCGTTGACCGCCTTGAAGCCGTCGAGGTCGATATAGAGCACGGCAGCCGGTCGGCGATACCGCTCGAACACCGACATGGAGCGGTGCAGCTCGCGCAGGAAGCCGCGCCGATTGAGCGTCGGGGTCAGCGCGTCGTGGTCGGCGAGTTTTTCCGCCTCCGCCAATTTGGCGATCGCCGCGTCACGTTCGGCCGCGAGCGTCTTCAACGCCGCGAGCGTGCGCGGGCTCACATCCGTGAGCCCGAAGCGATCCGCCAGCGGATCGCGCGCGCGCTTGAACGAGGGAAACGCCATGGGCCGGCACCATGGCGGGGCTGGGTAAAGAGGCGCTTAATGTGCATTAGGATAATGTTTAAGCAGGCATTTTCGCTGCGCTGGACGCCGGGGGTTCGGCGCCTATAGTGCGCGCTTTTCCAGAATCGGTGGCTTCGATGGCGCCAGATCCTTCTCTCCCCGGGGCGTCGCCATTGGTCGGCCTCATCATGGGATCGACCTCCGATTGGGAGACGATGCGCGCTTGCGCCGATCTCCTAGATGCGTTCGCCATTCCCTACGAAGCCAAGATCGTCTCGGCCCATCGCACGCCGGATCGGCTGGTCGACTATGCCAAGACCGCGAAGGCGCGCGGGCTGAAAGTGATCGTGGCCGGCGCCGGCGGCGCGGCCCATCTGCCGGGCATGGCGGCGGCGATGACGCCGCTGCCCGTCCTCGGCGTGCCGGTGAAAAGCGCCGCGCTCGCGGGGGTCGATTCGCTGCTCTCCATCGTGCAAATGCCAAAGGGCGTGCCGGTGGCGACGCTCGCCATCGGCGAGGCCGGCGCGGCGAACGCCGCGCTCCTGGCGGCAGCCATCCTCGCGCTCAACGATCCAAAGCTGGCGGCCAAGCTCGACGCCTATCGCGCCGAACAAACGGCCGCCGTGGCGGAGAGCCCGAGATGAGCGACGTCCTGCCGGGCGAGTCCATCGGCATTCTCGGCGGAGGACAATTGGGGCGGATGCTGGCGCTCGCGGCGTCGCGCCTCGGGCTCGACGTGCTGATCTTCACGCCGGAGGAAGACAGCCCCGCCGCGCGCGTGGCGAAATATGCGTTCGTCGCCGATTACAATGATCAGCAAGCGCTCGCCGCCTTCGCGCAGCATGCGCGCGTGGTGACGTTCGAGTTTGAGAATGTGCCGGCCGATACGGCCGCCTATCTCGAGGCACTGGGCGCGGCTGTGCGCCCAGGACCGCGCGCCCTGGCGGCGACGCAGGATCGGCTTACGGAAAAGACGTTCTTCACCGGCCTCGGGATCGCGGTCGCGCCGCATCGCGCCGTCGACAGCGAAGCCGATCTCATCGCCGCGCTCGATGCGCTCGGCGCGCCAGCCATCCTGAAAACGCGCCGCTTCGGCTATGACGGCATCGGCCAGGCGCGCATCGCCACCGCCGACGCCGCGCGCGAGGCCTACGCGAAACTGAACGGGGCGCCCGCGATCCTCGAGGGCGTGTGCGCGTTCGAACGGGAAATCTCCATCGTGGCCGCGCGCGGCGCCGACGGCGCGATCGCCTTCTACGACATCAGCGAAAATACCCACGCCGGCGGCATTCTCACGCGCACGCGCGCACCGGCGGCGATCGCGCGGGACGTCGCGCTGACGGCGCAAAACATCGCTTCACGGACGCTGGACGCGCTCGATTATGTGGGCGTGATGGCGATCGAGTTCTTTCTCATGCCGGATCAGACCCTGATCGTGAACGAGATGGCGCCGCGCGTGCACAATAGCGGCCATTGGACGATGGATGCGTGCCTCACCGGCCAGTTCGAGCAGCATATTCGCGCTATCGCCGGCTGGCCGCTCGGCCCCACCGCGCGCCTCGCCGACGCGGAGATGATCAATCTGATCGGCGACGAGGCGAATTCCTGGCGCAAGCATGCGGCCGATGCCGATGCGCGACTGCACCTCTATGGCAAGCGCGAGGCGCGTCCCGGCCGCAAGATGGGGCATGTGACGAAATTGAAGCGGCTTTAGCTCACGCCCCGTAGCGCGCCCGCGCGGCCATGCGCACCGCCGCCTCGCCCAGCCCGGAGAAGCGTCGCGCTTGCGCCTTCACCTTTTCGAACTGCATGACGTTCTCGATCCGCGCGTCGAGAAAGGCCCAGGTGGCCGCGCTGTCTTCGCTGTCGTCGGCGAACCAGCGCGCATAGGTGGAGGCCAAGACGCCCGAGAGTATCGCGCGCTTGGAGTAAAAGTTTTCGTCGGTGGAGGCGTCGCCCAGTGCGCGCCAGATGAGGTCGGCGGTGCGCCACAAGAGCTTTCCGGCTTCGGGGGCCCGGCTTGGGCGGGCGTACCAGCGCGTCATGGCGCGCGCGGCGCCCTTGTAGGGCGCCTGCGCTTCCAGCCGCGCGCGCACGGCGGCGCGGACCTTCTCGCGGATACGCAGGGATGTAAGGTCGAGCCCAGCCAGCGCCGCCAACATAGCCTCGTCGGCCCGGGCGGCGAAGGCGTCGGCCATGTCGCGCACCCCTTGAGGGGCGGCCAGCTGCGCCTCCCCCTCCGAGAGGCCGGCCGCGGCGGCGGCGTCCTTGAGGGCGGCCTCGGTCCAGCCGGAGCGGGCCGCCTCGGTTACGAAGGCTTCCAGGAGGCAAGCGCGCAGACGGATCGAGGGCGGGTCTTTTTCGGCCATGGAGACACTTTAGCCGAATGGGGGCTGGGCCGCAGCGCGCTTCGCAGCCGCAGCGTCCCAGCGCCCAGGTGGACAGGGCCGCGCCCTTTTGCTATCGCCGTCCCCTTCGCGACCGACGCCCCAAGGGGCGGCGGCCATCAGCTTTTCGTCCAATCCGCATCCCCGGGAGAGTGGGTCATCGTTCAGATTTTCGTTCGCGACAACAACGTCGATCAGGCGTTGAAAGCGCTCAAGAAGAAGATGCAGCGCGAGGGCACCTTCCGCGAAATGAAGCGTCGCAATCATTATGAAAAGCCGTCCGAGAAGCGCGCCCGCGAATCCGCGGAAGCCGTGCGCCGGGCGCGCAAGCTGGCGCGCAAGCGCGCGCAACGCGAAGGCTTGCTGCCGCGCAAGTAACGATACGGCGCAGAAGCAGCCGTCCACGCCGGCCTAGAGGCCGGCGTTTTCATTTCAAGTCTCGAGCGCGAGCGCTTCGCGCAGCGCATCGCGGTGATCGACCCAAGCTGGATCACCCCAAGGCATGTCGCGATCGGGCCGGAAATAATGCATGTGCGGAAACCAGCCGCCATGATCCGGCGCACAGGCCGCCACATCCTTCACGCCGGCGCCGAAAACCGGCGCGCACGGCCCGCCGACGAGATCGCCGCGCAAAATGCCCTGCATTGGAAAATAGATGTTCGTCCAGCGCGTCGCCGCGAACACGGCTGAATTGTGCGGCGCGCGGGGCGCCGCGTCCGGATCGTCGGCGCGCGCGGGATCGCGGCAATAGGAAAAGCGTCGCGCGCCGCCGGGAAAGTCCTCCATCAAGGGCGGATTGGCGGAAACCTCGCGCCTCGCCAGCATTTGCGCGAACGCTTCGGGGGAATCCGCCAGCAAGGTTTGCGCGTGCGCCAAGGGGCTGCCGAGCGTGACGAGATCGCTGATCAACCAGAGCGGCGCGCCATCCTTGTCGCGCTCCTGGCGCAGCGCCTCGAACAAGGCGCCTTGCGCGGCGCGCCAGCGCGCCAGCGCCTCCGGCGTGTCATCGAGCGCGCGCGCAGCCTCTTCCGCCGCGGCGAGCGGCGCCTGAACGGCGGCGCCGTTCATCTGGCGATTGCGCCGCCCCCAGTAATGCATCGCCAATTCGTAGGCGATGACGCCGCCAAGCGAATGGCCGACCAGAACGATGCGATCATATTTGCCCGAGCGATGCAGCGCATCGACAAGGCGCAAGCCCTCTTCGCGGATCTGCTGACGGCAATGGATGTTTTTCGGCGCGGGCCGCAGATAGCGGGCCGCATCGCCCAGCACCGGGGAAAAGAAAATCTGATCCGCGATCGCCAGCGCCGCGAACGCCGCCGCCAAAGCCAGCGCCAAGAGCGCCAGCGGCAGAAGCCGCCCCGTGACGCCGACAATCAGCCCCGCGCCCATCGCCATCACAAGGATGAAGGCGAGCCCGCCCGCGAGCAGGCGCAGCGCGGTCCACGCCTTGTGCAATTGCGGCGGCACGGAATCGCGTTTGCGCAGCGCAAGGAGCGCGAGCCAGCTCAGCACGTCCGAGAGGACATTGCCGTGCATCAAATGCGCCCAGTAGAATTCGTAGAAATCGGTGCGCTTGCCGTCGGCGTTGTAATTGGTGGAGATGCGGCGCAGCTCGAACACGCCCGACACCTCATCGGGCTCGGAATAGACGCGTCGCTCAGGCGCGCCCGGCCGCGCGGGCGCCTTGAGCCAAACCAGCTCGACAAAACGCCACAGGGTCGCCATCGGCCGCTGCTCGCCGATGCCGTGAATCAATAAGACGGCTTGTTTCTTGGCCTCCGCCATGGCGCCATGGAGGCCAAGGCCGCGCCGGCGGTCAACCGAAGCCGCTTAATCGACGATTCACGGAGCGATTGACGCGTCAGGCGGGCGCGGCGAGGAAGAGACATGGCTTATTGGCTGGTCAAATCCGAACCCGACGCCTTCTCCTGGGACGAGCAGGTTGCGCGCGGCAAAAAGGGCGAGCCTTGGACGGGCGTGCGCAACCACACCGCCAAGCTCAATTTGATGAAGATGAAGCGCGGCGATCGCGCCTTCTTCTACCATTCCAACGAGGGCAAGGAGATCGTCGGCATCGTGGAGGTGATCAAGGAGCATTATCCCGATCCGACCGACGAGAAGGGCAAGTTTGTCGCCGTCGACATGCGCGCCGTGCAGCCGTTTCCGAAGCCCGTGGGCATCGCGACGCTGAAAAGCGATCCGGCTTTGGCGCAGATGTCGTTCAACACCTCGTTCCGCCTCTCCGTGCAGCCGGTGACGGAGGCGGAATGGAAGCACGTGTGCAAGCTGGGCGGCGTGAAGGAAAAGGCGTGAGCGCGCTTACGCGGCGAGCCTCTGCAAGCCCTGCTCCACACCGATCACGGGCTGATAGCCGAGATCGCGCTTGGCCTTGTCGCCCTTGAGCACGCAATCGCGCGACATCACCATCGCGGCGTGACGCGTTAGCATCGGCGCGCCCTTGAGGCCGAACGTGCGCCAAGCGAACTCCATCGCCCCGCCGAGGAAATCGGCCATGCCGGCGGAGATCGAATTGTCGCGCAATGTGAGGCCGCGCGCGGACGCCATTCCGCCGATGATCTCGCGCATGGTGCGCTCGCCCTCATCGAGAATGAAATAGGCTTCGCCCGGCGCACCCGTGGTCAATGCGAGCGAGATCGCGTGCGTGAGATTATCGATGTGGGTGGTCGAGGTGCGGGCGCGGCCATGATTGATCCACATCCATGAGCCGGACGCGGCCATCTGTTCGATCATCGGCAGAATGGTGGTGTCGCCCGGCCCCCAGATGAAGCGCGGGCGCAGCACGATCGTTTCAAAGCCCGGCGCGTTGATGGCGCGCACGCGCTGCTCGGCTTGCGCTTTCGTCGCGCAATAAGGATAGGGCGAATTCGGCGCGAGCGGATAGGTCTCATCGGCGCCGCGCAGATGCTGGCCGCGCACCAAAGCGGCTTCCGTGCCGATATGGATGAACCGCTTTACGCCAGCAGCCTTCGCCGCATCCAGCATACGCTGCGTGCCGAGCACGTTCGCGTTGAACCACGCATCCTTTGGGCCCCAGGCTTCGACAAACGCGGCGCAATGCACGACCGCGTCGCAGCCCGCCATGTGCGAAGCGGAGACCGTATCGAGATCGGCGCGCACCGGCTCGGCGCCGAGCGCGCGGATCTTCGCATCCGACGCTTCGCTGCGCGACATGGCGCGCACTTGATGGCCGTCCGCGATAAGCTTCCGCGTCGCCGCGCCGCCGACGAAACCCGATGCGCCGGAGATGAAAACGTTCATGATCAAAGCCCGTAAATCTCAGCCATCGCCTTGTCTTTCCTCGCCACCAGACGCGCGAGATCGACGATCACTTTCGCCTGCTTCCAAGTGGCGTCGTCCTGCATCTTACCGTCGATCATGGCGACGCCCGAGCCGTCCGGCATAGCCTCCAGAATGCGCTTGGCGAACGCGACCTCGGCGGGATCGGGATTGAACACTTTCTTCGCGATGGCGATCTGGCTGGGGTGAAGGCTCCAGGCGCCGGCGCAGCCCATCAGAAATGCGTTGCGGAATTGCTGTTCGCAGCCTTCGGGATCGTCGATGGCGCCATAAGGCCCGTAGAACGCCTTGATCCCATGCATCGCGCACGCATCGACCATCTTGGCGAAAGTATAGTGCCAGAGATCCTGCTGCACGCTTTCGCGCGCGCCGCCGCCCTCGCTCGCATCGGCGATGACCCGGTAGCCTGGATGGCCCCCGCCCACGCGGGTCGTCTTCATCTTGCGCGAGGCGGCGAGATCGGCGGGGCCAAGCGATATGCCCTGCATGCGCGGGCTTGCGCCGGCGATGGCTTCGACATTGGCCACGCCCTGCGCCGTCTCCAACAGCGCGTGCAGCAGGATCGGCCGCTTGATCTGATGCTTGGCCTCGAGCGAGGCGAGCAATTGGTCCATGTAGGTGATGTCCCAGGGTCCTTCGACCTTGGGCACCATGATCACATCGATCTGGTTTCCCGCCTCCGCGACGATCTCGATCACCTCGTCCAGGTGCCAGGGCGAGTTGAGGCAATTGATCCGCGTCCAATAGCCGACGCCGGCGGCGGCGAAATCGATCGTACGCGCCATCTCGATGAGGCCCTTGCGCGCCTCGATCTTCCTGTCCGCCGGAATAGCGTCCTCAAGGTTGGCGAGGATGACATCGCATTCGCCGAGCAGGTCCGGCGTTTTGGCGCGCACCTTCTCCAAATGGGCCGGCACGAAATGGATCATCCGCTCAAGCGTGATCGGCAATTCCCTCAGCGGCGCAGGCGCGCCGATGGCGAGCGGGGCGAAAAACTGGCGCGGCGTCTTCATGGAGGTCCCTCTTTTGCGCGGCGCACAATAGGGGGATTTTCAAACTTTCAAAGACGGCTGTTTCGCGTGGTTAATGCAATTTGAGGCGTGGCCGGACAATCTGGTTCACATGGCCGATGACGATCATCGCCAACCCCTTGATCCAGCCATGAATGGCGATGAGGTGCATGCGATAGAGCGAGACATAGACGAAGCGCGCGAGCGCCCCTTCCACCGCCATGCGCCCCCCGATGAGATTGCCCATGAGGCTGCCCACCGTGGAGAAGCGCGACAGCGACACGAGCGATCCGTGATCGTGATAGACGAAGGGCCTTAGATCGCGCCGCCCCTGCACCAGGCGCTTCAAATTGTCGAACGCAATATCGGCCATCTGATGCGCCGCCTGGGCGCGCGGGGGAACTGGCGGGCCCTCTCCGGGCTGAAGGAAACAGCAATCGCCGATCGCGAAAATCCGATCGTCCCGCGTCGTCTGCAGTGTCTCGCGCACGACAAGTTGGTTGTTGCGGTTGGTTTCCAGGCCGGCGAGGTCCTTCAGGAAATCGGGACCTTTGACACCCGCGGCCCAGACCCGCAAATCGGCGGGGATCAATTCGCCCGTCTTCGTCATCATCCCGTCTTCACGGACTTCCGTGATCGGCATGCCGGTGATGACGCGCACGCCGAGCGCTTCGAGTTCCTTATGCGCGGCGGCGGCGAGTTTTTCCGGCAGCGCCGGCAGGATGCGCGGCCCGGCCTCGATCAGCGTCACCTTCAGCCGGCTCTCATCAAAGACCTCAAGACCGTAATGGCGCAGCGCCGCGGCGGCGTTGAACAATTCGGCGGCGAGCTCGACGCCGGTGGCGCCCCCGCCCACGATCGCCACACGGACGTAGGAATCCGCGCTCGGATCGAGGCTCATCGTGCGCGAAACGCGCAGGCAATGATTGAGCAGCTTGGTGCGGAAGCGGTCGGCCTGGGCGCGGCTGTCAAGCGAAAGGCAATGCTCGCGCGCGCCGGGCGTGCCGAAATCGTTGGTGACCGACCCCACCGCGATCACGAGATAATCGTAGCGGATGCGGTGGCGCGCCATGATTTCGCGGCCGTCCTCATCCAGGATGGGGGCGATCAGGACCTGGCGCCGCTCGCGATCGATTCCCTCCATCGCGCCGAAGAAATAGCGATAGCGCCAGCGATGGCCGTGGCTGCGATAGCCGACCTCGTCGAGATTGGCGTCGAGGCTGCCGGCGGCGACCTCGTGCAGAAGCGGCTTCCAGATATGGGTGCGGTTCTTTTCCAGGAGGATGATGTCGAACTTCTCGCGCCCGAAGCGCGCGCCGAGCTTGGCGGCGAGCTCCAGCCCGCCGGCGCCGCCGCCGACGACCACGATCTGGATTTTCTTGGCCGGCTGCGGGGGCGGCCGCGCGGGGGCCGTTTCGGCTGGCGCAAGGAGGGTGTCTGTCACGCGCCGAGCGTAACAGTGTTCGCCTTCAGCGAACAGTCGCGCTCCGTCGCGCCCACGGCTACAACGGGTCCATGTCGAAACCCATTGTCGGCGGCGGCGCCAAGAAGGTGCTCTACGCCCTCGCCACGGCCCAGCGCATCGGCCTTGAGAACACCGCCAAGGCGCTGACGTCGAAAAACGCCTGCAAGGCGTGCGCGCTCGGCATGGGCGGGCAGAAGGGCGGCATGACCAACGAGGCGGGAGAGTTTCCCTCCGTCTGCAACAAATCGATCCAAGCCCAATCCACCGACATTCAGCCCGGCATCCCGTTGAATGTGCTCACGCACGCGCTGTCCGACCTCAAGGAATTGGACGGCCATGAATTGGAGCACCTGGGGCGGCTCGCCTTCCCCATCCACAAGCCGGCGGGAGAGGATCGTTTTCGGGCGATCGATTGGGCCGAGGCGCTCGACCTCGCGGCCGCGCGCTTTTCAGCGACCCCGCCAGCGCGGACGTTCTTTTATTCCTCAGGCCGCTCCTCGAACGAAGCCGGCTTCGTGCTGCAGCTTCTCGCCCGCGCCTATGGCACCAACAACGTCAATAATTGCTCCTATTATTGTCATCAGGCCACCAGCGTCGGCCTTGGAACCACGATCGGCGCGGGCACGTCGACCGTCGAATTGGAGGACCTCGACCGCTGCGATCTGATCTTCGTGATCGGCGCAAATCCATCCTCCAATCATCCGCGCTTCATCCACAAGCTGAAGAATTGCCGTGCGCGCGGCGGGGAGGTGATCATCATCAATCCGGCGCGCGAGGCGGGCCTTGTGCGCTTCGCCGTGCCCAAGAGCCCCGCCTCGATGCTGAAGGGCGGTGATTGGATCGCTTCGGATTATCTTCAGCCGCGCATCGGCTCGGACGTGGCCTTGTTCAAAGGGCTCGCCAAGGCCGTGCTTGAATTGGGCGCGCAAGACGACGCGTACATCGCCGCGCATTGCACCGGCTTTGAAGCCTTCGCCGCCGACATCGCCCTGCTTGCGTGGGACGAGATCGAAGCGATCACCGGCCTCGCGCGCACGGAAATTGTCCGCGTGGCCGCGCTCTACGCAAGAGCTGAGAACGCCGTCTTCGCCTGGGGCATGGGCATGACGCACCACCTGAACGGCGTCGACAATGTCGAATACATCGCCAATCTCGCGCTGCTGCGCGGCCAGGTCGGCGGAATTGGGAAGGGACTTTTGCCGCTGCGCGGCCATTCGAACGTGCAAGGCATCGGCACGATCGGCGTCAAGCCGGTTCTGGCCGATGACGTGATGGCGAAGATGGAGGAGACGTTCGGCGTGTCGCTGCCGAAGGCCGCCGGCTTCGACACCATGGCTTCTATGCAGGCGGCGCATCGCGGCGAGATCGATTGCGCGCTGATGATGGGCGGCAATCTCTACGAATCCAATCCGAACAGCGCCTGGGCCGAGGAGGCGCTCGACCGCATCGGCTTCAAACTCTACCTCACCACGACGCTCAATCGCGGCCATGCGCACGGGATCGACAGCGGCGAAGCGCTGATCCTGCCGGTCACGGCGCGCGACGAGGAATGGGAGCCCACCACACAAGAAAGCATGTTCAATTTCGTACGCTTGTCCGACGGCGGCATTCGACGCCTCGCCGGCGTTCGCCCGGAAACCTGGATTCTGAGCGAGTTGGCTCGCCGCCTCCTTCCAAATTCGCCCATCGAGTTTGGCGCCTTTCAAAAGCACAAGCACGTGCGCGAGGCCATCGCCCGCATCGTGCCGGGCATGGAGGACCTCGCCGACATCGATGCGGCGCGGCGTGAATTCCATGTGCGCGGGCGCGTTCTGCATACGCCGCGCTTCAACACCGAGGATGGCAAGGCGCGCTTCGTGGTGCGCGCAACGCCCAAGGCCCGCGACACGCTCATGCTCACGAGCGTGCGCTCCGAGGGTCAGTTCAACACCATCATCTATGAGCGCGCCGATGCATATCGCGGCGGGGCCGATCGCTGGAGCGTGATGCTCCATCCGGACGATCTGGCCGCGCTCGATCTGAAGGACGGCGCCCGCGCCCATGTGCGCTCAGCCCACGGCGTCATGGAGAACGTGACAGTGCGCGCCTTCGACATCGCACGCGGTTCGGCGATGGCGTATTTTCCAGAGGCGAATGCGTTGACCGGCACGACGGTCGACCCGCGCAGCAAGACGCCCGCCTTCAAGGCGACGCCGATTTCGATCGAGCCGGCTTAGTTGGCGCGCCCGCACCCGCCCCAAAGGCGTTTGCGATAGGCTTCGAAGCAGCGCGCGCCGCACGCCAGACGAATGAGCGCGCCCTCGGCGATGAACCGCGCCACTTCCGGTCGATCGGCGACGATCGGATAGAGAATTTCGCGGTTCCAATCTTCCGAGTGCTTCACATCCAGCGTAGCGTGGACCGCGAAATAGCGCCGCGCGGGCCCGACATTGAGCCGCCGCAAGCCCTCATCCACCAGCGCGGCGCGGCCGGGCGCGGTGAGTTCGACAACCCCAAGGGCGCCGATCGCGTGGTACGCGTAGCGGCGACTGGTGGCGAAGGCGATCATGGCATTGCCAAGCGCCAGCGCGGGGGCGAGCGTGTGCTCGATGCTCGGTGAGAGGCCCCGCGCATCGGCGAGGTCCGACAGCATGGGCCCATGCATCGCGCTCTCGCGCCCCTGGCCCATTTCGTCCCAATAATTGCGCGCAAGCTCCAGCTTCGCCTGCGTCGGCATCTTCACCTGGGTCAGCGCCACGAGATCGTCGAACCCCGCCTCGCCGCCGACCTCCTGGGTCAGGAACCAGTCCATTTCCTCGAGCGTGGCGGCTTGCGCGAGCCAGGGGAACAGCGGATCGCCTTGGCCGGGGCCGTCCTCGCGCAAGCGCACGAACCAATCGACGAAGCCGCCCGCATCGATGGGCGCAAGCCCGGCGCGCGCGCCGACAATTTCGCGCATGCTTTCGATGAAGGCGCCCTCCTCCATCTTCATGCGCGCGTCATGCTCGATCGCGCTGCGCCAGGAAGGCGATGGCGCCGATGGGGAGAGGCGCGCCCTGTTCCAGCGCGCCAACCTTCGGTGCAAATCGAGATCGAACTCGACTTCGGCGTCGAGCGTGTTTGGGATGGAGAATGTCAGCATGGGCCGAGAACGCGGCGCGCATGGGGTCGTTCCGCTTGAAAAACCGATGATTGCCAGTTGGGGCGGCGGCGCCTAAAGCTCGGCGAAACAGGATCGCATGCGTCTCCTCCCCCTTATTCTCTTATGTTTCTGGATTGGCGGCGCGGCGCCGGCGCTAGCGCAAACGCGGCTGCCGCCCGAGGGCTTCGCCGATCTCGCCGAACGTTTGTCACCGGCGGTCGTGAACATCGCGACCACGCAGCGCGTCGACGACGTGGCGGATTTGCCGGCCTTTCCGCGTGGCTCTCCGCTTGAGCGCTTCAACGACAATTTCGCTGGGGCGCCGGAAATTACGTCCCTCGGTTCCGGCTTCGTCATCAGCGCGGACGGCGTGGTGGTGACGAACAATCATGTCATCGAAGGCGCCGATTCGATTGAGGTCATCCTGCAATCGGGCGAACAGCTCGACGCCACGATCGTGGGGCGCGACCCCGCCACCGATATCGCCGTTCTGCGCGTGCGCCCGCGCGGGGCACTGCCCTTCGTCTCCTTCGGCGACAGCGACCGCGCGCGCGTCGGGGACCTGGTGCTGGCGATCGGCAATCCGTTCGGCCTTGGCGGCACCGTGACGGTCGGGATCGTCTCGGCGCGCAACCGCAACATCGATGCGGGCCGCTACGACGATTTCATCCAGACGGACGCGGCCATCAATCGGGGCAATTCCGGCGGGCCGTTGTTCAACATGGCCGGCCAGGTGATCGGCGTGAACACGGCCATCGTCTCGCCCACCGGGGGTTCCGTCGGCGTCGGCTTCGCCACGCCCGCGGCGCTGGCGCGGCCGGTGATCGATCAAATTCTGCGTTATGGCGAGACCCGGCGCGGCTGGCTGGGCGTGCGCCTTGGGCCCGTCACGCCGGAGATCGCCGCCGAGGCCGGCCTGCGCGCGCCACGCGGCGCCGTGGTGCGGCGCGTGACGGGCGGACCGGCGCAGCGGGCGGGCCTGCGCGCTGGCGACGTGATCGTCCGCTTCGACGGTCGGGAGGTCGCCGACAGCCGCGCGCTCACGCGCATGGTGGCCGAAGCGCAGATCGGGCGCACGCTGGCCATCGAGGTCGCGCGCGGGGGCCGCCGCCTCACTGTGAACGCCACCATCGAGCGGCTGACCGAATCCATCGCCGCGCTGCCGGAAGAGCGCCTGGACGGGCGCACCGAGGGCGGGCCGGTCACGGGCGGACGCGTCATGGGCATGATGCTGCTCGAGCTCAACGCAGAGGTGCGCCGACGCTATAGCCTGGGCCCTCGCGTGCGCGGCCTGGCGGTGGCCTCGATCGACCCCGCGAGCGACGCCCGCAACAAGATCGAGCCCGGCGATGTGATCGTTGAAATGAATTTCGACCCGATCGATTCCGTGGGGCAAGCCAGGGCAGTTGCCGAGCGCGCCGGAAGAAACAAGACCGTGCTGCTCTACATTAACCGTGGCGGCGACATGACCTTTCGCGCCGTCCGAACCCCGTGAGCGGCCCTGTGCATCAAATGTTTCTGTTGCTGCACTGCAACATGAAGCTATGTTAGGGTGCTTTCCACCGCCCGGGCGCTGGGCGAACAAGGCAGCGAGCGAAGCCCAGTGAGCACAACAAACGGGATCAAGACGGTTGGCGTGATCGGCGCCGGCCAGATGGGGGCGGGCATCGCCCATGTCGCCGCGCTCGCCGGCTATGACGTGCTGCTGAACGACATCGATTCAAGCGTCGTCGACACGGGTTTGCACACCATCGAGCGCAATATGGGCCGCCAGGTCCATCGGGAAATGATCTCGCACAAGGACATGCAGGCCGCGCTGCCGCGCATTCGCAAGGCCGCCAAATTGAGCGATTTCGGCCCGGCCGACATCGTCATTGAATCGGTGATCGAACGCGAGGAAGTGAAACGCCAGATTTTCCAGGATTTGCGCGCCGTGCTGCGGCCCGATGCGCTGCTGGCGTCCAACACCTCATCTATATCGATCACGCGCCTGGCGGCCTCAACCGATCGGCCGGAACGATTCATCGGGCTTCATTTCATGAATCCCGCGCCGCTGATGAAGCTCGTGGAGCTTATTCGCGGCCTCGCCACCAGCCAGGAGACCTACGAGACCGCGGTGCGTTTCGTGGAAAGCCTGGGCAAGACCATCGCCAACGCCGAGGACTTTCCCGCCTTTATCGTCAATCGCGTGCTCGTGCCGATGATCAATGAGGCGGTGTATACGCTCTACGAAGGTGTGGGCTCGGTCGAGGCGATCGACAAGGCGATGCGGCTGGGCGCCAATCATCCGATGGGCCCGCTGGAGCTCGCGGATTTCATCGGCCTCGACACCTGCCTCTCCATCATGCAGGTGCTCAATGAAGGCCTTGCCGACACCAAGTATCGGCCGTGTCCGCTGCTGGTGAAATATGTGGAGGCGGGCTGGCTCGGCCAGAAAACAGAGCGCGGCTTCTACGATTATCGCGGCGAAACGCCGATGCCGACTCGCTAAGCGCGCGGCTTCGCCACAGGCTCGCCATCTGCATTTGATTCAACGGCGCTTCGTTCCCGAGCGAGGTGCTTCAGGCATGCAATCAGGCCGCCTTCCCCCTTTGACCTGGCGCCGCCCGGCGCCGCTTTGGGCGCTCTTATCTTTGATGCTCGCGCTCGGGCCGTTCGCGCTGGTGTTGATGGGCGAGGAAGGCTTCGCGCAATTCGCGCTGTTCACCGCAATCGCCGGCGCGCTCGTCGCCTTGATCACGCTTGGCGCGGCGCATTTGACCGGCCGCGCCTTCCGCTCGAGGCGCGAGGTCGTGAACCTTTCACTCTGGTCCATCGCCGCGACAAGCCTTGCCGCGCCCTTCGCGTTTCAGGCGCTGCTCATGGCATTGAAGGCCGCCAATGGCGGCGCCGTCGATACGGGGCTTTCCCTCGCGCTGCCGATGGCGCTCGCGCCCTTGGCGCTCTCGATGAGCCTGCCGATGGGAATTTATGCCGGCCTCATACTGGCCTACGTCGCCTTGACGCCGGCCAGGGCTGAGGGTCCGTTGACGCTGACTTACGAGACGGATCCGCGCCTTGCAGCAGACCCCATCCCAGCCGTCCGCGCCGAGGGCCTTTTCTGACAATCTGGCGCTGCGTCGACCAGCCGTGCTGTGGGGACTGGCCGGCATTGCGATCCTGTTCGCTTTAGCCGCGCTCGCATTCGCTTGGACCGCATCGGATTTTCGCGGGCTCAATCCGCTGTCGCTGCGCATCCTTTCGATCCCGGCTGCGATCGGGGCGCTCTTGGCGGCGCTTTCGCTGGGTCCGCGTCTATTGCGCGGCGAGGCGATGCGCCTGGACGCGGCCCTGCTTCGGACCGTGACCGCGATGGGCGCGGCCGGGTTCGCCTGGCCGCTCAGCTTCGGCTTGGCGGTGGCGCTTCAGGGTGATGTTGCTGCGGCCTTGGGTTCGCTTTGGCGCGCGCTTGGCGGAGCGCTGATCGGGGCGGTGGCGGGCGCGATCGGCGGCGCGCTTGGCATCCTCGCCGCGTGCACGCGCCGCGACGCTTAAGGGCGCGCCCACATCCGCAGCAGGTTCGAGATCGCCTTGTCCAGCACGAGAAGATCGCCGCGCGCAGCGCCTGCTCCCTCTAGGCGCGCGCGCGCCTGCGCGAGGTCGAAGAGAATTTCACGCCGCGCCGCGTCCGCAATGAAACTTTGCACCCAACCGACGCACGCTAGCCGCACGCCGCTGCTCACCGGCGTCACGCGATGGATGGACCCAGCCGGGTAGAGAATGGCGTCGCCGGCGTTCAGCTTGACCTCCTGTTCGCCGAGCGCGCTGTCGATCGCGAGCGCCCCGCCCTCGTAGGTCTCGGGCTCGGCCAGGAATATCGTGAAGGCCAGATCGGTGCGCACCGGATCGGCGCCGCCCATCAACGCATCGTCGGTGTGTGCGCCGTACGTCATGCCCGGCTCGTACCGCGAGAACATCAAGCGCGTGAGGCGGCGCGGTCGCGCGGCGAGCGCGAAAACCGGATGTCGTCGCAGCGCCTCCTCGACGAAATCCGCGAGGGCGCCGATCGCTGTGTCCGCTCCCCGCGCCTGCAGATTGTTTTTCACCGCGCGCGCGGCCGGCCCCGCCGTGGCGCGCCCATCGGCCCACGACGCGGCCTCAAGCCCAGCGCGCACGCGCGCCACGGCTTCGGGAGCGAGCACGCCTTCGAGGATCAGCATCATCGCCCATTACTCTTGCGAATGATTATCATTTCGTCCAGTATGCGCGCATCCGAAGGGGTGGTTTGATGGCGGTTACGACAAAGCTCAAGCTCTGGCGCACGATCGGGGCCGCGGCCATCGCCGGGCTCGCGGTCGGGGCCTGCACGCCAGCGGGGGAAGGCGGTGAAGCCGGCCAGGCAGGTGTCTCCGGCGAAGCGGGCGAAGCGCCCGGCGGCGAAGGCGGCGAGGCCGCGATCGGCGAAGGCGGCGGCGAGCACGGCGAAGCGGGCGTTCAGGCCGCTTATGCCGGCATAGATGGCCCGGCGCGCACGGCCCTGCGCCTCCAGCACCTCAAGGGGTTCGTGCTGATCGCGCAGCGCGTCAATGAAGCGGGGCAAGCGCCGGAGGCAGGCGCGCTCGTCGGCCAAGGCGTGCTTGAAGTCTATGCGCCGGCGACGGACCAATTCGCCGGTTTCGACGCCGCGCCCTTGCGAGCGGCGGAAAGCGCGGGGCTCGACGGCAAACCGAAGGGCGAGGTGGCCGATCAGCTCGCGCGCGCTGAAGCCGCGATTGATCAAGCGCAAGTCGCGATCGCAACGCCCATCAATCAGGCCGACATCGCCGCGCGCATGGTCGATCTCGCGACCGGCCTTTATGGGCACGTGATCAACCCCGATTACAACGACCCGATCGAATATCAGCACAGCCTCGGCGCCGCGCTTGCGGCGCAGGAAGCCTTGCGCACCGGCGAGCGCGCTTTGCGGGGACGCGACGCGTCCGCCTACCAGGAAGCGCTGACGGAGATGGATCGGTTCGTCGCGCTTTGGCCCGGCGCCACCGTGCCGGACGCGCCCACGCCGGTGCGCGACATGCTGGCGCAAGCCTCGCGCGTGCGGCTCGCGCTTTCGCCGTTCCTGTTCAGCGCCGAGAATTAGCGACCCGCCGATCAGCCGAAGAGCTTTGGCTCAACCTCGCTGTGCCAACGCCATGCGTCCGCGATGGAGATGTCGATTCCGCGCGTCGGCGTCCAGCCAAGGGTGCGGCGCGCATGGGAATTGTCCGCGACAAGCGCGGGCGAATCGCCAGGACGACGCGCATCTTCAGTGGCCGGCACGGGCCGCCCCGTGACGCGGGCGATGGCGTCGAGCAATTCGCGAACCGTCACGCCGTCTCCCGTACCGAGATTGCAAGCGATGCTCTGGCCGCCCTTGAGCAAATGATCGACGGCGCGGACATGCGCATCCGCCAGATCGCGCACATGGATGTAATCGCGCACGCAGGTGCCGTCGCGCGTATCGTAATCCGTGCCGAAAATCTTGAAGCCTTCACGCCGACCATTCAGCGTGAACAACGCGAGCGGCAAAGCGTGCGTTTCCGGATCGTGACGCTCGCCAATGCCTTGATCCGGCGCGGCGCCGGCGGCGTTGAAATAGCGCAAGATGGCGTGGCGAAACCCATAGGCGGCGCCGTAATCGATCAAGGCGCGCTCAATCATTAGCTTGGACCAGGCGTAAGGGCTCAACGGCGCCTGAGGATGAGCCTCATCGAGCGGCAGCCTCTGCGGCGCGCCGAAGATCGCGCACGTGGAAGAGAACACCAGCGCGTCGACGCCGTTCGCGCGCAACGCATCCATCACGCACAGCGCGCCGTGAACGTTGTTGTCATAGAAAGCGGAAGGCTGTTTGACGCTTTCGCCAACCTCGATCAGCGCGGCGCAGTGCAAGGCGATATCGGGCTTGTGGGCCTTGAGGACCGCATCGAGGCGCGCGCGGTCGCGAATGTCGCCCTCTTCCAGGGGGCCCCATTTGACGAAGGCGCGATGGCCGTTGGCGAAATTGTCATAGACCACCACCTCGTGCCCGGCGGACGCCAGGGCGTAGGCGCAGTGCGCGCCGACATAGCCCGCTCCGCCCGTAACCAGCACTTTCGCCATCTCTTAACCCTTCGCAGCGTGGCCCGCGCTTGCATGGACGCCCGCATTCTCTTCCTGATAAGGGCCATGCATGACCAGCGCCAACCGTCCGATGCAGCTTGAAGCCGCCTTCGCCGCCGTGGCGGCGCATGGCGCGCGCCTCAAGGCCACGCCGCTTACAAAGCTGTTTCAAACCGAGGCGGATCGCGCCGAGCGATTAACGATTTTCGCACCGCATTTGACGCTCGACCTGTCCAAACAACGGATTGACGGCCCGCTGCTTGAGGCGCTCGCGCGCTGGGCCGAGGCGGCGGATTTCGCGGGCAAGCGCGCTGGCCTGTTCGCCGGCGATGCGCTGAACGCGACCGAGGGGCGTGCCGCTTGGCATACGGCCCTGCGCGCCGAGGACGCGCCGGCCGTGGTGCGCGAGACGCGCGCGCGGATGCGCGCCTTCGCCGCAGACCTTCGCGACGTCGACGCGATCGTGCATCTGGGGATCGGCGGATCGGATCTGGGGCCAAGACTTATCGCGGACGCGCTGAAGCCGCATGCGCTGAAGGCCCGCACGCTGCGCTTCGCCGCGAACATTGACGGCGCCGACATCGTCGACGCTCTGGACGGGCTCGATCCGGCCCGGACCTTGATTATCGTCTGCTCCAAGACGTTCACGACCTTGGAGACTCTCGCAAACGCGAATGCGGCGCGCACCTGGGCCGGCAAGGATGCACGGCTCGCCGCCGTCACGGCCGCGCCCGCCCGCGCCGCCGCTTGGGGCGTGTCGGAGGACTCAATCTTTCCGTTTTGGGACTGGGTGGGCGGACGCTATTCGCTGTGGTCGGCGATTGGGCTCTCCATCGAATGCGCCTTCGCGCCCGGCATGTTCGACGAACTCTTGAAGGGCGCCGGAGAGATGGACGCGCATTTTCGCGATACGCCCTTCCCGCGCAACGCGCCCGCTTTGGCGGCGTCCGTGCAGGCGTTCAATCGCGAAGCGCTCGGCCACCGCTCTTACGCACTCGTCCCCTATGTGCAGCGTCTGCGGCTCTTGCCCGCCTTCCTGCAGCAGCAGGAAATGGAATCGAACGGCAAGCGCGTGGACATGGAAGGTCGTCCGCTCACGCGCGCCGCCGCGGTCGTCACCTGGGGCGAGGCCGGCACGACGGCGCAGCACAGCTTTTTCCAGATGCTGCATCAAGGCGTGGAGGAGATTCCGGTCGAATTCATCGTCGCCGCGCGCGGCCATGAGGGGCCGCCCGCTCATCGCGCCGCGCTCAACGCTAATGCGCTCGCGCAGGCGCGCGCCTTGATGGCGGGCCGGAGCGAAGCTGAAGCCTACGCCGCGATGATCGCGCAGGGCATGGACGACAGCGAAGCGGCGCGCCTTGCGCCGCACCGCGCCTTCCCCGGCGACCGCGCCTCCACCCTGCTCGGTCTTGATGCGCTGACACCCCGCTCGCTCGGCGCGCTCCTGGCCTTTTACGAGCACCGCACCTTCACCCAAGGCGTTCTGGCCGGGATCAATTCCTTCGACCAATTTGGCGTGGAGCTTGGCAAGGAAATGGCGAGCGTTCTGACGCCCGCTTTCGAAGGCGCGCCCCCGCCCGCCGACCTCGACGCATCGACGCGCGCTTGGCTCAAGCGCTTGGCCTAGAGGCGCGCCCCGTCGTAAAAAGAAAGCGGGGAAGTGGAATGAAACACGCTGTCATGACGGCTGCGCTCCTGGCGCTCAGCCTTGGCGCCTCGGCGCAGGACTGGACCCATTACGGCGCCGACGCGGGGGGATCACGGCATGCGCCGCTGACCCAGATCAATCGCGACAATGTCGACGATCTCGTCCCTGCTTGGACCTATCGGACAGGCCATCTTGCGGCGCCGGAATCGGCGCGCGCGCGCACGCGATTTCAAACGACGCCGATCCTCGTTGAAGGCAAACTGGCGCTTTGCACCCCTTACAACGCGATCATCGCGCTCGATCCCGCCAGCGGACGTGAGCTATGGCGCCATGACGCGCGAATCGCCACGGATACAAGGCCCGCGAACGGCTATAATTGCCGCGGCGTTTCCTATTGGCGCGATACGCAAGCGCCGCCTGGCGCGGCGTGCGCATCGCGCCTCTTCATGGGCACGAACGACCATCGCCTGATCGCGGTCGATCTCGCCACGGGCGCGCCATGCGCCGAATTCGGCGCCGGCGGGCAAATCGCGATCACGCCGTCCATGCCGCTGAACAGGCCCGGCGAGTTTCAAATCACCTCGCCGCCCACGCTAATCGGCGACGTGGTGGTTGTCGGCTCCTCGATTTCCGACAACACCGCACGCGAGGCGCCGGCTGGCGTGGTGCATGCTTTCAATGCGCGCACGGGCGCGCCGCTCTGGGCATTCGATCCAATCCCGCGCGGCGCCGTGGCGGCCCGCGCCCTCGGCTGGCCGGATGCGCCCGTCGAAGGCCATGCCAATGTCTGGGCGCCCATGGCCGCGGACGCCGCGCGCGGCTTGATCTTTCTGCCGACATCGAGCCCAAGCCCAGATTTTTTCGGCGGCCTGCGCGCGGGCGACAACCGCCATGCCAATTCCGTCGTCGCGCTCGAAGCCGCGACCGGCGCCGTGCGCTGGGCGTTCCAGACCGTGCATCACGACGTGTGGGATTACGATCTCCCGGCGCAGCCGATGCTGGTGACCATCACCAAGGACGGCGCGCCGCGCGACGTGGTGATTCAAGTGACCAAGATGGGGCTCGTCTTCGTCCTGGACCGCGAGACAGGCGAACCCGTTTTTCCAGTCGAGGAACGGGCGGTTCCGCAAGACGGCGCCGAGGGCGAAGCGCTTTCGCCGACACAGCCCATTCCCATCGCGCCGCCGCCGCTCGCGCCCTCCACGATCAGCGCCGACAACGCCTTCGGAATCACGCCGTTCGACCGCGCCGCCTGCCGAGAGCGCATCGCGGCGGCGCGCGCGGAAGGGCTCTACACGCCGCCTTCGACGCAGGGCACAATCGTTTATCCGTTCACCGGCGGCGGCGCGAATTGGGGCGGCGCGGCGTTCGATCCGGCGACCAACAGATTGTTCGTCAACACGTCGAACCTCATGCATCTCATCACGCTCATTCCGCGCGCGGACGCGGAGGGGCGCGAAGAAAGCTTCCGCGAGCGCGGCTTCGCGCCGATGCGCGGCACGCCCTATGCGATGACGCGCGAGCCGTTGCTGTCGCCGCTTGGCCTCCCCTGCAACCCTCCGCCCTGGGGCAGTCTTTACGCTGTCGACATGGACAGCGGCGCCATCGCCTGGCGCGCGACGCTGGGCACCACGGAAGACCTCGCGCCCTTGGGTCTCGCGCTCAAATTTGGCACGCCCAATCTGGGCGGTCCGCTCGTCACCGCGTCGGGCCTTGTGTTCATCGGCGCGGCGATGGACCGCTATTTGCGCGCCTTCGACGCCGAGAGCGGCGCCGAACTCTGGCAAGGCCGCTTGCCCGCCGGCGGCCAAGCGACGCCGATGACCTATGAATGGCAGGGCCGCCAATATGTGGTGATCGCCGCCGGCGGCCATGACGAGGCGGGCACGGCGCAGGGCGATTACATCGTCGCTTTCGCGCCGCCGCGCGCCGGAGAACCGGGACGCGGCCTGATCTCACGCTTGATCGATCGTCCGGGCGGGCGGTTCACGGCGATCACCGTAATCCCGGCGCTGATCTTGGCGGGTCTTGTTGTTGTTATCTTGCGCGGACTTCGACGCAAGGCAGCCTAGGCAGCGCGCGCCGCTTGGCGCACGGCTTCGGCGACGCCGCCGACGACATCACGCACCAGCGCTTCATCGTCGCCCTCCGCCATGACACGCACCAAAGGCTCTGTGCCGGATGCGCGCACGACAAGCCGCCCTTTTCCGCCAAGACGCTTTTCCGCTTCGGCGATGGCGGCTTTTACCCCATCGGCTTCAAGCGCGGCCCCGCCGCGCTCGACGCGCACATTCTCCATGATCTGCGGCGCCGGCTCGAAACGGTTGCAAATGTCCGAGACGGGCTTTTGCTCCTGCACGGCGACGGCGAGCACCTGCAGCGCAGCCAGAAGGCCGTCTCCGGTCGTTGAATAATCCGACAAGACGATGTGGCCGGATTGTTCGCCGCCGACATTGTAGCCGCCCGCGCGCATGGCTTCGACGACATAGCGGTCGCCGACCTTCGTGCGCACGAGCTTTAGCGACAGCCCCTTCAAATAGCGCTCAAGCCCGAGATTGGACATGATCGTGGCCACCACGCCCGGTTTCGCCAACGCCCCCGCCTGCTTCCAGGACGCCGCCACCAAGGCCATCAATTGATCGCCGTCGATGATTTGCCCGCGTTGATCGACAAGCACGACGCGGTCGGCGTCGCCGTCGAGCGCGATGCCGATGTCGGCGCGAAAACGCAGCACTGCATCCTTCAGCGCGGCTGGGTGCGTCGAGCCGACCTCGTCATTGATATTGAAGCCGTTCGGTTCGACGCCGATCGGAAACACCTCCGCGCCCAGCTCATAGAGCGCGGCGGGCGCCACCTTATAGGCGGCGTCATTGGCCGCATCGATGACGACGCGCAGCCCCTTGAGCGTGCGCCCGCGCGGGAACGTCGCCTTGACGATTTCGATATAGCGCGCCTGGCTGTCGTCGATGCGCTGGGTGCGGCCCAATTTGTTCGGCGCCGCCAGACCGCGATCCAAGGGCTCATCCATGAGCGCTTCGATCTCGGCTTCGGCTTCATCGGAGAGCTTGTAGCCGTCCGGCCCGAACAGCTTCACGCCATTATCGTGATAGGCGTTGTGGGACGCGGAGATCATCACGCCCAAATCCGCGCGCAGGGAGCGCGTGAGCATCGCGACGGCGGGGGTGGGCAGCGGCCCGAACAGGCGCACATCCATCCCGACCGCGGTGAAGCCCGCCACCAAGGCTGGCTCGATCATGTAGCCGGATAGGCGCGTATCCTTGCCGATCACCACCAGATGGCGGCGATCGTCCTTGCTCATGAAACGCTTGCCGGCCGCCAGTCCCACCCGCATCGCCACCTCGGGCGTCATGGGGAAACGGTTGGCGGTGCCGCGAATGCCGTCAGTGCCGAAATAGGCGCGGGTCATGGATGCTCCGGATAACGTCACAAGTTGAAAGAGGAATTGAGATGCAAATCAACCGGCCCCGCCGCATAAGATCGGCCGGGGCGGCGCGGCGACGGTTTTCGAGGAAATATGTGCGGAATCATCGGCGTATTGGGCGATGGGCCGGCCGCCCCCCGGCTCCTGGAAGCGCTCAAGCGGCTCGAATATCGCGGCTATGACAGCGCCGGCGTGGCGACGCTGGAGGGCGCGGCGCTGGCGCGGCGGCGGGCGGCAGGCAAGATCAAGAACCTTGAGGGCGTGCTCGCGGATGAGCCGCTGCGCGGGCGCTCCGGCATCGGCCACACCCGCTGGGCGACCCATGGGGCGCCGACGACCGCCAACGCCCATCCCCACGCGGCCGGGCGCACCGCAATTGTCCATAACGGCATCATCGAGAATTTTCGCGCGCTGCGGGCCGAGCTGTCCGCCAGTGGACGCGTGTTCGAAAGCGAGACCGATTCAGAGACCATCGCTCACCTGATCGACGCGGGGCTCTCGGCGGGCCTTTCGCCGAAAGAAGCGGCGCTGAAGGCCGTCGGCAGGCTGGAGGGCGCGTTCGCCATCGCCTGCCTCTTCGCCGGCGAGGACGATCTTCTGATCGGCGCGCGCAAGGGCAGCCCGCTGGTGATCGGCGTCGGCGATGGGGAAATGTTCCTCGGCTCCGACGCCATCGCCGTAGCCCCGTTCACGCAGCGCGTCATTTATCTTGAAGAAGGCGATCTGACAGTGTTGACGCGCGCCAGCATCGACATCGTTGATGCGCAGAGGCGCACGGTCACGCGGCCGATCCACACGCTTTCAGGCGGCGCGGCGGCGGCGGAAAAAGGCAATCATCGCCATTTCATGCAGAAGGAAATCTATGAACAGCCCGAAACCACGGGCCGCACGATCGCGCGTTATGTCAATGCTTTCGAGGAGCGCGTGGAGACGCCCGATCTCGACGGCGTCGATCTGGCGAGCGACAGCGCGATCCTGATCGGCTGCGGCACGGCGCACTATGTGGGGCGCGTGGCGGAATATTGGTTCGAAGGCATAGCCGGCGTCTCGGCAGAGACCGACATCGCCTCGGAGTTCCGCTATCGCAAGCCCGTCGCGCAGCAAAGGAGCTTTGCCGCCTTCGTCTCGCAATCGGGCGAAACCGCCGACACGCTTGCGGCGCTGCGCTATTGCAAGGCCCAAGGCGTCAAGACCCTTGCCATCGTCAACGTGCCGGAATCGACGATCTGGCGTGAAGCCGATGCGCGCATGCCCACACTGGCTGGCCCTGAGATCGGGGTCGCCTCCACCAAGGCCTTCACGGCGCAATTGGCGACGCTCGCCGCGCTCGCCATCGCGATGGGCCGCGCACGCGGCGCGCTGGCGGCGCAGGAAGAGCAACGCTTGGTGCGCGCGCTGATGGAATGCCCGCGCCTCTTGGCCGAGGCGCTGCACACGGAGCCGGAGATCGACAAACTCGCGCACACGCTGAAGGATGCGCGCGACGTGCTCTATCTCGGCCGCGGCGTGCATTATCCGATCGCGCTGGAAGGAGCCCTCAAGCTCAAGGAGCTCTCCTACATTCACGCCGAAGGCTATGCGGCGGGTGAATTGAAGCATGGGCCGATCGCGCTGATCGACGAGCAGACGCCGATCGTCGTCGTCGCGCCGCATGACGCGCTGTTCGAGAAGACGCTGTCCAACATGCAAGAGGTGGCCGCGCGCGGGGGAAAAATCATCCTGATTTCCGACGCGGCCGGCCATGCGGCGGCGGGCGATCTGCCCAGCGCGCGCATTCACGCGCCGGCCTGCGACCCCTTCGTGGCGCCGATCGTCTACGCCGCTCCGGTGCAATTGCTGGCCTATTACGTGGCGGTGCATAAGGGCACCGACGTGGACCAGCCGCGCAATCTCGCAAAATCGGTGACCGTCGAATGAGAGACATTAGAGCCGGCGTGATCGGCGCGGGCGTATTCGGCGGCCATCACGCGCGCAAATACGCCGCCGATCCGCGCACGAAACTCACCGCCATCTATGACGTGGATTCCGCGCGCGCCGGCGCGCTGGCCGCCGAACTTGGCTGCGCCGCCCCGGCTTCGCTGGACGCGTTTCTCGATGCGGTCGACATCGTCACGGTGGCGAGCATCCCCAGCACGCATGGCGCGGCCGCGCGCGCCGCGCTCCTGGCTGGTAAGCACGTTCTGGTGGAAAAGCCGCTCGCCGTCACATCGGCGGAAGGCGCGGCGTTGGTGCGTCTGGCCGACACGCGCGGCCTCGTACTGGCGTGCGGCCATCAGGAGCGTCTGGTGTTCGAGGCGATGGGGCTGTTCGACGTCGCCGCGCGTCCCAAGAAGATCGAATGCGTACGGCTTGGCCCTTGGACCGGGCGCAGCGCGGATGTGTCCGTCACGCTTGATCTCATGGTGCATGACATCGATCTGGCGCTGCGCCTGATGGGTGAGGCGCCCAAGCGCGTCAGCGCGCGTGGCCGCGCCGCGCAGGGCCACAAGAGCGCGGATGAAGTGACGGCGCTGATCGCTTTCGCCCATGGCGGCGTACGGCTCGACGCATCGCGCATCGCGCCGGAACGCAAGCGCACCATGATGTTGCGCTACGAAAGCGGCGATGTGGAGATCGATTTCATCGCCCGCAGCTTCGTCAATAAGGCCGATGTCGCGCTCAACAAGGATTTCGCCGAAACGCCGGCGGGCCGCGATCCGCTCGGCGCCAATGTCACGCGCTTCATCGACGCCGTGACCGGCGACGCCGCGCGCCCGGCTGTCACCGGGCAAGAAGCGCTCGACGTGCTCCTGCTCGCCTTGCGCATCGATACCAGCGCCGATTTCCCCTCCGTCGTCACCGCAGAAAGCGATCATGCTCCCGTTCATTGATTTGCAGGCCCAGCGCGCCCGCATCGCCGAAAAGATCGACGCCGCCATCGCGCGCGTCCTCGCGCACGGCCAATTCATCTTCGGCCCCGAAGTAAAGGCGTTCGAGGAGCAATTGGCCGCGTTTTGCGGCGCAAGGCACGCCATCGGCTGCGCCAATGGCACGGATGCGCTCGTGCTGCCGCTGAAGGCCTGGGGCGTCGGCCCGGGAGACGCGGTGTTCTGCCCCTCCTTCACCTTCGCGGCGACGCCCGAGATCGTGCCTTGGGTGAATGCGACGCCCGTCTTCGTCGATGTGCGCGCCGACACCTACAATATGTGCGCCGATAGCCTCGACGCGGCGATTGAAGGCGTGAAGCGCGCTGGCAAGCTCAATCCAAAGGTCGTGATCGCGGTGGACCTGTTCGGCCAGCCGGCGGATTATCCCGCGCTCTCCGCGATCGCGAAAAGGCATGGCCTGAAGCTGATCGCCGACAGCGCCCAGGGTTTTGGCTGCACGCTCCATGGCAAGCATCCGCTCGCCTGGGCCGACGCCGCCACCACGAGCTTCTTTCCGGCCAAGCCGCTCGGCTGCTATGGCGATGGCGGCGCGGTGATGACGAACAGCGACGCGGACATGAAGGCGATCCGCTCCTTCGCGCTGCACGGCGCGGGGGCGGACAAATACGACAACATCCGCATCGGCATGAATTCGCGGCTCGACACGATCCAGGCGGCGATCCTGATCGAGAAGCTCGCCATCTTCGCGGACGAGATTGAAAAGCGGAACGTGGTCGCGGACCGCTATGCGGCCCTGTTGGAGGGCGTGGTGCGCACGCCGTCCGTGATCGCGGGGGGCGTCTCCACCTGGGCCCAATACACGATCGAGGCCGAGCGCCGCGACGACCTGGCCGCGTATCTGCGCGAGGCGGGCGTGCCGACCGCGCAATATTATCCGCGCCCGCTGCATCAGCAGACCGCGTATCGCGACTTTCCCGTGGGCGCGGGCGGCATGGCGGTGACGGACGCGATCGCGCGAAAAGTGATCAGCCTGCCGATGCACCCCTATCTCGATGCGCCTACGCAGGAAAAGATCGCCGACGCGGTGCGGGCGTTCTATCGCAGCTGAACTGATCGGCCGCGCCGCTACGCGCAGTGCTCACGCGCGCTTTGGAATGACCACCGGCAAGCGCTCATAGCCCTTGACGAAGGCGCTCGGCACGCGCTGGGGCGCGCCGACGACCTCGATGCGCGGGAAGCGCTTGAGGATTTCCTCCCAGATCACGCGCAGCTGCAATTCCGCGAGGCGATTGCCGACGCAGCGATGAATGCCGAACCCGAAGGAGAGGTGGCGGCGCACATTGGGCCGCTCGATCCAATAATCGTTCGGCCGCTCGATCACCTCTTCGTCGCGATTGCCGGAGACGTACCACATCACGACCTTGTCGCCGGCCTTGATGGTCTTGCCGTTCAATTCGGTGTCGCGCGTCGCGCGGCGGCGCATATGGGCGAGCGGCGTCTGCCAGCGGATCGTTTCGGAGACCATGGATGGGATCAGCGCGGGATCGGCGGTGAGCTTGTCGTATTGATCGGGGTATTGGTTCATCGCCCACACCGAACCGCTCATCGTGTTGCGCGTGGTGTCGTTGCCGCCCACGATCAGCAGGATGAGATTGCCGAGATATTCCTCGCGCGGCATGTTCTTGGTGGCTTCGCCGTGCGCGAGCATGGAGATCAGATCGCCGCGCGGGGGCTGGTTCACGCGCTCATTCCAGAGCACCTGGAAATATTCCACCATTCCGTAAAGCTCGGCGCGCCGCTCCTCCTCCGTGCCATAGAGACCGCTATCGGGGCCGGCGGTGGCGAGATCGG
Organism: uncultured Caulobacteraceae bacterium; assembly: GCA_964563395.1. Classification (GTDB taxonomy): domain Bacteria; phylum Pseudomonadota; class Alphaproteobacteria; order Caulobacterales; family Aquidulcibacteraceae; genus JBEVOS01. The sequence goes on from CAZLWK010000003.1 coordinate 30,106, forward strand.
ACCAATAGGTGAGCTTGCGGCGATCTTCCCACGGAAAATCGAACAAGGTCGCGAGCGTCATCGTCGTCAGCTCGATGGACACTTTATCGACCCAGTCAAATTCCTCGCCGATCGGCAGCGAGTCCAGAATGGCGATCGCGCGCTCACGAATGATGGGCTCCATGTTCGCGAGGTTGGCGGGCGCGACGACAGGGCTCACCGTCTTGCGCTGCACGTCATGCTTGGGCGGATCCATGGCGATGAACATGGGCAGCGGGAATTCCGCGTCCGGATCGACGATGGTGATCGCCGGTTCGGAAGAGAACGTCTCATGGTTCGTATCGACGGCCATGATGTCGTTGTATTTCGTGACCGACCAATAAGGCCCGTGCTCAGGATGCACCGTGTGATGCACGGGGTCTTCCTTGCGCAGGCGCTCGAAGAAGGGCCAGTGCGTATCGGTCTGGAAGAGCGCGGGATTGCAGACCTCGATCTCGCTCAAGGGCGTCGCATAGGCCTGTTCACGCGCGGCGGCGTGCAGAGCGGCCTGATCGCGCATCGCCTTCGCCAAGTTTTGTCCGCCGTCGGCCATGTCGCTTCTCCCTGAATTGGCTGCACTCTGGCTGACGCCGCCGCGACGTCAAGGTGACGCGTGCGTCAGAGACCGCCTTTCCGGGCCGGCTTGGACAAAATCTTAAGCAGTCCTGGTGCACGCTGAAGTCGAGGTTCCGTGCATGCAACGACTTCTTTACATTTCCACCCCGCCGGCCGGTCTGGACGCGGCGCAGCTGGAGGCGCTGATCCGCGATATCCGCGACGCGAGCCTGCGCAACAATGCGCGCGATCATTTGACCGGGGCGCTGGCCTATTCGCCCCATTGCTTCGCCCAGGCCATCGAAGGCGCGCCGGCCCATCTCGACGCCCTGCTCGACCGCCTCGATCGTGACACGCGCCATCGCGGCCTGAACATTCTCGAGCGACGAGACATCCGCGCGCGGATGTTTCCCGATTGGGCGATGGCCTTCGCGCCCGTGCCGGAGGCGGCGGCGATGGAGACAATGGCGCCGCGCGACCTGCTTCGATTCCTGATCGAGGCGGCGCAGGCCTGCGAAGGCGTGCGCGCGATCCCTGGCTTCGGGCTTGCGCCGGAAACCCGCTTGCGGCTGCGGCGCGCCTAGAATTCCTCGGCCAGCGCGGCCTCGATCAGCACGGCCGCATCCGCGCCGCTCCAATCGGCCGAGCCCGCCAAGCGGGCGATCTCCTGCCCACGCCGATCATAGAGGATGGAGGTCGGCAGGCCGGGCGCCTGCACGGAAAAAGCGATCGCCCGCGATGGGTCGATCAGGAAAGGCAAGGCCCCCTCGCCCAGCCGCGCCAGCGTCGCCGCCGCTTCGTCCGCCTTGGCGGTTTCATCGATGGAGACCGGCACCACCGCGAAATCGCGCCCGGCGAAGCGCGTCTCCAGCGCCGCCAGCGTGGGCATCTCCTCGACGCACGGCGCGCACCATGTCGCCCACAAATTGACCAGCACGACCTTGCCGCGCCAGGCGGCCAGCGTTGTCTGCGCCCCGCCGGCGTCCATCAGCGGCGCGGTCGGCTGCGGCGGCGGCTCCGCCAGCACGACAAGCTTTTCCATCTCGCCCTTGGCGAAGGCCGCGCCGCCTTCGGCCACAGGCTTTGAAGACGCCGCGAAAAGCACGTAGAGAAGCGCCAAGACGCCGAACGCGGCCATCGCCGCGCCAAGCTTCATCGCCAAGGGCGTCTTCACCGCCCGCGCAGAGCCGCTGGAAGAGATGTCCGAGCCCAAGTCCAATCCTCCCGCCGGCGCCGCCCTGTGGGGCGGGCGCTTCAGCGCCAAGCCGGCCGAAGCCATGAACGCGATCAACGCCTCGATCGACGTCGACAAGCGCCTCTGGCGCGAGGACGTCGAAGGCTCGAAGGCGCACGCGGCCATGCTCGCCCGGCAGGGCATCATTACGGCCGCCGACAATGATGCGATACAGGCGGGACTGGATGAAATCGCCGCAGAGATCGAGGCCGGGCGCTTCCAATTCAGCACGGCGCTGGAAGACATCCATCTCAACATCGAGGCGCGGCTGACCGAACGGATCGGCGAGGCCGGCAAGCGGCTGCACACGGCCCGCTCGCGCAATGATCAGGTGGCGACCGATTTCAAGCTCTGGACGGCCCGCGCCGCCCATGGCGCCGCGCGGGCGGTGGAGCGGCTGCAGCGCGCGCTTGTCGCTCAGGCCGAAGCGCACGCCGATTGGATCATGCCCGGCTTCACGCATTTGCAGACGGCCCAGCCGGTGACGCTCGGCCATCATTTGATGGCCTATGTGGAGATGCTGGCGCGAGACAAAGTGCGCCTAGAAGGCGCGGGCGAAGGCGCGCTGGCGGGCTGCCCGTTAGGGGCCGCGGCGCTCGCCGGCACGCCCTACCCGATCGACCGCGATCACACCGCGCATGCGCTGGAAATGTATCCTCCGGCGGCCAATTCGCTGGACGCCGTCGCCTCGCGTGATTTCGCGCTCGAAGCGCTGGCCGCGCTTGCGATTTGCGCCACTCACCTCTCGCGCCTCGCCGATGAAATCGTGCTCTGGACGTCGCCGCAATTCGGCTTTGCGCGGCTGTCGGATGCGTGGTCGACCGGTTCGTCCATCATGCCGCAAAAGCGAAATCCCGACGCGGCCGAACTGATCCGCGCCAAGGCCGCGCGTATCGGCGCCGATTTCGCGGCGCTGAACGGCGTCGTGCAGAAGCTGCCGCTGGCTTACGCGAAGGATCTGCAGGAGGACAAGGCGCTCACATTTGGCGCATTCGATGCGTTCGAGCTGTGCGTCGTGGCGATGACCGGCATGATCGAAACCATCCGCTTTGACCGCGCGGCGCTGCGCGCGGCGGCGACGCGCGGCTATTCCACCGCCACCGATCTGGCCGATTGGCTGGTGCGCGCGCTGAACATGCCGTTCCGCGAAGCCCATCACGTCACGGGCGCGGTGGTGAAGCGGGCCGAGGCGCTGGGCGTGGCGGAATTGTGCGATCTGCCGCTCGGCGAATTCCAGGCGATCGAACCGCGCATCGATGAAGCGGCGCGCGCCGCGCTCAGCGTTGAAAAATCCGTGGCGGCGCGCACAAGCTATGGCGGCACGGCGCCCGATCAGGTGCGCGCGCAGATCGCCCGCTGGAAGGAGATTTTGGGATGAGAATGCTCACGCCGCTGGCGCTTGCCGGGCTTCTTGTATTGGCGGGCTGCGGCTTGCGCGGCGGGCTTGATCGGCCGGGGCCGCTGTTCGGTGAGGAAGCCGCCGCGCAAAAGCAGCGCGACAATCCGGATCAGGTTCCCAATCGTCAGGCGCCGGCGGAAATGAGTCCCGGCATCGGCGGGGCGGGCGACAATTCAACCGATCCGCCGCGCTTTTAGCGCCGTTCCTCACGAGATCCATTCGATCGGAGCGCGAAGAACGGCTCTAATTCCATGGTTTAGAGCGGTTCTCGACCGAAAACCGCGTAACACTTTTCGGGACCCGCTCTCATGGATCATTTCGACTATCGGGACGGCGTATTGCATTGCGAGGACGTTTCGCTCGAAGCGCTCGCCGAGACGTACGGCACGCCGCTCTATGTCTATTCCTCCGCCACGCTCACGCGCCATTATCGCGTGTTCAAGCAGGCGTTCGCGCCGCGCGACGTGTTCGTCGCCTTCGCGATGAAGGCGAATGGCAATATCGCGGTGCTGAAGACCCTGGCCGCCTTGGGCGCGGGCTTCGACACGGTGTCCATCGGCGAGATCAAGCGCGTTCTGGCCGCTGGCGCAGCTCCGGATCGCATCATCTTCTCCGGCGTCGGCAAGACGCGCGCCGAACTCAATGAAGCGATCGCGCTCGGCCTGCATCAAATCAACGTGGAGTCGATCTCGGAGCTGACCGACATCGAGACCATCGCCAAGGCGCAAGGCGCGCGCCCGGCCATCGCGTTGCGCGTCAATCCCGATATCGGCGCGGGCGGCCACGACAAAATCAGCACAGGCGGCGCAAGCTCGAAATTTGGCGTCGCCTTCGAGGACGCGCCCGCGCTCTATGCGCGCGCGCACGCCTCGCCGTATCTCGATCCGAAGGGGCTCGCCATCCATATCGGCAGCCAGATCCGCGATCTCGCGCCGCTCAAGGACGCGTTCGTCAAAGTGCGTCGCCTTGCCGAAGACCTGCGCGCCGCCGGTCTGCCGGTGACGCGGCTTGATCTCGGCGGCGGGCTTGGCGTGCCTTATTTTCACGAGCCCGCTCCGCCCGGGCCCGATCTCTACGCGGCGATGATCGCGGACGTGTTCGCCGGCTTCGATGTGGAGCTCGCTTTCGAGCCTGGCCGCCTTATCGCCGCCAATGCGGGCGTGCTGTTGTCGCGCTTGATCCGCATCCAAGAGCGTCCCGGCCGGCGCATTCTCGTGCTGGACGCGGGCCTCAATGACCTCATCCGGCCGGCCATGTATGACGCTTATCACGACCTCAAACCTGTCCGCGCCCCGCGCGACGCGACCCGCGCGCCGTTTGATATCGTCGGTCCGATTTGCGAAAGCGGCGACACGTTCGCGCGCGAGCGCCTTTTGCCGCCGCTGGCGCCGGGCGACCTCGTGGCCTTCATGACCGCCGGCGCCTATGGCGCGGTGATGAGCTCGACCTACAACGCCCGCGCGCTCACGGGCGAGGTTCTGGCGCATGGCGCGCGCCACGCTCTTATCCGCCGGCCATGGAGCGTGGAGGAGCAGTTGGCGCTCGAACGCGCGCCGGACTGGCTGGATTAGCGTCTGGTTGCGGAATCGACATGTTCGTCGACCCGGCCGGTCATGGTTTGGTCGAACCTGCCCTGTTAGGGTCCGCCCCGCATGAAGCTCGAGGACGCCGCCGCCCAGCTTGCGCGCGAGATCGCCCGCGCCCGCGGCCGCCTGAGCGCGGAACGGGCCTTGGCGCTCGCCGCGCCCGTGCTGATCGCGCTCGGCCTTTGGGCCGCGCTCTGGCTGGCCGGCGGCGGCGATCTCCTCCCCCCGATCGCGCAGTCGCTAGCCGTCGCCGCCTTTATGCTGGGGGCCCTCGTTTTCGCGGCGCGCGCTGCTGCGCGTTATCGCGCGCCCAGCCTCACCGAGGCGCGCCAGCGCTTGGCGGTGGATTCCCGGCTGGAGCCTGGCGCGTTCGAGGCGTTGGACGATCTACCGGCCAAGCTCGATCCGCTCGGCGTGGCGCTTTGGCGGCGCGAACAGGATGCGGCCCGTGCGCGCGCGGCGCGCGCCAAGGCGGGCCCCATCCGCCCCAATCTTAACGCCGCCGATCCCTTTCGCCTGCGCTTCGTGGCGGTGCTGGCGTTCGTCGGCGGCGCGCTGATCGCGGGCCCCGCCTTCGAGCAGCGCCTGACGCGCGCCTTCGTGCCCGATCCGGGCCCGCTCGTGGGCGATGGCCCGATCGAGGTCGAAGCCTGGGTGACGCCGGCCGCCTATACGCGCGCGGCGCCGCTGACGCTTTCGGACCGCATCGGCGCGCGCGTTGAGACACCGCCGAGCGTGGAGGCGACGGTGCGCGTCACCGGGCCGCGCGGCTTTCCCAGGCTGATCTTCGAGGGCCGCGGCGGGCGCCGCGAAGCCGAATTCGTGCGCGCGGCCGACGGCGCCTATGAGGCCAAGCTCGCCATACCGGGCCCAGGCCGCTTGCGCGTCGTGCGCTTCCTGGAGCGCGCCGCGTGGCGCCTTTCTCCGGCGCCCGATGTAGGCCCGCGCGCCCAGTTCGTGGAGCAGCCGCGCGCACTGCAGAACGGGCGCATCGCCTTCGCCTGGAGCGCGACGGACGATTATGGCGTGCGCGCGATGGCGCTGCGCATCGCGCCGGTCAATCCCCCGCCGGGCCTGCGCGGCGCCGCGCCCATCGACACCGCGTTCGAAACGCCCGCCGGCGAGCCGCGCGAAGCGGAAGCCGCCGTCGAGCTCGACCTCTTCCAGCACCCCTATGCCGGCATGGACGTGGAGGTTCGGCTGGTCGCATTCGATGCGCTCGGTCAGGTCGGCCAGAGCGAGCCGGTGCGTTTCACATTGCCGGAAAAGGTCTTTCTTCAGCCGCTCGCGCGCGCCGCGATCGAGGTGCGCGCCATGGTGCTGCGCGAAGCGCGTCCCTATCGGCCGATGCGCCGCGCCTGGAGCGCGCCGGCGATGATGGAATGGTTCGAGCCCCTGTTCGGCAAGCAAATGCTCGCGATCAAGACGGACGATCACGATCCGCGCCTTGAGCGCGCGCCTGCCGGCATACGCCAAGCCGTGCGCCATCTCGATGCGCTGACCATGCGCGCCGATGACGGCTATTTCCGCGACAACGCCGTGTTTCTGGGCCTCGCCAGCGCGCGCGCCGAACTGCGCATCGCACGCGAGATCGCAGAAACGCGGATCGCGGCCGATACGCTCTGGCGCACCGCTCTGCGCGCGGAATATGGCGGCGCGGCGGATGCGCGGCGCGCCCTTGAAGCCGCGCAGAAGGCGCTTGCAGACGCTCTGGCGAGCGGGGCGAGCCAAGAGCGCTTGGCGCAGCTGATGCAGGCGCTGCGCGAAGCGACGGACGCCTATCTGCAAGCGCTGGTGCAGGAGGCGATGCGCGCGGGAGAGACGCCGCAAACGCAAGAGGACACGCAAGAGCAGACCGAACTCAGCGAACGCGACATCGACAATCTGATGCGCGAGGTGGAGCGCATGATGCAGGACGGCCGCACCGAGGAGGCCCAGGCTCTGCTCGATCAGATGGCGGGCCTTCTGCAAAATCTCGATGTGCGGCTCTCGGAAGGCGGCGAAGGCGAAAGCGGCGAGCAGCAGGGCGGCGAAGGCGGCGATGAAAGTCTTTCGCAGAGCATGCAGGAATTGTCCGAAGCGATCGGCGAACAGCGCGCCTTGAACGACGAAACCTCGCGCCAGGAAGAAAATCAGGGCGAGGGGGAAGGCGAAGCTGGCGAGCAAGGCGGACAAGGCGGCCTCGCCGAGCGGCAACGGCAAATCCGTGAGAGCTTAGGGCAGGCTGAAAACGCCGCGCGCGAAGGCGGCGCGCCGTCAAGCCAATCGCTGCGCGACGCCGAGCAAGCCATGCGCCGCGCCGAACAAGCCCTCCAGCGCGGCGATTTTGAAGGCGCCCGCGCGGCGCAGGACGACGCCCTGGCGGGACTGCGTCGCGGGGCGGGTGAACTCGCAGCCGAAATGCGTCGACGCGGCGGCGAGGAAGGCGACGCCTCCGGCCCTGGCGAACGCGATCCGCTCGGCCGCATGACCGGCGGGGCGGGCGCCGGCGAAGGCGAAACGAGCGTGCCAACGGAAGCCGACCGCGTGCGCGCGCGCGAAATTCTGGACGACATACGCCGCCGTGCCGAGGATCCCAGCCGCCCAGACGCCGAACGCGATTATTTGAATCGTCTGCTTGACCGTTTCAGCGGGACTTAAGCCGCGCGGTCGCCTGAACCGAGCAAGGCTCAGTCGTCCTCGTCGTCCCCATCGGGCGTGACCACATCGACAGCGCCGCCGACCACCGCGCCGGCCGCTCCAGCCGCGGCCCCCACCGCAGCGCCAGTGACGGCGACGGCTAGGCAGCCCGACAAAAGCAAGGACGCGCACGAGAGGGCAAGCAAAACGCGGATCATGCTTGCCTATCCCGCGAGGACGATTGCGCGGTCAATCCGTGTTGCGCAGCTTGCGCTTCCGCTGCGTTCGGCCCGATGGATGCGCCGAGAGCCACGCCGTGCGCCGCGAGCGCGTCAAAAAAGGAGATCGCCATGACCTATCCCCTGCCGAACGTTTCGCATGATCTGGCCGGGCGCGTGGCGCTGGTGACGGGCGCAACGTCAGGCTTTGGCCATCGCTTCGCGCGCGTGCTGGCGAAAGCTGGCGCGGCGGTCGCGATTTGCGGTCGACGTGTTGAGCGGCTCGAAACGCTCGCCGCGGAAATTCGCGCCGAAGGCGGCAAAGCCGCTCCCATTGCGCTCGACGCCGCGGACGCCGAGCAATGCATCGCCGCCGTCGGCGAGGCGGAGAAGCAGCTCGGCCTCGTGGACATTCTCATCAACAATGCCGGCATTCCCGACGCGCAGCACGCGACGAAGATGTCGCTCGACCTGATCGATCAGGTGATGAACGTCAATCTACGCGCGCCGTTCGTGCTGTCCTGCGAGGTGGCGCGCCGCCTGATCGCGGCCAAGCAGCCTGGGCGAATCGTCAATATCGCGTCGGTCGCGGCCTATACGTATTCGGGCAATGGCGCGGCGCTCTATTCGATCACGAAGGCGGGCGTGGTGCGCCTCACCGAAGCGCTCGCGGTGGAATGGTCGCGCTACAATATCAATGTCACCGGCATCGCGCCCGGCGCCTTCCGCACGGAAATGCTGGACGGCATGTTGCAACGCATGGGCGATTTTTCGCACACGACCCCGCGCAAGCGTCTCGGCGACGTGGCGCAGATGGATTCAACGCTGCTCTATCTGGTTTCGCCCGCCAGCGATGCGGTGACGGGCACCGTGATCAAGGTGGATGACGGTCAAGGCTCGCGCTGACGCGAATGGCTAGTCCGCCGCGACGCCGACGAAAGGCAGGCCGCGATAACGGCCTGCATCGTCCATCCCATAGCCGACGATATATTCATCCGGCGCGTCGAAGCCGATGAAGTCGATCGGCTCGTTCAACGCCATGGGCTTACGGATGAAGGCGCATGCGAGCGTGCGCGTGGCGCCCTTCGCGGCCAGATGCGCCCGCGCGAACGCGATCGTGCGCCCGCTGTCGAACACGTCGTCCAAAATTAGCACGGGCCGACCCGCGATCTCGCGGCATATGTCGGCGCGCACGACGACACGACCAGAGCTCTCGCGCGCATTGCGATAGCTCTCCAGCCACAGCGAATCGAGAATGGGGTGCACGCCGCGCCGCGCCATGGCGCGCATGAGATCGGTGGCGAAGGGCATGGCGCCCTGCAACAGCGCCACCAAGGTCCAATCGTCCGACACCTCGACGCAGAGTTCGCCGGCCAGCGCATCAATGCGCGCGGCGATACGAGCCTCGTCGAACAGAATCTTGAAGTGCGGCGCCATGATGCGCTCTGGCTAGGCGCTGAGAGCGCGCAAGGAAAGCGACTTGCGCCTAGACCCGCCCATCCGGCTCGGAAAACCGGGGCGCAAGCCCATCGACGGGACCGCGCAGTGCGTCGGACGGATCGATCGCGGAAATCGCATGGCCCTCGACGTCAAGCTCGGTATCCGGGCCCAGAACGAGGGGCGCCTCAAGCCCAAGGGCCGAATGCGCGTCAGCCGGTTCGACCACGCTCTCCGCGGGCCCCCCCATCGCCGTGGGGGCCTCGCCGAACCCGGCGAAGGACGCCTCCAGATCGACGGCCTCGGCCGGGGGGTTCTCAAGGCGTATCTGGAAGGGCGCGCCCCCGCCCGCTGCGATCCCGTGCGCGTCCACGGCATGGACGATTTCGAACAGCTCGTTCGATTGCGCGTCGCGCAGCGTGATGCGGATCGGCGGCGGGGCCTTCTCGTCCCGGCCGATGTTGCGCACTTCACCGCTTACCAAGAGCACGGGCGTGGGGCCTTCAAAGGCGCGCTCGACCGCCAGATCGTAAAACTCAAGGCCGTACACGTTCACATCCAGGCCGACGGCGGCGAAGGCGCTGGCCGAGCGGGGCCAGATTTCCGCCACGTCCTGGCGGAACACCACCGCCCCGGTCGCGGTGGCGACGAGCGCCGCGCCCGTTCCCGCCCAGGACACCATGGCGGCGCGGGCCCTCTCCCGCCGCATCCGCTCATGCTGCTGCTGGCGGTAGCGCGCGGCGGCCGACGGCGCCGGCCCCGGAGATTCGACGGCGCGCCGCATGCGCTCGACCTTCTCACGCGTCAGCGCTTCGGCGCGGGCGCGGGTGGTCGGCTCCCCGTCCTGAAGGACGACCGGAGGCTCGGCGAACCATTCATTGCCGCAGGCGGCGCAACGCACCGTTCGGCCCGCCGCCCCAATTGCGGCGTCATCGGCGTAGTAACGTGTGGCGCAAGACGTGCAGGTGAGGATCATGTTATCGATTTTGTGGTTAGCTGGAGCCGCTAACCATTCTCGCTGCCTTGATTCTATTAAAGATGTCTAGCGATGCATGACCCGTCGGACACCTATGCGGAGCGGCCTCGGCTGCGCGCGCAATTGGTCGGCGTGTCCGCTGGTTTCAGGGGCGGAACGACCCTGCGCGACATCGACTTTCATGTGCACGCCGGCGAAGTGGCCCTCGTGACGGGCGCGACGGCGACGGGAAAGTCCACTCTGCTTCACGTGCTGCGCCTAGCTTTGCCCCCAGCGGAAGGCGAAGCGATCGTGCTGGGACGCGACGCGCGCCGCCTTTCCGCGCGCGCGCGGGCGCTGACGAAGCGGCGCATCGGCTATGTGGCCGAGCATCCGATCCTGATTGAACAGGAGAGCGCCTTCGACAATGTCGCGCTGCCATTGCGCCTTGCGGGCCGACGCATCGCGGATTTCGAGGAGGACGTGCGGGCGCTGATCAGCTTCGTGGGCCTCAACGCCTCGGCCGATGAGCCGGCGTGGCGCCTGTCGGCGGTTGAGCGGCGACGCGTCGCGATCGCGCGGGCGCTCGCGGGCCAGCCCGAATTGATCCTGGCGGACGCGCCCACGGCGGGACTTTCCCCGGAAGCCGCCGCGAAGATGGCGCGGCTCGTCGGTGAAATGCGCCGCATGGGCGCGGGCATCGTGATCACCTCCCAGGACGAGAACACCGCAGCAGGCCTCGACGCCACGCTCTGGCGGCTTTCGCTCGGCCGGCTTTCGCGGCTGACGCCTTATGCGGAGGCCGCCGAATGAGCCGCCCCGGTCGCGACCGCGCCCTGTTTTGGACCATGGCCGTGGCGTGCTTCACCGCCGTGCTGGCCAGCCTCGGCGCGCGCGCGCTCGACCGCATGGCCGCCGAAACGCTCGATGCGAGCGACCGCTACATGATCGTGCGCCTGGCCGAAACGAACGAGGCCGACGCGATGAGCGCCGCGCTCCGCGCGCTGGGCGCCGAGGCGCAGATCGAGCGGGTGGAGATCTTGTCGCCGGCGCGGGCCGCGACTCTGCTCGGCGTCGACGCCGACGATCCAGCCGCGGTCGAAGCGCTCGCGGCGCTCAATCTCATCGAGATCACCAAGACCGCCGAATCCGCAATCGAAGCGGCCGACATCGACGCCATGATGCGCGAAGCGGGCGTCGCGGCCGAGACGATCGCGCCGCCCGCCGATTCCGCCGGCGCCGCGCAGGCCGAACGCATGCGCCGCGCCGCGCTGTGGGCGGCGCTCTCGCTCTCCGGCGTGATGGCCTTGATCGTCGCGCTGGCGGCGCGCGCGCTCGCCGGAAGACGCCGCGAGCGCATGGTGGTGATGGCCGATCTTGGCGCGACGCGGCGTGACGCTTGCCTGCCCCTAGCGGACGAAGCCGGCGCCGCCGGTTTCCTGGCCGGGGTGCTCGGCGCCCTCGCCGCCGCGAGCGCGGCGCTGGCCTTTGTGCTCGCGCTGGCGCCGGAACCTGGCGGCGCGGCGATCGCGAGCATGTTGCGTCCCGCTGATTACGCAACATTGCTCGCGGCCCCCTTCGTGGCGGCGCTGGCCGCGGGAACGGGCGCGCGGATCGGCGCGGAGACGCTTTATGCACGCGCGGCGAGGCTGCGATGAATTGGCTGCGCGGCGCCCTCCTCGGCGCGCTGACGCTGGCGGCGATCGTCTTCGTGCTCGGCTTCGTCGGCTTCGCCCATCGCGTCAGCGAAGCCGGTCAGCCCGATCCCGCGCCTGAAGCGGAGGCGATCGTCACGCTCACGGGGGGCTCCACCGCGCGCCTCGTCACCGGGGTGCGCCTTCTGCGGGAAGGGCGTGGGCGTCGGCTGCTGATTTCGGGCGTGAATCCCGATGTGCAGGACCAGGAATTGTTCGCGCTGCTCGATGTCGATCCGGCGCTGGCGCGCTGCTGCATCGATCTGGGCCGCGCGGCGGAGGATACGCTGGGCAACGCCTCGGAAACCGCGGCCTGGGCGCGCTCCAACGGCTTTCGCAAGCTGATCCTGATCACCGACGACTATCACATGCCGCGCTCCTACGCGGAATTGCGGATCGCGCTTCCCGAAGCCGAGATCATCGCTTATCCGGTCGAGACACGGTTCGCCGAGGGCAATGCCTGGCGTTCGGATCTGGGCGCGGCGGCGCGCATAGGGGGCGAGTACGTGAAGTATCTGACGATCCGCGCGCGCGAGGCGCTGATTGCGCTGGCGGAGGACGACGCCCTAGCGAGCGAAGGGCCCGCGCGTCCGTGACGCTGATCAGATCGCTGATCTATGTGGTTGCGCTCTACGGCGGCATGGCGGTGGTGGGGCTTGTGTGCCTGCCGGCGGCCTTGGTGTCGCGCCGCGCCGCGCTCGCGGCCCCGCGCCTTTGGACGCGCTATGCGCTTTGGGCGCTGCGCGTGATCTGCGGCGCGCGCGTCACCATCGAGGGCGCGCCGATCGCCGCACCGGCGCTGTACGCATCCAAGCATCAGGCGATGCTCGACACGTTGACGCCGTTCCTGTCCCTTCCCGAACCGGCGATCGTTCTGAAGAAGGAATTGCTGACCATGCCGGTGTTCGGCTGGTTCGCGCAGCGCTGCGGCATGATCGCGATCGACCGCGAAGCGCAAGCGAGCGCCCTGCGCGGCATGCTGCGCGCGGCGCGCGCACGCGCGGCGGAAGGCCGCGATATCGTGATCTTTCCCGAAGGCACGCGCCAGGAGATCGGCGCCGCGCCGGACTACAAGCCCGGCGTGGCGGCGCTCTATCGCGATCTCGATTTGCCCTGCGTGCCCATCGCCGTGAGCACGGGCCTCGTTTGGCAGGCCCATGGGGTTTTGCGTCGTCCTGGACACGCCGTGATCAAATTCCTCGACCCCATCCCCCCCGGGCTTTCGCGCGCCGAATTCATGCGCGAATTGCAGGAGCGGATCGAGCGCGAGACGGAAGCGCTGGTCGCGCGCGGGCGCGCATGAGCCGCCCAAGACGCCTTGGCCTCATCCTTCCATGGACGCTGTTCGCGCTGCTGCTGATCGGCTGGTCGATCTATTGGCACGTGCTGGCCAACGAGGCGCGCGGGCGCCTCGCCGCGCTGGCCGAGGATGCGCGCGCCGCGGGCGCCGAGCTCAGCATCGGCGCGGTGCGCACGCGCGGCTTTCCGCTGCAAATGGCGCTGGCGCTGGAGGATCTCTCGTATCGCCGCGCGGATGGCGGGCTTGGCGTTTCCACGACGGCCGCGCTGGCGCACGTCAATCCGGTGAATCCGCGCCACATCATCGTGTCGTTGCCGGAAGCGGCGGACATCAGCCGCCACGATGCAACAAGCCGCGTGCGCGGCGAAGGCGTCCTGATCAGCCTGCGCTTTGACTCCGCCGGCGCGCTCGCGCGCGCCTCGTTTGAAGCCGACAGGCTAAGCATCAACGATCTGCAAAAACCGGGCGACGGGCTCGTCGTCGCGCGCGCCGTCGCGCATGTGCGGCCAGATGCGCGCACGCAAGGCGCCTATCAGTTCGCCCTCCTGATCAGCGATCTCGTTTTGCAAGAGCCGGTGCGGGCAGCCGAGCCGCTGGGCGCGCGGATCGAAGAATTAAACGCGGCGCTGGTGATCGAGAACGCCGCGCCGCTGCTGGCGCCGCATGCCGGCGACAGGATCGAGGCATGGCGCGCGGCGGGCGGGCGTGCGCGGCTTGAGGGATTGACGCTGCGATGGGGCCCGTTGAGCGGCGATGCCGATGGGGCGCTAACGCTGGACAGCGCACGCCGCCTGGAAGGCGCGGTGACCTTGCGCGTCACGGACCCCGCGTCCTTGCTCGGCGCATTCGCGGATCAAGAGGGAGCCTCGTCGGAAACGCAATTGGCGCTGTCCGTTGCGTCCGCCCTCTTTCGCGATGCTGAAGGCGGCCTTGCGCTGCCGCTGGCGGCGCGCGACGGCGCGCTGCTTCTTGGGCCGGCGCGGCTGCGAGACTTGGGCCCCATACGCTAGGGCCGGCGCCCCTGCGGCCCCTCCCCCGTGAGGGGAAGGGGCCAGGCGCTGGGGGATGTCAGCAGGGCAAAGTCAGCGCCTCAAGCGTTTCAAGGCCGGCTGAACCAATAGGGGGAGGAGCCCAGCCGGCGCGCTTTGACGATGATACGCGGCGACGTTGAAGCCGGATCAGTTGCGCGCCAGCAGGAAAACCGCCTCTTCCGCGAACCAATTCGCCCGCCAGACGGACCGCGCGAAGGGCGCCCCGGCCCGGCCATCGGTGAGCGGCACGGCGCGCTCCAGATGCAGGCGCAGCTCATCGGCCAGATCGGTGAAATCGCGGATCGTGCACAGGTGCAGATTCTCCGTCTCGCACCAACGCGACGGCAGCGTTTTCGTGTTGGGCATGCGTCCGCCGAGCAGCAAATTCGTGCGCACGCGCCAATGCCCGAAATTCGGCAGCGAAACGATGGCGCGCTCGCCGATGCGCAGCAATTCCTTCAGCACGGCGCGCGGATGGCGCACCGCCTGAATGGTCTTGGACAGGATCACGTAATCGAAGGAATCGTCCGGATAATCGGCGAGATCGCGGTCGGCGTCGCCCTGCACCACGGACAGCCCCTTGCCCACGCATGCGTTGACGCCGGCTTGGCTCAATTCCATGCCGCGCGCCTTGGCGCGCCGCGTGCGCATCAGGAGCTCCAGCAAGGCGCCGTCGCCGCAGCCGACATCCAGCACGGAGGCGCCTTCGCGCACCATCGAGGCGATCACCTCGTAATCGGCGCGCACGGCGCGCGGCGCGGCCATTTGCGGCGCCGGCGCGCGATCGTGCAGTTCGAGAACCGTCATGCGCCTCCTATGGCGCTGTTCCGGCGCGGCGGCAATGCGCCGGCGCGCGCCTAGCCGCCCGGCAGCGACAAGCCACGCGCGGCGGCGGCGGAATCGATGAAGCCTGTCAGAGCCGATTCGAATTGTGGCTCTTCCAGAAGAAAAGCGTCGTGCCCCTTGTCGGTTTCGATCTCGACATAAGAGGCCTCCGCGCCCGCCGCGATCAGCGCGCGCACGATGGCGCGATTATCCTCGGGCGGGTAGTGCCAATCGCTTGAGAAGGCGAACACGCAAAAACGCGTCGACGATCCTTTGAACGCCTGCGCGAGCGAGCCGCCGAAATCGGCGGCGAGATCGAAATAATCGACCGCGCGCGTGATGTAGAGATAGGAATTGGCGTCGAAACGATCGACGAAGCTCTGCCCCTGATGGCGCAGATAGGATTCCACCTGGAAATCCGCGTCGAACCCGAACGACACCTTCTCGCGCGCCTGCAGGGCGCGATCGAACTTACGGCGCAAGGCCGTTTCAGACAGATAGGTGATGTGCGCGGCCATCCGCGCCACGGCGAGGCCTTTTGATGGGCGCACGCCTTGACGCAAATAATCGCCTTCGCGCCATTCGGGATCGGCCATGATCGCCTGACGACCGACCTCGTAGAACGCGATGTTCTGCGCCGAATGACGCGCCGCCGTGGCGATCGCGGCGCACGCGAACACGCGCTTGGGATAAGCGCTCGCCCATTGCAGCGCCTGCATGCCGCCGATGGAGCCGCCGATTACCAAGAACAGGCTCTCGATGCCCAGCCGATCGATCAGCATGAGTTGCGCGCGCGCCATGTCCGCGACGGTGATGCCGGGAAAGCGCACGCCATAAGGCTGGCCGTCCGGCGCGAGGGAAGCTGGGCCCGTCGTGCCCATGCACCCGCCCAGCACGTTGGCGCAGATGACGAAGAAACGGTTGGTGTCGATGGGCCGCCCCGGACCGACGACACGCGGCCACCATGCCGGCCGCCCCGTGACGGGGTTCGGTCCGCCGACGAATTGATCGCCGGTCAGCGCATGGCAGACGAGGACCGCGTTCGATCGATCGGCGTTGAGCTGACCATAGGTCTCGTAAGCGATGGTCAAGGGCGCGATGACCGCCCCGCTCGACAATTGCAGCGGCTGATCGGCGTCGAAGGAGAGCGTGCGCACGCCTCCCGCTTGGCCAAGTCGGCCGGCGGCGAGCGCGGACTGCGTGGCTTGAATCATCGTGAACCTATACCGCGCGTCGCGCCGCTGCGTAGCCCCTCGCGACGATCTCGACGCGCGAAAGCGGGCCTGCGTCCCATGCTTGGTTGTTAAGGTTTCTTGGATAAGCTGTTTGGATGAGCCAGTCCGAGCCTTCCGCCGGGCCGCGCTCGGCCGAGGCGCTGCGCGCCGAGATCGAGAGCGCGGACAACGCCATTCTTGACCTCCTCGGTCGCCGCATGCGCGCCGTCGAGGCGCTCGCCGCCGCCGAGAACCAATCCTTCCCGATCCGCGCCGCGCGCGACACCATGACCCTGCGCCGCCTCGTGGCCGCCGCCGCCGACCCAGTCGAGGACGATCTCGTCATCGAACTCTGGCGCGTGCTGATCGGGGCGAGCACGCGCCGCCTCGGCCCGGTGGACGTGGCCGTGGCGGGCGGCGCCGATCCGGTGCGCCTGTTCGACGTAGCGCGTCGCCATTTCGGAGCGCGAACCCGCATTCACCGGCTGCCCGATCCGGCGAGCGCCCTGCGACGCGCCGTGGAGGCGCCGACGCCGACGGTCGCCGTCGTGCCCTGGCCCACGGCCTCCGGCGCGGGCACCTGGTGGCCCACCCTCTCGGAATCGCGCTTTCATAAGCTGGCGCTGATCGCCGGCCTGCCCATGCGCGGGCCACGCGAGGCCGAACCCGAGGCCGGCGTGTTCGCCTTGAACGCGCCGCTGGAACCGGCCGGCGGGGACGTCACGCTCGCCATCGCGCACGACCCCCATCACCGCGCCACCAAGACCCTGACTGACGCCGGCTTCGCCGGCCGCGAGGTGGCGCGCTCCGAGCCGCGCGTGCTGTTCCGCATCGAAGGCTATGTCGCACCCGACGACATTCGCGTCTCCACGCTGGCGCGCGGCGGGCTTGACGGCTTCCGCATCGTGGGGTCCTACGCGCGGGTCTGACGGAAAGCCCCACGCGCCATGCCGCCCAAAGCACTGCCCTCGATCCTGGAGATCACGCCCTACAAGCCGGGCGAATCCAAAGTGCCGGGCGTGGCCAACCCGGTGAAGCTGTCGTCGAACGAAAATCCGTTCGGGCCAAGCCCGAAGGCGAAGGCGGCCTTCGCGGCGGCCGCGGAGACTCTGGCGCTCTATCCAGAAGGCACGGCCCAGGCGCTGCGCGAGGCGATCGCGCGGCGTTACGGCCTCGATGCGCAGCGCATCGTTTGCGGCGCGGGATCGGACGAGATCTTCCTGCTGCTGGCGCGCGCCTATCTCGCGCCGGGCGATGAGATCGTGCAAAGCGCGCACGCCTTTTCGATCTACAAGATCGCGGCCCAGCAATCGGGCGCGATAACGCGCACGGCGCAGAATGACGGTCTCACCGCCAGCGTGGATTCCATGCTGGCGCTCGTCACGCCGAAGACGCGACTGGTTTTTCTCGACAACCCGAACAACCCGACCGGCACGTACCTTCCCTTCTCGGAGGTGCGGCGCCTTCATGCCGCGCTGCCGGGCGACGTGCTGCTCGTCATCGATGCGGCTTATGCCGAATATGTGCGGCGCAACGATTATTCGTCCGGCCTCGAGCTCGCGAGCGAAGCGGACAACGTGATCATGACGCGCACCTTCTCCAAGATATACGGCCTCGCGAATGCAAGACTCGGCTGGGGTTATGGTCCCGCTTCAGTGATCGATGCGCTCAATCGCACGCGCGGCCCGTTCAACGTGTCGGGCCCCGCCCAGGCGGCGGGCGTTGCGGCCATCGAGGACCACGATTTCGTCGAGCGCAGCGTGGCGCACAACGAATCCGAGATTCCACGCGTCTCCGCCGCGCTGCGCGCGCTCGGACTTGAGGTGGCGCCGAGCGTCGGCAATTTCGTCTTGGTGCGGTTCGCCGCCGTTCCGGGGCGCACGGCCGCCGACGCCGACGCCCATCTGCGCAAGCGCGGCTATATCTTGCGGCAAGTCGTTAACTACGGATTGCCCGATTGCTTGCGCTTCACGATCGGGCACGCCGCGGACAATGACGGCGTGATCGCGGCGCTCAAGGAATTCATGGCGTGAGCGAACCGATCAGAAGCGTCGCGATCATCGGCGCGGGCCATATCGGCGCCTCGATCGCGCGCGCATGCGCCCTGCATCGCCCCAGTATAAACGTGCGCCTCTACGATGCGGATGCGGGGGTGCGCGCCCGCGCGCGCGAAATCGCGCTGGGCGACATCGCGGAGAGCGAATCCGGCGCGGTGCGCGACGCCGATCTCGTCATTCTCGCCGTTCCAGTGGGCCGCATGGGCGAGGCCGCGCGCGCCTGTGCGCCGCACATGAAGGATGGCGCGATCATCAGCGATGTCGGCTCGGTGAAGAACGCCGTCGTGGAAGCGGTTCTGAAGGAGACGCCCGATCGCCTCTTCTTCGTGGCGGCTCACCCGCTGGCCGGGACCGAGCAATCGGGGCCTGACGCAGGCCTTCCCCATCTCTTCGAGAATCGCTGGCTGATCCTGACGCCGCAGGACGATGCACGCCCCGCCTACCAGCAGGCGATCACGCGGCTCGAAGAATTCTGGCGCGGCCTCGGCGCGAATGTCGAGCGCATGAACGCGCAGCGGCATGATCTCGTGCTCGCCATCGTCTCCCACCTGCCGCACCTCATCGCCTTCAACATCGTGGCGACCGCGCAGGACATGGAAAGCGTCAGCGAAGGCGAAGTGGTGAAATATTCCGCTTCCGGCTTTCGCGATTTCACGCGTATCGCGGCCTCCGATCCGACGATGTGGCGTGACGTCTTCCTCAACAATCGCGAGGCGGTGCTTGAGGCATTGGGCCGCTTCACGGAAGATCTGGCCGCCTTGCAGCGCGCCGTGCGCTGGGGCGATGGCGAGACGCTGTTCAACACCTTCGCGCGGGCGCGCCGGGTGCGTCGCGAAGTCATTGACGCCGGCCAGGACATGGCCGCGCCGAATTTCGGCCGCGATCAATCGTGAGCGCCGGCCAAGAGGGCGAGAAGCGGCCGGTATCGGAATCACAGGTCTGGCTGTTCGCGGTCGCCGGAGCGGCTGTCACCGCCAACGCCTATTATATTCATCCGATCATCGGCCTCGTGGCGCGCGATTTCGGCGTCGACGCCGGCACGATCGGCCTTGTGCCGGCGCTCAATCAAATCGCGCTCGCCCTTGGCATCTTTCTGCTGCTGCCGCTCGGCGACCGGCTGAGCAATCGCCGGCTTGTGGCGATGACGGTCGCCGGTCAGTTCGTCGGCATCTTGATCATGGCGCTGGCGCCGAATTTCATAACGCTGACGATCGGCTCCACGCTGCTCGGCTTCGCCACCATCGCGCCCTATCTCCTGCCGGCCTATGTGTCACGCCGTATCGATCTCAACAGGCTTGGACGCGCCACCGCCCTGCTGACCAGCGGCTCTATCGCGGGCGTGCTCGCCGCGCGCGGACTCGCGGGGCCCATCGCCGAGCATTTCGGATGGCGCGCGGTCTATGGCGTGGCCGCATTTCTCTTGCTGGTTTGCGCGCTTTTGCTGCCGCGCGCGATGGACGACGCGCGAGCCGGCTCGGACGCCGAGAAGGAAAGCTATGGCGCGCTGCTGCGATCCATCGCGCCAATCGTTTCCGCCAATCCAGACGTGATCATCTCCGGCGCCATCCAAGCGCTGAGTTTCGGGGTGTTTCTCGCGATCTGGCTTGGCCTTGGACTTTATTTGACGAGCCCGGAGATGGGCTATGGCGCGGACCTTGTGAGCTTTCTCGCGCTGCTCA
Source organism: uncultured Caulobacteraceae bacterium (assembly GCA_964563395.1). Taxonomy (GTDB): domain Bacteria; phylum Pseudomonadota; class Alphaproteobacteria; order Caulobacterales; family Aquidulcibacteraceae; genus JBEVOS01. The sequence goes on from CAZLWK010000003.1 coordinate 49,927, forward strand.
CCGGGATCAATCTGCTAACCACGCCTCGTCTTGGCCGCATCGCCGATCGTATCGGCGCGCAGCGGACTCGCATCCTCTTCGGCGTTCTGCAGCTTGGCTCCGTGCTCTTGTTTTTCGCGGCCGGCGACAGCCTCGCCTACATGATCGCGCCCATCCTCCTGGTCAGCATGGCTGGGCCGGTGATCGATGTATCGGGTCGCATGACGCTGCTAAGCCGCGCACCTGAAATCCGCACGCGCCTCATGACGGTCTATATCATGATCATGTTTTCCGGCGCGGGCCTGGCCAGCTGGATCGCCACGGCGGCTTATGAAGCGGGCGGCTGGCGCGGCAACATCTGGGCGGCGAGCGCGCTGTCGGCGCTCGCCCTCGCGCTGTCGCTCTTGTCGTTGCGCTTGCGCCCGAAAAACTAGCCAGGCAGCGGAATGAATTCCTGGTCGTCGAGATCGGGCAGCTTCATGCGGCCCGCGCGCCAATCGGCTTTCGCCTGCTCGATCCGCTCCTTCGACGATGAGACGAAATTCCAATCGATGAAGCGCGGACCGACGGGCTCCCCGCCCAGCAGCATCACGATCGCGGGCGTCTCGGCCTTGAAGCGCACGCTGGCCCCGGGAGCGAAGATCAGCATTTGACCGGCATCGTAGCGGCGCCCCTCGCATTCCACGGTTCCGGAAGCGACATAGGCCGCGCGCTCGGGATATTCCGCGGGCAAGACAGCTTCCGCGCCCGCCTGCAGCGACCAATGCACGTAGAAAAGCGGCGAATGCGTCTTCACCGCAGCTTCGGCGCCGAAGGCCTTGCCGGCGATGAGACGCGCGAACAAGCCCTCGCCCTCATAGGTCGGTAATTCCGCGCCGGCATGATGATGGAACGCCGGATCGATTTCCTCATGTTCCGTGGGCAGCGCCACCCAGGCCTGAATGCCGTGCAGGCGATCGCCCTTGAGGCGCGCCTTCTCGAACCGTTCCGAGTGCGTAATGCCGCGCCCGGCGATCATCCAATTCACCTCGCCGGGATGGATCGCCTGCTCGCTGCCGACGCTGTCACGATGCATGATCTCGCCATCGAACAGATAGGTGACCGTGGCGAGCCCGATATGCGGATGCGGCCGCACATCGACGCTGCGCGAAAGGCCAGGCGCGAAATCGGCGGGCCCCATATGATCGAAGAACACAAAGGGCCCCACCATGCGGCGCGCGTGGAACGGCAAGACGCGGCCAACCTCGAATCCGCCAAGATCCTTGCGCCGCTGATCGATGACGAGATCGATGCTCATGGCGCGATGCCGATCTTGGCGCGCCAATCGGGATGCACGAGATCGTGCTCCTCGGCATGCTCCTTCATATAGGCGGCGAAGAAGGGGCATTGCGGTTTGACCATGAGCCCGTTGTCGCGCGCATGCTTTAGCCCCGCCCGAATGAGCGCCTTGCCGATGCCGCGCCCGCCAAGGGCCTCGGGAACCAAGGTGTGGTAGAAGCGAATGCCGTCCGGCTCCATCTTGTATTCGGCGATGGCGATGTCCTCGCCGATGCGTGTTTCGAAGCGGTGCGCGGCTTCATTGTTCACGATGGTCAAGGCATCATTCATTACGCGTCCTCCAGCATGGCCTCTAACACAGGATGGGCGGGGCGTCCCTCCTCGCCGTGAGGAGGAACGCCGACGCCTTTAGCCATGCAGCTTGATCGCCGTCTCCGCGATCGTGCGGCCCTGATAGCGGGCGCCTTCAAGCTCGGTTTCGCTGGGCTGGCGCGAGCCGTCGCCGCCCGCGATCGTGGTGGCGCCGTAGGGCGCGCCGCCGACAACCTCATCGTTGCGCATCTGGCCCTGAAAGCCGTAATTCAGGCCAACGATCACCATGCCGAAATGGAGCAAGTTGGTGATGATGGAGAACAGCGTCGTCTCCTGGCCGCCATGCTGCACGGCGCTTGAGGTGAAAGCGCCGCCGACCTTGCCGTGCAGCGCGCCACGCGCCCACAGCCCACCGGCCTGATCGAGGAACGCGGCCATTTGCGACGAAATCCGCCCGAAGCGCGTGCCCGTGCCGACAATGATCGCGTCGTAATTGGCGAGTTCGTCAACGGTCGCGATCGGGGCCTTCTGATCGAGTTTGAAATGCGCGCTCTTCGCAACCTCCAAGGGCGCGGTCTCCGGCACGCGCTTGACGTCGACGCTCGCGCCGGTGCTGCGCGCCCCTTCCGCGACTGCTTCGGCCATCGTCTCGATATGGCCGTAGGATGAATAATAAAGAACGAGAACCTTCGCCATGATGTGCTCCACCCAAAGTAGATGGACGCGGCCTAAGCCGCGTCCACCAGAACAAGTTCGCTGTCTTCCAAAGCCGTGACGGTGACGACTGCTTCATCGGCGATCGCGGCGCCGTCGCGCGCATCGACGCGCACGCCGTTCACCTCCACCGCCCCCTTCGCGGGCACAAGATAGCCGCGCCGCGCGGCGCCCAATTCGTAGGTCGTGCTTTCGCCAGCCTTCAACGTGGCGCCCAGCACGCGCGCATCGGTGCGGATCGGCAGCGCGTCCGCATCGCCGTCAAAGCCACTGGCCAGCGCCACGAATTTCCCGGACCGATCGCCCTTGGGAAAGGGCTTCGCGCCCCAAGAGGGCTGTCCGCCACGCTGCGTGGGCTCGATCCAGATTTGGAAGATGCGGGTCGTTTCCGGCTCCAGATTGTATTCCGCGTGCCGCACGCCCGCGCCCGCGCTCATCACCTGCACATCGCCCGCGCCGGTGCGGCCCTTATTGCCCAGGCTATCCTGGTGGGTGATCGCGCCTTCGCGGACATAGGTGATGATCTCCATGTCGGCATGAGGGTGCGGCGGGAAACCGGAATGCGGGGCGATCTCATCGTCGTTCCAAACGCGCAAGGCGCCCCAATGCATCCGCGCTGGATCGAAATAGGACGCGAACGAGAAATGATGCTTGGCCTTGAGCCAACCGTGGTCGGCGCCGCCGAGCGCGTTGAAAGGTCTGCGTTCAATCATTGTCGTCCCCTTTCCAAAGGCGCCGCTAAGGCCGCGCCGGTTCCACTCACAAATGGCGCTTGAATTTATGTTCGAAATAGAAACTATGGAAATTCATCGTTTCTTTTTGTGATATAATGGCTCTTCCCGATCTCGAGGCCTGGGCGATATTCGCCAAGGTGGTTGAAGCCCGGTCCTTCGCGGCCGCCGCGACGGAGCTTGGGCTCTCCAAGGCCAGTGTCTCCAAGGCCGTGACGCGGCTGGAGGCCCGGCTGGGGACGCGCCTCCTGAACCGCACTTCGCGGCGCCTGGCCCTCACGGAGACCGGCCGCCAGCTTTCGCAGCGCGCTTTCCGGATCCTCGCCGAAGCCGAGAGCGCGGAGGCGGAGGCGGCGGCGCAATCGGCTGCGCCCCGCGGCGCCCTCAAGATCGCCGCGCCCATGTCGTTCGGAATCGCGCATCTGGCGCCGGCGCTGCCCGATTTCCTCTCCGCCTACCCCGACATCGTGGTTGACCTCCATCTCAGCGACGCGGTGGTGGATCTGGTCGGCGGCGGCTTCGACGCGGCGCTGCGCATCGCGGCGCTGCCGGATTCATCCTTGATCGCCAAAAGGTTGTGCGTGGTGGAGCGTCTGCTTGTGGCTTCGCCGGCTTATTTGGCCGCGCGCGGGCAGCCTGCTCATCCGCGCGCGCTCGCCGAGCATGCATGCTTTTCCTATTCCTATCTGGCGACGCCCGACGTCTGGCGGCTGGTGAATGCGACTGGCGAAGAGGTGCTGGTCCGGCCGCACGGACCGCTGCGCGTTAACAATGCCGACGCGCAATTGCCGGCCCTGCGCGCCGGGCTCGGATTGGCGCTCTTGCCGGACTTTATCGTCGCCGGCGACATCGCGCGCGGCGTGCTGGCGCAGGTGCTGCCGGATTGGCGGCTTGCGCCGATCGCGCTGCACTTGGTCACGCCCGCGCCGGGGCCGCGCCCAGCCAAACTCGACGCCTTCGCCGATTTCGTGGCCGCCCGCTTCGCGCGGCCGGCCTGGCGCGCCGCGACTTAACTCTTAATGCGGATCGCCTTGGCGGCGCCTAACCCTTCCGTGATGAGCGGGCGCCGCGAACAATGTTGAGAGCATTCCCGGCAAGCACAAAACTTGCACCTCACAGGCCGGAAGGGCGCGCGTTTCGCCAAAGGCGATGCGTCCGCCGCCTTAGGCGAAGCTCGGCAAGCCCGCGGCGGGCGCGCTTCGCCCCAATTCGGCGCCGATCGAGGGGGAAGACGCATGGCGACGCTGGTCGTGAATACGAGCGTGGGGCTGGATTTCGACACGTTCGACCTCAACGAGCTCAACAATTACGCCAATGTCTCGACATCGGCGACTGTGTTTCGCCTGTTCGACACCGCTTCAACCTTTACGCGGTTCACCGGAACGGGACTTGTCTTCAACGGCGCCAATGATCCCACGTCGGGCACATTCACGACATGGGAAGAATCTCAGTTCGGCTTGCAGCTCTTCTCCGTGACGGACCTGTCCTTATCGGCCGCGACTTTCTGGTCCTATGTGAATGCAGGCAATACCGCCGGCGGGCTGGCCTATGTCTTCTCCGGCGCCGACACCATGACGGGATCGAATTCCGGCGACAGATTGCGCGGCTATAGCGGCAACGACACGCTTCGCGGCGGCGGCGACGCTGACTTTCTCTACGGCATGATGGGGAATGACACGCTGAATGGCGGTCCTGGCGCGGACATCATGCGCGGCGGCG